>CALRVH010000037.1:0-30456 GCA_943371565.1 Chitinophaga pinensis | reverse complement strand
GAGTAATTTTGTCCGGGTATTTTTATTCCATTGCAGACTATCCAGTGCTGTGGCCAATGCATCATCAACAGCTTCGGGAAAATCGCCGCCGCCACCAGCATTCTGCAACTTGATAAAATTGAGAGCTTTCAACAAATCTTCATTAAAAGCCACATTTTTTGTAAGATAGTCATCTCTTTTATCCCTGTAAAAAACTGAAGCTGCCCTTAATGAAAGTGACTTATGTCTTTCCATCGTATTGCGGATAACATCCTCAAGTTCCAGTTTTAAGAATTCAATTTCATCACCCATACTTCCGGTGGCATCTACCACAAAAGCAATATCCACATCATAAGAAACCTGGCAGGATTTATCTGCTACGAGCAAATTCACACCCTGTGAAAATTCTGAAGGGTTACTAACAGTGTTTCCCTGTTTATCTGTAATAAAATAATTTTCTTGGTCTGCACCTGCCTGTCCGGCGGCAAGGTTGTCTTTGAAAAATCCGGCCCATAACTCCGCCTTACCGGTATTATCTGTAATAGCTTTCCATACAGTATCTTTTGTGATCCTGTTTACCAGGTACACAGGTTCATTCATCACCGCATTATGCTTCTTGTCGGTAAACTGAACGCTATAACGTTTGTTTGATTTCATACCCCAAAAGACACTCAATGATTTAAATTCATTCTCTGTATAATCTTCCCACATCTTCCATTTATTAAAATCATTTACTTCACCGGCCGTTAATATTCTTGACTTGGCCAATGCACCTGTACGGCTATTGATATTCGTATCTCTCGAATAGTATTTTGATGTAAGGTCTGCATACCCAGCTGTTGCTGACATAGTTCTTGCTCCCCGTAATCTTAAAGGTTCCGATTTAGCATCATATCCTCCACCCACTTTAATTCCCGGAACAGTTCCGGCTAATTCATCCGACTTCGAAGTAGTAGCATATGACAGTTCCTTTTTTTGACGGGCTGCTCCCAGAGAGGTTATCACTACCTCATCCATTGTTTTTCGTTGGTTAAGCAACACCACTTCGAAGTTGGGATCTTTGATATTTTTTTCTGTAATTACTACTTTATAAGATTCCATCCCGGCTGCAGAAAATACCAGGGTGTCTGGCAACTTAGTTGCCATTATTTTGAAGGTGCCGTCGGCATTGGTGCTGATTCCATTGGATTTATTTTGAAACCGAACCGTTACACCTGCAGCATTACCACCGCTCTCATTTAGCACACGGCCATTTAACTGCTGGGCAAATACAGTATCCGGAAGCAAAAAGATTACAAGGAGAATAAAGGGTAAAAATTTTCTCATAACCACTCATTTTAGGAGCAGATGAAGAAAGAGAAATTTTTACATAAGGAAATGCTAATTATTTTTGCGGCCCTTATACTTCATTTTCAAGAGTAGTTTATTCCCACTCAAAAAAGACCTGAAATTTTTCCTACATTATCAATGTCAATATTCTCTGCGGCTGGAATGGCCGGCAACCCTGGCATCCTCATCATATCGCCTAAAATTGGTATTACAAACCCGGCACCGGAAGCAAATTCAAATTCCCTGACTGTTACAATAAAATTTTCGGGACGGGCCCTTTTGGTTTCGTCATCCGATAATGATTTTGGCGTCTTCGCCATACACACAGGCATTTTGTCAAAGCCAAGTTCTTTAATATGTTTTATATGTGTTCTCGCTTTTACAGAATATTCCACCGCTTTAGCACCATATATCTCTGTAGCAATCCGATGAATTTTTTCTTCGATCGAGAGATCCGCTTCGTACAGTGGTTTGAAATTACTTTCCTTATTTACAACAATCCTCGCCACTTCTTCGGCCAGTTCTGTACTTCCTTCTCCTCCTTCTGCAAAACATTTACAGACGATCGCCTTTACATTATATTTACTGCAGCTTTCTTTTATCAATGCTATTTCTTCCTCACTGTCATTCGGGAAATAATTGATCGCTACCACAGGTTTCATTCCAAATTTCATCAGGTTCTCAATATGCTTCTCCATATTGGGCAGACCATTCATCAATTTTACTGTATCGGCTTGTTGCAGTTCAGCTTTTTTTGCACCACCATGATGGCGAAGAGCTTTTAATGTAACTACCAGTACTACAGCCTCTGGTTTCAATCCTGCTGTTGCACATTTGATATCAAAAAATTTTTCGGCGCCGAGGTCAGCACCAAACCCGGCTTCTGTAACTACATACTCAGCCAATGATAATCCCATTTTGGTAGCATTAACGGAGTTAGTTCCCTGGGCTATACTTGCAAAAGGCCCGCCATGCATAATCACCGGGTTATTTTCTAATGTCTGAACGAGGTTAGGCTTAATGGCTTCTTTCAATAATGCTGCCATCGCTCCTACCGCATTAAGGTCCCGGGCAAATACAGGTTCATCCTTATCATTCATGCCGATATAGATGTTGCCCAATTTTTTTTTCAAATCTTCTATATTCTCAGCGAGGCATAATATGGCCATGATCTCTGAAGCCGGAGTAATATTAAATCCATCTTCCCTTGGTATACTGTGACTGATACCTCCTAATCCAACAATGATATGACGAAGTGCCCGGTCATTCATATCCATCACTCTTTTCCAAACAATAGTTCTTGGATCAATATGAAGGCTACGAGCCTTATTCTGAAGATTATTATCAATCAATGCAGCTAAGAGGTTGTTAGCTTTTTCAATAGCAGAAAAGTCACCGGTAAAATGCAGGTTGATATCCTCCATGGGAACCACCTGCGAATATCCACCGCCGGCTGCACCCCCTTTAATCCCGAATACAGGGCCTAACGATGGCTCCCGCAAAACAGCCATCGCTTTTTTTCCGATTTTATTTAGCCCATCTGTGAGACCAACAGAAACGGTTGTTTTTCCCTCGCCATAAGGTGTGGGAGTGATGGCTGTAACCAGTACGAGATGATTATTTTTTATTTTCTCATTATCAATCAGCTTTAATGGCAGTTTAGCTTTGTACTTACCATAATACTCAATATCATCTGCATTGACCCCAATAACGGCGGCCATCTCTTTTATGTGTTTCATTTTGGACGACTGGGCAATGTCCAGATCGGAGGGAAATACAGCAGGCATAGTTATCAGTATTTAAACTGCAACATAGCTTTTCATTTGTTTTTTGCTGCTGATATTTATCAGCGGAACGCATGACCTACTTCTTTTGCCGGGTCCACATTACAAAGTCAGTAGCCGGCACTTTTTCTTGTCCCAACTGCCGAAGCATATTTACTAATTGCCCCCGGTGATAAGTGCCATGATTGAACACATGATGGATCATCTGGTAAACAGGTGTTTTAAAATGCTCCTTCTTATTGTTGTAATACTGAAATACATGATCCAGTGATAAATCCGACGCACTGCTTACCCATTCTTCCCATTGCCTTGATTGCTGCAACAAAGCACTGGTCATTTCCTGCATGTTGCCTTTAAAATTTTCGCTTGGGAAAATAACCCGTTCCTGCATTTTCATACGTTGCCACCAACCACTTTCAGCATCCCACATATGCAACACAGTTTTATACAAACTATTGAAGCTGCTTGGTACTTCGACCAGTTGCTTTTCTTCGGGCATTGCAAGTATTACATCTATTATTCGCTGGCTTGCCCAAATATTATAGGCCGCATACTGCTTTAAGAGTTCTTTCATTGAGGTGGTTAAAAGGATGAAATCAGTTATTTTTGAAATGATTCGGTTGTCAAATTTCACACTTCTAAAATTTCAACATGGATAAAAGTTTTCCACTAACGGGCTGGGGTTCGCTGGCGGTGCATGGCGGACACCGGCAAGATCCGATGTATGCCCACCAGGTTCCCATTTATGCCAGCAGTACTTATGTCTTTGATGACGCTGAACAAGGGATGCGCCGTTTCAGTGGACAGGAAGAAGGTTATATCTACAGTCGCTGGGGCAACCCTACTATAACAGAAGCAGAGGAAAAAATTGCTGCTTTAGAAACTTTTGGATTGGGTATTGAAGCAAAAGGTATTCTTCATTCATCGGGGATGGCTGCCATTTCTACTTTAATGCTGTCAACATTAAAACCCGGTGATAAGATACTCACTCATTTCTCACTCTATGGCGGCACTAACGAAATGGTGAACAGCATTCTTCCCGGATTAAATATCACCGCCATCATTGCAGACCTGCGGGATCTAAATATTGCAGAAGGATTGCTGAGAACCGACCCGGCTATTAAGATGCTTTACCTGGAAACACCAGCTAACCCCACCATTCAATGTGTGGATATTGAAGAATTAAGCAAACTGGCCAAAAAAATCAACTGCATCGTTGCCTGCGACAATACATTTGCTACACCTTATCTCCAGCAACCTTTTAAATACGAAGTTGATTTTATAGTACACTCTACTACCAAATTTCTAAATGGACACGGAACAGCTATTGGTGGTATTCTTATAGGAAAAGATATTGAACTGATGAAAACAAAAGTTACCAAAGTCCATCGGTTGCTGGGTGGTAATTCGAATGCCTTTGATGCATTTCTCCTGATACAAGGTATGAAAACACTGGAGCTGAGGATGGAACGACATTGCCATAATGCTATGGAAGTAGCAAATTATTTAGAAACACATGCTGCTGTAGAGAAGGTGAACTATGCAGGCCTTACTACGCATCCTGATTTTTATACTGCCCTGAAACAAATGAAACACCCCGGGCCTATGCTAAGTTTTGAACTGAAGGGTGGATTGAAGAGCGGAATCGACTGTATGAATAAACTGAAGATGTGTGTGCGGACAGTTTCTCTTGGCACTTGCGATACGTTACTCTCCCACCCGGCTTCGATGACGCATTACAGTGTGCCCAAAGAAGAAAAGGAGAAATATGGCATTACTGATGGATTGATTAGGATGAATGTTGGAATCGAGAATTTACAGGATATTATTAATGATTTGGAACAAGCATTAAGCTAAACGATTATGGCAATAACAATTCGCAGGGCTGTAAAAGAAGACTGCCCAAGACTATTGGAACTGGTAACCGAACTGGCTATCTATGAAAAAGCACCCAACGATGTAACTGTTACAATAGAACATTTTATCGAAAGTGGCTTTGGAGAAAAGCCTGTCTGGTGGTCTTTTGTTGCTGAAGAAGATGGGATCATTCACGGCTTTGCCTTGTATTATATTCGCTACTCAACCTGGAAAGGGCAAGCTATGTACCTCGAAGATATTATTGTAACCGAAAAAATGAGGGGCAAAAAAATCGGCAAGCTTTTATTTGACAGACTGATAGAAGAAGCAAGAGAAAAGAAATTCAACCGGATTATCTGGCAGGTACTTAAATGGAATGAGCCGGCTATTAATTTTTATAAAAAGTATAATGCGGAATTGGATGGAGAATGGTTTAACTGCTCTATCTATGTATAGCAATTAACTTACTCCATCAACCTGCATCGCTTTATTTATTTTCAAGACAAGCCCCTGTAAAACTTTACCCGGACCTGCTTCTGTAAATTTATAAGCCCCGTCAGTAATCATAGCCTGTACACTTTGTGTCCAGCGAACCGGTCCCGTTAATTGGTCAATAAGGTTCTGCTTGATTTCTTCTTTATCCATGACAGCTTTTGCGGCAACATTTTGATAAACAGCGCAAGTTGGATTGTGAAATTTGGTTGATTCAATAGCTGCCTGCAGTTCTTCTTTAGCCGGCAACATCAGTGGCGAATGGAATGCACCACCAACAGGCAATACTAATGCTCTTTTAGCACCAGCCGCTTTCATTCTTTCGCAGGCAATATCAATGCCTTTTAAAGAGCCACTGATAACTAATTGCCCGGGACAATTATAATTCGCAGCTACTACTACTTCCCCGGTCTCATTTTGTACTTCTGCACAAATAGCTTCTACCTTTTCATCGGCAAGATTTAGTACCGCTGCCATGGTAGAGGGGTTCATTTCACAGGCCTTTTGCATGGCAGTAGCCCTTACAGAAACCAGTTGTAAAGCATCTTCAAAACTTAATGTACCGTTGGCTACCAATGCGGAGAATTCACCCAAAGAATGACCAGCTACCATATCAGGCGAGGCATTTTCAATACTTTTATAGGCCATGATAGAATGCAAAAAAACAGCAGGCTGTGTAACATTTGTCTGTTTCAAATCTGCCTCGGTACCATTCAGCATTATTTCAGAAATACGAAAACCGAGCAATTCATTGGCCTGTTCAAATAAACGTTTTGCAAAGGCACTGTTCTCATAATACTCCTTTCCCATTCCCGGAAATTGCGAACCTTGCCCCGGAAAAATAAATGCATGCTTCATAAATAAGTGTTTTACCCCAGCCCATAAAAAAAGTTTGATTGAAATAACAACCAAACTTTTTTGCAATTGCAAATATACTGTTTAGTGCAAATCTGCACTGATTAGTTTGAGGAACTCACTCCTGCTTGAATTTTTCTGGAACTCACCATCAAAGGCGGAAGTTGTTGTAACAGAGTTTTGCTTTTGCACCCCACGCATCATCATACACAGGTGTTTAGCTTCAATTACAACGGCCACACCAAGCGGATTCAGGGTTTCTTTGATGGCATTCATAATTTCCACGGTAAGCCTTTCCTGTACCTGCAATCTTCTTGCATAAACATCTACTACTCTTGCCATTTTGCTTAATCCTGTTATCCAGCCATTGGGTATATAGGCAATATGAGCTTTACCGAAAAATGGCAGCATATGATGTTCGCACATGCTGTACACTTCTATATCTTTTACGACGATCATCTCACTCACCGGCTCATGGAATTTTGCCGAATTGATGATCGCTTTTGCATCAAGATGATAACCCTGGGTAAGATACTGCATGGCTTTAGCCAGCCGTTCGGGTGTTTTTAATAACCCTTCCCTGTCTGAATCTTCTCCCAGCAAATCCAACACTTCCTTATAATTACCCATCAGACCGGAAGTGGTCTTTTCATCGTACTGCTCAACTTTTTTATATGCCATAAGAATAAAATTATTATTTAATCAACCGGGTACTCAACAAAATTTCTTGGTGTTTCATACAACCTTACCTGCATATCAAGTTTCTTATCAATATGCGGCCGTAAAATTTTATAAATAACAACGGCAATATTTTCAGCTGTCGGGTTCAGGTTCTTAAATTCTTCCACGTCAAGATTGAGATTTCTGTGATCAAACTTTTCATGGATCTCTTTTTTAATCAGGTCGCTAAGTAATTTCATATCCATTACATACCCGGTTTCCTTATCAGGTTTACCAATCACCTTTACAATAAGATCATAATTATGGCCGTGATAGTTAGGCAAAGCACATTTACCAAATACCTTATCATTGGTAGCATCATCCCAATCCGGGTTAAACAACCGGTGAGCTGCATTAAAACTTTCCTTTCTGAAAACAGCAACTTTTTTACTCATCTTACAATGTATGAAATATATCGACCAATATTGCCTTGCAGATATAACACCAGGCAGTGAAAAAAGTTCTGCCGCTAATTTCCCCCGTAATATTCAACATAGATCTTTGATGTCTCTACCAGCTTCAGGCAATGCAGCTTTATGCTGCCCGGAAGATGCGGCTCCAGCTCATTCCATATCCCAATGACCAGGTTTTCAATAGAGCACAATTTTCCCCGCATAAAATCAACATCTATATTCAAATTACGATGATCAAGTTTTTCTACTACTTTCTCTTGTACTATCGCACCCAGTTTTTTGGCATCATAAATAAACCCCGTATCAGGATCTGGCTGCCCTTTAATGGTAACAAATAATTCAAAGTTGTGGCCATGCCAGTTTTCGTTGGCACATTTTCCAAAAACTTCATCATTTTTCTCTCTGGTCCAGTTGGGATTATAGAGCTTATGAGCAGCATTAAAATGCTCAATTCTTGTTAAGTAAACCATGCTTTACTTTTTTGTTCCTTCACAGCAGTTTGGGCGGAAGGAATTGTGAGGCCATACCATTCGGCAGGCAGGCGGCAAAGTTAAGTGAAAACAGCTTTCGGCAAGGCGTGAAAAAGGATAAGTTTACGCTACCTTGCAGGCTGCATTTAGCTGAAACAACATCCTTATTATGAATTGTTTAGTAGTTGCTGCTACCGTAATCGAAATCAAAGATTTCCTGGAAGAATATAGAAACGGGAAAGGACTGCCTGCCAATATGGAGACAGATGTATTGATAACCGGTATCGGGTTAACAGCTGCAACCCATTCATTAACCAGGCAACTACAAATCAAACGGCCCGACATTATAATACAAGCCGGGATTGGGGGTTGCTTTGATAGTACCATTTCTCTTGGCTCAGTACTTGCCATCCGGCAAGAAACCATTGCCGACCAAAGTGTGATTGAATCCGGGAAACTAAAAACATTGTTTGACCTGAAATTAGTGCCTCCAAATCAATACCCCTATTCAAATGGATGGTTAGTTAACAATAGTGAAGAGCTAAAAAAAGTCAAGCTAAAAAAAGTAAGAGGAATTTCCGTGAATGAAATCACAACATCAAAACAAAAAATAAAGTTCTATAAGGATATGTTTGAACCAGTGGTGGAATCGATGGAAGGTGCAGCTTTACATTATGTATGCCTGCTGGAAAAAATTCCTTTCCTGCAAATAAGGAGTGTATCCAACTATGTTGGTGAAAGAAATAAGAAAAATTGGAATCTAAAAGAATCTATTGTTAACCTGAACAAGGAATTAATCCGTTTGTTAGAAAATTTATGAAATTAACACTTGGCTTCTCCCCCTGCCCAAACGACACTTTCATTTTTGATGCATTGGTGAATAAAAAAATCGCTACAGAAGGATTTGAATTTGAGGCAGTACTGGCAGACGTAGAAACTTTAAATCAATGGGCATTAGAAGGCAAATTGGATATTACAAAACTTAGCTTCCCCGCTTTCTTCAGATCGTTGGAGCACTACACATTGCTTAATGCGGGAAGTGCCGTGGGAAAAGGCGTCGGCCCTTTGTTGATTACAGATTCACAACAAGAGATAATTGATGATGAAATAAACCAGGCATCTATTGCCCTGCCCGGAGCGAATACAACAGCTAACCTTCTTTTTACTTTCGCCTACCCGGATGCCAAAGACAAAACATTCATGCTTTTTTCTGCTATAGAAGATGCGTTGGTAAATAAAGAAACCGATCTCGGTGTTATTATTCATGAAAACCGTTTTACTTATCAGCAGAAAGGTCTTAAAAAAGTGAAGGACCTTGGCGAATACTGGGAACAGAAAATGGAACTGCCTCTTCCATTAGGGGGAATTGCCATCAATCAATCCGTTAAAAGGTCAGTAGCCCTGAAAGTAAATGAGTTGATCCGGAAAAGCCTTGAATTTGCTTTTAAGAATTACCCCGTCATTACAGATTATGTAAAACAATATTCACAGGAAATGAGTGAAGACGTAATGCGGCAGCATATTGATCTGTATGTAAATGATTATAGCCTTGATTTGGGAGATGACGGTAAACTGGCAATTGAAAGCCTACACGAAGTCTTTCTTGAAATAAACAACCAGGAAACGGATGATGAAGATGTTTTGTTTCTTTAAATCAGGTTATCAGTTCCGCAAACTTTGTAACAATTATTAAGCAGAATTGTCCATTCGTGAGCCACCGCCTTACTTTCACCAATCAGGATAGCTTCGCTTTCCGATTATAATGTTTCTTTGTAATCTCCTTTTAAGATTGGACTTTTGTTATGAATAAAACTCAGGTATAGCGTTCTAGAACTTTACTTCCGGAAAAGCCAAACTTATATAACGACACAAACATTTACAATGAAAAAAAGCACTGTTGCTGCTTTTGCTGCCCTACTGATACTGTTTACTGCCGCAGGGCAGAATCAACCAACGATTCCAGGTACGTTAAAAGTGTTTATTGACTGTAGTAACACCTGGTGTGATATGAGTTTTATCCGGTCGGAGATCAATGTCGTAGATTTCATGCTCGACCGGGTGGCAGCTGATGTTCATATGCTGGTAACTGAACAGAGTACCGGCAGCGGAGGCAGCAAGTACCAGCTCATCTTCTTCGGACAAAACAGTTTTAAGAACCTTCGGGATACACTTTCTTTTACTACCGATCCAAACGCCACTGAATTTGAAGAAAGGGAGCTGCTCATCAAATACATGAAATTGGGTCTTGCGACTTATGTAGCTAAAACAACTGCAGCCAAAGATGTGATCATCAGTTTCAAAAAAACAGAAACAGAGAAAAATAAACAAGACTCAAGCTTCCAACTCCAAAAAGATCGTTGGAATTATTGGGTTTACAGAATCGGTATAGATGGCTATATGAATGCTGATGCTGTTTATAAAGACAATCGGCTCAGCACAAATTTATCTGCTAACAGAACCACCGAGCAAATGAAGCTTTATTTTAGTGTGAGTGCCAGCAAAAACAAATCAACATTTGAATATGACAATTCCGGGGTGACACAAAAAATAGTGGTTAGGAATAATAACTTAGGCTTCTGGCATTACCTGATCAAAAGTATCAATAGCCATTGGAGTTATGGCTACGAGGTTGCTTACGCACAAAACAGTTTTTCCAATTTCAAGGGGTCGGCATTTTTCAGAACTGCTTTTGAATATAATATCTTCCCTTACAAAGAAGTGAACAACCGCTATTTTGCTATCAACTATGGTTTTACCGCAAGAAACAACCATTATTACGACACCACCATATATAATAAAACCAGGGAAACACTTTTTGGCCAGCAAGCTGAAGCAAAAATATCATTCAATCAAAAATGGGGAACCATTGCTGCAGGTGTCAATTATCATCATTTCTTCCATGACTTGAAATTGTTCAATCTCAGTGCCCATGCCTCAACCGATATCCGAATCACTGGCGGATTGTCTTTTAATATCTACGTATCCGGTGCATTGACCAGGGACCAGATCAATCTCCCAAAAGGTGGTGCTACAGAACAGGAAATATTGACGAGAAGAAGACAAATTGCTTCCGGCTACAGTTACTATACCAGTTTTGGTCTCAATTACCGTTTTGGTTCCAAAGTCAACAATTTTGTAAATCCAAGATTTGAAGGGCCCAATAATTAAAATAATTTTTCTTTTATTTCTTCAACGCTGCAGCATAGGTTTCCAAACATCTTTTCCTGGCTTCCTCATGCACTACGATAGGTTTAGGATAAGAAAATTCTTCCAGTTCCGGCACCCACTTACGAATGTATTTCAATTGAGAGTCGAATTTTTGAGTTTGCAAATACGGATTAAATACCCGGAAATATGGAGCGGCATCACAACCACTACCCGCAGCCCATTGCCAGCCACCATTATTAGCCGCCAAATCATAATCCAATAATTTCTTGGCAAAATAAGCTTCTCCCCAACGCCAATCGACCAATAAATGTTTGGTAAGAAATGATGCGGTGATCATCCTTACCCTATTATGCATAAAACCAGTTGAATTCAATTCCCTCATTCCCGCATCTACAATCGGGTAGCCCGTTTGTCCATTGCACCATGCTTCAAATTCTTTTTCATTATTTCTCCAGTTGATTTTATCATACTCTGGTTTAAAAGCATGCCCTATCACTTTAGGAAAATGCCACAGTATCATATGATAAAAATCCCGCCAGATAAGTTCATTGAGAAAAGTTTCATTCAATGTCCCGGCCTCATCTGCTAATTCCCGGATACTAATGGTACCAAAGCGAAGATGAACACTCAATCTTGAAGTGCCCTGGATGGATGGAATGTCTCTTTGTTCTTTGTAGTTTCTAATGATCTGCCCCATCCATTCTTTACCGGGGAATGATTGACCAGTAGCCGTAAAACCGATTTCTTGTATAGTGATAAGTTCCTGTTGCGGTTGTTTGTAAAAATTTTTAAAATATTTTTTATTCGGATATGATTTCAGATGGAATGTTGTCAATACGGCTTTCCACTTTCTTGAATAAGGAGTAAAAATGGTGTATGGTTTTCCATCATCTTTCAGCACTTCATCCTTTTCCAATATCACCTGGTCTTTAAAAGTGAAAAAACCAGCTCCATGAGTGTTCAATAATTTTTCAATCTCCGTATCCCGTTCTTTTGCATAAGGCTCATAATCATGGTTGGTAAAAACTTTTTCAATGTTATATTCCTTTAGCAACTCCTTATAAATATCCAAAGGAGTTCCATAACGGACATCCAGGGTTGAACCTAATTTTACCAACTGCTTTTGGATATCCTGCAAAGCAAGATGGATGAACTCTACCCGCCTGTCATTTTTTTCTTCCAGTTCATCCAGTATATTCCTGTCAAAAATAAAAATGGGAAGAACCGGGTTGCCATCTTTTAAAGCATGGTAAAGCCCGGCGTTGTCAGTCAATCGAAGGTCTCGTCGGAACCAGAATATATTAATAGTTGGCTTCATTCACAGGTGAAACAAGCTTAGGGATGAATTGTTTTGATGAAGCGATTATAAATTTCTGTTGTTTTCAAATTTGTGTACAGCGTATTCCTGAACTGTCTGACCCAGCGGATTCCATTAATAGCATTAGTTAAAAAGACTTCGTCTGCATTCACCAGGTCATTGACAGAAACAGCTATTTCCCGGATATCATAACCAGTACTTTGCATTTCTTTAAGCAGGTGTCGTCTCATCACACCATTCACACAGCCTTCATCCAGCCCGGGAGTTACAATAATCCCATTTTTTATAATAAACAGGTTGGCAATAGTTGAATCAGCAATGCTTCCTGTACTGTTTAATACCAGGCTATCATTTACTTTTTTCTCTTTGGCATACAAAGCTGCCATAGAATAAGGCAGAAAATTTGCTGATTTAAGATTGGAAAATTTATCACAACTTTTTTCAGCTTCCGGGTAAACATCAATTACAAGTCCGTTCTCGTTTAGCTTGGTGACAGACTCGTTCAACGGCCAGCATTCGATCAAATATTGCAATGCTTTTTCTTCATCATACAAACCACCGTTACCCCTAAAGACCGATAGTCTTACCCTTCCCAGGTCTTCACATTTATTTTTTTTACAGAGATTGCGTATTTCGTCCTCTGTACGCTGCCGGAGAAACAGGCGGGGCATTTCAAACCGCAACACAGCGATTCCGGCAAAGAGTCTTTCAAAATGATAGTCAGATAATAAAATACTCCCTTGCTGCACCTTCATCGTTTCAAATAAACCATCCCCATAGCGGTAACCGCGGTTGGCAGCCATCAGTACAGGCTCATCAGCAGAAAGAAGTTTACCATTAAAGCAGACACTGTTCATACAGTCAAAGTAAAATAAAAAAAGCCACCCCGACTAATCGGGATGGCTCAATATACTTGCCATGAAAAATTATGCTTGTTCTACCAAACCGGCTTTAACTGCATACATCACCAGGCCTGCCATTGACTTGGTGCCTGTTTTTGTTTTCAGTTTGTCACGGATAGCTTCCACTGTTCTTGGGCTCAGGTCAACAATATCTGCTATTTCCTTAGTGCTCTTTTCATCACACATCAGTTTCAAGATGGTTACTTCCTTATCTGTTAATTGAACATCCTGTGGCATGGATGATTCAGTTGTACGCTTTGTACGCAAACCGCTAAGCAACGCTTTGTTGGTAAGCTCATTAAAGAAGAAATCATTTTCATATACAGCTCTTACAGCTTCATAGATCATTTCTGATCCTGATTCTTTTGTCAGGTAAGAGTTAGCTCCTATTTCCATCATTTTAGAAATAACGGAATGATCATTATGCATGGACAGCATAATCACCTTTACATTAGGGTATAATTTCTTGATCTCCGGTAACGTAGTTAACCCATCCATAATAGGCATCTGGATATCGAGCAGCACTACATCAGGTTGAATATGACGCAACAGATTCATTAGCTGCATACCATTCTCGGCTTCGGCTACCATCTGTATGTCTTTACGGCTTTGCAGCGAAGTCTTAACGCCGGTGCGGAAGAGTGCATGATCATCGGCAATCGCTACTTTAATTACTGAGTTGGATTCAGGATTTTTCATAATTGGATTATTAGTAAAACAAAAATTGGATTTAGTATTTATTCTCTGGTGCAAGATGGAAAAATCCTGTAACATATACCATAGGAAAAGTACTTGATTTAATATTTGCGGAAAGTACCAGTACTTAAAGTGATTAACGAAGTTGTACGAACCGGTTTCTGAAATTATACGACCCGTACAGTAAAAACCGAATATTATAAATAGGGCAGTTGTGCTCTTGTTAACATACCATTGTGGATATACTTTTGTTTCAGAAAGTTGATTGACACGGATGACTGTTTTACTTTCTCATCCATTGTCCATAACCGTCCAGAAAGAATTTCCAATGATCCTTTAAAAAACCAATCCCGATCTTTATCGGGAAACACTCTACCGGCCAGTCAACTTTCTCTTTTTATTTTTTTAGTCTGAGTTTGTCGAAGACCCCGTTTTTACAGATCCAATACCTCTTGAGAAAAAACCCAAAAACTGCGCAGCCATTAAACCCTGTCTTTATGAAGCACAACGCTTAAAAACTTTTTCTTTTCATAACAGTAACGTTAACCCCGGTCTTCATAACGCCGGGGTTTTTTATTTATCGTTTATAAAATCAGGAAGAATGTATGCTTATTTTTTTTCAGCTACAAGGTAGGCCCTTGGTTCCCCTACTGTAAATTTTTTCCGGCCGGGGATACTATAAATTTCTTTAAGGCTTAAGCCGGCTTTTTTCAGCATTGTCTCCATTTCATTAATAGAGAAAATATAGTCGATAGCTATCTTGGTCTCCGTTTCCCCATTAGGGGCAATAATAATACTCTCCGTTTCGATCCGGGTAGGACGAAAGAGCATTTTACTATCGGTAAGAAATTTTAACTCCCCGACCCGGCTCCAGCTTTTTTCCTTAAAATTCTTCACTGCAATTTCGGCAAGTGACCAGTTGTTGATTAATAAATGTCCTCCGGGTTTTAAATGTGCCGAAATATTGCTGAGTAGTTTTATTGTGTCTTCTGCAGTAAAAAAATTCAGGCTGTTGCCCATACAAATGGCCAGGTCAACTACCTCGTCAATCTTGTAATTGATAACATCTGCCTTTATTACTTTCAACGGTAATTGCTCTTTATCTGCTGTTTCACTTATTTCGTTAGTATAGTCACTGAGGTTATCTATTGCAATTACTGAAACTCCCTTTCTGGCCATGGCAATGGCATGGCGGCCATACCCACACATCAGGTCGAGGACTTTACTGCTACTATCCAGTTTAAAATAAGGGACCATAAAATCAACTTCCTTTACAGTCAGCTCATCGGGAATAAGGCTGCGCCATATCTCTTTATAATAACCATCGAAGTATGTATCGTTGATATTGGGCATTGGCGGCTATTATTCCAGCAGTTTATTTCTTGTCGCATACATTACCAGTCCGGCAATGGTTTTGGCTCCCACTTTTTGCTTCATGTTTTGACGGATGGTTTCGATAGTGCGGGGACTAAGAAAAACTTCTTTTGAAATTTCTTCCGTCGTTTTATCGTCAGCAATCAGTTTTAAGATTTTCAACTCCTTCTCGGAAAGCTTTATGGGATTTGGATAAAATTGTCGTACGGTCTTCTTATGCTGCAATTTCAGTAAGACTGCTTTATTCACCAGTTCATTAAAATAGAAATCATCATTCATGCAGGTAAGAATGGCCTGGTAGATCTCTTCAGGATCAGTGGTCTTGGTCAGATAAGCGTTGGCCCCCATCTCCATCATTTTAGTAATCATCTCCTGGTCATCATACATGGTCAGTACGATGATTTTAAGAGCTTCGTATTCCTTGCGAATAATACTGATGGCATTAATGCCATCGATTTCCGGCATACGGATATCCATTAATATAACATCCGGAAGCTTTAGCTGCAGTTTATGCATCAAATCTTTTCCATCTACAGCTTCCCAAATTATTTTAAGGTATTCTTTGTCCTTAAGTGCCATCCGGATACCATCACGGAATATCTGGTGGTCATCAGCAATTGCCACTTTTATTATTTGGGACATGGAGTATTGGTTTTACAGTTAATTTAATGGGTAACGAGTCTTGCGTAAAAGTACTCTTTTTTAGTATTAATACTATAATTCTTTAAAGTAGATTATTATCAACCTATAAACTGATCACCAACAAACGTAACAGAAGTACTTAGAAAAACAGTATGGAGAATCATATCCCGGAGATAAAAGAGGAGCATTTTGACACCCAACGTATATTTTCATTTCAATATTCGTAGATATTCATTTTGCTTATGGAAGTTTACGACCTGCATAGTAAATACTGAAAGTTTTAAAAGTCGGAGTATTGCTCTTGTACACATCCATTTGTGGATATACTTTTGATGCAGTTGATTGACAGAAGATCGAGCCCCTCAAATCGTCCAATGTCCTGTTGAAACCGTCCTGAATAAAATTTCCAAATCCCTTGAATGCCATAAGCGAAATCCAATGTCAATCAACTTTTTTCTTCTTAATAAAGCCAGGGAATATCGGCCTGTTTAGAACAACAATTTCTCTCTGCTAACTAGCATCACACCCCCCTTTTCTTATCCACAACTGTTAATAACCGGGATTTTCCCCGGTAAGTTTACTATTTTTACCTTCGTAAAATTACGGTCTTTACCTAGAAATATTACCTATTTTAGACAGGTATGATTACTATCTAAAAATCGTTGAAACCCTTACCTGTAGCCAATTTAATGACTATTTAGGGTGTATTTGTATTTCCCCCCCGATTGCATAAGATGGTGGGAAAATCAATTTTTACAGTTCAAATCAGATTTGAGAAAGGCTTAAAAACGTTACTGTTATGAAAAAGAACACAAGATTTGCTGATGTTGACTTAACTGGTTCAATTACAACTTGGACTGAAGATTAAGTTTCAAGCAAAGTTTTAAATCTCAAAAAGCTTTTCTATTTTTGGAGAAATCCAAAGTTATAGAAAAGCTTTTTACGCATATAGTAATCTATTCCTACCTCATCCTGCCTCTTCTTTATCTTGTTTCAAAAACAAAAAAGAGAGATGCAAAGGTTTTGGCTATTTACGGCATAGTCTTTTGGCTGCTTTTATTCTTTTATCATGATATTCCAAAAAGCATCAGAAAGACAGCTTATCAACCTGTTTACACCGCACTAGAATACCTTTTTTTTACAGCTCTCTTTTATTACAACATTACAAACCTCAAATTCAGACGGCTGATAATAATCCTATCGGTTTTATTTATAACCTTTCAGATTCTTTATGTTTTCCTGTTTGAAAAAGGCAGAGTAGACTCCATACCAATCGGGATAGAATCCATCTTAATTTTCATCTACATATCATTATTCTTCCTGGAAAATTTAAAGACACCCAGTGGCGAATACATTTATAACAATCATTGCTTCTGGATTTCCGTGGGCCTTTTGTTCTATCTCGGTGGCTCATTTTTCATCAATATCCTTGCAAACACCTTTAGTGATGAGGAGTTTACAAAATATTGGTACTTAAATTTTATCGCTGATACCATAAAGACCATATTCTTTGCTGTGGCATTTATATTTCTTGTTAAACGGGCAGATGATAACAAAAATAAAAAAGCCGTAAATGTTCCTTATTTGGACCTGATTTAAAACGCAACCACCAACCATTATGTTCTTCCTGCAAGCCACCAACCAATCCGGAGTTTCCACTGTGCTTTTCTTAGGCACTCTGGGCATGGTGGTGTTAACCGTCAGCCTTATCATCTTCATTATCCTCCATCAACGGCGGGTATTGCGTTTCCAGAATAAGATCAACCAAATGGAACAGGAACAGCAGAAAATATTGCTAAGCGCCTCTATTAAGCTTCAGGAAGAGGAAAGGCAGCGCCTGGCAGCTGACCTGCATGATGACGCAGGCCCTTTATTAGCAACAGCCCGTCTTTACCTGAACGAGAACTTAGTAAACCAGGATAAAGCCACCCAGTTACAATCCATTTTCCAGGCAAGACAAATTATAGATGACACAATACAGCTGGTCCGCAACATCAGTCATAGCCTGATGCCTCCTACACTAAAAAATTTCGGGTTGGAATCAGCCATTAATGACCTTTTTCAAAAAATAAGCGGCTCCGGAGCTATCAATGCCAGCAGCCGTTTTCATGAATACAAAGACCGCCTTAAGGGAGAAAAAGAATTAATCATTTTCCGTATTGTACAGGAGCTTATCAATAATATACTTAAGCACAGCAGTGCCAGTTTTATTCATTTAACCCAGAATGTACATGCAGATAAATTCTATCTCCGCATACATCATGATGGTCGCGGAATTGTACAATCTGATTTTGATAAATTGAATAAAAGTAATGTGGGACTGGGATTAAAAAATATCAGCAGCCGCCTCCGTGTAGTACAAGGCAATATCAATTTTGAAAAAGATATTTCACAGACCTATTATAAAGTAACGATCGAGTTACCGAAAGACGAGCCATATCAATAAGCCACCAAGTGACCGGAATTTGTTATTTTTATCTATTATCTGATAACTATGGGACCCATTAAGGTAGCTATTGCTGATGACCACAAAATTTTTCGCAAGGGAGTTATCCTATCTCTTCGTCCCTTTACCAATATTAAGTTTGTATTTGAAGCAGAAAATGGTGATGAACTACTGAATGGCCTGCCTGCTGCTGAACCCGATGTAGTGCTGATGGATTTGAGGATGCCCGGTAAAGACGGTATTGAAGCCACCAAAACGATCAGTAAGCAATTCCCACAGATAAAAGTATTGATTTTAAGTATGTATGAGGATGAGCGGTTTGTTTATCACCTGATGGAAAATGGTGCCAATGGTTACCTGCTGAAAAACGCAGAGCCCCAGGAAATACGCAGAGCCATTATGGAAGTGTATGAGAAAGGTTATTACCTGAATAATTTTGTGAACCGCATATTGCTAAAAAAATCTCATTCCCGTCAAAAAGTTGTGCCTTCTCTCAATAGCGAGATCACTCTAAGTGATAAAGAAAAAGATGTGCTTCGTTTTATCTGTATGGAGTTTACAGCGGCTGAAATAGCACAGAAAATGGAGATCAGCCCAAGAACTGTAGAAGCCATTAAAGACAGATTGATGGAACGTTTTGGAAGCAAGAATACAGCAGGATTGGTATTCTTTGCTGTGAAGAATAATCTAATCGACTAATTACGGGTTAAAATGTCATCTCAGGTATTTCTCCTTCAATGATCAATTTACCGGCCGTCTTTGCTTGTATCTCTTCAACACTTACACCGGGTGCTCTTTCAAGCAGTTTAAACCCATCCGGGGTTACATCCAGTACAGCCATATCAGAAACAATTTTTTTGACGCATCTTACTCCTGTAAGTGGTAATGTGCAGTTGGGTAAAAGTTTTGATTCGCCTTTTGGATTACTGTGCATCATCGCAACAATAATATTTTTGGCACTGGCTACCAGGTCCATTGCACCGCCCATTCCTTTCACCATCTTACCGGGTATTTTCCAGTTGGCAATATCACCTTCCTCGCTAACTTCCATGGCTCCTAACACTGTTAAGTCTACCTTACCGGCTCTTATCATTCCAAAACTCATAGCAGAATCAAAAAAAGCAGACCCCGGCACTGTAGTTATTGTTTGCTTACCTGCATTGATAAGATCCGGATCTTCTTCACCATCGAAGGGGAAAGGGCCCATACCAAGAAGACCGTTTTCACTTTGTAATACTACATTTATGCCGTCCGGGATATAATTGGCCACCAATGTTGGAATACCAATGCCAAGGTTTACATAATATCCATCCCTTAGCTCCCTGGCGATACGTTTTGCTATTTGTTCTTTTGTCAAAGCCATACTGTAAGTTTTATATTTTCTTTCTCACTGTAAGTTGTTCAATTCTTTTTTCATAGTTCACTCCCTGGAAAATCCGGTGCACATATATACCGGGAGTATGGATATTGTTTGGGTCGAGTTCCCCGGCCGGTACCAGTTCTTCTACTTCTGCAATTGTAATTTTTCCGGCCATGGCCATCAGCGGATTAAAATTCCGGGCTGTTTCTTTATACACCAGGTTACCATCGGTATCTCCTTTCCATGCCTTTACAATTGCAAAGTCAGCATCAAACGCATGTTCCAGTAAATATTCTTTTCCATTAAATTCCCTGCTCTCTTTTCCGTTTGCAACTTCTGTTCCCACTCCTGCCGGTGTAAAAACAGCCGGCATACCATAGCCAGCTGCCATGCAACGGGTGGCCAATGTGCCCTGCGGAATCAGTTCCACTTCTAGCTCACCGCTTAGAAGTTGCCGTTCAAATTCTGCATTCTCGCCTACATAAGAAGAGATCATTTTCCTAACCTGTTTCTGTTGCAACATTAGGCCTATCCCAAAATCATCAACGCCGGCATTATTAGATATACAAGTAAGTCCTTTAATTCCCTTTTTAACTAATGCAGCAATACAGTTTTCAGGAATGCCGCATAATCCAAAACCTCCAAGCATCAATACAGCTTCATCCTGTATGTCTTTAATTGCTTCATCGGCAGAGCTAACAACCTTGTTCATATAAAAGAATTATGACCTAAAATTAGGGAAGTTGCTCTATGAATACGGCATCTTATTTATTCTGCCAACCGCTTTACTTTTTTCTTCGTGGTGGGTGTATCCGGAATAGCTTTTGGAGAGATTGTAATTGTTGTATCCGGTTGAGTAGTTATAGAATCTGTAAGTGGTTCAGGTTGTACCGGTGTTGTAGGGGCTACTTTCTCCGGTGCATTTATCGAATCCATTATTGCTTTGAAAAGTGCCGGATGATCCTGATAATAAGAAAAACTATGCTGAAATTCTTCTTTGGTTACATCATGAATGGCAAAAATTCGTTGATAATACTTCAGGCTTTCGGTTGTCTTGTCCAGTGAAGTATCTTTATTTATTACATAATCGGCCAAAAACTGATCGGCTCTCATAATATCCCAAACAATTGCCTGCATTTTTTTTTGAGGCAAAATTCCTCCAGGCAAACTATTTTTATTTTTGCACCCGGCAACAAAGAATGGTATAAGAAATAACAACTGTACTGTTCTCATCGCAATTCTTTGTAAGCGGCACCATTGGTTACATCAAGGCGGGTGAGTAATTCCCTGGCTCTTGTTTTCTGTTCTGTACTGGCTTTACTGAATACTTTTACCAGCTCATTACTTTTCCCCTGGAAAAAAAATTGCATTACCATTGAATTAGGGTTTTCAGTATTCACCGTATTAAGAAAATTAAGGCAGTTCAAAATACCATTACGTCCAGCATCTTCATTTTCATAAAATAAGTCCATGCCGCTCCTGTAGTAAGCATATAACGCATCATGCATAAGAGCAAATCGGTTATTATTTAAATTCTCAGCCAGCCAGTAGCGGTTGCGAAGACTTTCAAATGATTTCCAACCAGATATCTGGCTGTTCTCAGGAGCATTATTTACAATATTCCAGGCTTTCTGAAAATAAGAATCGCCGCCACGAAGAGAAAAGGAATCATAATCAAATCCAAGAATCAGATTGACATAATATGCCAATATAGCGGTGATATTTGCTGCCAGCGGATCATTGCCCTGCACCCTGTTTTCATTAAACTCAATAGGCTGAAATTCTACATACCGGAAGCTCACATTATCATCCAGAAAATTCATAATCGGTGAATCATAGGTAGTACTAAACACCGGGCGGGCAGCCTGAACAGTTAATTTCCCTTTATAAACATTGTTACCAAGTTCCTGGTCGATATTCAGCAAGAAGTTGCATTGTATTTTTTCGTTTGGTTGATAAGCATCACTTGTCCATCTCCGGTTATTGAGAAAATTAGTGAGTGCGGATTGTAAAGTCTGAAATACTTTCTTATCAACCTGGGTGCTCACTTTAGCAGTTATTACAGTCAGCCGGGCCTGGATCTCTTGCCCTTGTGCAAACATCGCCAGACCAACAAATGCGAAAGCAACTATTATTTTTTTATGCATAATAAAGCCTGATTATAGTATCAACAATATCTTTTGCCACCTCTGTTTTTGATTTGGTGTCAAAATTAAATTCTTGTCCCCCCTTTTCGAAAATAGTGATCTTATTGGTATCATGCCCGAAGCCTGCGCCCGGATCATTTAACGAGTTTAAAATAATCATATCAGCATTTTTCCTTTGCAGCTTATCCATTGCATTCTGTTTCTCATTAGTAGTCTCCAGCGCAAACCCAACGAGTACCTGCCCCTTACCCTTTTTATCACCAAGGCTTTTAAGAATATCTTTTGTTTTGACGAGATCAACAGTAAGATGTTCTTCCTTCTTCTTTATTTTCTCTTTTGCAGGTGCAACAGGTGTATAATCAGCCACAGCAGCTGCCATTATCGCAATATCTGATTCTCCAAAGCCATCCGAGGCCGCTTTATACATTTCTTCGGCAGTTTTTACCCTGATCAGCGAAATCCCATTTGAAGTTATATTAATTGGTGACGGCCCCATTATAAGTGTCACCTCGGCACCCCGATGCTCTAATTCTTTTGCAATAGCAATACCCATTTTTCCGGAAGAATTATTTCCAATAAAACGAACCGGGTCGATAGGTTCGTATGTTGGCCCGGCAGTTACTATTGCCTTTTTACCTGCTAGTGGACGGGTCAAAAAAAAATTAGATGAAATATATGCCAGTATTTGCTCTGGCTCAGCCATTCTTCCTTCACCATAAAGACCGCTGGCTAAATCGCCTTTTTCTACAGGAATAATTTGATTACCAAAAGACTCCAGCTTTTTGATGTTTTCCTTCGTAGCAGGATGATGCCACATATCTTCATCCATTGCAGGGGCTATCACTACAGGGCAGGTAGCTGATAGATACGTTGCGAGCAGCAAGTTATCGCATTGTCCAGTAGCCATTTTGGCCAGTGTATTGCAGCTAAGCGGGGCTATTAACATTACGTCTGCCCAACGCCCCAACATCACATGATTTGACCAGCTTTGCTCATCAAATAAATCAACCAACACAGGGTTTCGGCTCAGCGTTGATAATGTAAGAGAGGATACAAAATCTTTGGCCGCGGGGGTGATAATAACTTTTACTTCAGCACCGGATCTTACCAATAAACGAACCAGGTAAATAGATTTATAGGCAGCAATACTACCTGTAACACCTAATACTATTTTTTTCCCTTTTAGCATGCTTTATCAAAAATACCAATTACTATAGAAAGGTAATAACTGACATAAAAAATCCTTCTTAAAGTAAAAAAGCGACGGAAACCCATCGCTGTAAATACTATAGTTTATTTAAACCTGTTTTAATTAGCTAAAAAGCTCGTCTTCTCCCCTGCGGAAATAAACCTTGTCGTCCAAAAATTCCTGGGTAGCAAGCAATGCCGGGTTAGGCATTCTTTCATAAGCCCTTGAAATTTCAATTTGTTCCTTATTCTCATGAATCTCTTCCAGGCTGTCCGTATGGCTAGCAAACTCTTCCAGCTTATTGTGCAACTCTTCCTTCAGGGAAATGTTGATTTGATTGGCTCTTTTACCAACAATAGATATTGACTCATACAGGTTACCAGTTTTAGCCTTAATATCATCAAGGTTACGGGTCTCCACATTATTAGTGATACCTGCACTAAGCTGACGTCTTAACTTGCTCATTACTTAAATTTTTAATATTGGTTTGCGATAAGTTCAAAAAAAATTCTGCTTCTTTTTTTAATTTGCTATCAGGGAATCGGTCTGTAAACTCGTTGCACTCAGTAATTACCTGTTCAAACCTTTCCACCTTTTTTTCTTCAACGCTCAGCTCAGCAAATCGGTAGTATGATTTTATTATCATTAGCTTGTATTCATCTGCCAGTACTGATTCGGGATAAGCATTTAACAAAGTCGTGAAAGATACACCAGATGCCCTAAACTGACCCATATCATAGTACAACTGTGCACTTTGATAATCTTTCTTCTCAAGTTTACCCCGGCAAATATCAATAATTTCTGTTGCCTCTTTATTTCTTTCAGACCCCGGGTGAGTATTGATAAATGTCTGCATCATTCCCATCGCCTTAATGGTATTAGTCTGATCCAACTGTGGTTTAGGCGATTGCTTATAAAAAGAATAGGCCCTCATATAATCCACCTCTTCTGCCTTGGTACTGGTCGGAAAAATTTCCAGGTAACTTTTAAAAAGATTCTCAGCACTCATGTAATCTGCCATATAATAGGCGCAATAGGCATACTTATAATAAATGTCTTCAAATTCTTTGCTGGCTTTATAGTAAGGCATTACGTCCTCATAGACCTGTTGGGCAAGGGTATATTTTTTCTTTACAAAATATTGCTCGGCCATCCGAAGTTTATAAGCAGGATCTGGGTTCTTCAAAAGTTTACCTATACCACTACTGCAACTAGTTAGAAAAAAGCCTGCTATAATTATCCAGATATATTTCATAAAAGGTTTGCAAAGTTAACTGATAATGGCAAATTATGCGGAAAAAAGATAAAAGCGTTAAGGGGGGAGTTAAGGTTTTGATAAAGACAAAGAGCTGATTAAATGCCATTTAGGAATTCAGGGAAAGGGGGATTTATATGCTTAGGACCGTTCACCGGCTAAAAAAAACCCTCCCGAAGATTCGGGAGGGTTTATATCAGCAAAAAGTATCAACTATTAATTCTTACGAAGATTTGGATGCGGAGGATCAACGGTATTGTCACCAGTTTCGCCTTCACCTGCAGGGCGTAGGTCAACGGTGTTACAATCGCCGCCTTCTTTACCGTAGTTAAAGAAGAAACGATCTGAACTAATACCTTCTTTATCTACCATGTAATTGATAACTGCATTTACATGATCCCAGCTTAATTGCTGCTCTTTCTTTGTTGAATTGCAATAACCCATTACAACTACTTTACAACCTGGATTATTACGCAATCTTGCAGCTACTGTAGCAAGGGCAGCTTTTGCATCATCATCTAATTTATTAGTTCCAGCTTTGAAAGCTACACTTGGTAATGAACCCATCAACTCAGAACAAGTTTTTACAGGAGGTGCTTCGCCTACACAACCTTCAGGGCATGGGCACTTACCGATACCGTCTGCATCTACTGGCTGGCAATATGTTGGAGTGATAAGTTCTTTATCCTTACAATCAGGTATACCATCACCATCAGTGTCTTTAGTAACACCATGGCTGTCAACAGGGCAACCTGCTGGTGTTTGTTCCTGGTCGAATTGATCAGTTACACCATCGCCATCACTATCAGGCAGTACTGGCTTTGGAAGACGCATCAAACGTGGGTTGCGGATCTCGCTGTAAGCATAATCCAGGGGATTAAGCCACCAAAGTGGTTCAACTGATTTAGCACCCAAGTTAATGTTCAAACCAAGACTTAAATAGTTATAAGAGTCGAAGTCACGAGTCTGAACAGCATCACCCCAAGCTTGTTCTTGCCAACGCTGACCATCAAGTAAATCATCTTTAATGAATGTCCAACGATCTTCCAAGGCAAGATTGATTCTATTACTCAATTTGAAAGCCATTCCCATACCAATTGTTGCAGATGGTTTGAAGGTATCGCCAAAAAGCTTTGGACGACGTTCTCCATGATTTTCAGCAGGAGTTTCATATGTATCATCCTGGTAATCCTTCAGCTGCTTTATTTTGTCCTTACGGTCTGTATAGGCAGACTGTGCGATAGTACTAAAATCGTACTTATCAGCACCATTAAGGGTATTCACTTTTGTATCATAAATACTTCCGCCAATACCTGCAAATCCGTAAACATTGAAGCCAGTTTTTGATTTGTGAAAACGTACATTATTCAAAGTAATAAGACCTTCAAGGGATAAGTCTTGAACTTTTGTTTTGTAATTGTAAAAAATCTGCTCAAGAGGTGTCGTTGTTAACCCTGTTTTAGAAGAAACAATTTGACGGAAGCCGCCAACACCTGTTATTTGCTGTGGGGCAGAATACCTTTGAGCCGGATTTACTATACCAACTCCCCATGCCGGATTTTTAGCATAGTTTTCTGTAGCCCTAAAATGCTGTCCTTTACCTATTCCATACAAATACTCCAGACGCATGGAAAAGATGTAGCCAAAGGCTTTTCTTACATGCAATCCGAAACCTGGAGATACAAATTTTGCAGGGATATCTCCGCTAACTTGAAATAAACCTCCTTTAATACCAATTTCCCACTGATTGCGGGGTTTTGCAGGAAAATTATAAGTTCCGTTCAAAAACTCAGAATGCTGAGGCATTCTTTTGCCCGGAATAAGAGACGAATCTTTAACGTCGTAACTGGCTCCAACTCTTTGTGAGAAACCGGTAGACGCCAACAGACAAAAAATGCCTGCCAGTAATAAATACTTTTTGCTTGCCATAACTAAGGATTAAGATTTGAATAACATGTCCTAATAATATGCAAAAATAGAGATTAGAGATTAATTACCAAATTTTTATGTTAATAATTTGGCTCTATTTGCATATTATTTTTCAATGACTTAGTCACCTAAAGGCTTCTTTTTGCTGCCTGATGCCTCATTTATTTTTTTGCGGCGTAAATTGCCGCACCTAACAAATGAATTTACCCACCGAACTAATAAGTAATGAGCTAAAAGTCTTTGAAAATCATTTCAAAGAGGCTATGAGCGGCGAAGCCCCTCTTTTAAAACGCATTTTACGTTATATCGTTAAAAGAAAGGGAAAGCAGCTAAGGCCGATGTTTGTGCTGCTGTCTGCAAAACTTTGCGGTGAAATTAATGATGTTACATACCGGGCAGCCTCACTTGTAGAACTTTTGCATACTGCTACCCTTGTTCATGATGATGTAGTTGACGATTCGCTGGAAAGACGAGGGTTTTTCTCCACTTTTGCCCTTTGGAAAGCCAAAGCCAATGTGCTTATTGGGGATTATCTGCTGGCGAAAGGCTTGTTACTCTCCCTTGACAACAATGACTACCGGCTACTGCACATTCTTTCCGATGCCGTAAGAAAAATGAGTGAAGGAGAGTTGCTACAAATGCAAAAAGCAAGAAACCTAAACCTTGATGAGGAAATTTATTATGAGATCATCCGGAACAAAACAGCTTCCTTGCTTGCATCTGCCTGTGCTGCGGGATCCTGGAGTACCAGCAAGGATGAAACCATAACTGAAAAAATGAGATTATTTGGTGAAAAAACCGGGATGGCTTTTCAAATAAAAGATGATTTATTCGATTATGCCAGTGAAAACGTAGGAAAACCAACCGGCAATGACATTAAAGAAAAAAAACTGACACTACCTCTTATCTATACACTAAATAAAACTGACAAGGCAACTCGCCGGAAAATTATTTACATTGTAAAAAATAATAACCGTGACAAACAGAAAGTACAGTGGGTAATTGACCAGGTCAAGGAGGCAGGAGGTATTGATTATGCAAAAGAAAAAATGAATGCCTATAAAAAAGAAGCCCTGGACATACTTCATCAGTTCCCCAAAACACCCTGCAGGCAAGGGTTAGAGGACATGGTTCTTTTTGTTACCGATCGTAAATATTAATTTCAAAAGTGGAATGGAAAGAAGATGGATGATAGTAACGGCTGATGAAGCAACCGTAAATGCGCTGCATGAATCGCTTAAAGTACACCCGGTCCTTTGCAAAATCTTTGCACAACGGGGCATTGATACTTTCGATAAGGCTAAATTTTTTTTTCGGCCTCAACTAACGGAGCTGCATAGCCCGTGGTTGATGAAAGACATGGAAAAGGCTGTTGAAAGAATCATTTCAGCAATCAATAAGAAAGAAAGGGTTTTGGTATTTGGTGATTATGATGTTGATGGAACTACGTCAGTTGCCAGTATGTTTCAGTTCCTGAAAAAAGTACATTCCAATCTTGATTTTTATATCCCCCATCGATACAGGGAAGGATATGGAGTTAGTAAAGCAGGTATCGATTACGCAAAAGAAAATGGAGTTGGTTTAATAATCTCATTGGACTGCGGTATCAAATCTGCAGACCTTATTGGCTATGCTAAAGAGCTGGGAATTGATTTTATCGTTTGCGACCACCACTTACCTGATGAAATATTACCACCCGCAGTCGCCATTCTGAATCCCAAACAGGTTGATTGCAACTATCCATATAAAGAACTTTGCGGGTGCGGAGTAGGATTTAAATTAATGACAGCTCTTTCTGAAAGGCTGAATTTGCCACCAGAAACTGCTTTTGAGTATCTTGATTTAGTCGCCACTGCTATCGCTGCTGATATTGTACCGATGACGGGTGAAAACAGGATTCTGGCTTTACATGGACTTATAAAAGCCAATAAAAATCCGAATAACGGTATAAAAGCACTTGCTAAATTAAGTGGCCTGGTAACACAAATGCATATTACAAACCTGGTGTTCATGATTGCTCCGAGAGTTAATGCTGCCGGAAGAATGGATGATGCAAGAAAGGCAGTTCAAATGTTTATTGCCGAAACAGAAGAGGAAGCTCTTGAGTATGCAGAAATGCTTCATAGCGATAATACTGACAGAAAAGAGGCAGATAAAACTATCACGGAAGAAGCATTAGCACTAATCGGTGAAAACAAGGATTGGGAAAACAGAAAATCAACTGTCGTTTTTCAACCACATTGGCACAAAGGCGTAGTAGGTATTGTTGCCTCAAGGCTCATTGAAACCTATTATCGGCCTACTGTCGTGCTAACACAATCGGGTGAATATGCTGCAGGCAGTGCCCGAAGTGTTCCAGGTTTCAATTTATATGAAGCCATTCATGCCTGCAAAGAACACCTGTTGGGCTATGGCGGACATTTTGCTGCAGCGGGTATGACACTGGAGTTAGATCAGGTTAATGCATTCAGGGAAAAATTTGAACAGGTTGTTTCATCAACAATAACACCGGAACAGCTAATACCTGAAATTGTAATTGATGCAGAAATATCATTAAAGGATATAAAACAATCGTTCTATGATATCATTTCCCAGATGGAACCATTCGGACCAGAAAACCTCCGTCCTGTATTCATAGTAAAAAATGTATTGGACAATGGCTGGTCAAAAATTGTAAAAGAGCATCATATCCGTTTCTCCTTAAAACAGGATACGGTAACAATTCATGGAATTGGATTTGGCCTGGCTGATAAGTTTCATTTTTTGCAACAAAAGAAGCCGGTAGATATCGTTTTCACCATTGATACAAATGAATGGAATGGAGTTACTTCTTTACAAATCAGGGTCATTGATTTTAGGCTATCTGAATAGCATTTCACTTTAACTAATAAAAGCAAGTTCGCAACTTATTTTTCTATCCTACATTTGCTTTCCAAGAAATAATATGAAAACAAGACTACCCTTTGTACTGCTACTTATTTTTCTGATAAGTAATAAAATAATAACTGCCCAAAGCAGTACCTCCACTCTTGATGTTGTTGGCTGGAACCTGGAATTTTTTGGTGCTCCTTATGCCAGCGGCCCGTCAGACAAAGACCTGCAAGAAGCCAATGCAAAAAAATTGATGCGTTATTTCGACGCTGACATTTATGGTCTCGTGGAAATTGTAGATACAGTACACCTGAGAAAACTCCGGGATTCATTGGGTACTAATTTCGAGTATATCATTGCGCCATATAGCACAGACGGAGCAATCGGATCAAATGGCTGGCGTCAAAGCCAGAAACTTGCCTTCTTGTATAAGAAAGATATTTTTTCGAATATCAGTACCAGAGGAATGATGCTGAATAGTCCAACTGCTGTGTCGAACTGGGCCAGTGGCCGGATGCCTTTTTTAATGAAAGCTGATGCAACAATCAATGGCATAACCAAGACCATTAATTTCATTGTTGTTCATGGCAAGGCTGGAAATACTCTATCCGACTATAACCGCAGGCTTGCCGGTGTACAGGAATTAAAAGATACTCTTGATGCACATTTTTCGACTGCCAATGTTTTTATTGTTGGTGATTATAATGATGCCCTGAATGCAAGTATTTATACAGGAGCAAGCCTGTCATCATACACTCCTTTAATTTCAGATAGTACAGATTCAGATCACTACAAATCAATAACACTTCCGTTGGGCTATGCCGGCCAAACCAGTATGATCAATTTTCCAAACGTAATAGATAATCATGTTATTTCAAATGAAGTAGTACCATACTATGTACTAAACTCTGCTCAAATAAGAACGGATGTAACAACGATTGTTCCTGATTATATTACGGCCCATAACACTTCTGACCACTACCCTGTTTTTTCAAAATATAGTCTTGCTGGAATCATTACAGGATTGCCTACTGTTAACCCAAATGAATTTGGCATCCGTGTTTCCCCTAATCCTTTCGCACAAACAGTAAATATAAAAGCCACAAAAACATTAACTAACGTACAACTAAGATTAGTTAATATGCAAGGGCAAGTAGTACATACCTGGTCTTACGGCATTATTTCATCAGGATCGTCTGTTCAACCATTATTTCCATCAGTCTCTAGGGGAATTTATTTTCTGCAATTAGAAACGAAACA
>CALRVH010000036.1:0-31538 GCA_943371565.1 Chitinophaga pinensis | reverse complement strand
CATCTTCAATAAATTTCTGAATATGCAATAAGGCTTTCAACTTAATTGTTTCCAGCGAACCATTACGGTGCTTGGCTATTCTTACGATCGTTTCGCCACGGTTATTCTCCCCCATTTCATTCTGGGTAATATCGTAATATTCGGGACGGTATAAGAACATAACCATATCTGCATCCTGTTCGATAGCTCCCGATTCTCTCAAGTCACTCAGCTGCGGCATCTTATTCCCATCTTTACCAGCACTTCTTGTTTCAACAGCACGACTTAACTGGCTCAGTGCAATGATGGGTACACTTAATTCTTTAGCCAGAGCTTTCAGGTTTCGGGAGATATTACTAATCTCCTGTTCCCGGTTACTGTTGCGGTTTTCACCGGTGCCACTCATCAATTGTAAATAATCAATGATGATGAGACCAATATTATGCTTGTTCTTTAAACGACGGCATTTAGCCCTTAGTTCAAAAATGTTCAATGCTGGAGTATCATCAATAAATAAAGGTGCCTGTGCTAACCGCTGTATACCTCTTGCATAAAGCTGCTTCATTTCATGCTCTTCCAGTTTACCTCTTGCAATTTTCTCCAGCCATATTTCACTTTCTGCAGAAAGGATACGCTGAACCAACTGGCCTGCACTCATCTCCAGAGAAAATAGTGCTACCGGTGTTTGTTTCGAAGCATTCATTACAGCATTGCGGGCAAGGTTCAGAGCAAATGCTGTTTTACCAACCGCTGGTCTTGCCGCTAATATGATAAGGTCGGTATTTTGCCAGCCATAGGTAACCCGGTCAAGCGACGGGAATCCACTCGGCACACCGGTTACATCTTCATTCTTATGACGAAGATCTTCAATCCGTTGAATGGTTTTTACCAATACTGAATCGATCGTATCAAAATTCTTGCGCAGGTGATTATTAGTTATCTCGAATAATTTACTTTCTGCATCATCGAGTAAGTCGAATACATCAGTGGAATCTTCATATGCATCACCAATAATTTCACCGCTGATTCTTATTAATTCACGTTGAATAAATTTTTGAAGAATGATTCTTGAGTGAGCTTCGATATTTGCAGAAGAAACAACCGCATTGGTAAGTTTGGTAACATAGTAGGCACCGCCAATCATTTCCAGCTCTTCTTTGAAACGCAGTTCTTCCGCCACTGTCAAGATATCTATCGGCTGGCTCTTATTCGAAAGGCTTTGCATGGCACTGTAGATACGCTGATGCGCTTCTACATAAAAACATTCCGGCTTTAATATTTCAACGACAGTATCAAATGCACTTTTTTCCAGCATGATGGCACCCAGCACTGCTTCTTCCAGGTCTTTGGCCTGTGGTGGCACTTTACCATATACCATGGTGCCCATGTCCAGTGAGGATTTCCTTCTTTGCTTGCGGTCTTTGTTGATGTTCGTAAGGTCCATTGTTCTGCTAAAGAGATAAAGGGTTATACCCCTGCCTGCCGGCAGGCAGGATTCATTTTATTTGCCGGCGACCTTAGGCGCATTATCCAATTTTGCTTTAAGAAATAGTTATCTCTTGGTTAGTGGAATGTTTCCCTCAGTCAGTAAAGCGAATTACGGTGCAAAAAAGTTTTGAAAAAAATTTTTCTTTCTTCACTATTTTTTCACTCCAGATTTTGGGTTATCCACATTCCTTTTTTGTGCCTAAAGTCCTTTTCAATTTACCTCAAAATCGTCGTAAAAGCCCGGAAAGATTAGCACAAGAGTGCAAAAGGCCCCTGTCCTTTGCATACATTCCAGATTAAGGGTAGAAACGGACTCCAACAGCACAATAAACCACCCGGACTAACAGTTATTAGTACAGTTCATACTTTACCAAAGCTGCTGCATAAACCGTATTTCAAACAATTAAATACATTGCTATGCAAACTTCAAAACACGGCAGCCACCCGATTCTTAGCCAAACGGAGAATAATACTACCCTTTGGATTGGTCATTTACAGACAGACCCCAATGACCATTTTGCCGGGCAGACTTTTAAATGCCCCAGCGACGGGTTAGTGAATAATATCCAGGTCTATTCATCTACTGTGCACCAACCGGGTGATATGGGGTTGACCCTGCATGAATTTGATACAACCTCAAAAACATGGGGCCCTGCCATTGGCAATGCCACCATGTTCTTACAAAAGGGAGATGATGCCCGTTGGATTCGCTTCTACTTACAACCTGTTTCGTTGAAAAAAGATGCAACCTACGGTTTCCGTTTGCAATCTGATAATGCCCTCATTGGTATTGGCGAAGCAGCAAGCCATTCCAAACGACCATTTGCTTTCGGACATGAGTGGAAAGGAGCTACCAATGATGAAAAAGGACATTACTACAGTTATTTCAGTTTGGCATTTAAGGTAGAGCTGTGTGCTTAACTCAACTATATTAAGGCCATGAGGATGAAAGGGAAAACCCTGTTCCGGTATTGCCGGGCAGGGTTTTGTATTATTCTAAATACTTCAGATTAATATTTAATAGATCAGATGATGTAATTAGTTGCTGCATCTAAAGTGATCCTGCTTTTTTCCCAACAGGAAAACCAATCATTCTATTTTTCTATCGAAAACGAAAAGGAAGCTTCTCAGCTCCCTTCCGTTTATATACAACTGCAAGGCTTATCTATTTTCGTACGATAAACTTGATACTCTTTTCTTTTACGATTGCTAATGATGAACGCAACACCAGCAAGTACACTCCATCAGGAAGGGAGCTGATGTCCATCCTGGCTGTGGCTGTGTTTACATTTTGCTGCTGCACCCGGGCTCCCTGCATATTATACAGTGCTACCCGGTCATACTCTTCGGGGTTAATGTTGGACACAGTAAGTTGATTTTGTACCGGATTAGGATAGATCACCAATTTAGTCGTCAACACCGTCTCTTCGGTTTGGGGTATTACTTCTTCTGTCATCATTTCCTCCCCTCCTTTGTTACAAAAAATATTATTAATACCGAATCGAATAGCGAAGGACCGGAAATAAGTACTGCTGTAAGTAGCAGAATCAAAATCATAAGTGCTGCCTATGGCAATTAGCCGGTTGTTATTATCGGTAATGCCATCTGCCAACCAGTGTGAACGCTGAAAAGCCACACTATCCGGTGCAGGAAAATTGCCATCCATTTGCCCTCCATTCTTTTTTACCCGCACCGCAAACCCTTTAGAAAAATAAGTACAGCTTCTCCTTTCACCAATTGCATAAAAGCGATCGTTGTCATTAATTACCAACCTTGTCAAGTTGCAACTATCGTCAGCATAATTCATATTCCGGTTCCAGACAACATTTCCATTGGCAAGCTTAATACGACTGATCTTACATTGCTGATTCTCAAGTCCATTGTTCTGTGTTACCAAAGTAAAAATATCACCATCCCGATCTAATTTAAAATCATTCACCTGTGATGATAGTGCTTCAAAATGTGTTTTACTATATACCACATTACCCGAAAGCCTTGAAATTCTTTTCAGGTACATGGCTTGTGATGAGCCAGCAACGGTTTTACCTCCGTACATAAGGATGTTATCATCGTTGTCCAATAAGGTAGATACGCTGTAGCGTCCCGCATCTGTTGGCACCGTAAATGTAGATAGTGGCTGACCGTTGGAAGTAAACCGCTTTATATATACTTGCGGAAAATTTGCATAATAATCTACTACTACCAGTACACGACCCCAGCGGTCAATATGCAGCCGGCTATAAGATGTCTCCGTTGAATCTATCCGGCGCCATGCATTAACTAAATTTTTATTGGTCTTTATTACAAATGAAGCGGGGCTTGTATAACCAGCGGCATTCGGATACTGCCCATCACCAGCTAAATACACATTATTAATATCATCCAGTTCGAATGAACTGATATTATAAATATAAAAACCATTGGGAAATTCAATAGTCCGCTGTGCCATTACATTCAGGTTAGCATCCAATTTATATACGATGTATTGCGGGGAATAGTCCGGGGTAAAACTCCGTTCAAAAATATATACCGTGTTATTTTTCCCGACTTTACATTCTACTGTTGCAGAAGTAGCCGTGATAAAAAATGATTTTAGTTCAGCACCATTGGTATTGCTTTTAGAAATCTTCCAGGTATTTAGTTCGTTCTCAGAGTGCCACAGATAACAGGCAATAAAGGTATTGGCACTAAAGTGCTGTACTGTAGTTGCAACGGTGCCATAAGGCTGTTCATTATTTCCATCCTGATTTTGATACCACTGTACCTGTGCAGTCAAGTTTAGCTGTATGGCGAGCAGCCATAGCAAGAGAATTGGTTTTGGAGTTTTCATGCGTTGGGTTTTAGGACTGCCTTGCGGCAGACTGGGTTACGGATTCGTTCAGTTGTTGCTGCTTGTATCACAACAACTGTGCAGAAAATAAAATTACAGTGTATTTCCGAAGCAGTTGTATCAGTAGCAATTTGCAGGACTACTTATATACAAGAGATTTTACGAAGTAGAGAAGGAGTGGGAGAAATACTGTTCGTCTACAAAAGGAATAATATAAATAATATAGTTATAGGCCAGCAGGAACCTGCTTTCTCCAATTTAGAAACCCCATATCAGTGGTGTAATTTGTAGCAAAAATTAATTCATTACCATTTCCCTGGCATTTTCCATAGCAGCCGCAGTCGGTTTTTCGCCGCTTAGCATTTTGGCAATTGCAGTTATTCGTTCTTCTGTAGTTAGTTGGCGGATATTTGTCTTCACTGCATCCTTCACTATTTCTTTGTATACGAAGAAATGCGCATTAGCCTTTCCGGCTATTTGCGGTTGATGTGTGATACAGATTACCTGTCGTTTAGCAGCCAGGTCTTTCATGATAATGCCGACCTGCCTCGCTGCTTCCCCGGAGATCCCAGTATCTATTTCATCAAATATTAATGTTGGCAGATCAATAGACTCCGCCACTAATGATTTGATACAAAGCATCAGGCGGCTGAGTTCACCACCACTGGCTACTTTTCGAACCGGTTGAAATTGTCCGCTCTTGTTAGCATCAAAGAGGAAATCAATACCATCTATACCGGACAGGCTTAATTCAGTTGCCTGAATTTTCACTTTCAGTTTTGCATTCGGCATTCCTACCTGGGTCAATAACTTGTTTACCTTTGTTTCGAAGGGATTAGTTTGCTTATGCCGGTTATCAGAAATTTTTTTTGCGAGGAGTGATCCCGCCTGATGAATTTTTACGAGTTCGTCCTCTTTTTTTTTAATCGCTTCATCAATATTTAGGACAGCCTGTAATTTTTCTGCTAATTTTTTTTGTATAGCAAGTAATTCGGCAGTAGAGTTTACACCATGCTTCTTCTGCAATTTATAGCCGAGGGACAACCGTTCATTTAATTGTTCTATTCTTTCAGGGTCATAATTAATATGAGAACTGATCCGATCCACATCATCTGCTATGTCTTGCAGTTCTATTTGGGCTGACTGTAATCGTTGCAGCACGGCAGGTAAATCAGGATGATAAGACGAATAAACATTCAACTGGTTCAGTAATATTTTCAATTGCTGCACAACCGGTGTTTCATTTTCTTTCAGCTCACTATACACTTTACTTAGTGCAGCCTTGATACCTTCAGCATTGTTAAGGAGCTTCAGTTCCGCATCGGTTTCCTCCAATTCATTTTCTTTAAAATTGGTTTCATCCAATTCTGAAAACTGAAAACGATTATAGTCGGCTTCTTTATCAAATTGTTGCTTCTGTGCTTTTAACTCCTCACTTTCCTTCTTTATTTGCTGCCATTGGTAAAAGATTGTCTGATACTCTTCCAGTAAATTACTGTTTCCCGCCAGGGCATCCAGTACTTCCCGTTGAAAATCACTTTCGCCAACTGCTAATGTATCAAACTGCTGGTGTAAGTCTACCAACAAACTGCTAAGTTCATTCAGTTGTGATAGTGTAACAGGTGTATCGTTAATAAAAGCCCTTGATTTTCCATTGGTACCGATCTCCCTTCTTACTACCAGTTCGTCACTGTTGTCAAAGTCATTATCTGCCAGAAATTTTTTTATCGCTTTTTTATTCTCCGCATCAAATATTCCTTCTACAATGCATTTTTTCTCTTTATTCACCAGGGCAGTTGAATCAGCTCTTTCACCTAGTATCAATCCGAGGGCACCGACTATTATGGATTTACCGGCCCCGGTTTCACCTGTAATAACAGTAAGCTGATTGGGAAAATCAATTTCCAATTGGTCAATAATAGCATAGTTCTGTATGGAAAGACGGGACAGCATTTCTGAAGGCAAATTAAGTTTTTAGCTACAGATGAAGATAGATTTTTGACAAAAAAAAGCTGCTGAAAATTCAGCAGCTTAAACAATATTTAAAAATCAGTGATTTACTTAATCTCTACAGCACTGTGCAATTCTTCATCAGCCAGAATACGGCCGCAATTCTCGCAGATAATAATTTTCTTGTGCTGTTTGATCTCACTTTGTTTTTGAGGAGGAATAGCATTAAAGCACCCACCACAAGCATCTCTTTCTACAGAAACCACTGCTAATCCGTTGCGATAGCTTTTACGGATTTTCTCATAACTAGCCAGCAGACGGGTGTCCACATGAGTTTTGGCATCAGCAGCCAGTTTATTAAAATGCTTTTCTTCTTTCTCGTTAGCTGCAATGATCTTTTCCAGTTCACCTTTCTTACCAGACAATACTCCTTCTTTAACAGCAATGTTCTTTTTTGCTTTCTCTAAAGCCACTGCTTTTTCAGAGATCTCTTCGGTAGCATCTTTAATATGTTTTTCGGCCAGCTTTACTTCTAGCTGCTGCATCTCCACTTCCTTATTGATGGCTTCAAACTCACGGTTATTTTTTACGTTGCTGCTTTGCTTCTCGTATTTTTTGATCAGGGCTTCAGCTTCTTTGATAGCTTCTTTGCGTTGTTCAATAAACTCAGTTACACCGTTTATCTCTTCTTCAATCCGGGTCTGGCGGGAATGCAAGCCGGTGATCTCATCTTCCAGGTCAGCCACTTCCATCGGAAGTTCGCCTTTCAGGATATGGATTTCATCCAGTTTACTTTCTATCTTCTGAAGGGTAACAAGTGAGGTTAGTTTTTCTTCAACCGAAAATTCTTTAACGTTTGCCATTGTAGTATTTGAAGTTTTAAAGGCTCAACTATAATAAACCGGGTTGGTTTCTACAGCTGTTTTAAGGACGGCAAAGGTAGGGAATTTTTGCTCTAAAATCTCTTGCAGCAGGTTGATTGTGAACTGTTCACTTTCATAATGGCCAATGTCGGCCAGCAACATGCGGTTATTGGCATCAAAGAACTCATGATATTTGATATCTGCAGTGATATAGGCGTCTACTCCCGCAGCTAAGGCTTTGGAAATCAGGAAACTTCCCGCCCCTCCGCAAAGAGCTACCCTTTTTACAGGCTTACCGGATAGAGCTGTATGGCGGACTACCGGCACTTTAAAAACACCCTTTAGCCGGGCCAAAAACTGCTTTTCCTCCACCGGCTCCGGCCACTCCCCGATAACACCAGCGCCTATATCCCGGTTAAAATTAGAAAGAGAGACCACGTCATACGCCACTTCCTCATATGGATGGGCGGCTATCATGGCAGCAATGATCCTGCTTTCCAAAAAAGCCGGGAAGATGATTTCCATCTTAATTTCTTTTTCCTGGTGCAGCTTCCCTATTTCTCCTACAAAGTGACTAGTTCCATCGCCTGCTTTGAAAGTGCCCACACCTTCGGCATTAAAACTTGTTTCGCTGTAATTGCCAATATATCCGCCACCGGCAGCAAAGATGGCATTACGAACCTGCTCCGCCTTATCAACCGGCGCAAAAGTGAAGAGCTTTTTTACTGTATCGTCTTTGTGAGAAAGAATCGAAACGTTTGTCAATCCCAACATACCCGCCATTTTACCACTTACACCATGAATTACATTATCCAGGTTTGTATGTATAGCATAAATAGCAATATCATTTTTGATAGCCGTGATAATCGTTTTTTCTACGTAATTTTTTCCATTGATTTTTTTTAATCCACCAAAAATGATGGGATGATGCGCCACGATGAGATTACATTTTTTGGTAATAGCCTCCCGTACTACTTCTTCTGTTGCATCGAGAGAACAAATAATCCCGGAGCATTCCCATCCGGCATCACCGGTTATTAATCCGGCATTATCATACTGTTCCTGTAATGATGGATGTGCCTGTGATTCAAGGAATGAAATAATATCAATAATTTTCATCACAGCAAGTTAAGTAAATGATGGTTCTCTGCTAAACCAAAGCATTTCTTTTTGTATCTTCAAGAATATGGCATTGAACCCCCAACATCAAAGCATTATCATCCATGAAATAAAAAAATCTTTAGGCAAAAAAGACAGTGATGGCCTTACTAAATATGAAATGGCCAAAGGTGCCTGGCGTTTAAGAAAGACTATCCGCCGGGAAATCAAGTATGCTTTCATGATGCTGATGGGTATCTTATCGGCCGGTTTTGGGTTAAAAGGGTTTCTTATTCATAATGGTTTTATCGATGGTGGTGTAATGGGAATTTCCCTGCTTACCAACCGGGAGACAGGGGTGTCCCTATCCCTCCTGATCATTGTAATCAACCTTCCGTTTCTACTGCTTGGCTGGAAGCAGATAAGTAAGTTATTTAGCCTGAAAAGCATTGGAGCCATTGCATTACTCGCATTGGCAGTGGAATTTTTTCCCTATCCGGAGATTACTGATGACAAGCTCCTGGTTTCTGTTTTTGGTGGATTTTTCATCGGGGCAGGTATTGGTCTATGTATCCGGGGTGGTGGTGTTATTGACGGTACTGAAGTGCTGGCTATTTATTTGAATCGTAAAAGCAGTTTATCCGTCGGTGATTTTATACTGATTTTCAATATCGGTATTTTCTCGATTGCAGCCTACCTGCTTTCAATTGAGGCCGCTTTATATTCAATCCTTACCTACCTCGCTGCGTCCAAAACTGTTGATTTCATATTGGAAGGTATTGAGGAATTTACCGGTGTCACTATCATTTCTCCGCATAGTGAAGAAATAGCCGATTTCATAAAACATAAAATGGGCAGAGGTCTTACTATTTATTCAGGTAAAAGAGGCTACGGAAAACGAGGTGAAACATATACGAACACAGATATCATTTTCACCGTTGTAACCCGGCTGGAGATAAGCCGGTTGACCAATGAGGTCGAGAAAATTGACCCCCACGCCTTTGTGGTCATGCAAAGTATACGGGATACCAGAGGTGGCATGGTAAAGAAAAAGCCACTTCATTAAATTATAACTTACCATGTGACAAAAACAAAGTTGGCGGTTTCAAAATCTTTTGTACCTTTTCATCCCTGCCGGCAGGCAGGTTTCCTACTACCCTCTGGATAGCATCCTTTATCCAATTAACAATTTTAAAATAACCTGCTATGCTAAAAAGAACCATGGGTCGTTCCTTGCTTACACTGCTTGTCATCACTGGACTTGCCGGAACTATCAATGACAGTTCACTTTCCAAAAAAGAAAGAAAGATTGGTGTGGTTATGCTAAAAGAAACCAAAGATGCAGCCATTAACGCTACAAAAGATCTCTCTGAAGCACAATTGAATTTTAAGGCAGCTCCAGAAAAATGGTCTGTGAAAGAATGCATGTTTCATATTGCTGCTACTGAGAAATTATTGTGGTCTATGTTCGAAACTACCATGAAAGCACCAGCTAACCCTGAGAAGCGGTCTGAGATAAAAGTAACGGATGAACAAGTGGTACAAATGGTGCAAGACAGAACAAAGAAAGCCCAGGCCCCAGAAACTATACAACCTAAAAACACTGGATTTAATTCGCTGGATGAAGGGATAACTGCTTTTAAAAAAAGCAGGGGGGAACATATCAAGTATCTTAAAAACTCTACGGAGGATTTGAGAAACCATGTGGTGCAAATGCCTGTTGGTTATATTGATTGCTACCAGTTCCTGTTATTTATGGCCGCCCATAGTAACCGCCATACACAACAAATGAATGAAGTGAAAGCCGATCCCGGTTTTCCTGCCAAATAGTTTTCACCGGTTGAAAAACCTGAAGCCCCGCTGTTCCCGTAAGAACTCCGGGGCTTTTCGTTAAAATCCCTTGGTGGCCGGGGCAATCGTTTTCTCGATAAATAACATTTTACCCTCCGAGGTCATGCCTTCAACAATTATTCTGAAATTTTTTGTGCGGTCGTTATTATAAAACCTGATTGGAAATTTTATATCCCCTCCGTCAATAATAATATCTGGCTGCCAGTACAATGTAATACGGTTATCCTTTTGCGATGAAGAGCTGGTGGTCGTTGCTCCGGCCGCATAATCCGGCGAGTAGAACTCTTTAATAATAGAATATCCTTTATACTGAAAAATATCAGCTGATGTTGAAAGGGCATTTGTAAGGTCAACTCCTTTTTTTGTGTAAATTGCCAACACACCCCCATTCCCATTTCCTTCTGCACCTACAAAAGAACTGTACACTTTGATCATGGAAACCTGGTTAGCAGGAATCGTAGCGACCAATCTTGCATCAGTCAGCATTTCATTCAGAAAGATTTGCATGGGGATCGGCCCGCCGGTAAGAGATAAACGTTGCCGGTAAAATAATTGATAATTGAAACCGCTTTTTTCTACTTTAATACCAGCTACCCTGCCCAGTATATAGTCAAAAATATTATTTTGATAAATTTTCTCAGTAGTATTAACAAGATCAATTGTCTTCTCTGTTAACCCTGCAAAAAGGCCGCTTGCATATCGCTCTTCCAATTCCTGAACGGCTGATTTCTTTTTTACTTTCAGCGTTACTCCCTCAAGCATTTCTCCTTTTGCTTTTAAAATACTTTCATAGTCATATGCCATTTTTGAAAAATCGTAACCTGTTTTGGTTTTGCTTGTCCATAAAAACTGTTGTGCATCTAACGAGGACATACCTGAAACAGTTTTAATAGAATCCATGTCGGGGTAAATATCCAGCCACTTACTTTTCTTTCCCAGCATATCACTTACAAAAAATCTAGTCTTACCAAAAAACACCAGCGAGTCGATCCTAAATCTTCCCTCTGCATCTGTTCCCATGAATTGCATGCTGCTGTTCAACGAATCTTCAAGTGGGAAAAGCAATACAAATAATTCTTTTTGAGACAATGGTTTTTTTGTATCACGGATATTCACTTTGCCGGTAATAGTAATATATCCCGGGTCTTTATATAACAACGGTCCGGAATAAATACCAGCCAGTTCTGTCCACTTGAAACGACGCCATCCATGTGTCATCATTAATATGTCGGCAGCATTGGTAGCTGAATCTGCGGCTGCAGCGAAATAATAGAACGGATTATGTATGTACCCTTTCAGATCTGCTGTAAGCAAAAGACTTGAAATAATATTTTCTTTCCTTGATGTCTCTAACGAATAGTCAGAATCAATGATAGCCACCGAAAAACTACCTCCCACTGTATCAGCAAAAGAAAGTGTAAAATGATTGATTCCCCTTTCGGAAAAATTAACGGTATCCGTACTCAACACAGCCGGCTGCAGGTATTCTTTATTGTCGATAAATGAAAGTCGCTCTGCCAATGGCAGACCATCTTTATTAAAAACGGTAACCTGCAAGATGCCTGATTTTAATTCTTTCGTACTGACAAAACCGTTGAGGTCATTCTTTTCACCATTTAATTTCATTTTAAAAACTACCCGGTGCTGCATTTGTCCAATCAAATAATCTGGCCTTAAAGATGGATTGCCCGGCTGCTGGTATATTTCAAAATACCTGCCCTGTGCATTAGGTATTAACCTGAATACCATTCCTGTTGAAGAAACAGGTGGCAAATAATATTTAGTACGGGATGCATCATCATTCAGCAACACATAATACTTATCAGTACTGGAGGGTTTGATGTCAAACATACCCATACCGTCATGATAGCAACTAAGTTCTGCAATACTATCACCGGCTTCCCTCATTACCTTTCCGGTTGCATTGACCGGCAAGCCATATTGATTGGTAATCTTAAAGGCAATAGTATTGGGTAATCCAGCCACAAAGGTTCCGCTTTCGGGAAAGAACTCAACTTTAATTGTGCCTTTAACATTAGCTGGTTCAACTTTTTTCTTACCGCCATTTACATAAATGGTACGCTTAAATAAATATTCTTCGCTATGATTAAGCATAGTTAATGAATAGGCTCTGATAAAATAGTAACCTGTTGCTAACGTATCCGGCAATTCAAATTGTCCTTTTGTATTACCATATACAACGGGTAATATTTTTAATGAAACTGGTACAGAAGATGCATTTAGTAATTCAACATATAATGTTGTACTGATTGTGTCAGGATAGAAGTCAGAATAAAGATAGCTTTTGAACCAAACCGTTTCTCCTGCTATATAATTATCCCTGTCAAAATGCAGGTACACTTTCTCAACAGGAGATTTATCAGACCAGCTATTAAGTAAGTCTTCCGGCTTTTGACCTTTTACAGCAAGACAGCAGAAAACAAGCAGAAAATGAAAAGCAACTATTGATTTTCCGATCATATTACTTAAACTGCTTTTATTATCGTGAAATAATTTTTTCGATCATCAGCATTCTTCCGTCCAGCGTCATTCCTTCCACTACTATCTTAAAACGTTTTGTCCTGTCGTTGTTGTAGAAGCTGACAGGGATTTTGGGATTGTGGTTATTAATCAAAATATTGGGTCTCCAGCCTAATGTGATGCGAGTATCAGCTTGCCCTTCTGCCGCTTTATCTACAGTATAATCCGGCGCATAGAATTCTTTGGTGACAGAATAGCCGTTATATTTTACCATATCAGCAGCATGCTGCATCACATCACTCATATCCGAACCTTTTTTGGTATAAATCGATAATACACCACCCGGGGCATTGCCGGTGGCTGCGGCAAAAGAACTATACAATTTTACCATGGCTACCTGGTTGGCCGGGATGGTTGAAATAAAAGCAGCATCTGTTTCTATTTCATCGAGGTAAAGCACCATCGGAAAATTTCCCAGGGAACTCATACTTGCCTGTTGGCGGTAATACACTTCATAATCAAAACCGTTGACCTCTATCTGAAGACCGTTAACCCTTGTTTGCAGGTAATCAAAAATATTATTGTAAGCCATTGCATCATCAGAGTTTACCAGGTCGATGACCTTGTTTGCATCACCGGAAAACTGCCCATTAGTATATTTTTCATCCAGTTCCTGCAGCAGGCTTTTTTTCTTTTTGGCTTTAACAATCACAGCTTCCATCATTATCCCTGCTGCTTTCTGAATAGCATCATAATCAATATCCATTTTTTGCTGACTGTTTCCGGTGGCAAAAAAATCTCTTCGGAAAGGCAACACTGCTTTTGGAAGCAAGAATGATCTTGATAAAGAATCTCCATCCATACTCACATCAATAAACTGGCTTTTCTTTCCCCTGATATCACTGAATAATATTCTTGATTTCCCAAATAACAAGATAGAATCCAACCGGAAATTTCCAAGCCTGTCGGTGCTTGTCATTTGCATACTTCTGCTGGAGTCTGCGGCCATAAGCATCATCAGCAAAGGTTTTTCAGCAAACGGTTTTTTGGTATCCCGCAACGTAGCTTTTCCTGCTAAAGTGATGAAAGAACCATCTTTATAGCGATTGGTTGGTGTAATTTTTTGTGGTAGCTCCGTCCATTTGAATCTTCTCCAGCCATTGGTCATCATCACCAGGTCAAGAGCTGTTTTTATAGCCTCATCATCCCCTGAAAAATAATAAGCCGGATTATGAATATGCCCTTTTAAATCTGATGTAAGCAGCAAGCTGGAAAAAATATTTTCTTCTCTTTCCGGTAACAGGTTGTAATCCGGGTCGGTAATAGAAACTGAAAAACTGCCCTGGATAGTATCTTTTAATTGAATACTGAATCGGTTCCTTGCCTTCACAGAAAAATTGATTGTATCTGCCAACAGTTCACCCTGCAGAATAAATTCTTTATTGTTAACAAAGCATAACCTTTCTGCCAGTGGCTGATCGTCTTTATTGAAAAAGGTGATCTGCAGAATACCTGAATGAAGATTTTGTGTATTAATAATTCCTTGTGTCTCTTCCTTAAAGGTTTTAAAATCCTGTTTGAAAACAACATGATGCTGCATCTGACCTATCATATAAGCCGCTTGAAAAGCCGGGTCATCTTTTCGTTGCTTGATTTCAAAAAAATAACCTTGTGGATGTGGGATGACCATAAGTGCAATTCCTTTTCCAGTTTGTTCCGGTAAATAATACCTGGTTGCTGTTGCATCACCCTCCACCAAAACATAATATTTTTCATTCGTTGCCGGCGTCAGTTCAAACATTCCCATACCATCATGAAGACTGGAAAAATTTGCCAGTACTTCATTTTTTTCATTAAACAATGCTGCCTTAGTATTAACGGGAAGCCCGTTTTCGTTTGTTGTCTTAAACGCTACCGTATTTAAAAAGCCGTTGACAAGATTCCCTCCCTCCGGAAAAAATTCAAGCCGGGTTATTTTTTGCTTCACTTGCTGTATTGCATCTTTATTTTTCTTACCATAAATAAAGAGAAACTGCTTTCCAATAAAATCAGCCGGTTGATTAAGCATGGTTGGAGAATAAACCCTGATGAGATAAGAGCCAGTCGCTAAAGAATCAGCCAATTCAAGGTATCCGTTAGCAGTTCCAAGCAGAACAGGTAGTATAGAACGTAACATTACAGCTCCGGTATCATTTACCAGTTCTACATATAAACTGGTACTGATAGTATCAGGTTGATAATCGGAATATAAATATGCTTTGAACCAGGCAGTTTCGCCGGCTATGTAATTATTACGATCGAAATGCAAGTAGGTTTTTTCAATAGGTGATCTGTCCGACCAGGTGGTTAGCAGTTGTTCCGGCTTTTGTGCCTGGGATAGCCCGGAAATAAACAGCGTAAAAAAAATAATGCTTAGCTTTTCTCTCATAATACATCTTTGGTTTTATGAAATTAAGGCATATCGCTAAACTGCAAAAGTGTTGAATGTTAAAAGTAACAATCTCTTTATCGCTTCTTCCCGTAATTTATCTATTGGAGAAACTGTTTTATATGCCTAATTTGTGATAGTTATTAAATAAAAATGAGAAAGCTTACCCTATTTGCCGCATTCATCTTCCTGCTATCCAGCTGCAATAAAAATCCATTGACCAAACAGGAGGACCTGGTAATTCTTGCCATGACAGATGGTAAATGGGCTATTACAATTTTCACCCTGAATGGAACAAATATTACTGCTGACTTTGCCAATTACAGGTTTAAATACTACAGCAATAAAACGGTTGATGCCATTAATAATGGTGTAGTGGAAAGCACTGGTACCTGGGATGGAAACTCTTCTACTATGACTACTTCAGCCAATTTTTCCGGAGCTGCTTATCCCCTGAACCTGATCAATGGAAGCTGGCATATTGACCGTAACAGCTGGACCTATGTAGAATCTTCGCAAACAATCGGCACCGACACCAAGACCATGAAGCTGGTGAAGGAATAATAAATAATTCGATTTATATTCTATCTCCGCCAAAAAAAACCGGGCTTTTTAAGGCCCGGCTGGTAATTCGTTTTTACTATTATCATTCTTTAGTTTCAAACAACCCTTTCCATACTAAGGCTGCAGCTATACCACCTGCAATTGGTGCGGCAATAAATAACCATAGCTGCGTTAAAGCTTTTCCTTGTGCAAAAATTGCAGGACCAAAACTACGGGCTGGGTTAACCGAAGTACCGGTAATTGGAATAGCGACCAGGTGAATCAGGACCAATGTTAAACCGATCGCCAGACCAGCCATATTACCATTTCCCCATTTAGATGTGGTGGCAAAAATCACAAAGAGAAATAAGAAAGTAAGTACTGCTTCTGCAACAAAAGCAGAGGTCATATTATATCCTCCCAGGTACCCTTCACCCCATCCGTTGGAACCAAGTGCCCACTCTCCCATTTCAAAACCGGGAGATCCTTTTAGAATAAGATATAAAACGCCTGCTCCTAAAGTGGCGCCAATAAATTGTCCGATAATGTAATTAACAGCCTCACCTGCTTTAATTTTTCCTGCAACGAGCATTGAAATAGTAATGGCCGGATTAATGTGGCAACCGGTGATGCCACCGATGGAATAGGCCATGGCAACGACAGCCAGACCGAAAGCAAATGAAATTCCCAATAATCCAATTCCGGCTGGCCCTGTGGTTGAAATACCTGAAACTACAGCTGCACCACATCCAAAAAGTACGAGAGCAAACGTCCCGATTAATTCTGCTAAAAGCTTTTTCATAAACAATGGGGGTTTTGGTAAAAAAAAGATAAACAAACAGACAACCTATTAGAGGCTTTGTTGTTTCTTTTGAGGTAATACTAATGTACGATTATTTATATTCCATCTTTTAAAAAAATAATTTATGAATATTGAGGTTGGGCAAACAGCTCCAGATTTTACTCTCTATGACAGTGAGAAAAAAAAACTCACTCTCTCTGAACTTAAAGACAAAAATGTTTTATTGTTATTCTTCCCCCAGGCGTTTACTGGTGTTTGTACCAAAGAGCTCTGTTCCATAAGAGATAATATTGCTGTATATAACAATGTTGATGCGGCCGTATTGGGCATTTCTGTAGACTCTGTCTTTACTTTAAATAAGTACAAAGAAGAACAACAATATAATTTTCCATTATTAAGTGATTTTAATAAAGAAGTGTCAGCACTTTATGATACGATTTATACTGACTGGATTTTAGATATGAAAGGAGTTTCCAAACGTTCTGCGTTTGTGATAGATAAGGGTGGTATTATCCGCTATGCAGAAGTGCTGGATAATGCAGGCGAACAACCAAATTTTGAAGCTATCCAACAGATTCTTAAGGATTTGAACTAAGGTTTCGTTAAAATAGGCTACAAACACCCTTTCAACTATTTGATTTACAATTATTTGTAAATTATAGTAGTTTTACGTTGCACAGAAAAAAAATCTGGCTTACTTTTCGAATAATAAAAGTAAATTTGTTTCGTTGAGACGGATTCTACCCATATTATCCTTTATTCTGTTGATTGCCACACAGTCACAAGGCCAATCATCAAGAACAACCCCTGGTTCGGAAACTTCCGACAGGATCATTAAGTTGTATCCAAACCCGGCTACCACTACTATCACATTTGATTTACAGAAAGGTTACGAAAAAGGAATGTCGATCCAGATATACAGCTTCCTTGGTAAGAAGATGTATGATGTTCCGAATGCACCGCAAAAATCAACGATAAATCTTTCTGAGTTTAACCGTGGTCTCTACATGTATCACTTGCTTGATGCTACCGGAAAAGTAGTAGAGTCAGGAAAGTTCCAGGTCACCAAGTAATTCCCTTTTTTTATTTTTTATTGCACCTGTATGATCAGGAATTTGAGGTATTCTGTATTATCCATTCCACGAATAACAGGATGATCGCCAGCTTGTGTCTGAAATGTTACCTGTCTTATTTTTCTTCTTACATCTTTTGCAGCCATATCAATTATCTGGAGAAATAATTCAGGGTTTACCAAATTGGTGCAGGATGATGTCACTAAAAAACCTCCCGGCTTTACTAATTTCATTCCCCGCAAATTAATTTCTTTATATCCCGTAATTGCTTTTTGAATCGTTTCCCTGCTTTTTGTAAAAGCTGGCGGATCCAGCATAACAACATCATATTGCCGGCCCTCTTTACCCCATTGCTTCAATACATCAAAGGCGTTGGCTGTTTCAAACCGGCATTTATCACTTACCCCATTTAATTCAGCATTTTTATTGGCCTGCTCCACCGCATTAGCAGATATATCAAGCCCCAATACCGATTTAGCTCCGTAACATGCCGCATGAATTTCAAACGTACCGGTGTACGTAAATGCTCCCAGTACATCAGCCCCTTTCACAATATGCTGAATGGTCCGGCGGTTGTCCTGCTGGTCTAAAAAATAACCTGTTTTTTGTCCATTCTCTATATCGACATAAAATTGAAGGCCATTTTCGTTGATGATGATCTTCGTATCAAACGGTGCTGATAAAAAACCCTTTTGCTGCGGCAACCCTTCCAGTTCTCTTACCGGCACATCATTACGTTCGTAAATTCCTTTTGGCTGAAAAATCTCATTCAATGCTTTTACGATCGCCGGCTTCCACATATCAATTCCTAATGCCAGCGTTTGAATAACAAAATAATCATTGAACTTATCGATGATCAATTGAGGTAAAGAATCCGCTTCGCCAAAAACCAGGCGGCAGTTTTCCGTATACCCTAATTTCTTCCTGTAATCCCAGCATTTTGCAATTTGATCAAAGAAAAATCGTTCATTTATTTCTTCATTCTTATTCCTGGTAAGCAGGCGCACAAGTATCTGTGATTTTGGATTGATATATCCTTTACCAACAAATTTTTTGTCATACGTAAACACTTCCACAATATCCCCACCCTGTACTTCACCATCGACTTTATCCACTTCATTATTAAATATCCAGGGGTGCCCATTGACTACACGGGGAGTTATCTTTCTTCTGAGGTAAACTTTATTCATAAAGGGCTGCAAGTTACAAGAAGAAAGCCAGAAGGTGCGGGACCGGGATTCTACTAAAGCAAACAGGCCAATGCAGGTACTTCTTGTCACCTGTACCTTGTCACTTGTACCTTTTAAGGTCAGTTTGTCCTGAAATCCCCTGCCTGCCTGCCGAAAGGAAGGTTGGCAATATTCTTGACAACCTTACCTTTGCAGTCAATTTTAAAAAATGGCAGTAAAAGATATGAAAGAGAACCTCAATAATACCCCGGAAAGTAATGTCGGGTTGGATATCAATACCGATGAGAACCAGAGCGGTACAACCCACTTAAATGAACCTGTAGCAGAGGAATCAGAACTGGAAAAACTGAAAGCTGAACTGGAAGAATCAAAAGACAAATACCTGAGAAAAGTAGCCGAGTTTGATAATTTCAAACGCCGTAGTGCAAAAGAAAGAATGGAACTGATTCAAACTGCAGGTCGTGATGTAATAACTGATATGCTGGATGTACTGGATGATTGCGACCGGGCACAAAAGCAGTTGGATGCCAGTGACGATGCAAAAGCGATAAAAGAAGGTGTAATGCTCGTATTTACGAAGCTTCGCAATACGTTGCTGGCAAGAGGAGTAAAAGCAATGGAAACAACGGGCCAGGAATTTAATCCTGATCTGCATGAAGCAGTTACCGAAATTGCTGCTCCATCAGAAGAGTTGAAAGGCAAAATTATTGATGAAGTAATGAAGGGGTATTATATGAATGATAAGATCATCCGTCATGCAAAAGTGGTGGTAGGTAAATAGTGATTAGTTAATTGGTTAATTAAAGAAATGTCAAAAAGAGATTTTTACGAAATACTGGGAGTTGCAAAAACGGCGACGACGGATGAAATTAAAAAAGCATACCGCAAAGTAGCCATGCAATATCATCCCGACCGTAACCCGGGCGATAAAGCAGCCGAAGAAAAATTTAAAGAGGCAGCGGAAGCTTACGAGATACTAAGCGATGCCGATAAGAAAGCACAGTACGATCGTTATGGTCATGCAGGAGTAAGTGGCCAGGGCCGTGGCGGGTATAGCGGCGGTGGCGGCATGAACATGGAAGATATCTTCAGCCAGTTTGGTGATATTTTCGGAGAAGACCTGTTTGGTAATTTTTTTGGCGGCGGACAACAACGTGGTGGCAGGGGACAACAGCGCAGCCGTGGTGTAAGAGGAAGTAATCTGCGGGTGAAATTAAAGCTCACCTATGAAGAAATTGCAAAAGGAGTTACCAAGAATATCAAAGTTAAAAAACATGTCGTTTGTTCTACCTGCAGTGGCAGTGGTGCAAAAGATAAAAGCAGTGTACAAACCTGCGGTACTTGTGGTGGCAGCGGACAAGTAAGAAGAGTGCAAAATACTTTCCTTGGACAAATGCAAACAGTTACCACCTGTCCTACTTGTAATGGCGAGGGAACAACCGTCACAGCAAAATGTGGCAGTTGTAAAGGTGAAGGAAGAGTGTATGGTGAAGAGACCGTTAGTATTGATATACCGGCTGGTGTACAAGAGGGCATGCAAATGAATGTTGGAGGAAAAGGAAATGCCGGAGAAAGGGGTGGCATGCCTGGTGACCTGATCATATTAATTGAAGAAGAACCGCATAAGGAGTTACATCGGGAGGGATTGAATGTTGCATACGAATTGCATATCTCATTTACTGATGCTGCGTTTGGTACACAGGTAGAAGTACCCACCATTGACGGAAGAGCAAAAATTAAGATCCCTGCTGGAACACAAAGCGGAAAAATATTCCGGTTAAAAGGAAAAGGATTTCCTGCGGTCAACTCGTATGAAAAAGGCGATCAGTTGATACAAGTGAATATCTGGACACCGCAACACCTCAGCAGCGAAGAAAAAGCGATGCTCGAAAAGTTAAGTCATTCTCCTAACTTCAAGCCACACCCGGATAAAAATGAGAAGAACTTCTTTGATAAAATAAAAGATATGTTTTCGTAATTTAGAAACCAGCAATGCTGGTTTTTTTGTTTCTAATATATCCGTATGTTATTAAAATATGTAGTGGCAGTTCTTCTCCTGTTTTGTTCCTTTCGAACAACTGCCCAAAGAATCATTATCAATGGCGAAGAAACTTTGAGACTTTTAAGATGGGATGATTTTCGTGGTAGCCCTGATCATGGGTCACCGTACTTTGCCTTTACCTACTGGAACACCAGTTATAAGTATGATGCATTTGTGTTCAAAGGTGATACAGTGAAATGGAAAGTACAGATCACTCTCGATTTAGGCCAAAATTCCTGGAGAAAAAAAGATAAAGTAACTGATAGCCTGTTAAAACATGAACAGGGGCATTTTGATGTTGGTATTCTTTGTGCCATGGAATTGCAGGAAAAAATCAATAAAACTATTTTCCTCCGGAATGATTACCAGACAAAACTAAGTGCCATAATAAAAGAGACCGTTGATAAGTACAAAAAAATGGACTTGCAGTACGATGAAGAGACCAGGCACTATGCGAACCGGGAACAACAATGGAAATGGGATGCCTTTTTTGACAGTAAGATTAAACGATCCCAATAAATGAATCACCACTGCGCTGTTCCGCCTTTCTTCTTTTTCACTTTTAAATAAAGTGTCTTCGCCTGGTATAATATGCCCAGGAATTCTTTTTGCAGCAAATCATCTTTTCCGGAAGCCGCCTCTGCCAGTGTAATGATCTCGTTCCACCCGATATTTTTTAAAAAGGGTGAAGTGCGTAATAAAGAACCAAACATGGCGACGGATGCAGAAAAAAGATAGTTCTTATCCAGTTCTGCCAGCGGTATAAATTCAAAGCGGCTGGTAAAATTAAAATTGCAGGCCTTCGTACTATTAGGCAGGTGATAATTCAATTTAATATCAGCAAACTTACCGGTAGTAAAATTATCCTTAATTGCCCCTTTATTAATTTCCGAAGGAACTATTTCAAACAAAGCGATCATCGAGTGACCAGAGCCGATCTCACCACCCTCAATAATGGACATAGAATCCCGGAGAGCCCCTACTTTATTATCAAACCCTATCAACCTGTATTCCTTTACATACTCCGCGTTAAAGTCAATATTCATGTATACATCGTCTGCCACCGAGTAAAGCGTCTGGGTAAATTCTTTCAGCAATACTTTCTCGGCTTCTTTAAAATTATCGAGGTAAGCAAAATTGCCATTACCCTTTTCTGCCAGCAGATGGATCTTTGAATCCTTATAATTTCCCATACCCACACCAAGACAGGTAAGATAAACACCCGTTTCCCGTTGGGAAGAAATCAATTCATCCAGTTCTGTTTCCGTTTTTAATCCCACATTAAAATCACCATCCGTTGCTAATATCACCCGGTTGTTTCCGTCTTTGATAAAATGATTGCGGGCAACACTATACGCTAATTTTATTCCTGACTCCCCCGGTGTAGAGCCCCCGGGCTCCAGTTCATCAATGGCTTTTAATATTTTCTCTTTCTCACCACCGCTCGTGGTATTCAGCATCACCCCTGTTACGCCACCATAAACAACGATAGCTACCGAATCTTTATCCCGCAGATTATTGACCAATAAACGGAAGGCCGATTTAAGCAATGGCAACCTGTTCGGCATATCCATGGAACCAGAAACATCAATCAAGAAGACAAGATGACTTGGCGGGAGCGTATCTAAATTTAATTTTTGAGAAGAAAGATTGATATAGAATAACTGGTTGTCCGGATTCCAGGGACAGGCACTTAATGTTGTTTTAATATCGAAAAGTTTATCATCATCCGGTTTATTATAACTCAGGTTAAAATAATTCAGCATTTCTTCAATCCGCACAGCATCAGGTGGTACCATCGATTTCAATGTAATGAACCTGCGGATATTACTATAAGAAGCCCTGTCCACATTTAATGACATTCCTGTAGTGGGAAATTTTTTGGCATTGACAAAATGATTCTCGAGAATGCTGGCATAGGTTTCATCACCGGTGAACCAGCTTTTTTGTTCTTCCTTTTCCAGGTCTTTTGTTTGTGAAGACAGTTTATCCCGCCTGTTATTTGCTGCAGAACCTGTAAGCCGTTTCATTTTTACACTCAGGTATTTTTCTGCGTCCACTACTATTTTTTCTTTTTGAAATCCTTCCAGGAAAAAACTGAAGGTATCCACCTGCTGGTTGGCTACAATACCAAAAGTTCCGGAGGAACCACTTCTGAAAACATAACCTGTTTTGTGCTGGAGGATGGTCACATTTTGTAATACGTTACCCGTTTCGTCCTTAACCTCGCCGCGGGCATAAAATTGCTGGGCAAATACGGACGAACACAACAGGAGAAAGATTGCTATATGACAAGCGGCCTTCAAATGGATATTTTGGAACGATAAAATACAAAAAAAGCCGGAGAGCCCCGCTGATTTTATACTAACTGGTAAATCTCCTTCAAATTCCGGCCAAGTCCATCATAATCAAGACCATAACCTACCACGAACTTATTGGGAATATCAAAACCTACATAATCCAGTTGCAGCGGGTATTCCGTGGCTTCCGACTTATGTAAAAGCGTTGCAATTTTCATTGATTTTGGCTGCTGGTGCATCAATTTCGGAAGGAAATTGTGCAATGTTTTGCCGGTATCCACTATATCCTCCACAATAATCACTTCTTTTCCAAAAAGATCATCCTCAAGCCCGATAGAAGTAACCACATTACCTGACGATTTCAAACCCTTATAGGACGCCAGTTTGATAAAACAAAGTTCAGCTTCAATATTAAGGTGCTTAAAAAGGTCGGAGGCAAACATGAAGGAGCCATTCAGAATGGCGATGAACAAGGGTCGCCGGCCTGCATAATCGTTGGTGATGTCAGCCGCCATTTCCTTTACACGTTGCAGTATTACTTCTTCTGAAAGATACGTTTCAAATGATTTGTCATGTACTTTAATGACGGACATAAGCAGTTAGGTTTTAATTAGTGGCCTGTTTATTGGCAGCAGGTATAAGTGAATAATTTTCTTTAATCGCCAGTTTAGGCATCGAAGATGATTTTGATCGCAGGCTCAGTTTTTCACCAACAGCAGGGATCTCATTTTTCTTAAGCCAGTTTAATTCTAAAAGGCTTTCAAGCCTGATCGCCTGTTCTTGTGCAATAGCATGCAAAGTTTCTCCCGGCTGCACCAAATGAAATTCATCGTTACCTGTTTTTCTTTTTCGTTGCAGATAGATCAACTGATCTTTATTAGCCTCTTCGGTACGGGCCATTTCATTGAACTCAAAAATTTTAGACAGATCAACATCATATTGCTTTGCAACGGATAAAAATGAAGTTCCCTTTTTTACAAATACCACTTTTGTTTCATTGATCTTAAATTGACCAGCAGGATAATTTTTTGTTTCCACAACAACTTGCTTATCGTTTGCACTATTATTGGCAACAGTTATCACTTTTGCCGGCTCTTCTGCAGACACAATTTCCTGGCCCGATTCCTTATCAGGTATTCTTCCTAACGCAATAAATGTGTAATGCTGCAAGCCGTAATCTTCAATTAATTTAATCAGCACCTGCGGGTATTTTGGATTGGTTGCATAACCCGCCTTTTTTAACCCATTGGCCCAGCCTTCATAATCTGTCGGGTCAAGTGAAAATAAAAAAGCGTACCGCTGACCATTCTTTAAAAAATCTGAATGGTCTTTGTAAGAATCTTCAGAAGCGGGGTATTTGCGGAAACATTCTCCCTTGTCATCATCATCATGTTTTACCGACTCGCCTGTCCAGTTGGATTTGCATTTAATACCAAAATGATTATTGGAAGCCGTAACTAATTTACTGGTGCCTGCACCTGATTCATGTATGCCCTGCGCTAAAGTAATCGCAGCAGGAACGCCGGTTCTTTTCATTTCGGCAACGGCGAGGTCCTTATATTGACTTATATATTTACTTACGGCCTCTTTTTGCTGCGCAAAAGAAGCTGAACTTATCGTTAGTAAAAAAAATAAAACAATGTTTTTCAATTTCTGCATCTGTCTGTCATTATAATTTCCGTACCAGGTAAAGCCCGTCACGGATAGTTAATACACATTTTTCAATATCTTTTCTATCCCTTATAAATTCATTGAAAGCCCGGATGCCCTTTGCACTTTTCCCTTTCACTTCATCTTCCAGCACCTGCCCATGAAAAAAGATATTATCTGCTAAAATAAAACCGTTTTTCCGCAACCGTGGCAAAACGAGGTTAAAATATTCGATATAAGCAGGTTTATCCGCATCTATAAATACCAGGTCCCAGGTTTCATCCAACTGTGGTATTATATCTAACGCATTTCCGGTATGTAAAATTATTTTATCGGCAAAAGTAGAACGGGCAAAATAGGATTGTGCTCTTTCTGCATCTGCCTGCCGCAACTCTATGGTATGTAATTGTCCGCCATCAACAAGCCCTTTTGCCAGGCATAGAGCACTGTAGCCAGTAAAAGTTCCTATTTCCAGAATTCTCCGTGGCTGTATCATACAACTGATCATCTCCAGTACTTTGCCCTGCAGATGACCACTGAGCATAACAGATTCTGAATGATTCTGCATGGTAAAATCATTCACTTCTTTCAGCAAACTATCTTCTGGGGAAGAAAATTTTTCGGCGTAGTCCTGAACTAATGGATTAATTAAGTCCAAAGGAATAGATTTCCTGCAAAGATAAACTTCTTATACGGCCTGCAATTGATTTTTAGATGAAATGGATTTTTTTGAAATTAACCATAATCCAAGGAAAGTAAGGATACCATTTATCAAGATCAGTTCATTGCCGATTTTATATCCATTAAAAATAGATTCGGAAATACTTTGTAAACCAAGCTGTACATGAAGCTTGGCATCATACCAGGCCGGGTTGCTAAGCATATCTATTCCTAATGCGATCAAAGGCGCAATAATGCATACTGTCCAGATCAATTTCTCGTTTAACTTTCGCTTTGTCAAAATCCCAAAAGCAAATAATCCAAGCAACGGACCATATGTAATGCCCGCAAACTTCAAAATAAAATCAATGATCAATTTGTCGTTGATCGCTTTAAAAAGTAATACCATCAGGAAGAAGATAAAGGCAAATGTAAAATGGACTTTCAACCTTGTTCTTTTCTTTTCCTTTTCCGTTCCTTCTTTTTTATTGATGCCGAGAATATCAATACAGAAACAGGATGTGAGAGAAGTTATAGCTCCGTCTACACTGGGAAATAAAGCAGAAATGATAGCAATAACGAAAATAATACCGATGACACCGCTGAACGTATCACTTAGTGCAATGGTTGGAAACAAATCATCCGGGGCTGCCGTAATTCCTTTTGAACTGGCATATAAGTAAAGGACCCCGCCCAACACCAAAAAAAGGAAATTGACCACCATCAGTACAGCAGTAAACGTCATCATATTCTTCTGCGAATCTTTCAGGTTTTTTACACTGATATTCTTTTGCATCATCTCCTGGTCAAGCCCTGTCATGGCAATGGCAATGAACATACCGCCAATAATATGCTTCAGGGCAAAACGTCCATCGTTCACATCCCAGTTAAATACCTGTGTATAGCCTTTATCAGCCATCATCGTCCAGGCGCCACCAAAATCGGTTCCGAGGGCTTTTACAATAACGATAATACACACTACAAGTCCAACCAGCATGCCCGTTGTTTGCAATGTATCTGTATAAATAATCGTCTTTACGCCTCCTTCAAAAGTGTATAAAAGAATTAGCAATAAAATGACAAGCGCAGTTGCTTCAAAAGGAATGTTCAGTTTGTTGAAAATAAAAATCTGCAGCACACTGATTACAAGATATAACCTTGCTGTTGCACCAACCGTCCGGGAAAGGATGAAAAAAAATGCCCCGGCTTTGTGTGCATTGATGCCAAATCTTTTTTCGAGATATGTATAAATACTGGTCAGGTTCATTTTATAATACAGAGGCAACAGCACAAAAGCAATCACCATGTATCCCAATAAATAACCGAGTACAATCTGGAAATAATAAAAATTACCGCTGGCAACGCCTCCTGGCACACTTACAAACGTAACACCTGATAAAGAAGTGCCGATCATACCAAAAGCCACCAGCATCCAGTTACTGTTACGGTTGCCAATAAAAAAGGATTCGTTATTGGAATTACGGGAAGTAAACCAGGCTACTCCAAGTAAGAGTACAAAGTATCCTATAACGAATGAAAAGAGAACAACTGGCGACATACAGCAGGTTTTCCGTTAATTAATAATTATATCTGAAAATGTGCAGTAACGAATTTTGAAGATAAAGAAAATTGTTATCCCTTTGCCGCAATTTATATCAATTATGGCGATACAATCACTTGCAGTCTTCTGCGGCTCTAAAAAAGGAGTTAATCCTTTGTATATTGAACATGCGGCTCAATTAGGAAAATTGATGGCTGAAAATAATATCCGTCTTATTTATGGTGGCGGCAGTGCCGGTATCATGGGTTCTATTGCTGACAGTGTGATGCAGCATGGAGGTAAAGTAACCGGTATTATCCCAAAAATACTGCTGGAATGGGAAGTCCAGCATCTTGGTATCAGCGAACTGATCGTTAGTGATGATATGCATGAACGGAAAAGAAAATTATACAGTATGTGTGATGCAGCCATTATTCTCCCCGGCGGGTTTGGCACCCTGGATGAATTGTTTGAGATCATCACCTGGAATCAATTGATCATTCACGACAAAGAAATATTTATTCTTAATTCCGGCGGCTTTTACAACCACCTTATCAAGCATATCCGGTTGATGAAACAAGAACAATTCTTATACGAAGAAGCAGAAAAAAGGATCACCATAATTGATGACCCTGCTGAATTAGTGAAGTATATCTGATATAGCTTTTAATCGTCCCTATTCTTTCTTCCGAGGTAAACAATAAATCCTGTGCGAAAAACAGGTAATACCCTTCCAAACTGGTCCCTGTAAGGAGAATTAGGGTCGTTTAATGCATCAATCATAATGCTGGTATAAAACTGTGACTGCCCAATCATCCGGTTACCATAGCCAAGACCCAGCAGAAGACTTGGGGCAGTCGCCGATTCTAACTTGGTTACTACGTTATTGTATTTTTCACTTATGCCAATTGAATTATATTCAAACTGTGCCCCGACAAAAAACATCCTGGCAGGCCATAAACGTACAAATGGTCCACCGCCGATGGCTGTATAACGAAGGGAGTAATTTGACTGTTGGCTCCGTTGTGTAACGTAAGTAAAATTAATGGCGATACCGGCATCCAGTATTTTGCTGATACTATAACCTACTTCCGGATTAAGACCCACAATAAATCCGTTGGAAAACCCAAGGTTAATACCTGAGCCAATAAAAAGATGATTGCTTTTCCAACCACCTTTTTCTTCCTCATCTTCATCTTGTGCCAGCAGGCATGTTGATGCTGAAACAAATAACAATGCTGATAAAATAAGTTTCTTCATAATCATGGGGTATTTATTTTTTTAAGTCAAATATTTTCCCGGCATTCAAAATATTATTCGGGTCGAATGCTTTTTTGATCTCCCGCATCAGCCGGAAATTAGCCTCCCGGAAAATGATGTCCATGTACGGCTTTTGTATCAACCCAATACCATGCTCGCCACTGATAGTACCACCAAGACCTTTGACGAGGTCAAACAATTCCCGCAGTGCAGCAGTCATTACTGCATTACCGTGGCTGTTAGGTATGCCTTCTTTCCGGATTCGGATATGCAGGTTTCCATCTCCCGCATGTCCATAGCACACTACTTCAAAATCATGTTTTTTTCCAAGTTCTTTTACTCCTTTTATCAAGGCCGGCAATTCAGCTCTCGGCACTACCGTATCTTCTTCAATAGTGTAGCCAATAAGTTTTACGGCTTCTGCAACTCTTCTTCTCAATTTCCACAACTCCGTTTTTTGTTGCGCATCATCTGCAAAATAAATTTCTCCGATATCATACTGGGTTAAGAGGTTGCCAATTGCTTCCATCTCTCCCATCAGCACTTCCATATTATTACCATCCACTTCTATGATCAGGTGGGCTGCTGTATCATCTGTTATCTGTATAGCTTTGCTGTCAACAAATTTGCTTACAATTTTCAAAGCATCAATTTCCATCAACTCCATAGCACTGGGTACAAACCCTGCTCTGAAAATAGCACTGACAGCCTCACCTGCCTGTTCCAGGTTTTTAAAAGGAACCAGCATTAATAGATCAAATGCCGGCAGGGGGATCAGCCTCAATACAATTTTTGTAACAATACCCAGGGTTCCTTCACTTCCTACAACCAGTTGAGTAAGATTATAGCCGGTAGAGTTCTTTAAAACATTGGAGCCTGTCCAGATTATTTCACCGCTGGGCAATACCACTTCAAGATTCAATACATAATCTTTTACAACCCCGTATTTTACCGCTTTGGGGCCACCGCTGTTCTCGGCAATATTTCCACCTATAAAACAAGATCCACGACTGCTGGGATCTGGCGGATAGAATAATTTTTTTTCTTTTACTGCATCCTGTAACACTTCTGTTATTACGCCGGGCTCAGTTGTTACCTGCAGGTTACGTTCGTCAATTGCTAAAATGGAATTCATTCTTTCAGTTGATAACAAAACGCCACCCAAATGAGGTAAAGCACCACCACTAAGGCCTGTTCCTGCACCGCGGGGGGTGACCGGTATTTTTTCCTTATTACAAATTTTTAATATCGCACTGATTTCTTCAGCCGTTTTAGGTTTAATAACTACTTCCGGCGGATAATGAAGATTCTCTGTTTCATCATGACCATAGTTGTTCAATGATTCTTCATCAACAAAGACAAATTTATCACCCACAATTTTTCTGAAGGATTCAATATGTGTTGCGGTAAGCGATGGAGTAGCCACTGTTTCCATAATTCAGTTTTATCCCGCTAAAGTCGGGACTGTAAAAATCGGGATAATTGGCAATATGCGGAAAGGAATGAATTAGTAAGTTTTAAACGACGGGCACATAGACTCCCGTTTGTTACCACTATACTTATCTACCACTCCCTGCTTGATGATAGAAAATTCAATGGCACCCCGGCCATTGTTATAGGTCTTAAGGCTTGATTGGGTTACATCATAGGTAAAAGTCAATGTATAATCTTTAAGCCCGAGGCCGATCATTGGTATCACTGCATCCTTATAACGGTAATATGCTCCTGCTATCAAGACCTTCTCTCCGTCGCCTGATAAATTATAATGGGCATTCAGGCCACCTACGATTTCGTAAGATTTTGCCTGTAGTGACGCATAGATATTCGGGTTGATAATTACCCGGTCATTTAGCATAAAGCTGCCATTTAAAAAACCGGTATACCGAACCGGCACCCGGTTGTCAACACCCTGTTGTTCATCAAAAAAAGTTTCTCTTGGTCTGTTTACATGCATAGCAGAAAAACCTGCATTCAGGTAAACTCTTTCTGTTGGAAAATAGGCGTAATTAGCCCCTACCTGTATATCAAGGTAATTGATATTATTAACTCCCAATTGCGGAGCAACTGTGACATTGTGTACATCAAAAAATTTTCCATTCCACTGGCTGGGAAAAGAAAGATTGGAAGTGTTGATATTCTTATTGGCCCAGCCAACATTAAAACCGAGACTCACCAAACTTCCGGCATTCACCATCTGGTGATAGGCGATGGAACCATATATTTTAGTAGATGTAAGAGAACCTGTTCCGGCAACATCCCGGAGTATTACTCCGCCCAATCCCATCCAGCCTGTGTTATCGCTGTTCTCCATTGTTTGTACATCGCCAAACACACTCATTGTTTTATAAGGGAATGCAGTAACGCTGGCCCACTGGTTACGATAGTTTGCGCCAAGCCGGTAATCCCCGTCGGGCATAAAACCCGTATTGGCAGGGTTGGTAAGTAAAGGCGAATTCATGAACTGTGAGAAATGCAAATCCTGTGCAAAGGCACAAGGTGCAAGCCACAAAACAAAAGACATAAATGCTATTAAATTCTTTATTCTCTTCATCTCTTTTTCTCCTTTTAACTCTTAGCTCTATCTTATTAACGTTATATCACCCTTCTTAGTTGTTTTGGTGCCGTCGAAAAATTCAATACTTAGTGTATAAGCATATACATCCATCGGCTGTACAGCACCTTTCACTTTTCCATCCCATCCCTGGAAACGATTATTGGTTTCAAATACTTTCTGTCCCCACCTGTTCCAGATGATGAATTGCATTTTTGCAATACCAAAACCCTTCACTAATACAACACTGTTTATATCGCCACTTAAAGGTGTAAAGGCATTGGGTACATCTACTACCGGCACAATGGTAGCATCTACCGGTTTACAAATAGTACTGTCGCAACCAATAGCATTGTAAGCGGTAAGACAGGCATTAAAAGTTCCCGTAGCATTATACTGATGAATAACCGGTGCTCTTGATGTTGTTAATAAAGAATCTCCATCACCAAATACCCATTTAAAGCGAACAGCATCCGGCGACGAAAGATTAGTAAATGTGGTGGGGGAATTCTCCAGCGGAGGAACGGGTGCAAAACTAAAATCAGGTGTTGGAGAATCAAACACCGTTATTGTAAATGCAGCGGTTGTATCCGACAGGTTACAGGTATTAGGGTTATAGGCAATTAAGACAACATTATAAGTTCCTGCTGCAGTGTACAGATGGATAGGTTCAAATGCCGTAGAAGTTTGTCCATCACCAAAATCCCATAACCAGGTTTGGCCGGCCAGTGATGTATTCTTAAAGACAGCATTGTATTGTACACAACCGGTTGCCGGTGTGGTGAACTGTGCTTTTACATTCGTCGCTACACTTAATGGAAGCATTATTGAGTCGGGAGCATTACAATATGCAGGGTCCGGTAATATCAATTTTACATTATAAGTTCCCGGTCCGGCGTAATTATGGAAGACAGGTGCGGGGCCAGTTTGTACTCTTGGCGAACCATCGCCAAAATCCCA
>CALRVH010000035.1:0-31883 GCA_943371565.1 Chitinophaga pinensis | reverse complement strand
CTATTTTTATACTTACAAGCCCACCTGAGTGAGATCGTAAATCCGATTCTGTCAAAACTAATATCCGTCTATGGAACTAATTGTACCAACTCTTATTGGTAGGTTCAGGGCTACTTTATTTATTTTTTTCCTGATTTTATTTACTCATTCTGCTTTGGCACAACCGGCAAATAATAACTGTGCTACGTCCGTTTTATTAACATCTAACTCTTCGTGTATTAATACTGCAGGTACAGTACAAAATGCAACGAACTCGGGTATTCCTGTAGCACCATGCACAGGCACCCCTGATGATGATGTCTGGTATAGGTTCGTTACTACATCTACCGATCATACCATAATATTAAGCAGCCTGGGTTCCAATTTAAGTGCTTCAGGCGCCCGCCTGCAACTTTTCTCAGGGACATGTGCCGGTTTAACATCTGTTGCCTGCGGTACAACTACAATTACCAATACCACACTAGCCAGGAACACTACTTATTATATCCGGGTGTATTCGGCAGGTGCTACTGTTCTAACAAGTAATGCAGGTTTTAATATCTGTATCACACATCCGGCTGCGCCTGTACCACAGATTGACCTCGGAAAAAGTTTTATTAATGTAAGTAAACCAACCGGTGGTACTGTTGAAACAAATGATATCCTCGAAATAAGAGCCTCCGTTGTTGTTAGGTCAGCATCGTTTGATAGTTGCCGCTTCACAGATGTAATTCCAGTTGGAACCAGTTATGTTGCCGGTTCATTAAAAGTTTTAACTAACGAAGGGAAAACATACAAATCATTTACTGATGCACAATTTGATGCATCGAATGATGAAGGCTGGATAAGTGGTTCAAATATTACGATAAATCTTGGCTACCGGCAGATAGATCAGCCGGCAAGGGTATATCGTCGTGGAAGAATAAGGAATAATAACGGGCACGAACCTTCATATTATGGAAGTACCTGTATAATGGTAGCATCATACAGAATACAGGTAACTGCCGCTTTCGGCTCAACCATTAATACCGGGGGAGGCACAATAACATATACCCTTGCACCTCCAGCTGTTACAACTTTTACTTTCCCCTCCAGCCCGGTGGCCGTGTTCAACAACTATGGTATCTGTTCCAACACTGTTGGCGTCAACTCTCTCGGTACTGAAACAAACGGAACGTTTGGAAGCGGTAACCTGAGAAACAGGGGAAGCTCTGCGAATGTTCCGGCTGGTTATGTATATAATAATTTTACCTGTAATTCGCCGCAAGATTATTACTACGGAATTGCCAACAATACCGGTGGTGGAATTTATTCTACCTCCAACGCCTGGCCAAAACCAGACGGGAATTGTTCGGCTTCTCCCACCACACACCGTGTTTTTACATATTGGGATATAATCGGAGATCATACCGGAGCAGTAAATCCAGTTACAGGCAACCCCGCAGCAGATACAACCGGTGGTAGAACCGGCGGCTATATGTTAATTATTAATGCCGCATACCGCATTGACTCCGCCTTTAATCACACTATCAGTAGTCTTTGCCCTAATACTTATTATGAAATATCCTGCTGGATGCGAAATATTTGTTCGAAGTGTGGATGTGATTCTAATGGTGTTGGTGCAACTGGAGTTGGTTACATACCCACAGGCCCGGGAGACTCATCCGGAGTAAAACCAAATCTTGCTATTGCATTAGATGGTGTTCGCTATTATACATCTGGTGATTTAACTTATAATGGTCAATGGGTCAAAAAAGGATTTACTTTTCTTACCGGTCCGTTACAAACAAGTTTTACGATGCGGTTTTATAATAATGCGCCAGGCGGAGGTGGCAATGACTGGGCACTGGATGACATATCGGTCGTTACCTGTTCGCCGGAAATGAATTATGGTCCTACCTATAATCCAATTGTTTGTGACAGTAACACTATTCTATTAACTGATACTATCAGATCTTATTTTAGCAATTATACGTACTATAAATGGCAACGAAGTACAAACGGTGGTGCATCATGGGCAGATGTTACAGGTGCTATTGGGCCGGCCAGTCCAACTTGGACTGGCAGTGTCTGGGAATATGTAGCCAGTTATACTGTGCCACCAGCATTTACACAAATGGTAAATGCGGGTGATATCTACAGAGTTCTTGTTGCTACAACTACAGCAAACCTTTCTAATGCAAACTGCCAGTTTACTGATGCAGGCCCTTTTATTACACTGGATGTAATTGAATGCGGCGTTCCTCTTGCAGTCCAACTACTATCCTTCTCAGGTCGTATTATTAGCGAAAGGGCAGTACTAAAATGGACTACGACCGGGGAAGATGAACCGCTTCAATTTGAAATTGAAAAAAGTATTGATGGTACAAATTTTACGCTTATCGGAACCGTAAACAGCTACAATGACTACAGCTCGGCACAAAGTACATACTCGTTCACCGATCCTTCGCTGCTGACCGGTAAATCATATTATCGCATCAGGACGAAGAATACCCTAGGCAAATCATCTTACTCAAGAACGATTCAGTTATCAGCAAACGGTGATGTACTCTCTTTTATATCGGTGATAAACCCTTTCAGCAATGAATTATCGTTTGAAATCTCAACAGACGTTAATGGAAAAGCTGAAGCAGAATTGATTGATCCCGCAGGAAAGGCCTTGAAAAAAATTCCTTTTGCAATAGCAACTGGTGTCAATCGCCTTGTTATTGAGAATACACAAATATTACCGGGTGGTATTTATTTCCTTCGTGTTAATGTAGCCGGGAAAACGATTCAGAAGAGAGTGATAAAAATAAACCAGTAATTTTTTCCGCACCCCTCATCATAAATGATAGCCGTTCCGCAAGGGCGGCTATTTGTTTTATAATACCTGCACCTTATCACTGACTTCAGAACTGGTTTCTACCGTAGGCTGAAGTTCTGAAGGTGTATTTTTTTTAAAGAATCTTTTTTGAAAAATGAGCAGTGTAATAACACCGATCGAGATAGATGCATCGGCTATATTAAAGATGGCACTGAAAAACTCAAACTCATCGCCTCCTACCACAGGTAACCACGAAGGGAATTGCCCTTTAAACATCGGGAAGTAAAGCATATCGACAACACTGCCATGTAAAAAAGATGAATATCCGTTTGATGAAAATTCAGCAATTCCTGAATAGGAGATATAATCGTTGATGGCCGGATCATATTTGAGCCCCTTATCGAAAATCATTCCATAAAACATACTGTCAATCAGGTTGCCTAATGCACCGGCATAGATCAACGCAGCACAAACAATAAATCCTCTTTTATATTGCTGTTTTACAATACGTCCAAGGTACCAGGTACCGAAAATAACAGCTGCCAGGCGGAATAATGTCAAGATCATTTTACCCGTCTCATTACCAAACTTCCAGCCCCATGCCATTCCCGGGTTCTCAATAAAGTGTAACCGAAACCAATTCATACCCAGCACCCTATCGACTTCACCTGTAGGGTGGCTTGTTTTAATCCAGATTTTTAATGCCTGGTCAGCAATAATGATGGCAGCAATAATGAATACTACATGCTTTAGCTTCAGTGTCTTCATACTTGACAAATATACAGCTTTAGGTTTTTGGGCTTTTTAGTGCTGTTGTTAAATATTACTCTTCGAAATAGACTCTCTTAACCCGTTGAGAAACACCAGTCATTATCTCATAAGGGATAGTATTTGCCCATTGTGCCAATAACTGCACTGGTAACTGGCTGCCGAAGATGATTACATCCTCGCCTTCCTGCACACCGGGGATTTCCGTTACATCTATCATAAACATATCCATACAAACCGTACCGATAACCGGAGCTAAAGTGTTATGCAACCAAACTTTTCCAACACCGTTTCCTAATCGTCTTGGATAGCCATCTGCATAGCCAATACGAATCGTGGCAATTACAGCATCTTTTTCAACAACTGCTTTTCGGTTATAACTAACTGACTCTCCTTTTTTCAAATGTTTTAGCTGAGCAATGGTAGACTTTAATGTTGCCACCGTTTGCAAGTTCAATTTATTGGAGCCTGAACTATCTACTCCATATAATCCTATGCCCAATCGTATCATATCCATCTGCAATTGCGGATGCCGGATCGCAGCGGCTGAATTAGAAATATGGCCGAGAAAGGAGTAACCAAGTTTATCCTGCAATTCTTTTGCAGCTTTACTAAAAAGCTGAAACTGCTGAAGAGTAAAATCATCCTGGCCTTCTTCTTCACTGGCAGCCAGATGAGAAAAAACAGTCTGTACTTTAAAAGAAGAAGTTGATCGCAAAAAGGATGATAGTTTTTCAATATCGTCAGTTCCAAACCCCAACCGGTTCATTCCGGTTTCAATTTCAATGTGAACAGGGTATTGTTGCAACCCTTCCTGTTGTAAAAACTTGTCGAAAGACTGAAGGAGTTCAAAAGAATATAATTCCGGCTCCAGGTTGTTTTCTGTAATTGTTTCAAAAGCACTTTCTTCCGGGTTCATTACCATTATCGGTAAAGTAACTCCTGCTTTTCGCAATTCCACTCCCTCATCTGCATAAGCAACACCGAGATAATCCACTTTATGATATTGCAGAATACCTGCAATCTCTGCACCACCACTACCATAAGCAAAAGCTTTAACCATTGCCATTACTTTAGTTGACGGTTTCAGCAACGTTTGATATTCCTTAAGATTATGTGCAATAGCATTCAGATTAATTTCCAATACCGTCTGATGGGCCTTCTGCTCCAACAACTGTACGATACGTTCGAAAGCAAATGCCCTGGCGCCTTTTATCAAAATGGTCTCTTCCTTAAAATGAGAGGAGAGGAAATGAGTAATGAATTCTTCTGTGGAAGCATATACCTCGATCATTAATTTTTCTTCCGGTTGCAATAATAAATTCTGCAGGCTGGCTGAAATTTTTTCTCCGATACCAATCACCCGGCTCACCTTATGCTTTCTAAGGCTATCCAGGATTTGATGATATAGAATATCGTTAGTCAATGAACTCTGTAAAAAATCTGAAAGAATAACAGTTTTTTTATCTCCGGCATTTTGCTGGTCAAGAAAATTGAGTGCTATTTCTAATGAACTTATATCTGCACTATAACTATCATTAATAATGGAACAATGATTAATACCTTTTTTAAGTTCAAGCCGCATTTCAACTGGCTCCAGTTTATCCAATTTTTTTACAACAGAAGCAATATCAGGAGATACCCAGGGTTGGCAAGACCACACTACACCGAGGCAAAGAAGGGCATTATCAATCGAGGCTTCATCTGTAAATGGTATCTCGAAAGAGAATGAATACTCTTGTAATGGTTCCTTAAAATTTTGTTTTACCCGAACAGAAATATGGGTGCTCTCCTTTCCTTTTTGAATAGAAAGCACCTGGATGTCATTCGCTGGTTCGGTACCGCAATAAACAACTACTCCTTTAAAAAGGTCTTTAATTCTTCTTTGGGGGTCATATTTTGAGTGACAATAAATCCAATCAGCATTTTCGAAAAGTTTGATCTTTTCAAGAAATTTCTGTTCACTTTCTGCAAACCCCTCGCTGTGTGCTTCCCCGATACCCGTCAATACTCCAATTGTTGGTTTTATAATTGACGCTAGTTTTTCCATTTCACCCGGCCGGGATATGCCTGCTTCAAATATGGCTAATGTATGGTGTTCATTCATCTGCCAAACACTCAACGGTACTCCAATTTGAGAATTGTAACTTTTAGGGCTACGGACAATATTAAAATCTTCCTGTAATAACTGGTAAAGCCATTCTTTTACGATTGTTTTGCCATTACTGCCTGTAATGCCGATAACAGGAATATTAAACTGCTGGCGGTGATGAGCTGCCAGTTGCTGTAAAGCCGCCAGGCTGCCCTTTACTAATAAAAAATTTGCTTCGGGACAGGAACCGGTATCGATGTTTTGGCTGATAATAAAACTCCTTACCCCTCTTTTATATAATTCAGGGATAAACTGATGACCATCTCTTCTTGCTCCTTTGATTGCAACAAACAGGGAAGTTGCAGGTGAATAAATTTTCCGGCTATCAAGCAAAAGATGCTCAATCTTTGTATCAATGACTATTGAAGCCGCTGCATTGGTGATATGGGCAATATGGCTTATTAAATAACTCAATTTGAAAATCGTAAACGGGTTATTGGCTTTCGTCAGTTACATCAGCAGGCTCCCCTTCTTTTTTCATAAAGATGGAATAGAAAATAGAACCGGAAATACACACTAAAATAACTCCCAGTGAAATAAAGACCTGTGTTTGTTTATCTATCCATTGATTGATCCAATGCTCCGCTAGCATCTTAATTCCAATAAAGACAAGCACAATGGCAATCCCCTGCTGCAAATAGTCAAACTTGCTGACAGCCCCCCGCAACAGAAAAAATAAGGAACGAAGTCCCAGTACAGCAAAAATGTTGGACGTATATATTACCAGCCTTGCTGTTGCCTGGTAACCCTCCGTTTTCGTATCAACAATACCCATAACAGCCGGAATAGAATCCAGTGCAAAAACCAGGTCGATAGCCGCCAGCATAATAATTACCACAAACAACGTGGTATATCCCGGTTTTCCGTTTTCCCGTACAATAAATTTACCATCCCCATCATGAGGTACTAAAGGCAGAAATTTTTTCAGGAAACGATAAATCTTACTTTCCTGTGGTTTAAACTCTTCATCATCGGTAGCGGTAAACATTTTGTAGCCAGTAAACACAAGGAAGGCTCCAAACCCATAAAGCAGCCAGTGAAATTTTTCAACCAATGCCACTCCCACAGTAATAAATATGACCCTGAATACAATGGCCATAAGGATCCCAATCAGCAATACCCGGCCAAAATGTTTTTCTTTTACCGAAAAGGCAGAAAATATCAGGATGAATACAAAAATATTATCAATGCTCAGGCTCCATTCCATCAGGTAAGCACTGAGATACTCGAGAGCCGGCTTCTGACCATTTTCAATCCACATAAAAACACAAAACGACAATGCAAGGCCTACCCAGAATAATGTTTGATACAACGCCTGCCTGATCGTTATCTTTTTGTTCTTTTTGCTTAAAAGACCAAGGTCAACAATTAGTGAAGCAAGTAATACAATTCCAAAAACGAGGTAAGTAATCTGATCTCTTGTCATGAAGGAAAATTAGTAGGGTGCAAAGATAACCCGGAACAGGCTAAATCAGCCTTAAAGCCCCAATGGAATTATGCTGCATATTTCCGTTTTCTAACCTGCTGGTAGACCCATCCAAATAACAATACCAACAGAACAGGCAACCCGATATTAATAAACTGCCAGGTAGTTTTTTGCTCTTGTACTTTTTTACTATCTAAGAGGCGAAGCACTATATCCTTGTTCCTGGTTTCGCTTATGGCTGGATTGTTAACGAGGTTCTCTACGCAGTTTATCAGAAAATCTTTATTAGCAACCGGGATAAAATATTTCCCTGCCTCCGTTTGCTTCATGTATTCGGTATAAGTATATTTATTCCAACCCATAGGCAAAGGAACTGGCTGGCTATTCGGACCGTTGCCGGGAATAAAATCATTTAATACAATATCTCCATCTGCCACTACGATCATCTTATTATGAATAGAACTTTGTTTAAACTGCATGCCATTGGCAATAAGGCTATCCTGTTGCACTTTGCCTAACCGGTTTCTGAACAGGGAAGTAAATGTACCTTCTAACAGCATGGCAACCGGGATAGCATTGCGTTTAAATTTTTCATCCTCCGGAACATTTTTGTTTTCATTTAAACTGATAAGAGCCGGCGTGCTGATAATTCTTGAATTCGGCGATGAAACCAACAAAGGCATTTTCTTAACTCCATTTACCTGTATAGTATCAATTGAATTCGCAAAGCGGCTGGCTACATAACCAGGGTTCTTATTGGCAGCACTTTCACCAGCAGAAAGAATAGGGAAATAATTCCAATGCAGGTATTCCATCTGGGGGTTTTCCATAGTACCACCAACTACTATCGGGATCAAATCGCATTGTAAGTCCATTACGAGATCTGTATTAATACGAAGACCATATCGAAAGAAAAGGTCTGTAAGGTTGAGGGTCCTGTCATACGCAATAGTTTGGCCGTCCGCTTTTCCCTGCAGGCTATCCTGCTCTGCTATTAAATTATCAATAAAGCAAAGTAGTTTGCCGCCGTTCATTACAAACTGGTCAATTTTTAATTTCTCATCATCCGTGAATGACAGGGTTGGTTTTACAATCAGCAACATATCCACTGCTGCAGGAATTCGTGGACTTGTTTTAATATCAATTGTTCGAAATATATAATCTTCTTGAAGTGCTTGACGAAGATCGTAGGTTCTTCCGTCAACAGGCTCCCCGTTTCCAACTGAATAGGCAATACCTAGTTTCTTTGTTGTTGTCAATTTATCCAACGCTTTTGCAAACTGGTATTCCATTAATGCTTCTGCACTGTTGATTTCTTCCTGAGAAATCCTGCCACTTGCTCCAGGATATAAATTGACAAGCGACTGCTTGTCTTTATAATGAATAACTGCAAGAGGGAAAATTATATTACTACTTTCTCCGGCTTTTTTCTGAACCGTTAGGTTAATGGGTACAGCACCCAGGGAGACTAATGAATCTCCATAAAGGATATTACTTCCTGGCATTTCATCCTGCGGAGAAATAAAACGATAATGAATTTTAGCACCATTGTGATCCTTCATTAAACCTAAAAATTCATCGGTACTGGAAGCCAGCTTCTTAAATCCTGCCGGAAACTGACCTTTCAAAAAAACATCTATCTGCACTTCCTCATCCAGGTTCTTCAATAGATCTTTTGTCGCTTTACTCAGCGTATATCTTTTTTCTTTGGTCAGATCGAACCGGGCATGAACAACAGAAGCGAGGTAATTAACGCCAAACAAAACTACCAGCAGCACCAACCACCAGTATTTTGAAGCCATTATATTTTCTATCCCTCTCTTCATGTTATCGTTTTAGAAGATTGCGGTTAGTGATCATAAAAAACAGGGATATCATACTGAGAAAATAAATAACATCTCTTGTATCGATCAATCCACGGCTGATACTGCGGTAATGAAAATCAATACCAAGCATTTCCACATAATAATCCGGCCCGCTGCTCAATGCAGGAAGTTTACTGATAGCACTGAATCCATAATACAATAAAGCACACCCGATAAGACTGGCGATAAATGCCACGACTGCATTATTAGTAAAACTGCTGCAACAAACACTAATGGCCGTAAAGACAGCAGCCAAAAAAAACAAACCGATATAAGAGCCGATCGTGGCGCCCATATCCAACCCTTCATTTGAAGAAAGACGCTGTATGGAGAAAATATAAATGATCGTGGGCAGCAAAGCAATAAAAACAACGATCAGGCTGCCGAAATATTTACCGCCAATGATCTGCCAGCGACCCAGGGGCCGGGTTTGCAGTATCTCGTAGGTGCCTGTCTTAAATTCTTCGGCAAAACTCCGCATCGTAATAGCAGGAATCAATAATAATAATATCCAGGGAGCTAATTGGAAAAACCGGTCGAGTGTAGCATAACCAAAGTCGAAGATATTGTCATCAAAAACAAAAAGCACCAGCCCGTTTACCAGCAAGAAAACGATAATGGCAATATAGCCGGTCAGGCTGCTGAAGAATTGACGTAGCTCTTTTTTACAAACGGACCACATAGGCATGGAGAATGATGCAAAATAAACTAAAGCTGCTATATTTCAAGAGAATAGGTTTGTTACGAAAAATAAAAAAGTCCCTCATCTGGGGGACTTTATAATAAATTCAATTGAGATCTATACGGCAAAGCTTTCACCACAACCACATGTTCTGCTCGCATTGGGATTACTGAAGTAAAATCCCTTTCCATTCAGGCCATCGGAAAAATCTAACGTGGTATTTACAAGGTATAAGAAGCTTTTAAGATCGGTTACCACCTTCACGCCATTGTCCTCGAAGGATTGATCCATCGGTTTCTGTTCATTGTCAAAATCCAGCTTATAGCTCAATCCTGAACAACCACCACCCACCACACTCACCCGGAGAAAATAAGAGGGGTCGTTACCTACACCCGCAGCTTCGAGCAATTGGGCGACTTTAACTTTCGCCTTATCACTTACATATATTGCGTTAGCGAAAGCCTCCCTGCCCTCCGAAGGAGGGTTCTTGGTTTCCGTTATTGTTGAATTTCCGCTACTCATCTAATGAATTATTCTTAAGGTTCAAAACTCCCCTTTAGGGGTTGAGGGTTTAATGAATAACACTTTCTTCAAACTTCAATACTTCCAAACCATTCTTCTGACGATAATCGTTTATCGCTGCTTTGATAGCATCTTCTGCCAGTACAGAGCAGTGAATTTTTACCGGCGGAAGATTCAGTTCTTCTACGATAGTCATATTGTCGATAGCAATGGCCTCTTCTATTGATTTTCCTTTCAGCCATTCTGTAGCCAAAGAAGAAGAAGCAATAGCAGAACCACATCCAAAAGTTTTAAACTTGGCATCCTTGATAACACCAGTTGCCTCATCCACTTCTATCTGCAGACGCATTACGTCGCCGCACTCTGGTGCACCTACCAGTCCAGTACCAACATTAGTTTTACTCTTATCCAATGTTCCTACATTTTTAGGATTTTGGTAGTGGTCGATTACTTTTTCACTGTATGCCATAGTATTAATTTAAAAATTTGATGATGTGGAAATGTGAAAATGAGTTTCAAAATTCACCATTTCCATGTCTAAAAGAACTGTTTCGTGTATCAAGCGGAAATTTTCACATTTCCACATTTTCACATTCATTTTAATGATGCGCCCATTCTATACTGTTCATATCAATCCCTTCTTTATACATTTCCCACAGCGGACTCATATCTCTTAGTTTGTTCACGGTGTTTGTTACCTGTTCTACTGTATAATCAATTTGTTCTTCTGTTGTAAAACGTCCCAGACCAAAACGAAGCGAACTGTGTGCCAAATCATCACCCAATCCCAATGCTTTTAATACATAAGAAGGTTCTAACGAGGCTGACGTACAGGCTGAACCAGATGACAGGGCAATATTCTTATTAAAACCCATCAGCAATCCCTCTCCTTCCACATATTTGAAAGAGATATTGGTTACATGCGGCAGCTTATGTTCCTTATCACCATTCAGGTAACTCTCTTCTACTTTCAGTAATTCAGTTTGTAATTTATCTCTCAACTTACTTACTCTTATAGTTTCTTCCTCCATTTCATTCATGCAGATCTCACAAGCCTTGCCAAATCCTACAATGCCGGGTACATTCAATGTGCCGCTTCTCATTCCTCTTTCATGACCGCCGCCATCCATCTGGGCAGTTACTTTCACTCTTGGATTCTTACGACGCACATATAAAGCACCAACCCCTTTGGGGCCGTACATTTTATGAGCCGTGAAAGCCATCAGGTCTATGCCATCTTTATTTACATCAACAGGTATTTTACCAACCGCCTGTACCGCATCAGAAAACAATAATACTCCATGCTTTCTTGCTATTGCACTTATTTCCTTCATCGGGTTGATGGTTCCAATTTCATTATTGGCATACATAATGGCAATAAGAATTGTCGTTGGTTTGATAGCCGCTTCCAATTCAGCCAGGTCAACCAGTCCATTCTCTTTTACTTTCAGATAAGTTACTTCGCCACCTTCTTTTTCAATGTGTTTGCAGGTGTCCAAAACGGCTTTGTGTTCAATATTGCAGGTGATAATATGATTGCCCTTGCTGGCATACATTTCAAAAACACCTTTAATAGCGAGGTTATCACCTTCAGTAGCACCAGAAGTGAAAATGATCTCCTTAGGGTCGGCACCAATCAGTTTGGCCACTTGCTCCCGGGCATAATCAACCGCTTCTTCCGCCTGCCAACCAAAAGGATGGTTACGGCTGGCCGCATTACCAAAATTATTGGTGAAATAAGGTATCATCGCATCTACTACCCTCGGATCGCAGGGTGTAGTGGCATTGTGGTCTAAATAAATGGGGAAATTCAGCATAAAATCTGTTAATCAGTATTTGTTTCAATTAAACACAAAATTAGCTTAAAAGGTTCTATTCGAAAGGGGTAATTTCGGGTTGCAGGCCGATTTTACCGAAATCGAAAGGCCTGAAATTCAAAGCCCTGCTATGCAAAAAGTTGAGCACATCGGCATTGCCGTAAAAAACCTTGAAACTGCGGTTCCTTTATTTGAGAAATTGCTGAACAGCCCCTGTTATAAGACAGAAATAGTTGAAACTGAAAAGGTAAATACGGCCTTTTTTAAACAGGGTGAAACCAAGATAGAGCTTTTAGAAAGCACCGACCCGGAGGGAGTAATTGCACGATTTATTGAAAAAAAGGGGGAAGGCCTGCACCATATTGCTTTTGATGTGGCGGATATTGAGAAGGAAATGGAACGGTTAAAAGGGGAAGGATTTGTCTTGCTAAACGATAAACCCAAAAAAGGGGCTGATAATAAATTAGTCTGTTTCCTTCATCCCAAACATACCAACGGGGTGCTGATTGAATTATGTATGGAGCGTAAATAAGGCGGCAGTTGTTTTTCAATGCTGCTCTTCGGCAATTGAATCTGCATTTACAATACCCAGCTTATCAACGGCTACCTGTGCCGCTATTTGCGAAGCATCTTTTTTATTGAACGCTTTCCCTTCGGCAATATTCCGGCCATCTACCACGGCAGCAACCGTAAACAAACGACGGCCATTTTCCAGTTTCTCATTCAATGTTTCAAACTCCAGCACTTTACCATTTTTATTGGCCCAGCCATACAATTTGTTCTTGTGATTAATTTCAAGATTCTCCAGATCATCCATAAACATATGTGGCTGAATAATGGATTCCAGCACCCACTTGGCGGCTTTTTTATAACCATGGTCTAGATAAATAGCACCGACCAGGGCTTCGAGAGTATTACCAAATATCTGGCTCACTTTTAAAGAGCCATCCATTTTATTGTAGAGGGTAATTTTTTTTAATCCCATGCGGACAGCAATTTCATTGAGTTGCTGGCGGTTTACCATCTTGCTGCGCATTTCGGTAAGGAAGCCCTCTTCTTTATAGGGATATCGTTTGAAAAGATAATCGGCAATCAAAGCACTGAGAACGGCATCGCCCAGGTATTCTAAGCGTTCATTGTTTTCGTCTGCCCCTTCCCGGATAGAACGATGAGTTAGGGCCGTCTTGTATAATGAAACATTATCGGGCTTAAAACCAAGAATGTTCTTAAGCTCTTTTTTAAAAGAAGTGCCTGCGTGTTTACCAGAAAAAAATTTAAAAAAGTCCACAGCGATTAAACTACGAAAAAATTTTGAAAAGGTTAAAAGTTTATACGGATGATTCTTTTCGAACCGGAGTTATACTATCAAATTCCAAACTTCTTTACTATCACACAGGCATTATGCCCGCCAAAGCCGAACGTATTACTCAATGCTGCACGAACAGTTCGCTGCTGTGCTTTATTAAAAGTAAAATTCAGTTTGGGATCCAATTCGGGGTCATCAGTAAAGTGATTGATGGTAGGAGGAACAATATCATTTATCACTGCCTGTATACTGGCAATGGCCTCTATTACACCGGCAGCGCCAAGACAATGACCTGTCATGGATTTTGTAGCACTGATATTAAGTTTATATGCATGTTCTCCAAAAACAGCGGTAATGGCTTTTACTTCTGCCCCATCACCGATTGGGGTAGATGTTCCATGTGTATTGATATAATCAATCTCGTCGGGTTGCATTCCTGCATCATCCAAAGCGGCCAGCATTACATTCCGGGCACCTAAGCCTTCAGGATGGGGTGCAGTAATATGATGCGCATCGGCTGTCGCTCCGCAACCTGCTATTTCACAATAAATTTTTGCGCCTCTTGCTTTAGCATGTTCCAGCTCTTCCAGTACTACAATACCCGCTGCCTCTCCCATTACAAAACCATCCCGATCTTTATCATAAGGACGACTGGCTGTTTTAGGATCATCATTTCGTTCACTCATGGCCTTCATTGCATTGAAACCACCCACACCAGCTTCGCTGATCACCGCTTCGCTGCCACCCGATAAAATAATATCAGCTTTGCCAAGCCGGATAAGATTGAAGGCATCCATAATAGCATTGGTACTGCTGGCGCAGGCACTCACCACGGCGAAGTTGGGTCCACGCAGGTTATGCCGCATACTTATTTGTCCTGCCGCAATATCCAATATCATTTTAGGAATAAAGAAAGGATTAAACCGGGGTGTGCCATCTCCTTTTGCAAATTCTATTACTTCATGCTGGAATGTTATAAGACCACCGATACCGCTACCAAATACAACACCTATCCTGTCGGGGTTGATATTGTCTTTGTTCAACCCGGCATCAGCCATTGCCTGATCGCTTACATATAATGCAAACTGTGTAAAGCGGTCGATTTTTCGGGCTTCTTTCCGGTCAAGAAAAGCAACAGGGTCAAACCCTTTTACTTCGCAGGCAAATTTGGTGCGAAACTTGGAGGCATCAAACAACGTTATCATATCAGCACCTGGCACTCCATTGACTAACCCGTTCCAGTAGTCAGGAATATTATTACCCAACGGAGTAAGAGCACCCATGCCTGTTACAACGACCCGTTTTAATTCCATATGGTTGAAAATAAAATTATTTAACCAATAATACAACAAGTTCTGCTTTCAGTTTATCAAAAAAGGAAAAGCAGCAACTTTGCTGTAAGAAGTAAAAACCGCCTTCGCTGTCACAACAGTCAGAAGGCGGATTAATTTATTCCAATCCCTGTTAGAGGGATTTACTTAGCATGTTCTTCCAGGTAAGCAACAGCCTGACCAACTGTAGTGATGGTCTCTGCCTGCTCATCAGGAATGGAGATGTTAAATTCTTTTTCAAATTCCATTATCAATTCTACCGTATCTAATGAATCGGCGCCCAGGTCGTTGGTAAAAGAAGCTTCATTGGTTACTTCTGCTTCGTCAACACCCAGTTTGTCAACGATAATCTTTTTTACTCTTGATGCAATGTCTGACATGTTCTTTAAGTTTTGTTTATTGGGAGCAAAAATATACTTTTTGAATTAATCAGCACTTAAAAGGTGTTTTTTTCCCGAATTAGCCCAACCGGCTGAAAATTAAGCTATAGGATTCAAAAACCAGCATTTATCGGCATTAAATTAAGCCAATGAATGGTTGGCAGTCTTGTAAGTTCTTTGTATTTTGAAGTTCTCTGGAATTAATCTCTTGGTTATGGCTTTAAAAATTATTGATCATGGCAGTCATGAGTACCGGCAAATGGTTAAGCTGCGGGATGATATTCTACGCAAACCCCTAGGTCTGGGCTTTACACTGGAAGAACTGGAAAAGGAAAAGGATAATATGTTTATCGCTGCCTTTGAAGAAGAAGATATTCTCGGTTGCTGTATGCTGGTAGAAAAAGATGCTGATACTGTCAAATTGCGGCAGATGGCCGTTCTTAATAATCTCCAGGGAAAAGGTATCGGCAGGGCCTTAATGGGGTTTGCCGAAAATCTTGCACGGGACAGGGGCTATAAAATATTATCTATGCATGCCCGTAAAAATGCAATTGGCTTTTATGAAAAAATGGGCTACAAAGTAGCCAGTGATGAATTTGTAGAGGTTACACTTCCCCACTATGTAATGGAGAAACAATTATAAACTCCCTCAACCTTTTTTTACCTTCTCTTTTATCAATTGCCGCAATGCATACACTTCATCAGTGTCCTTACATCCATTTTTGGGAACGAGGAAAAAAGAACGGCTGTCAAAATATAAATGAAAAAAATGCGGACTTTCAACATAGTTCTTTAAAGCATTCCATGGCCAGGATTTAGATCCTCTCTCATGACTGAGCGTAAAATTCTCTTCTTCAAAAGTCATACTGAATTCATGTTTGAAAGTGTCCGCCTTACGATAAACGATACCGGGCAGAATAAACCAAAAACTTACCATCAATACGATCCATAAAAAAGAGGCAGTTAAAAAAGCCATCGCTGTTACTTTACCAAATGCATATAAGGCAATAGAAACAATAGCAAATACATTTACGAGTATCAGCATGATCCGAATTTCCCGGCGGCTTATAAAATGGTAACGCAATGCCTGAATTACCTGTGCCTTCTCATATCCGAAATAAATTGTCATAATTGCTTTTTATTCATTACCCCCGATCTTAGCGATCTTCCACTGGCCATTTTCTTTTTTCATTCCTACATATAAGAGTAACGAACCGGCAAGATAATCTTTGTCATCCGGCGCCCCGATCTCTACCGAAGCCACCTCTCCTTTTACGTTGATGATCCATTTTCCCGATTTATTGATGCCATCCAGTAAATAAGAGGGCTCTTCCTGGCTGCTGGTGTACCAGTCATAATCAAACCCGTAAGGGATATCATCGTTTACATCTATTTTAAAGGCAGAATCACATTGTTGAAGGAAACGTTTTTGATTGATAATAAATTCTTCTCCCAACTGTGGAACCGATGTACGGATAAACTGCTGGTATTTTTCAACTTCATCCCAGTTAATTTTATAGGGGGGCAAATCCTTTTTCTTGATACTGCTGTACAAATTATAGCCCTGGAATTTGGTATAGTTTGTATTATACCAGTTATAAAAATCAGTGATGACCTTTCGTATCTCTGTCGAATCACCGGCGGGATCAGCAACTGTTTCTTCTGTTTTTTTCTCTACTGCATCATTTTTTTCTGCTGGTTTTGTGTTTGCATTGCAGGCCAATAAACTTATTGCTGCAAAAGACAGGATTGAAAATATTTCTTTCATATTGGTTGGTTTATGGTGTTTTTAGTTCTTTTTCAGAAATACCCCAGTCTGCTAATTTTTCACCTTTGACACCGAAAAATTCTACCAGCAGCTTTCTCTCGCCTTTTTTCCCGGTAAAGGAGAACTTAGCATAGTTCTGCTTATCATCTATTCCAAGGATACGTCCGGGATTGTTTTTTTCCAGTGCACTAAAGACGTGGGTTTTTGAAGTTAACGGCGATACCGTAATATCATATAGCGGATAAGTTCCCGAACGTTCTTCTTTAATGATCTCGCTGTGATGCCTGTCCCCGGTCAGGAATATAATACCATTAATTTTATTATCCCGGATGAAATTCATCAACTCAGCATGCTCTGCAGGAAAATTTTTCCATTTATTTATCGGCGAAAGAGGATTCAATACCTGGTCACCAATGCCGATAATCTTGAAAGTGGCTGTACTAAATAACAGCGAGTTTTTAAGCCATTCCATTTGTTGTTCCCCCAACATTCTTTTTTCCGGATTTGGCTTTCCATCCACAGAATCTTCCATCCCGTCGGCGCTTCGCCACCAACGACAATCAGTCATAAAAATATCTACATCACTCCAGGTTGTCATTGTATAGGTCCCCTGGCCATTTTCACCGGCGGAGGGATTACAGAAGTAGGAGTTGAAAATTTTCCGGGCTGGCTCCTTGAAATTATAATACTTACCAACGTCGTTGGGGCCAAAGTCATGATCGTCCCACATAGCAAAATGGGGCATTGATTTTAAAAAATTCTGGAGAACGGGCATTGCACGGTCATGGCTTGCTCTGTACCACAACCCCCATTCGCTGTAAAAATCGACTTCTCTTGAATACCAGGCATCACCCAACCAAAACATAAAAGCTGATTTTTCTTTTGCCATGGCTTCAAAAATGGAAGAATCTTTTCCATAGGGAATACCCGGTCTGTCAAAAACCGGTTCGTTGAAATAAGCACAAGAACCTGTCAAAAAACTGAAGTCTGGCGCAGGCTTTCTCCATTGCCATAGATCTTTAGTAGTAAACTCACCGCCTTTTCCGGTAAGTTTTCCATTGATCAAAATTTTGTACTCGTAGGTTGAATTAAAATCAAGGCCGCCAACTGTGAAATGAAGAGGATTAAACTCATTTCCAAGTTCTCCTCTATAATTTACAATTTTACTCTGTGCATTTCCCTTTTTATTGTATTGAACTGATACGGCCTTTACTTCCTGCGAAACTTCCACCCATATTTTAGCATCTCTATATTCTACGGGTCCCAGCATCGGACCGGAAACAATACGTGGTTGCGAAAACAGTGTAAAGGCTGTTAATAGAAAAAATAATGAAGTGCAAAATTTAGGCATAATGGTAGTTTATACATGGAAAATAAGATAGAAATAATTAAGTAACCCTAAAATTTCTATTGGGCAATTTTTTTAATACTTCCAGCTGTCAGAGCTTTTTCTACGGAGTCTTTAAATCCTTCTCTGTAATACTCCATTCACTTATTTTCTCACCTTTTAATCCTAAATACTCAACTGTCATCTTACGACTACCCCGCTGGCCACTAAAAGAAAATCTTCCGTAGTTCTGCTTTTCATCGATACCCAATACACGATAAGGATTATTTTTTTCGGGGCCGCCAAATTTGTGAGTGCCGGAAGTAAGCGGCGAAACTGTAATGTCAAATAAGGGGTAAGTGCCCGGCCTTTCCACTTTTATTATTTCACTGTGGTGACGGTCTCCTGTCAAAAAAACCACTCCGTTGATCTTATATTCTTTCAGAAAGTTCATCAGTTCATCATATTCTGTCGGAAAATTCCACCAGGTATCAAAAGGAGAAACAGGATTTAATACCTGGCTGCCTACAGCAATAATTTTGAAAGTTGCCGAACTGTACAACAAGGAATTTTTCAACCATTCCATTTGTTGGGCTCCCAGCATTCTTTTCTCAGGATTTGGTTTTCCATCCACTGTATCTTTGAATTTATCAGCACTGCGCCACCAGCGGTCATCCGTCATAAAAATATCTGCATCCCCCCATGTTGTCATGGTATAAGTTCCCTGGCCATTTTCGCCGGAAGAAGGGTTACAGAAATAGGAATTAAAAACCTTCCTGCTCGCATCTTTCAGAATATAATTTTTACCAATATCGTTAGGACCATAATCATGATCATCCCACATAGCCAGCTGTGGCATTGACTTGAGAAAGTTTTGTGTTATGGGAACTGCCCTGTCATGACTGGCCCTGTACCGTAACCCCCATTCACTGTAATAATCCACTTCTCTTGTATACCAGGCATCGCCCAGCCAGAGCATGAAAGCAGCTTTTTCTTTTGCCATAGGTTCAAAGATGGAAGAGTCTTTTCCATAAGGTGTACCCGGTCTGTCATAAACCGGTTCATTAAAATAAGAACAGGAACCGGTTAAAAAACTAAACTCCGGTGGTTGTTTACGCCATTGCCACAAATCTTTAGTGGTAAACTCACCACCTTTCAATGTAGCTTTTCCATTCACCCATATCTTGTACTCGTAGGTTGTATTGAACTGCAAACCACCCACGGTAAATTGAAGTGGGTTGAAATCATTTCCGAGTTCTCCTTTATATACAATTGTCTTTGCCGTTTTTACATCATCTTTCTTATTGTAACGGAGTGATACAGATCTTACTTCTGGAGAAACTTCCACCCAGACTTTTGCATCTCTTAACTCAACCGGGCCCAACATGGGGCCGGATATGATGCGGGGTTGTGCATATGCAATTGCTGAAGCAAAAAGAAATATAAAAGGAGTAAGCAGATTTTTCATTGCTGATGTTTTGGATGCACAAGTTAAGTAAGAAAAGAAAGTAGCGAAAATGAAAAAGCCGTCTCGCTTAAGGCGAGACGGCTTTAAATTTATTAAAAGCTCTTATTATGGTTGAATATTAAACAGCCTGCAAAGCTGGCTATACGGCATAGTCTTTAATTGTTCCGCACTATAATTTGTGCCGCCAAGTCCGGTAGTTTTGCCACCAGCAACACCACCAGGAATAATTACATACCTGAATTCGTTGCTAGTTGCCCAAGATGCACCAGTAGTTGCAGTTCCATTAAGATTAGATACTATAAGATGTATTTTATTGAGGTACAACAAATGGGTAAATTGATATGCCCCACTAAAATTGAATATAAATGGTAATTGCATTACTGAGCCATTTGACCCGGTCAGTTTGGCAAACACTAAAACAACCCCATTATCAAGAATCGCCTGAGTTACACCAGGTGCAGCCTTACGATGAATAGCAGCGCCGATACCATTGATAGTTGTATCTGCCCATGGATTCGATTGAAACCATGCAGAATAAATAACATTGGCTGTTCCAGCAGGGCCTTGCGGACCAGTTGGGCCAGTGGGACCAGCGGGGCCAGACGGGCCAGTTGGACCAGTTGGACCAGCAGGACCACCTATACCAGTAGGACCTTGTGGGCCTGTGGCACCAGCAGGACCTTCGGGACCCTCTTTAGTACAACTAATGGCTATAAATACGATTGCAAAAGATAAAAGCGAAAGAAGTTTGAACTTTCTCATACAATTTGATTTGGCTGTTAATTAGTTTCGGTTTTAAAAGTAATGGGAATTTCCGTTTCCACCAAGATATTTTAAAGGTAAAGCAAAAAAAAGCATACCAATACATTTCGGTCTAAAAAAAACAGGTATTGCCGGGTTTTCCCGAACGGCTATATTTGTTCTTTAACCAACTCAATTTTATGCGTTCAATAAAAGGTTTTTTTGCAGTTAGTTTACTATTGGCAGGTATAGTTGCCAATGCCCAGTTCAAAAAAGGTGATAAGATGGCAGGAACTTCGGTAGGCAGTCTTTTTTTTAACTCTGGCGGTTCTGATGTTACGTTTCCTCAAGTGCGGGGTTATTCTTCTAAGACCAGCAATTATGGACTTCGGATTGAACCTTCCTTTGGTTGGTTTATCTCGGAAAAAACTGCTATTGGCGGGTCGTTAAATATAAACCCAAGTGGGCAAAAAATCACTTATGAGGACCTGGGCACTACATTCCAGGAAGATAAAAGCACCAATTTCAATATTGGGGTTGGAGGTTTTATCCGTAATTATTTCGGGTCCAATACTTCTTCTTTTATGCCCTTCGGGCAATTTGGTTTTAATGCGGGCATCAACTCGGCCACTTCAGAGGGTTTTAGATATTATGATGCAACACCGGATTATAAAATAAGCTATGATGGCAAATCATCAGGCGGTTTTTTTGCCAATGCTATTCTTCAATTAGGATTGACTAAAATGTTAGGTGAGTACACCGGGCTTGATATTTACCTGGGCTATAATTATTCTTACAATAAGAATACTTTCAAAACAACAACATTGCGGGATGATGCCCCCTATGATGGAACACCTGAAACCAGGTCGGAGAATGAGCCTACTACCAAATTCACCAATCATGGGTTAATTGTTGGTGTTGGGTTCCAGGTTTTCTTAAAAGGAAAAAAGAAATAATAGTAATCTTACAATATAAATAAAAAGCCCCGCTCTGGTAAGAACGGGGCTTTTTGTATGTAACAACTTCAATTTATTTATTCATCATCTGCTTGGCCTCTATGCTCAGCGTGGCATGAGGAACAGCCTTTAATCTTGCTTTGTCAATCAGCTTACCGGTAACACGGCAGATGCCATAGGTTTTATTTTCAATACGCATCATTGCCTTTTCCAGGTGATCAATAAAAGTGATCTGGCGGCTGGCCATCTGGCTGAGCTGCTCTCTTTCCATACTTACACTGCCGTCTTCCATTGTCATGTAACGGCCCTCATCCATATCACCACCTTCTTCTTTACGGGTTATCAGTCCCTGCAAATAGTTCAACTCCTTTTTTGCAGCATCGAGTTTTTTCTGAATGATTTCCCTGAACTCGTTCAGATCACCGTCAGAATATCTCATCGTTGGCCCGGATTGATAAGCAATGGCTGATGCATCCAGAACAGACTTGGTAAATTCAGGTTCATACTTTACCGAGCTCTTGGTGCTGGTTTTAGGTATTACTACTTTAGTTGCCTTAGGTGGTTCCTTTTTGGTAATAGGCGACACTTTAAGCTTGATAGATACCAATGATTTAGGATCTACCTGGCCTGGTTTTTTAGCTACTACTTTTGGAGCCGGGGGCTCCGGTTTAACTGCCACTTTCGGGGCAGGCTTAGCTACTGGTTTTGCTACTACTTTCGGTACAGGTTTCTTTGCCACGGGTTTGGGTGCGGCCTTTTTAGGTGCCGGCTTTTTAGGTGCAGACTTCTTTACAGTTTTCTTTGCTATTGGTTTTTTTACAGCAGCTTTTTTAGGGGCGGGTTTGGCTGCTTTTTTAGGAGCCTGTTTTTTCTTACTAGCCATAGTTTACCCTTTTTTTAAAACAATCACATTTAGCGAAACATCGTTTATTTCCACCTCAGTTCCATCCTGTATTACAGGCACAAATTCCAGCTTATCAGCCAGAATTTCGGCGCAAATATAGTCTTTAAACTGAGCCAAAGAATCTTTTAATCCATCTACCGCTGTTGCCTTTACCTCTATCCTGTCGGTCAACTCGAAACCACTGTCCTTGCGGATTTTCTGAATGCGGTTCACAAATTCCCTGGCATTTCCCTCAGCTTCCAGTTCCGGGGTAACCGTCACATCAAGCGCCACTGTCAGACTTCCTTTATTGGCGACTGTCCAGCCCGGGATGTCCTCACTGCTGATATCTACATCGGCAAGCTGTAATATTACAGGTTCGCCTTCAACTGACAAATTATATTGACCTTCTTTTTCTAACAGGGCAATGTCCTCCTGGGAAAACTGTGCCAAAGCGGCGGATACAGCTTTCATCTTTGCACCCAGTTTTTTACCAAGGGCTACAAAATTGGGTTTGATCTTTTTGCTGATAAACGTATTATCGGGATTCAAGTATTCGATCTCCTTAATGTTCACTTCTGCCTTTATGAGATCTTCTACCTTTTGAATTTGCTCCTTCATAGAAGCACTCAAAACCGGTATCAGCACTTTTTGTAATGGCTGACGAACCTTGAGGTTTGTTTTTTTACGAAGCGATAATATTAAAGAAGAAGCATCCTGTGCCAGTTGCATTCTTTCTTCCAGGGATTCATCAATCACCGATTCATTGGCTACGGGGTAATCTGCATGGTGGACAGATTCAACATTGAATCTTCCTGTTACTTCATTCAGATTTCGGAAAACTGTATCACTAAAAAAAGGAGAGATGGGTGCGATCAACCGGGTGATGGTTTCCAAACATTCATACAAAGTTTGATAAGCACAGATCTTATCCTGCTCATATTCCCCTTTCCAGAACCGTCTTCTGCATAAGCGAACATACCAGTTGCTCAAGTGTTCATCCACAAAATCTTCTATTACACGACCAGCTTGTGTGGGCTCATAATCATCCATATAAGCATTGGCTTTCTTTACCACTGTATTTAAGGAAGAAAGAATCCAGCGATCGATCTCCGGACGTTCAGCTAATGGAATGTATGCTTCTTTAAAAGCAAAACCATCCACATTAGAATACAAGGCGAAAAATTGATACGTATTGTAAAGTGTTCCGAAGAACTTTCGTTGTACTTCTTTGATGCCATCCAGGTCAAACTTCATGTTATCCCACGGCGATGCGTTGGTAACGAGGTACCATCGTGTAGCATCTGCACCAAAAGTTTCAATGGTTTTGAATGGGTCAACCACATTGCCCAATCGCTTACTCATTTTGTTGCCGTTCTTATCCAACACCAATCCGTTTGATACACAGGTTTTATACGCCACACTATCAAACAACATTACAGCGATGGCATGAAGAGTGTAGAACCATCCTCTTGTCTGGTCCACACCCTCAGCGATATAATCGGCCGGGAAACTTTTTTCAAATGTTTCTTTATTCTCAAATGGAAAATGCCATTGAGCATACGGCATGGCGCCGCTATCAAACCAGACATCGATCAGATCAGGAACCCTGGTCATTGGTTTACCTGTTTTGCTAACGAGGATTATTTCATCAACATAAGGCTTGTGTAAATCTAAGTTGTGAGTTGTGAGTTGCGAGTTGTGAGTTGAACCCAGCACCTCATCAGCTTTTTTTGCTTCGGCCAATAACTGTTCGACACTTCCGATACAAACTTCTTCATCACCTTCTTCTGTTCTCCAGATCGGCAATGGAGTACCCCAAAATCTTGAACGGCTCAGGTTCCAATCCACTACATTCTCCAACCAATTACCAAAGCGGCCTTCGCCAGTTGATTTTGGTTTCCAGTTGATGGTTTTATTCAACTCCACCATTCTTTCTTTTACGGCAGTGGTTTTTATGAACCATGCATCTAACGGGTAATAAAGAATGGGTTTATCTGTTCTCCAGCAATGCGGATAATTATGTTCGTATTTTTCTACTTTAAAAGCTCTGTTCTCTTTTTTCAATTTTACGCTGATGTCAACGTTTACATCAACATAATCTTTCTCGTCTTTATAATTTTTTACAAAGCGATTGCTAAACTCACCCAGACCATCAACAAATTTTCCTTCACGGTCCACCATCGTCAGTATCCCGATGTTGTATTTCTTTCCAACTTTATAGTCATCTGCACCAAATGCCGGTGCAGTATGAACGATACCTGTTCCATCTTCAGTTGTAACGAATGTATCAACCAATACCCGGAATGGTTTTGCACCCGGGGTAATTTCTTCAATCACTTTTAATGAATTGGCTTCGTAAGGAAGTAGCTGCTCGTATTCGCATCCTTCGATGTCTTTTCCTTTGAACTCAGTAATAATCTCCCATTCAACACTTTTCCTCTTTACACTGTCGTCTTGGCTAATTATTGAATACTTAGTCCCCACTCCATCGCTAGCACTTGTGCCGTCAAAATATTTTGGCATTAATTGTTTTGCTAAAACAACATTAATAGGAACAAACAAATAAGGATTCGTTGTCTTTACCAAGACATAATCAATATTGCCGCCAACAGTTAATCCTAAGTTAGAAGGAAGTGTCCATGGAGTTGTCGTCCATGCCATGAAGAAAACTTCTTCATTTCCAGCAGCATCAAATAAGAATTTCGATTTCTCATTATTGATTGCCTTAAACATCGCCACCGCACTCGTATCCTTCACATCTTTATACGTTCCCGGTTGGTTCAGTTCATGCGAACTTAATCCAGTACCTGCGGCTGGTGAATAAGGCTGGATGCTTACACTTTCATACAGCAATCCTTTTTTATACAACTCACTCAGTATCCACCAGAGTGTTTCAATGTATTCATTTTTGAAAGTGATGTACGGATCATTCAGATCAACCCAATAACCCATCTTGCGGGTGATATCATCCCACTTGTCTTTGTACCGCAGTACGGCTTCCCGGCATTTTTTGTTATAATCTTCGACTGATATTTTTTTACCAATATCTTCTTTGGTTATGCCTAATTCTTTTTCAACGCCGAGTTCAATCGGCAAACCATGTGTATCCCATCCGCCTTTTCTTTTTACCTGGAAGCCTTTCATGGTTTTGTAACGGCATACCAAATCCTTCAATGTTCTTGAAATAACATGGTGTATGCCGGGCATACCATTGGCGCTGGGCGGCCCTTCATAAAATACAAAAGGAGTGGCTCCTTCCCGCTGGGAAACACTTTTTTCAAAAGCCTGTTTTTCAGTCCATTGAGCCAGTATCTCCGCCTCAAAAGCCGGTAAATTTAACCCAGTAAATTCTCTGTATTTAGCACTCATAGCCATTTTAAAATGGTGGCGAAGTTACGGAAATTAACAGCCGGTTTAGCCACAGATTACTCAGATTAGCAGCCTGATAATAAAAAATCAGATAGAATATTTCATTTGAGGAGATATTCCTGGCATTTCTTCATACTCGATTTATTTTGATGGCAAAAAAACGACTATGCCAATACAACCAAATACGGTATAAGAAAAGGGATTTACGCAAAAAGAAAAACCATCCCGGGTCACTTCCGGAATGGTTTTTTCCTGTTTATAAAAAATAAATCAACCCTTTTTTATCAATACCAGTTCAAATGAAGGATAACCTCTTTCGCCATTTTGGGTAAGCGAAGTGAACCGGATCTTATAATAGTTATTTGTTCCGTCTTTGATAATATAATACCGATCTGTTCTTACTGCAGGGGCAGCACCGGGACCGCCTCCAGAACGCCAATCAGCGCCGATAGCAGTTTGTGCTGTCGCAAATGTTTGTACAGCAATATCTGCTTCTGTAAAATCAGCAAATGCTTTTGTAGCAGTCAACACTTTGGCAGCTTGTACATTTCTGTTTAATAAAACGATATCCTGAAACAGGTAAGGCACTTCACCTGTACCAAAATTGGTAACGTTAGAAAAAAATGTCCAGGCAATATCCCATTTCATTTTTTCAGGTTCCACTGCTACGGCCCCATTTTCGAAAGAGATATATTTAAAATAGCTGGCATCCTCTTTTGTAATAATGATCTCCTGGAAAGTAGTGGCTGCGATATCAGCATGCTGCAATGTGTAGCCACCAGTTGCATTACGGATGATGCGTATCTTTTTCCATCCCCTTGATGCAGCAGGGCTGCCTGGTGCTAATCCTCGGTTTACAATGTATACTTTATTATCAGCAGCAGTAGTGCTGATAGCTGCAATAGCTGTTCTGGAAAGGTCACCGTTTGGATAATCGATATACGGCAATGAAATAGTGGCCGGTGCAAATTGGTTGAATGCAACTTCAGTAGAAAACCCGATTGTGTCTGAAGCATTTACCTGTGTAATATCATTCTTAGCCAATTGCTTTGCCATCATAGCAGAAGAAGAATTCAGGATAACTCTAAAGTCATCTGCTCCGGTGTAAAAACCGAGATCCCATGAATTGCGGTTTACCGCAGTTGCCCGGTTAGCACTCAAATCTATAAACACTTTGTTAGGATATAAAACACCTCCACCGTTTACTGTGATACTGGAATTAGTCGCCACTAATTCTGCAAAATTCAGTGTCAATCTTTTCTTGTTCCCAATAAATACCGGGGCACCTGAACTGTAAATGTCGAAAAGCAATTTTTCATCTCCGTCAAATAATACACCATTCACTTTAGAAAGGATGAAAGACACTTCATTGTTACCAGCAGGAATAGTGAGTTGCAGTTTACCAGCTGTTGCTGCGGGCACAGTGGTATAATCAGTTGCATAAAGTACCCCCTGCTCTGACAGGTTAATCGTTACCGGAATATCACGGTCAGTAGGTCGTACCAATTCTATTTTAATAGTGATGTTAGTCTCGGTAGCATTGATACCTTGTGAAGTTGTTTCAAAATTGACAAGATTATCAGCTTCCAATGCGTCTCTTTTACGGCAACCGGTGGTTAATAAAAGCAATGAAAAGCTGGCGAAAATTGCTTTAGTTAGTATTTGTTTCATTGTGTTAGTTGATTTTTATTGATAGTGTTGTTGTAATTATTTTTTCTCCCAGTTAAAAACAAGGCCGGTAAAAAAGGAACGACCAGTTCCAACATTTAACCCGCCGCTGGAATGAATACCGCCGCTCACAAAACTGCTTTTGATACGATCAGCATCAAAAATGTTTTTCACACCGGCACTAAGTGAAAAGCAACGGAACAGTTTTTTATTTAATGTTATATCGGCAATATGAAAGCCATCGGTTTCGGCCAAAATAATGTCAGGGCCATTGGTAACATATCTGGGCCTCTTACCGGTAAACTTGTAAAAAAGATTTACATCCAGGCGAATAGTAGAAAAAGAATAGCCGGTAATAATATTTGCTTCGGGAGACCATTGTAACTCGGGCAATGATTTATCTGTTGCTGAATAAAGATTATAGAAACCGGTATAAGAAGCGCCGGCTGAAATACTCAGGCTCTTGTATTTTGCTGTACCGTTAAAATGCACTCCGCCGGTTTTACTATTGGCCACATTGTATAACCTGGCAGTATCTGAGGCTTGCGTAAACACATAATCAATCATATTTTTTACCTGGTTATAAAAACCACCCAACGCAGTAGTGTAAACAACTCCAGTAGTGCTGGTCTTTTTCCAATTAAAAGAACCTGTAAAACTATTAGATGTTTCAGCCATTAATGCAGGGTTACCTATTACCTGGTGATTGGCATCAAAGAAGCTGAAGTACAACTCTCTGAGGGAAGGAGAACGAAATCCCTTTGCATAGGACAATCGCAGATCGATATCTTTCGTAAGAACAATTTTGGTATTCAGTGATGGAATAACAGGAGGTGCGTCATACACTGAATTTCTGATAAACCGAAGACCCGGGCGGATATTTATTTTTTTAGAGGGTGTGATCTCTGAAGTAATAAAGAATGCGTAATCATTCACTTTATTGCTCCCTTCTTTTAATCTTTCTCCCTCTCCGCTTTCCAGATTAATATCTACTCCCGGTTGAAAAGAAAGCAATGACGATACTTTATAATATACACTGGTCCGAAATGTAAATCCCTTAAAATTCACTACTGATTGACGGCCGGTACCCGGGTCGAGCCTTGTATCCCCGTTTTTCTTATTTACCGTAGTAGAGAAAACCTGGCGGCTATAATCGCTGTAAGATGTCTGTAATTGAATATTCAGATTGTTACTGGCAAAATAAGAAGCCTGCAACTGCTGCATGATGCGTTGAGAAAGATACTCCTGGTCATATGCCATGGTATCACCTGAATTAACGTCGGCATACGGTAGAAAATTACCGGGGTTGGTGATGATCTCATCTAAGCCATCCAACCTGTAACGGGCACTGAATTTTCCTTTTGTATAGCCAATGAAACCATTAGCAAGCAACTGATCTTTCTTATGCCAAACCAGTTCCCGGCCAATCGCTGTGTCTTTCCATCCACCAAAATAATTATGCCCGAATGAACCACCAGCTTCCCAATTTTTATACCGTGTAGTAAAGCCGGCATACTGATTATGTATACCTTGTTTGATACCATATTCATTGCCGACAGATTCTTCATGCAATCTTGCATTGACAGTAAACTTTGCGGCTCCGCTTTTTTTAGTAATGATATTAATAACACCGGCCAGCGCATCTGCACCGTAAACTACAGACATCGGTCCTTCTACCAACTCAATACGTTCGATTGAATTGACATCAACCTGATTGATATCAATTTCATTAGAAGCACCCTGGCGTCCAAGCATTGGCAATCCATCCACCAGCACTTTTACATTTTGGCCGCTCAGGCCAAGCATCGTGATACCAGAACCACCGGTGGCCGGATCTTGTGCAAAGCGAACATTTAATTCATTCTTTAATACATCCTGCAAGCTGGCAGCTCCCTGCTTTTGAATTCTTTCTTTTGAAATGACACGAACCTGGTAAACAGAGTTCTTTGCAGACTGCGGCTTGTATTGACCCGTAACAACTACTTCACTTAATTCTTTTGCTTTAGTAGTATCTTCTGGTTTACTGAAATAAATTTGTTGCGCCGTCAATGATTGGTTAATTGCAACCGTAATAATAAGCAGGTAAATCTTTCTCATAAATTTTTGTTTCGGATGCAAAGATTATTCAGCAAGTGTTGTGATTTATCATACAATTGTCAGGAAGAATATCAATAGTAAAGTTTGACAATACAGTGACGGCTTTTGTTGTAATGTCACATTTATCCATGAGTAGAATCATGTAGCATAACTATAGCAATCAGTTCATATAAACATAGTTGTTATACCGCCATCGTTGTGCGGTACACAAACATTAAACACCGGACATAAATGACCAGAGTTCAAAATTGTTTACGGATGTAATGAGTCTTATAGTTTTGCACCAACACTTAAGAAGAGAGTTCTTCCATCTGCTGGTAATGCACCCGGACCCGGATAACCACCTGCCCGACGGGTGAAATACTTTTTATCGAATAAATTGTTGATACCAGCTTTCAGATTCAGCCCTTTTGAAAACTTATAGGTGGCGGTAATATCTGTAATAGTATAAGAGGGTATCAATCCATTATTGGCATTTTCTGTAGGTATTACTGTATTATTAGCATCGCTATAGGTCTGGCCAACATAGCTGAGTTGTGTTGTAAGCAGAAGATTTTTATACCCCCCTGTAATACCACTGCGTAAAATATGCTCAGGTGCATTCTCCACTTTTTTACCTTTTGTAGCAGCATCTTTATGATCTCCGCTGTAACGGGCATTAGTATAACCATAGCTTGCAAAAATGATGAGATCAGCTTTCGTTGATTTGGTAAAAGCCCGAACCGGGTTGAATTCCGCATAGCTTTCAATTCCTTTACTGACACTGCTGCCTACATTAGTAATAAGCCGGTAAGACGGGGTGCCGGCAACTGTAACCGTTCCGATACGGTTATTGTATTGCAGGCAATAAACACTTATATCAAACTGCAGGTAATTTTTAATTTTTCCCCGGTAACCAAGATCAATATTATATCCTTTTGCATCTTTAAGATCCTGGTCAACTACATCTGTGGTAGGTGGTGCCTGTAAATTAGCAAACTGAATGGGTCGATAGGCCTGAGAAATGTTACCATATAACTCTGTCTTACCTGTTAGGTGATACTCTGCGCCGATACCCGCCAATAAGAAGCTGCGGCTCCGGGTAATATTCTGTAGAATTATTTCTGAACCGCCGCTGGTATAACCATTTCTTCCCGAAGCGGTGCCTTTTAACCATTCATACCGGGCACCCGGAATAATCACTATTTTCTTCCCTACACGAAAAATACTTTCTACAAAAGCAGCAGCGTTAGCGGAAGCAAATTCCACATCTCTCGGATAATTACCACTTACTGTTACATCATAACCAGTACCTGTTGTTCCTTTTCCATCGGCTTGCCGGCAGGTAGTACCAGTGTACATACGTATACCTCCTGCAATAGTATTATTCATTTTACCCAAATTATAATTGGTGATGATACGGCTCTCCATTCCGTAATTCCTGTATTGGTCAATATTCACTACCCGGTTACTGTATTGCAACGTTGCCGGATTGATACTATCCGGTGTAGTGATACCTTGTAAATAACCAACACTGTTTCTATCACCGATAGTGGCAAATAATTTCGTATTCCACTTTGTATTTTCATTTAACTGGAAATTTACAATCAGTGCCGGTGTGGTCCAGGTAATATCAAACCAGTTGCGACTGCGGAAACTCTGCCTGGCACCCTGTTGTATCTGCGTATCCGTCAACCCTCCCGCCTGTTGGCTTCGAATATGTGAACGCATTATTTCTGCTGACAAAGAAAGCTTATCTGTAAATTTATAAGTAATGGTAGCAAATCCGGCATTAGTAAAATAAGCACTGTTATTTCTCCACCCGTTTCCATTACGATGATCGAAAAATGCATAATAATGCAGCTTTTTGGTTTTACCCCCTACAGCATTGTAACTATTGAACAGCGCATTACTACCAACAGTTTGTTGTGTCTCGAATTCAAATTTTTTATTTATTTCACTTCCGTTACGAAGAATATAATTTACCAATCCGCCAAACTGTGGTCCGTATTGCAAAGAGCCTTGTCCCCGTACTACTTCAATGCGTTGTACCGCCTGTAACTGCGGATTATAATATGCTTCCGGGTAACCGTACGGATCTGCCGCAATATCGTATCCGTTTTGCCGGATATTAAACTCCCAACTCCGGTTAGGACTCAATCCTCTTGCAGCAATACCTATCTGAATACCGCTGGGATCACTTTCCCATATATGAATACCCGGGATTTTGGCCATTACCTGCCTCATGGTATTGGTAACTACATTTCCCTGTACATTATCCAATACGATCAGGGCATTTTTTTTGCCAGCATAAATAGAAGTGCCAACTATTTCTGGCAGTTGCTGGTAATCGCTTTTACTATTGCGGCCTACTACTGTAATATCCGGCAAATATTTATGGAGGGGTCTTACTGAATCATCATGAAAGATCTTTGTATCACCTTGTGCAGAAACTATACTTGCAGAAAACACTAACAGTATCAATGTCCAGCCACTTCTTAGCATATAAATCATTTAGGCTGCAAAATTGTGCAGGTAATAATTATATTGCTTACGGATACAGGAAATGAGTTTACGCAATCAGGAAACT
>CALRVH010000034.1:0-31910 GCA_943371565.1 Chitinophaga pinensis | reverse complement strand
GAGTTCGAAACAAAGATGATGACCGGGTTAAGGGACCAATCAGATGTATTGGCATTTACAGGCCGGTTGATGGCGCTAAAAAATGATTATCAAAAAGCATACGAAGCCAATGTAAAATCATCCGCAATCAAAGATTCTATTTTTGCAATAAGAACAGTAGATATCAATAACAATCTCTATGCGCAAACACTGGCTGAAGAAAAAAATGAAGAGCTGCAAAAGGCTGAAGCTCAAAAACGCAGGCGTACACTGTTAATCGGTATTATATCGGCCATCTCTTTATTACTCATCTCCTTTCTGTATATGCGAATGCGAAAAAAAGAAAGGGATGCAAAAGACAGAATATACAAGTTAAACTATACCAGCCAGGTGCAAATTATGGAACTGGAAGAAAAGAATCGTTCGATAAAACAAGAAGAACAACGAAGATTGGGTATGGATCTCCACGATGACCTTGCCGGCACAATCGCAGCTGTTAAACTAAAAATTGAAACAGAAGTAGTAGATAATCCCGATCCTCAACAGGTAGAATGGTTGCAATCACTCAGCAATCAGTTGGGTGATATGTACCAGCGTACCCGAAACAAAAGCCATCAGCTTTATCATGGAGAGGGAATTGAACCGGAAGTAGCTTTTTCAAAAAGAATAAAACTGATAACAGACAACAGCTTTGCTTCTAAAAAGTACAATATCACGATTGATGTGCAAGATGAGCTGCTAAAAGAAGTGAGCCTGCCCATAAAAATTCAACTGTTATATATCATACAGGAAGCCGTTACCAATATTATTAAGCATGCAATGGCCACCTCTATTTCTATTGTTATTTATGAAGATATCAGCGGATTGGTGTTGACCATCACCGATGATGGAAAAGGATTTAATACTGCGGCTGCTAAAAAAGGGATAGGGCTGAATTCTATTAGCGAAAGAGCTGCTGCGGTGAATGGCACCACTGACATTATATCCGGAAAGAAAGGCACTGAAATTACAGTAACCATACCTGTTTAGCTATCCCCGTTTTTCTTCCTGGCTGTGGTTGGTGTATACGTTAAACGAAGTATCACCACCAACATAGGCTGCCCACCCAAGCGGTGAACTAAGAACTTCCCTTTACTTTTTATGGCGTAATTTTGTAACAACAAATAAATAAAATGATAACGATTGACAATTATTTAGACAGTCATTACATACACAGAAGCAACTGGTTAAGGGCAGCAGTTTTAGGTGCTAACGATGGAATAATATCTATTTCAAGTCTTGCAATAGGTGTAGCTGCAGCCAGCTCAGCAAGAGACCCTATTGTTTTAGCGACAGTTGCAGGCCTTGTAGCAGGAGCTTTATCAATGGCTGCCGGTGAATATGTATCGGTAAGTTCACAAACGGATACTGAAAAAGCAGACATTGAAAGAGAAAAAAAAGAATTGGAAGAAATGCCGGTAGAAGAGTTAAACATATTAGCTCAGATCTATGAAAAGAGAGGGCTTAAAAAAGAAACGGCCATGCAGGTAGCTATTGAATTGACAGAAAAAGATGCGTTGAGTGCACACATCAGAGATGAATTAGGTATTAACGAAATAAGCCAGGCAAAGCCAATACAGGCAGCTATTGCATCAGGAGCTTCATTTACTGTTGGTGGACTATTACCACTGTTGGTAGTACTTTTTGCACCATTAAAAGGGATAGAATATTGGCTATACGGTTTCACAACAATTTTTCTTATTGTTTTAGGAGCAACCTCCGCAAAAACCGGAGGTTCAGGTATAACAAAAGCAATTTTGCGAATTACAATATGGGGAACAATTGCAATGGGGTTATCGGCTTTAGTGGGATATATTTTTGGGGTTAATGTATAATTCTAAAATTCATTACATATAAACGTAGTGCATTTCCCGCTGTGGCAGATGTTACAATAAATAAAAGCTTACCTGTTGTGGTTGGTAGAGATACTTCGACAAGCTCAGTACACCAACTACGGGTAAAAAGCCATCCGCACAGCCCGGGAAGTAAAAACAAATTAAATTTGTAACTTATCTTCTTGGCATGAAAGCAGTTGTTTATACAAAATATGGTTCCCCGGCAGTACTTCAATTGCAGGAAATTGAAAAACCAATTCCAAAAGAGAATGAAGTGCTGGTAAAAATTTATGCCGCCTCTGTAAATTCATGGGACTGGGATCTGTTGAAGGGAACGCCTTTCGTTGTACGGATTTTTGGAGGCCTGTTTAAACCCCGGCACAAAATATTAGGAGCCGACATAGCCGGAAAGGTGGAAGCGGTTGGCAATAAGGTCAACGATTTTAAACCCGGTGATGAAGTGTTTGGCGATATAGCCGGTAGTGGTTTTGGTGGTTTCGCAGAATACGTTGCTGTTCCGGAAAAATTATTGGCCAAAAAATCTCCCACCATGACTTTTGATCAGTCGGCTTCTTTACCACAAGCCGGTCTTCTTGCCCTGCAGGGCCTTCGCTATAAAGGAACCATCAAGCAGGGCGATGAAATTTTGATCAACGGTGCTGGTGGCGGTGTTGGTACCATTGGTTTACAATATGCTAAATTATTGGGAGCTGTGGTAACCTGTGTGGACAAAGCAGAAAAATTTGACATGCTTCGTTCATTAGGCGCCGATCATTGTATAGACTATACAAAAGAGGATTATACAAGGAATGGTAAACAATATGACCGTATACTGGATGTTATTGCACATCGCTCTGTTGGTGATTATAAACGGGCACTAAAACCCGGTGGCACTTTTGCCATGATTGGCGGATCGATGGGTGGTCTTTTATTGCAATTCATATTCATCTGGCCAATTCGTTCAAGATTCAGCAATAAAAAATTAGGGTTAATGGGATATAAACCAACCAGGAAAGACCTTGAATACCTTAACCAGTTATTTGAAGAAGGTAAACTAATACCAGTAATTGACAAATCGTATTCGTTACAGGAAGTGCCTGACGCTTTTCATTATTTTAGTGAAGGAAATATAAAAGGCAAGATCATTATTAATATAGTACCTGATTGACTATAGTGTTTCTTCTCTGCCGGGTCTTGATAAAAACTAACGCTTTTCGTCGTTATTCTGTAATACAACTCCGAAGTACGGCGAGTGCCTGACCTGATGAAAACCGGGATGCCACAAAGCCAACTCATCTCGCCTGAAGCGAAACTATCCAACACTCCGCTGGGAAGTAAATGTGCGAATTATATAACTAGCAACAGGGAGGGTGTAACACTTACGTCCATTTCATTACCAACCTTTGCAAACAATGAAAACTCTTTTTTTACGCACAAACAACACTTTTATGTCTCTTAGAAAAATTATTCCCCTCTTTACTGTCATACTATTTGCAGCAGCTGTTACTCCCCTGTTTGCTCAAGACAATCCTTCCAAATTTGAAATGAAAAAAGATGGTGATGGCGATGGAGTTAAGAACAAGAGAGATCAATGTCCTTCCACTCCTCCGGGTGTGCCGGTAGATGGTACCGGTTGTCCGGTTGATACAGATAAGGATGGTGTACCCGATTATTTAGATAAATGCCCTTCTATAGTTGGTACAACTGGTATGAACGGTTGCCAGGATAAAGATAAAGATGGTGTAAGTGATCCAGACGATGGTTGTCCTGATGTGCCCGGTGATGCAAGATTTAAAGGTTGTCCAGATAGTGATGGTGATGGCATCCAGGATTCACAAGATAAATGTCCCAATGCTGCGGGATTAGATAGATTCCAGGGATGTCCGGATACAGACGGTGATGGTGTAGCTGATGCCAATGATAAATGTCCAGATACAAAAAAAGGAATTAAAACAGATGTGAATGGCTGTGATGCCGACAGTGATAAAGATGGAGTATTAGATGCCAATGATAAATGTCCTGCTACCAATGCCGGAATAAAAGTAGATGCATGGGGATGCCCTGCTGATACAGACGGAGATGGTGTGTTAGATGCAGATGATAAATGCCCTGGTGTTATAGGCGTTGCATCAAACTATGGCTGTCCGGTTGTAAAAAAAGAAGTTCCAAAGCGTTTACAATTTGCAACCCGCCGTGTAATGTTTAATTCAGGAAATGCGGTGATAAAAACATCTTCGTATTCAATGCTGGATGAGGTAGCGAATATTTTAAAAGAATACCCGGATTATAATCTGCGTATTGGCGGTCATACAGATGGTATTGAAAAAAATCCAACGACCGTTTCTCAAAGCCGTGCAGATGCAGTAATGACATATTTAACAGGTAAAGGCGTAGCCGACAGCAGAATTTCGATCAATAGCTATGGCAAAACAAGACCTGCAGGCTCAAATGCAAATTCAACAGCAAGGACAGCAAACAGAAGAGTAGAACTAGATTTGTATTTAAGATAATTTCAAAGGCGTTTAGTTTTTAACGCCTTGTTTGACTAATGGGGAACGGGGCTATGATGTGTTTCGCAATGCATCATAGCCCCGTTAAATTTGTAGTTTCATTGGCATTTTTTCCCTTGCGGATATTTTACAAAAAACAGTGCCGGTTGCTATCCAATACCATTTACCAGCTTTTGAAATAAGTATCATATTCCCGCTATGGCAGCTGCACCATAATTTTAATTACCGCTTGTTTACATTTAGTAAGTACTTTTAAAAAAAATCATACATGTCAAAAACAAAAATTACCGTTAACAATAACGGATCATTGAAAGTAGAAGGCGATTTTGAAATAGTGGACAGGAACGGTGGGGTGTATAATTTACAGGGGAGAGAGATTCTTTCACTGTGCCGTTGTGGTTTATCAAAAAACAAACCTTTCTGTGATGGTTCACACAAAGATAATTTTGAACATGAGGCGACCGCTTTTGATCTGCCACCGAAAAAAACAGTTTGACCGCATGAAAAAAACAGTACTGGTTTTCTATCTTTTGTTGATAGTAGCTGTACAGGTTCAGGCACAGCGGCATAAAGTAATTGCCTATTATACGGGCAATGGTGAAACGATCAGGCAATACCCGGTTAAAAAACTAACGCATATCATTTTTAGTTTTTTAAAACTGCAACATGATACCCTTACTTTTCATAATGACCAACAACGAAAAACGGTTGAACAACTCATAGCATTAAAGAAAGATCATCCGCAGTTAAAGATCATGGTATCAGTAGGTGGATGGGGAGGTTGTGCACCCTGCTCCGAATTGTTTAGTTCCGCCACACACCGCAATACATTTGCCAAAACAACTGTTGCGCTGTTTAAGCAATATGATATTGATGGGCTTGATCTCGATTGGGAATATCCTGCGATAGAAGGTTATCCGGGTCATCAATATGATGCCGCCGACAAAGACAATTTTACAGCCCTGGTAAAACAACTACGACAGGAAATGGGCACTAACTACCTGCTGACTTTTGCAGCGGGTGGTTTTACCAGTTACCTCGAACGATCTGTTGATTGGGATAAAGTAATGCCGTTGGTTGATTTTGTAAACCTGATGACCTACGACCTGGTTGGTGGATATAGTACCGTAACAGGTCATCATACTCCATTAGCAGATTACCAGCCGGGACAGCAATCCACACAAAAATGTGTGAACTGGTTGCTTGATAAAAAAGTGCCGGCCAATAAACTTATAATCGGTGCCGCTTTTTATGCAAGAGTTTGGGCGCAAGTCGCAGATAGCAATCATGGATTGTACCAGGCAGGCCAATTTGAGCGGGGCGTTGCTTATAAAAATTTTCCAGCATATTTCAGCGATACATCGGGGTTTGTGTATTACCGTGATAAAAAAGCTAAAGCCCCGTATCAATACAACCAGCGGAAACAATTATTCGCCACCTTTGATGATAAATGGTCGATCAGGGAAAAATCAAAATTCATCCGTAAGAAAAAACTGGGTGGTATCATGTTTTGGGAGTTGAGTGAAGACCCGCCACAAAACGGATTGGTGGATGAAATAAACAGGGCGCTGAATAAATGATACCCCTTAACCGGTGTTCAAAAAAATAACTGACGGTGAATTAAGAATCACTACTTCGTCTTATATATCCGCCCCAGCATTTCATACACCCCCGGATGATTATCTTTTAACAGATCAGGTTGCTCAAAAAAGTATTCTGAAATAACAGCAAAAAATTCTACCGGGCTGGTGGCACCGTACATATTTATATCTGATCCGTACATTTTCATTTGCCCGATGGTAGAGTCCATCATATTCTTCCATTGATTCACATACTTCCGTTCTAAAATTATTTCCGGAACACCATCCATGGTGCCATCCATTTTATCTATCAAATGTACAAACTCATGAATAGCGGTGTTATGTGCATCCTGTTCATTGATAAATCCCTGCCGCAATTGCCATTTCGTAATGATCATGACATGTTGCATAGCCCCATTCCCTACCATGCCTGCAATAGGACGATCAGCACCTGCCTGGTCAAAATCTTCATTGAATGCACCGGGATACAGCAACACTTCATGCAGGTTGATATATTGCCAGTCGGGAATGCCAAAAACGGGAATAACAGCCCCGGAGGCTATCAGGAGTTTGTCAAGATCCTCGACCACTGCATTGACCCCGGTTATTTTCACCGCTGATAAAAAGTGCTCAATTTTTTTTTCAAAGCTTACTTTTCCCTGCTCATCCAGCTGACGATAAAATTTTATATAATCTGTCAGCAACTCCCTGTAATTCTCCGGTAATGAAACAATGTCTTTTGCGATGCTTATCCGAAAAACAAACAGGATCACTAAAACGATCAACCCAAAACCAATTAAAGCCTGCCAGATGGTCAACATAATAAGATGAAGGTAAGTATTTATCAAGTGCTGGATAAGCAGCCTCTCGCTGCGGCTGACAATGTAATCTTGCTGACGTGGGAAATATGTGAATTATATAAGAATTATCCTTTAGAGCATAATATTATTTGCCAGGAAACAAATCAGCTTTACTATGCTATTCTTTCAAAGCAGCGAAACAACAACTAACTAAAATGAAAACAATTTTAGTAATTGAGGATAACCCGGATATCCTTGAAAATATTACTGAATTTCTGGGAATGGAAGGCTATAGAATACTGGGCGCCAATAATGGTAAAACAGGAGTTGAAGAAGCCCGGAAATTTATACCTGACCTGATAATATGTGATGTACTGATGCGGGAAATGGATGGGCATGAGGTTTTGCATATACTTCTGGAATCAGCCAGGACAAATGAAATACCATTTATTTTCAGTACCTCCATGTCCGAAAAAGTAGATCGGGCAGAAGCATTAGGTCTCGGTGCTGACGATTACATCGTCAAACCATTCGAGCTGGAGACTTTGTTAAGACTGGTAGAGGTCTGGTTAAAATCTGGCAGCAGAAGAGACACAAGAACTTATCATATAGATTAACAGGACTATCCTATCGGCATCATTAGTACCGGCCTCAAAGAAAATAATAGCAGGCTGTGTTATCAATTTCCCTTCTTCAATGCAAACCCTCTGAAGGAGTATATTTTTGTATGCCGGTCAAACTTAATTTCAATTCTTTCAAATTGAAAAGCTGTTCCGTCAAGGTATTCTTTACCGATAATGATGGCAGTAGTAATACCGGCCCGGGTGGTCAATTGTACGGGAGCTGTCATTTCAAATTTGTTGCGGGGATGAGCTTTCCAGAATTTTTTATCGCTTTGTGTAATTATTTTTCGGGGAACATTCTTTAAGTATTTCATATACACCCGTACGGTGTCAGCAAAATACTGCTCAGCCGAATCCGCTTTGTGCTCATTTCGCAAACGAAATAATTCCCGGACTATTTTTATCTCCGCTCCTTCTTGTACAGGCTCCTGCCTGGTAACAGACACAGCAAAAAAAGATACCAGGATAGACAGAATAAATGACATGGGGAATAATTAATGCCTTGAAAGAAACGATAAATTTAGACATTCTTATTTTAAACCGGATTGGTTGGGAAAAGTATCTCTCCCCATACTTAAAAACATTGAATATAATTCAATGCGGTTAATCGGGTAATCAGACGTTGAAATATTTTGATCCGACTCAACAGATATTGCTAAAGATTCTTTGTTGATGATTAAGTTAAATCAGGGATTACATGCGTCGATTTTTGGACCTGACTATTTTATAACTTATATTAGAAGACACAATTATTTACCAGCATCAAAACAGGACATTGAATCTTAGCACAGTACAAAAAATTGTAAAATTCTTTTCTTCCTCAGCAAAGTTTGAAAAGATAATGAATGAGTCGAAGCGGTATCGATTCGACTGCGTTTGTGGGAAAACATCTTCAATATGGGAAATTGGCGGTGTTCGTTACAAGGCTTATGGAAAGCCAACAACATTAGTCAAATGTCCGCATTGCAAGAAAATCGCCATGCGAAAAATTTATAAAGCAGATCAATAAAAACCTCTTGTTCCGATTTGTTTATTCCTTAGCAGCGAATTATTCAAAATAGTTGTGCTATCCAAAGTAAAACAGCAAAGCTGATTCCTTCCTATCTTCATCCCCAAATAATAATTATGGGCAAACTTCATGACTCCATTAAACCGGCGCATAAAGAATTTATTGAGCAACAACATATCTTTTTTGTCAGCACAGCCCCACTCAGCGCAGATGGGCGGGTAAATCTTTCTCCCAAAGGCCTGGATTGCTTTCGGGTTTTATCCGAACACCAGGTTGGCTATATGGATCTTATCAGCAGTGGCAACGAAACGTCGGCACATACTTTAGAGAATGGTCGTATCACCATTATGTTCTGTTCTTTTGAAGGAGCACCGAATATTTTACGGTTATATGGAAAAGGTTTTACCGTGTTGCCCGGCACTGCGGCATGGGAACAATATTCACCGCATTTTACCATTTACCCAAGTACCCGGCAACTCATCATTGCAGATATCGATTTAGTACAAACTTCCTGTGGCTTTGGTGTGCCCTTATATAACTATACAGGTGAAAGAGATATCCATTTTGACTGGGCAGAAAAAAAAGGGGCTGATGGTTTGTATGAATATGTACAACAAAATAACCTGAAAAGCCTGGATGGATTACCGACAGATATTGGCTTGAAGTAATAATAGGGGGCAAGCGGCACCCCGCTTTATAATTCTTGTACCTTGGAACAACTCACTAAATTTGTATTGTGATTCGCCGCTCCATAGAAATTATCACCAGCAGTTTTAAAATGGCTTTGCAGGAATTGTGGAAGAATAAGCTCCGCACATTCCTGTCGTTATTTGGTATTACGATCGGTATCTTCTGTATTATCGGTGTGCTGGCCACTGTCAACAGCCTCGAACGAAATATCCAGAACGAAGTAAAATCGCTTGGCACCAATACCATCTATATTGATAAATGGGATTATACTTCCGGCGGTGGCCCCGATTATCCCTGGTGGAAATTTGTGAACCGTCCCATGCCAAAACACCAGGAAGTAAAATTCATTAAAGAAAGAACTGCCAGTGCCAGGTATGTAGCTTTTCGCATTAAAGTGGCTGACAATGTGGAGTACAAAAACAAAATATTGTCCAATGTAAATATTTATGGCATTAACGAGGACTTCAATAATATACAACCGGTTGAACTTAAAAATGGCCGCTACCTCTCCGATGCAGAATTTGACCGGGGCAGTAATGCCGTAGTAATGGGATATGATGTGGCAGAAAAATTATTTGGTACAGCTGACGTTGCCGTTGGTAAGGATGTAACCAGCCGCGGAAAAAAACTCCGCATCATCGGTGTAATAAAAAAACAAGGCAAGCAATTGATTGGCGGATGGGATTTTGATCAGAGTATTGTCATCCCCTACAAATTTGCCCGTGCCATAATGAATGAGGCAAAGGCTGATCCGTTGATCATGGTACAGGGACAGGATAATATTACCAGTAAAGCATTGAAAGATGACCTGGCAGGATCCATGAGGGCTATTCATAAACTCACTCCAACCAAAGAAGATGATTTTGCTCTCAACGACATCAATGATTTCAGCGATACGATCAGTTCATTGTTTGTGGGGCTGAACCTTGGCGGTTGGGCTATAGCCGCTTTATCATTAATTGTAGGAATGTTCGGAGTTGCCAATATTATGTTTGTATCTGTCAGGGAACGTACCAGCCAGATAGGTTTGAAAAAAGCTGTTGGAGCCAAACGAAGAGTGATACTGGCAGAGTTCCTGCTGGAGTCCGCTTTTCTTTGCATCATCGGTGGACTGATCGGGTTAACATTAGTTTTCGGGCTAACACAAATTCTTTCGAAGGCCTTAAGCTTTCCCGTATTTATTTCTACCGGTTATATGATCCTTGCTATTGTGATCTGCATTATCGTTGGTATACTGGCAGGTTTTATTCCGGCGCTGCAGGCAGCCAAGATGGACCCGGTAGAGGCCATACGGAGTAAATAAATTCTATAAATCTCCTTAAAGGCCGACTTGCAAGTCTTCTTACCTTTGCCATCACATTTAAAAAATCAAAGTGCCAGTTATCCTTGCTATAGAATCAAGTTGTGATGAAACATCTGCATCTGTTTGTGCAGATGAAAAAATTCTATCTAATTATATCGCCAATCAAACGGTGCATGAAAAATATGGTGGTGTTGTTCCGGAGTTAGCATCAAGAGCCCACATGCAGCATATTGTTCCGGTGGTGGATGCTGCTTTAAAAGAAGCAGGATACAGTGTAACAGATATTGATGCGATCGCTTTTACCCGGGCACCTGGATTAATTGGTTCTTTACTGGTAGGCGGACAGTTTGCCAAATCATTATCTCTTGCATTGGATAAGCCGCTTATCGCTGTACATCATATGCAGGCACATGTATTGGCAAACCTGATAGACGATCCAAAACCAAACTTTCCTTTTTTATGCCTGACAGTTAGTGGCGGCCATACACAAATTATTTTGTGTGAGTCACCAGTACTTATGAAAGTGATTGGTGAAACTATCGATGATGCAGCGGGTGAAGCTTTTGATAAGTCGGCCAAACTGCTGGGCCTTCCCTACCCCGGCGGACCGTTGATTGATAAATATGCACAGCAGGGTGATGCGAACCGATTTAAATTTCCTGAACCAAAGATCGAAGGTTTGAATTTTAGTTTCAGTGGCTTAAAAACATCTATTCTTTATTTTTTACAAAATGCCGGTAAGAGCAATTTGTTTAAAGAAGAGTTTACAGCTACAGAGGCGGAAAAACAGGAATTTATCCAAAATAATTTATCGGATATCTGCGCCTCTATCCAGCACCGTATCGTGACAATCCTTTTAAATAAATTAAAGAAAGCATCATTGGAAACCGGCATAACTGATATCTGTCTTGCCGGTGGCGTTTCAGCCAACAGTGGATTGCGAAAAGCTTTTGAAGAAGCCGGTAAAAAATATCACTGGAACACTTTTATCCCTGCATTTCAATATTGCACCGATAATGCTGGTATGATCGCTATTACCGGTTATTATAAATACCTGGCCGGGCAGTTTGCTGATCTCACAGTCGGCTCATCTGCAAGGGCTGAATGGTAATACATTAATATGGCGAACACCTGGTTTCAATTCAAACAATTTACTATTCAGCAGGATAAGTGTGCTATGAAAGTGACGACAGATGGATGTTTGTTTGGAAGTTTCATTCCAACCCACTCCAACGAAAAAGAAAATTTAAAAGTACTTGATATCGGAACCGGGACTGGGCTTTTATCACTGATGATTGCGCAAAAAAAGCAACAAGCATTGATTGATGCGATTGAAATAGATAAAGATGCTTTTGAACAGGCTGCAGCTAATATTACCACTTCGCCCTGGAGTGACAGGATAAAAGTTATACATGCAGATGTAAGGGAGTTCGAATCGGAAACTCAATATGATGCCATCATCAGCAACCCTCCTTTTTATGAAAAAGAATTAAAAGCTGGCGATGAAAAGAAAAACATTGCCCATCATAATGAAGGATTACTATTCTCCGAATTGCTGTCCGTTATTAAAAAGATGCTGAGCCGTGATGGGACCTTTTACCTGTTGTTACCTTATAAACGACATGAAGAGGTAAAGGCATTACTTACTGAAAATGATCTTGCCATTCAGCAAATGACTTTTGTCCGTCAATCAGTTGCACATGATTATTTCCGCATCATGCTGGCAGGAAAATTTAAAAACACGACTTCGGCTGAAACAATGATTGACGAAATTTCTATTAAAGAAGATAGTGACCAGTACACTCCCGCATTTGTAAGCCTGTTAAAAGATTATTACCTGCATCTGTAAATGGGTCATTTTTTTTCTGCATAATCCTGTAAGTAGGCAAAGGACTCCGTAAGCTTACCATCTTTCGCTATTGTAGCCCTGTCAATAATTGCAGAGCCATTACCAACCAGGTCTTCCAGTACATGCTTTATCAATTGCTCGCCAAAATAGCGGCTGGCATCCCTGGGCAGTTCATTCGGGAGATTACCTACCGCCATTATATCAATGGAGTTTTTTGCATACGGGGGTGTCTTCTCTAATGTGTTCTTATCAATTCCGTAGATCGGGTCCTCAATGGTCTGATCACCCAGGTTGATGGGTACCGATCCATTGGCATCATCCGTTATGTCAGCAATGGTTTGTATGATAAAACTCTCCGCTTTTGCATCTTCTTTCTCGAACAAACGGGGAACTGTTTTTTCCCAGTAAACACCATTCATTAAAATATCGGTTTGTTCGGCGTAGGGTAAAAATTTACAGGCATACTCTTCGGGTTGTTCGTGAAAATCCATCCGGTTGTATTTACCGGTCGCTTTGTGCCCGTATAGATCGGCTCCTTTCAATTGCATATAAACAGGGTACGAAAAACGTCTTTTGAGGTAGTCTTCCGGCTCAACTTCATGAATACCCATGAGGTTCATAATTTCTAAAATGCCATGAGCCACTCTCCCTGAACCGGTAACAGCAATCTTTACATTTGGCAACCGAAGGCCAAAATAATTATGAATCAATTCCCTGAAAATGCGCTGTTTGTAAACTCTGTCTAATTTAAATAGTCCGGTCCTGTTTCCGTAAGCCATCATACCATTATGTGCACCGACGATGCCGGCAAAGAACCCAAAACCAATGATACGCTGACCATCTTCATGCTCAAGGCACTCATAATCTACCAGCCTGATCTTCTTATCCAAAATTGCCCTGAGCAATGACTGATTATGTGGTTGTTTCTTTTTAGTGTGCGAAAAGAAAAGGTAAGTTTTACCCGGTATTAACTGGTCAACAGGCACTTCTTTTATACCCAGCAAGATGTCACAATCACTCATATCCTCTTTTACTTCCGCTCCTGCAGACAGATATTCACGGTCTGAAAAGCAACGGCTGGCAGAAGATTGAACAACCATTTGAATTTGCGGAGCATTCTTTTGTATCCATTTGCATTGTGCAGGGATAAGTGATACCCGGTTGTCTGCAGGGATTTTCCCTTCCCGGATTAGTCCAATTCGCATCATACACCGTTTATCGTTAAGTAAGTGGGGCAAAGTTGCCGTTTATACCAATGCCAAACAAAATGATTTAAATCATTCAAACCCGATAAATGAATGTTGTAACTTCGAAAAAACTTTTAAAAAAAAGGTTACATCCTTCCTTTTGGAGTTTACACACAAAAAAGGCTCGACATGAAGAATACCAACAGCATTTTTTCTGCCTTCATTTTAATGGTGAGCTCATTCCTTTGGCTTTCCTGTACCAAAGGAAGTAATGACCAAACAGGGCCTTATAACCTGAGCTATGGCGATTCTATTCTTTACTTACGGCCTTCAGCCGGCGATTATATAGTTTACCCGACCAGCCAAAGGCCCGGAACATATTCAGGTTTTCCGGAGGGAATTGAAATAGATGACCAGACTGGTGCTATCAATGTCAGCGAAAGTGAAACAGGGCTTCGTTACCGCATTACCCATACCGCACCTGATGGTACCAAAACACAAACTTTGGTTGTGCTATCAGGCATCACCTTTAAAGACCATTTTTATTATTTCTCAGCCGGTGATTCAATCGCTTTACCGATCTATAACGCAAATGAAAGCCGCATTTTACCCTTAAGTGGTTCCACTTTCGATGAGGGTAATCTTGCCAATACAGGAGGCTGCTCCGTTAAAACTGATAATGGTAAAATAAACCTGGCTGAAACTATCCGAAATGGTGTATTTGGCTCCCCACCCCGGAATGATGCGCAGCAAACTTTTGAAATTAAATACCGTGTTAATGATGGCAGTGGCAAGACGCTGAATAAATTAAAAGTGCTTTTATATTGGTATAACACAATTAATGATGTGCCACAATATGTATGGGAGATACTTAATGACCGCACATCACAGGGAGTATTTCTCAAAAACGGGGTTGGATTAAGAACCGAACAGGCTGCCAAGCCTAGGCCCCCTTGTGTTATTATTATTGCGAATTAAGTAGCAGCGGTTAAATTTGATGAGCTTTTGACCAGCTTATCATGCAAAAAATTCTGTTATCATTTTTATTATTAGGTTTATTACTGTTCTGTTTTTCACAAAACAGGCCGGATGATACTGTTGCTGGGCAATTTAAAGCATATACCGCTGCCAATAAGCAATATCAGCAGGCAGAACGTCTTTCAGATCAAGCTGGGGAAGACGAAGCTTTACAGGCCAAAGCTGATGAAGCGTACCAACAGGTATTATCGGTTTTAACTAACCTAATTCCTGCTATGGAAAAAGCAGGCAATGATTCCTTGCTCTTTTTTACCCGGCTGAAAACCGGTTTTATTAATTTTTACTTTGACAGTGCTGATGCTGCCAAAAAAGATTATCTCGCTGTAATTTCCTTACAGGAAAAATTAACCAACGTTGCAGATTCGTTTTTATTCATTCCCTGTCTTTATGCCGGCGCTATTTACTACAATCAACAGCAGTTCGATTCTGCCATTTTCTTTTATAAAAAAGCAGAACAACTGAATGACAGTTATCAAAAGCCATTAACGGAATCACAGCGTTTGTATAATCGTCTCGGAGCATTGTATTATGAAAATGGCAACTACCGCCAGGCAAGGAACTATTTCGAAAAGGCCATCAGCCTTACAGGCGCCGCCAATCAAAGCTTACTTGTAAATTATAAGATCAACATCGCTTCATTACTGGTTAAACTGGAAGAATTTGAATCGGCTAAAACAATCTACCAAAACCTGTTGCCGTCTGCTGCATTTGAAAATGAGATCTATCATAATCTTGGTATCATCAGCCTGAAACAGCAAGATTTTAAAAAAGCTGTAGAATACCTGAGAAAGGTGAATTATACTAACAATAAAAAAAGTATAGAGCTTTACTACAATTTCGGAGTGTCCTATGCATCATTAAATGAAAAAGATTCTTCCGCTTTTTATTTACAAAGAGCCCTTGCAGAAAATTTGAAATGGAATGGCCGCAGAAAAAACAGCCAGTATGGTATGTTGCTTAAATACCAGGCAGATCAGTTAACGCAGCAACTATATTTTAAAGAAGCGATCGAAGAATACCAGCAAGCTATTATGCAGTTTCATAACGGCTTTAATGAGTATGACAGTTATAAGAACCCCGAGCAATTCAGCGGCGTTTTTTCTTATATCAACCTGTTCAATACACTTACTTCCAAGGCAGCTGCTTTTGACAACTGGTACCAGCAGGAAAAAGATATTAAATTCCTGAACGCAGCCCTCGCAACTTACCAATCGGCATTTAAACTGGCAGACTATGTAGAAAAAACATACGACTCAGATGAGGCAAGATTATTTCTTGGCAAAATAAAACATACCGTTCATAGCAGACCAATTGATGTGAGCCTGTTACTCTACAACCTCACTAAAAAAAGAGAATACCTGGAAGAAGCTTATTTATTTGATCAGCGAAATAAGGCTTCTATACTTACCCTCACATTGCAGGAAAATGAACTGCGTAGTGCAGCTGATCAGGCAAACGAACTCATCCTCCAAGAGTCATCAATCAGGACAAACATTACGAGATTAACCTTAAAAGCTGCGCAGACAACAGACAGCGCAGCACTGTCCCATATCAACACCGATATCCGTGATAATGAGATTGCCCTGGGAAAGCTGCAGGAGAAATTAAATGATGACCCGGCCTGGCAACAAAAAAAGGCGATTGAGCAAATACCAGACGTCAATAAATTGCAAGAGAAATTAGACAATACTACAGCCCTGCTCTCATTCCATCTGTCCGAAAACGAACTACTCACCATTTTGATTATGCCCAGCAGGTTTGAGTATTATAAAACTGCCATCAATAAAAATTTCTTTGCTGCCATAGAATCTTTTAAGACTGCATTACATTCAACCACTGCCGATCAACGATATACCGGGACTGCCGTATCAACCAATCTCTATGAAAAACTTATTGCGCCACTGAGATCCAAACTAACACAAATAAAAAGATTGGTTATTATTCCTGATGATGAACTTAATTATCTTCCGTTTGAAGCTTTGCAGGATGAAAACAAAAAATACCTCATTGAAAATTTTTCGATTCAATACCAGTATTCAACCGCCTTATTAGGAAAGAATGAAGAAACAAAGCTTCCTTCGGGTACTTTATCATTTGCACCTTTTGCTTTAAAAGGCTTCAGCGACTCTTCCGGCAATTATTTCAGCAGTTTACCTGCTTCTAATAGCGAAGTAATAAAATTGAAAGGAAAGGCTTTTACAGATTCGGTCGCCACAAAAGCAAATTTCCTCCAAACTATCAATCAATATAGTACGCTTCATTTAGCGACTCATGCAAGTGTAAATAATGAAAGGCCGGCACAGTCGTTTATCGCCTTTTACCCTTCTACAAATGACTATAAATTATATGCAAAGGAAATTGCTGACCTGAAATTAGATTCTACTCAATTAGTTATCCTTAGTGCCTGCGAGACTGGTGCTGGCAAATTGGTAAAAGGTGAAGGACTGATGAGTTTATCAAGAGCATTTGCCTATGCCGGCTGCCCTAATATCATTACGTCACTTTGGAAAGCAGAGGACAAAACAACAGCCTACCTCACGCAGCAACTTCATTTTTACCTGGATAAAAAATACAGTAAAGACAAAGCACTGCAACAAGCCAAACTTGATCTGCTGAACAATAAAGAAATCGATCCCCGTCTCAAATCACCCAATTACTGGGCTCATCTATTGTTTATCGGTGACTATGAAGCCAGGCATCATTCTTCGGACTGGTGGTGGATTGCTATTACAATTTTAGTGGCGGCTTCAGTATATATGTTTGCAAAAAGGAAAAGCCTGCTTAGATATTTCAAGCAGGCTTAGTTCTCCACAGGCAAGCAATAGCTCTATTGATGCAATGTTATAAGGGGCAGATGTGTGTCTTCCCGGTTCCTTACAATCACATTATTAATAATAGTATCATTATATCCATTCTGCCCGTCAATAAATACTTTATACGTTCCGGCATTCAATCCTACTATTTTAAATTCCCCGTCATCGTCATCCGGTATAGCCGTCGCTGTATCCGAACCTATTATCGCTTTTACAATAGCGTCCGCAAACCGGGGCAATACTTTTCCTTCAATTCTTCCTGATTGACTGCGGGTAAATATTTTGATATGCGATTTTAACCGGTAACCATTTCCACTTCCCGGGCCGCTGTTATCCGGTTGTATAGAATTACCCGCATCAAAATCAATCCAGAACAATACTTGTCCGGTGGGAGTAATTTCGAAATTGGTGCTTTCAAGATTAGCAATTACCTCCCGGTCCTCATCTTTCACCCTGAGTGGGAAGCTTTGACCGTTCTTCATCGCAGAATTTTGTGTACCGAGTACCAGTTTCACTTTTTTAACTCTTGCACTGGGCAGTGTACCTGTAGCAAACAAGGTATCGAGCCCGTTGCGGAAACGAAGGATGTTATACACACCCGGATTAATAGCCAGGCTCACCCATCCATCATTAGGCAATGTATCATCTTCCAGCTTTACTTCTAACCGGCGGATATCAATAAAAACACTGTCGAAAACAGGTGTCTGGTGGTCGGTAAGATAAATGGTGACAGCATGTGGCTTGTTAATGTCAGTTGCGGAACTGCCAGCAACATCTTTCTGACAGGAATAAAGTACAACTGTAGCTGCAATTAAAGCAATTGCACAAAACCGGATCATGTTTTTCATATTACAAGTTTTAGATTCATAACTAAGTCAACGCAAACAAGACACTTGTAATCACCATAAAAAAATCCTCCCCCATTACAGGAGAGGACCACCATTAAACCTTCAGCAAAATTTTTATCTTCTTTTCAGCATCTTCACCTGGCGGAGGAGCTTACCCGTAACTTTTTCATTGTATAGATGATTGGGATCATCCTGTATCTTATTCAGCAGACTTAATGCATCATCATACGCTTTGGTACGGATGTACGTCAACGATAAATAATATTCCGCCTCTTCTGTTAATACTGACTGCCCCATCTGCTTATTTGTATCCAATACTTCTTTAAAACATTTAATCGCCTTATCATTCTCTTTTAACTCAAGAGCAGCTGTACCACATAAAAACTCTCCTTTGGCTGTATGATCTTCGCCGGTATCATGTATCCGCAATACCTCCTTGTAATTTTTTTCCCGGTACGCCTTTTCGACAGGTGTTTCGTTTGTATTTGCATCACGGACAGTCACCAGTTCATACGACTGATATCTTGAAGCAAAAACTTTATCAGGTGAAAGGGTAAAGAAATTGTACGCCATATAGCTGCCGGCAATCAATACGAGGCTTGCTGCTACCGCCACCATATAGCGAATGATCTTCTTATTAGTGTTGATTTTCGTGACCGGTGCTGCCATCTCTTGCAGCATCTGCTGGTGAACCGATGCAACTTGCTGTTTCAATCCATAATAACGAATTGACTCACGGGTAAGTAATAAGCTGTCATACTCCTGTTGCAGCACTTCATCAACAACCAATTGCTGCTCTATCTCTTTTCTTTCAGATTCACTCAATTCTCCATCGAGATATCGGACCAGGTTTTCAACATTGTTATGTGTAGAATTATCCATGTAACAGGTTTTTCAGTGTTTCTTTTAATGCCGGGTTTTCATTCACCATTTGTTCCAGCTGTTTCAGGCATTTATATTTTTTATTTCTTACCACTTGTTCGCTTTCATAGTCTGTTGCATCCAGTATTTCTTTCATCGAAAGATTTTCATAATAAAAGAGCAACAATATTTTCCGGCAGGTTTCGCCCAGTTCACCCACCAACTTTGTTACTTCTGCCTTTCCTTCCCTGTCGGCAATAAAGTGGCTGGTGTCAAGTTCCACCTTATCCTGTCCCCTTTCATATTTCTCTTCTCTTACCAGTGCCCGGCCTCTTCTTTTTAGTTCGTTCAGCCAGGTGAAGCGGTTTAGTGAAAAAAGAAAGGTCTTAACAGTTGACTCGCCCCGGAATTTATCTTTTTGCACCAGGTCTATAAAACTCACTACCACCTCCTGGAACACATCCTCCGCATCTTGCCGGCTACCGCTATTGTTAATAACAAACCAGCTCAGGCTGTCAAAATGACTCCTGTAGATAGCCTTAATCGTTTCATCCATTCGTTGGCCGGTCCGGAGATTGGTCACCAGTTCCGAATCCGGGAAGTTCCTGATTACCTCCATGCTTTATCTGTAGATTTGTACATTATAAATCCTGTTTTGTAACCTAAACTAAGGATAATTTTTCAAGAAAACCGGGCAAAACCCCATCAATGGCAATGACTTATTTCGAATTGTTTGAAATACCGGTGCAATTAAAAGTGAATACAGCTTCCCTGTCTAAAAAATTCTTTGCGCTAAGCAAAAAGTTTCACCCGGACTATTTCGCTAACGAGAATGAAGAGGCCCAGGCAGAAGCATTAGAAAAATCTGCCCTTTTGAACAAAGCCTGGAAAACCTTTCAAAACCCGGATTCCACGATAAAATATGTATTGCAGGAAAGTGGGTTGCTGGAGGAGGAAGAAAAATACGAGCTGCCACCGGCCTTCCTGATGGAAGTATTGGACATTAATGAACAATTAATGGATGCCGGCGACGAACCGGTAAAAGACAGTTTACAATTGACCATCAAAGACCTTCAAACGAATATATATGAACCTGTTAAAGAAATTGTGGAAAGCTACCAGGAAGGTATTACTACCAAAGAAGAATTGTTGCAGGTAAAAGAGTATTACTACAAGAAAAAGTATTTAGACCGGATCAGCCGGCAACTTTCCGAAAAATAAAAAGCTCCCCGTTTCTGAGGAGCTTTTGTGCCCGGGACTGGAATCGAACCAGCACATCCTTGCGAACGGCAGATTTTGAGTCTGCTGCGTCTACCAATTCCGCCACCCGGGCGGCCTTTCCTTTTTTAGAAGGAGTGCAAATGTAAACGGGAAATTGTAAAATATAAAATTTAAATGCCTGGCTGTATTAAAAATCGAAACAGCTTTGTATGATCTTTTTCCATTCTGGAGTAGCCAATTTTTCAGCTGTCAGCGTATCGGCATCAGCAGCATTAGGGAATTTTGTTTCCACCTTGTAGAGCATACATTCACAATAAATCGTGGCCTTTTCCTCACCTACCCCATCTTTTGCCGAAGCAATACATTCACTTAAAAAAGTTGAACGGTCAATAGCAGACCATGTACCCCCATTAAGGCAAGCCTTAATGTCTTTTTGCCATTCAGGACTATTCATATCCGCTTCTGTAATTGTAGAAGCAAGTTCAATGGTTGGATATTTCTTCTCCACTTTAAATTGCATGCAATAGCAATAATACCGGGCTGAGTCTTCACTCAAACTTTCCTTTGCTGTATTAATACACTCACTGATAAAAGCATATCGCTCTACAGAAGGCCAGCCTTTTGTTTCACCGCTTAACTGTGCCACTGCCTTTACAGCAATCAGTAAGAAAACAATAAGGGTTAATAGTATTGATTTTTTCATACCCGAAACTACTAAATGATACTAATGTAAACTAATTCATTGCGACCACTGCTTCCTATTAGTTTATTCCCGGTGTACTTAAAATATGATGGTTAATTTTAAAAAATATTAATATAAGCAGTACATTTAGTTTATTAAACCTGATGGGTGAGAATAAAATTCATTTTACTCTTTTTACTGGCTCTTGTCACCGGCCTGGTGTCAAGCTCACAATCAGTGTATCAATTCAGGTACAAGCTTTCGGCTGTTAAGGATACGGTAACTTACCGGTCTGTTTTTATCCGGCTTTATGATGGCAGTGGTATTTTACGGATACGATATACAGACCCGGCCTCCCGGCAGGATGTATTGATAGAAATGGATGCTGAAGAATTACCGGCTACCGACCTAAACGGAGTAATTGATACCAGCAGCTTACTTTACAGGATAACTAACCAGCGGACAATCTGGGGCAATGGCAAATTAAAATACGATTCGCTGGCAATTATTTTCAGCTACAAGCCGGAAGTTGATTTCTTTGAACCAACGGGAATACGGTCTGCCCCAAATTATACCGGGCCTTTACAGGATACTTTTCTTTTTTCAAAATTGATGGGGAAAAAAGAGCTCACTAAAAAATTCATAGCTGGTTTTTTTAGTGAGGATGAAGAATATTTTAAAAGTCTGCCCTATGAAACGGGCACAAAGGGCAAAACATTAACAGCCGCAGAAAGAAAAATAAAGTTACACCTCATAATAGTGGCCGACACATTAGATAAAGAAATTGCAAGAGCTTGTAAGCTTGATGTAAAAAAAATGGTGGGCATATTTGATAGCCTGGTTGTAAAACTAGGCATACAAAAATCATTTAATATAGTCGCCGGGAGCCAGTTTACTGTAAAGGGTGTTTGGGCTTCGGTAAAAAACATCAAATTATTTTCGCCCAATGATATTATAGTTTTCTATTACACCGGGCATGGGTTCAGGAAACGGGAAGAAAGAGACCAAAAAATTCATTTTCCCTATATGAAATTGAAAACAGACGGTGGCACCCGCCAGGAAGTCTATCAGAACTCTATTAATATCCAGGAGATTTTTTCTTCCATAAAAAAAATTGGTGCCAGGTTTAATCTTGTCATCAGCGATTGTTGTAATGAAGATGTTCTCTCCTCCAAATCATTTGGCACACGCATAGGAAAAGTAAAATCATCCGGCATGGATTGGAGCATCGATAACTGCAGAGCTCTTTTCTTGAAGCCAATGTCCCTGCTGGCAACAGCTGCTGATAATGGCCAACGGGCTGCAGGCAATATTAATGATGGTAGTTTTTTTACCCAATTTCTTAAACTAACACTGGAGAATAATTTAAGCCGCCTGAAAAAAAATGTAACCTGGGACCAGGTGATGACTGATGCCAAAACCGGCACAACCAAATATGCCAAATCCTCTCCCTGCCCACGGGAAAATGATCCATCCAATAAGTGTTTCCAGGAACCGTATTATATCATCCGCTAACCAACCATTCTTATCCTGCATATTGCTTCGAAGGAAATTTTCGTTGCAGCTCTGCCCATTTTCCGAGCTTACGATAATTATTCCAGCTCGTATCAAACGTAAGCACCCAACCATACCGGAATCCATTTGACATCGCCATTTCTAACCATTTAAAAGCTTCTGCCTGGTTTCCCATCCGGGCATACAGGCTGGCAATGCTGTACATCGTTAAATGATTGTTGGGCATTGCAGCAAGGTATTGCTGATAATATGGAATCGCCAATTTTGGATTATTAGACATAAAATGCAATCTCCCCAGCAGATCGATTGTTTCAGGTATTTTATACGGATGGATTTGCTGTGCTTCTTTCAATAAAGGTTCTGCATCAGTATATCTTCCAAAATGAATACAAAACTTAGCCAGCAATAATTGTTTGTCGAAATTGATCTCTTTTCTGTTGTTCAAAGAATCTAATTGTTCCAGTGCCCCTTTGAAATAATAGGTGGTTACATATGTATCAATAAGCTTCAACCGGGTACCTGCATTCTCGGGCTGTAAGTCAACAGATCTTTTATAATAAGGAGACGCTTTTTCAGGCACCCCCAGCCAAACATACAGGTCCGCTGCCTTGTAGTTAATATCAGCAAGAGCATTAATATCTTGTTGCAAAAGGCTGTCGGCTTTTAGAAAATAAGTTATCCCCTCCGTCCGGGGGTGCTCAATATTTTCAGCATAGGTAATATTTTCCGTAAGACTCAGAAGACCATTTTCAACTTTACTATTATCAATTATATCGATAGCTATACTCCCTTCTTGTTCAGTTTTAACCTGGTTAATATCAGGATCATCTACTGCTTTTATTCTGTCGTCACTATAACTATCCGGGGCATTGGCAGCAAGATGGTATAAAAATAAACCGGCTTTATAATACATATTCCCATCCTCCGGGAACCGGGTGATCATCCGCTTATTAAAGGCGTTCAGTTCTCTGTCTCCTAACATTTTACTAATGGCCGCATAACTGAGAATTACCTTCTCTGCATCAGGAAAACGACCAATGCTTTCAAGCATATTCCATAAAAGATAATAGCCTTCTATCGATTCCGGGTTCATACTGATGTATGTACGATAAGCCTGTTCCGCCTCAGCAAAATGATTCCATCTTTTATATAAGCCGGCAAGAAAATAATAATTATCAATCTTTTCGTACCGGGCTTTTTCAAAATTTTTAGCAATACAGTCTTTTGATTTAGATTCCGGTATTTTTTTGCTGATTGAATCAACATAATGTTTTAACTGAACTGTATCCAGAAAATATTTAACAGCGTAGTTTAAAAAAATATCTGCCTCTTTAAAACGGCGTTGAGAATACATTATTTTACCGAGGTAATGAAAAGCAAGAGGGTTGCTTTTATCTAATGAAATAGACATCTTAAACATTTTTTCCGCCTCTCCCAATTTTTCCTTCTGATATAAATCCATAGCCACTACAAAATATCCCATCGTGCCGCTCTTGATCGCATCAGCACTGTCAACATTGCAAAGAGCAGGTGCCCTTTCCTGATCAAATGCATCAACCACACCATCTCCATCTGAATCCGGACGTAAAAAATGATACCCCCTTTTCCTGATATCGGCTTCGTTAAAGAAAGAATCTGCAACGTCATATTGCGTTGTATTCATGTATACATGTCCCAACCGTTCAAACGGGAGATAATGCCTGGTATTCATCTTTATACTTTTGCGGAACAACTCTTCAGCATATAAGAAATTATTTTGCTTCTCGTATAACATACCCGCATTTACATATGTTCCCTGAAAATTGGCTTGCAGTTTTAATGCAGTTTCGTAAGCGGTAACTCCCTTCGTGTATTCTTTAGTATTGGCATACAGATTTATAAGGTTTGACCAGGGAACAGCCCACTTATCAGCGATCTGTGTGGCTCGCAGAAAATATTTTTCGGCCGTTACAAAATCTTTTTTGGCCTTATATAATATACCCAATTCATTATTTACAAATGCTGTGTTCTCATTCAGCGCATAAGCTTTCAGTTGTGCTGCCAATGCTGCTTCTATCAATGGTTTGGGATCTTCTGTTAATGGTATCCTGAGTCGTGCGGCTACACCTGTAAAATAGTGTTGCTTTATTTCCAGCTTACGATAAATAACATCATCCGGTCTGGTCAGCTTTAAAGCAACAGCAAACATAGAGGGATATACATCATACCCCTTACTGTTACTATTATAGTAACGTCGACGTTCCAATTCTGCTTCATCACCTTCCAGGTACAGGTTAATTATTTGCTGCCCTCTGTCACTGAGCATTACTACCAGCTTATCCGAAAACCGTTGCAATGCATATGGGCTTTCTTTTAATTGTCGTTCAAGAGCATTTAAATTTTCAAAGCCTACACTTTCCCTGCTGTTTTCTGGCAACATTTTTAAAAATGCAAAAGGCAACTCTGCTTTCGTTAATTTATTCAACTCCCTGAAATCAAAAACGTCTTCGGGCTTACTTTTTTCCATGACTTCAAAGAAATAAGCCTGTGGCGGTTTGGGAACCGGTGCCATTGCTGCATCATCTTCCGAATCCCTGCTTGAAGCAACCATTTGTACAGCAAAGGCCAACGAAGTATCAACAGCTGCGAGCCTGAAATTATCATCTCCTCTCAATACTGCTTTTTGTTTATTTACCTTTTTTGCCAGCAATGGATCTTTTGAAAAAGCCGAATCAAGGTATAACCTCATTTCATTTTTGGTAATGAAGCCATCCCGGTTTCGTTCCGCTGCTCCATTTAATCCCATGACAAAGTAATAGGAGAATACACCCCTCCCATCTCCCCATCCTTCATCTTCATTAGAAAGCTGGTCAATGTCACAGGAAGTTATACGGATCTCATTGGCTTTCACTTTTCTTAACTGCTCGGCCGCAAGGAAATTGCCGCGGGAATCATTGCCTGCCAGTTTACCTGAATGACAGGCATCGGTTATCAATACTACTTTACCATTATTCCTGGATGATAAAGTATTGGCTATTTTATTCAAGTCTTCGATACGAACAGCATTATAGATGTAGTTGGTGCGGGGTGAATTGTATGGAAGTAAAAAACCGTCTTTGGAAACAGTAACATTCTCAAGGTCACCATGCCCGGAAAAATAAAAATATACAAGGTCATCTTTCTGGCAGGTCTCGAGCAGCCAATATAAGGCATCGTAGATGGCAGCCTCCGTAGCTTTTTCATTCGTCAATAAAACAATATTCTGTTCAGGAACTGCACCGCCTGGTTTTGACTTAAGATATTCTGCAAACACCTCAGCATCACGGTGAGCATAATCAAGAGGATCGATACCGACATTTTCGTATTGTGAAATACCAACAATTACTGCATAAGTATTTCCTGCCGGAGAAACCTGTTGAGGTAAAGCCGAGCCAGGTTTTGGCTGTGAAAAAATCGATGCACTAAACAGCAAAAAAATAATAAAAGAAGAAAAATGCTTCATTTTTTAAATATTCAACAACAAAAAATACCATGGGGAAGGATTGTGTTACACACATCGGCTATTAAAGCCGTTCTTTTCTTAAAGATAATATCTTTTTATTTCAGTTGGGAGTATTTTGCCTTTCGGCACTTTTATCTTGTAATGAAAATGAGTAGCCACCAAGAAGCTACTCATTGACCAAATCAATTCTTTGTAAAAGCATATCCCTGCCGTATATAGTAAGAAACCTATTTTCTATAAGAAGTACCGCTTTGTACTAAAAAATCATATAATTCCATTAAAAATGCAGCTACCAGTTTCCAGCCAATTAACAACGCTGATACAAAAAATAAAGCCGCTGCCATCCAGCCAATGATCTCCGGAGCTACTGCTCTTTCTATTAATTTGACAATTGGCATAATACCTGCTGATTATCATATTGAAGGTAACTTACACAACATCAAATGAAAATGAGATGCGTCAAACAGTAAGTTGATTAACTTCATGCAAGCCCAATTGATGAAAAAATAATTTTGATTGTTGCTTTTACAACCTGATGAGCCGGCTAAAACAAATAACAAAACATGGTTATTCTTATCGAAACAGAGTAAAACTCATAAAGGGTGGCAGCAACTTTTTCAATTTGCTTCAGGAATTAATTGCTAAGGCTGACAAAACCATTCACCTTCAGTTTTATATTTTCCTGGATGACGAAACAGGTACTTTCGTGATGGAGGCCTTAAAAGCAGCTGCCCGCCGTGGTGTAATTGTTTACCTGCACCTTGATGGCTATGCCTCACAGGCATTACCAAAACGATGCGTTATTGATATGAGAACAGCTGGTGTAAATGTAAAATGGTTTGAGCCTTTCTATCGAAGCAGGCATTTTTATTTTGGCCGCAGGCTGCATCATAAAGTGGTCGTAGTAGATGGTATATACTCCCTCGTAGGCGGCCTGAATGTCTGTAACAGGTATAACGATATGCCGGATGAACCAGCCTGGCTGGATATGGCGATCTACTGCGAAGGCGAAGCATCCTTTGTACTGAACAAGAGCTGCTATGAAATATGGGGAGATAAGAAAATAATTCCGCCTGTTAATTGGGATGTGATTGATAAATTCTGCCAACAAATCCCTCCTGGCGAACAAATACAGACAAGGATGCGGCGGAATGACTGGGTAAAAAGAAAAAGGGAAATATGGAGAAGCTACCTTGACATGTTTTACAAAGCGGAAAAGCACATAACTATTATGTGCAGCTATTTTCTGCCCGGACGTTTATTCCGGAGAAAGTTGACACAAGCTGCCCGGAGAGGTGTAAAAATAAGAGTGATCCTTGCCGGCACTTCCGATATAATGATGGCCAAACATGCAGAACGATACCTCTATGAGTGGCTCTTTAAAAACAATATCGAAATTTTTGAATACCAGGATACTGTACTGCATGCAAAAGTGGCTACTTATGATAGCAACTGGACAACCGTTGGTTCTTATAATGTAAATAATATCAGTGCCTATGCCAGCCTTGAGCTGAATATGGAAGTCAACGATAATTCCTTTGCTTTATTAACAGAAAATATGCTGGACGATATCATCACAAAGCATTGTAAGAAAATCACCCGGGAAAATTATACCGCATCTACCCATTTATTTAGAAGGTTGTGGCAGCGGTTCTGCTATAGTTTTATCAACAATACATTAAACCTGGTTACTTTCTATTTTAAGCAGGAAGAATAAAAATACAGTTGCTAATTTCCTCTTATCCTTTTAAGCAAGGCTCGAAAAGCTTCCATATTCCATCCGGCGAACCTGCCTCTTTGAACTATCAATTTATTTTCGGCAGGGTGTTGAAGAAAATAATAAAAAGCAAACCGGGCACCAGGATCATTCCAGCCAATTATTTGCCCAAACCGGATGTCATTAAATACCAGTGTATCATTCCATTGTTGAATTGCGTAGTAGCCTTTGGAAAAACGAACCAGTTTTTGCAGGTCCTCATGATCACTAACCGATTTCAGTAATGAATCATTACGGGGAACAAAGTGAAAATCGATTTTGCGTTCTTTATCAAATAACGAACGATAACCGATATTAAAACCAGAATCATTCGCCGCTACCACATACCAAAGCCAATTGTTCAGCGGTGTTGGCGTGGTAAAATAACTGCTATAACTAATTTGCTGTTTCCTCAATACATCTCTTACATCATTATCAATTTTTATTTTATTCAAACCACAGTATAAAAGATAAATGGTACTCATACCCACACCAAATTTTATCCACCAACTCCGCCGGGGATGATTTCGTTTTAAGATCAACAGTACGGCAAAAGCAATACCCAGCCATACCGAATAAAACGGGTCTGCCACATAAATCCAGTTGTAGGACACCCGGTGATGACTAAATGGTTCAAACCAGCCTACACCATATACATTCAAGCCGTCTATCAGCAGGTGAATAGCGGCCTGCGCCCCAAAAAATATCATCCATTTTTTTAGCGAGATATCATGAGGCCGGTGCCACCGTTCAGCCAGCATTGCCAGCAACGGAGTTATCATCAGCGCAAAAAATATGGAGTGTGTAAAGCCCCGGTGTGCCAGCAGATTTTCAGATGTATTGCTCCAGAAAGAAGCAACAAAATCTATATCCGGTACACTCTGCGCCACGGCACCCAGGAACATAGCCCTTTTGCCCAATTGCTTTCCCGCAAAAGCATCCCCCATGCAGGCACCCAATGCTATATGTGTAAGAGAATCCACAGGCTAACTTAGTGGATTTTATCGTTACAACAATTACCTGTATTCATTCCACAATTTCGCAGGCAACCAAACCTGTCATCCTGACAAGTATCATCTGTATCAATGAAGCTACTCATCGGTTTTCCCTGTAAGATGAGTTTACTTTTGAATTGACAAGAACTTATTAGTTCACCTTAAAAACAGTTTTATGAAAAATACTTCAAAGATGCTCGTGGCAGTGGGTGCTGGTTTGGCTATCGGTGGAATTCTCGGTGTATTGTATGCACCTGACAAGGGTTCTGTTACACGGAAAAAAATTGCCGATGGAAACAAAAAATTCACTGACAAGATCAAGTCCAAAGTAAGAATTGGAAAAGAAAAGATGGAAGACAAGTACAGCAGGATAAATGGTGAAATGGAGGAAGTTGTATAATAAATTCTCATTTAAAAATAATCATGTCTGAAGAGTTTAAAAAAATGGAATCCGTGCTGGAGCAGGCAAAAGAATATGTCAACACCAGGATTGCACAAGCGAAGCTATCAGTGGCAGAAAAAATCTCTACACTTATTGCCCGGATAATTGCTGGTCTTGTTGCAGGCCTGGTGTTTCTATTTTTTCTTCTTTTTGGCAGTATAGCAGCATCTATCGCAATTGGGAATATGTTACATAGCTCCTGGCTTGGATTTTTAATTATGGGAGCTTTCTACCTGCTGCTTGGCCTCATCATATGGGGAGCCAAAGACAGATTATTGCGGATTCCCATAATGAATGCAATTATTGATTCCTTATTCAGCCGTGATAATAACCATGAGAAAGATTAAACATATCAGAGATCTGAATGAAGAGAAAATGCGGCTCCGGATCCGGCAGCTTGAGCTGGAAAGGGAGTTGCGGTTGTCATGGAATGATTTGAAAAATAATCTTGATCCAAAAACATTATTAAAAAATAAGATCGCCGATATAACTCACAACGATTCGAATAAAGAAGATCTGCTGAGCAGTACGATCAATCATGTTGCGGGTTATCTTACCCGGCAGTTAGTTACAACGGTTGTTGACAAACTGGTACATAAATAAACAACAGGTATCAGCATTTGCACCATGCCGCTATAGTGCTGGTATAGCTGTTTAAAGTACTTTTTGACGGATAAAACAAATCACTCCTCCCGTCAAACAAGCTTACTTTTGCAATATGTCAACATCAACAGTTGCTACTGAAAGCATATTAACCCGTTTAAAGATCAAGTCATTAAACGAAATGCAGCTGGCTTCCATTGAAGCCATTTCCTCCAATAACAATACACTCCTTTTATCTGCAACCGGTTCAGGAAAAACATTAGCCTTCCTGTTGCCGTTGGTCAAATTATTAGACCCGGCGAATACCAAAACACAAGCCATCATCATTGTGCCATCCCGGGAACTGGCCTTACAGATCGAATCTGTATTTAAAAGCATGGGAACGAACCTGAAAGTAACCTGTTGTTATGGAGGGCATTTAAGAGAGACCGAAGAAAATAACCTGAAACAACCACCTGCATTACTGGTCGGTACCCCAGGCCGCCTCGCCGATCATATCAGGAGGGGAAATATTACAACTGCTTCTATTGAAACACTGGTACTTGATGAGTTCGATAAATCACTGGAGTTAGGCTTTCTTGATGAAATGTCTTTTATCATTGCCGCTTTACCGGCAATACAAAAAAGAATACTGACGTCAGCCACACAGGCTGTCGAAATTCCGGCCTTTATTAAAATGGACGAACCTGTTACGCTGAACTTTCTAAGTGCTGCCAATGAGGATACAGGCCTTACAGTCAAAACTTTATTGAGTGATGGAAAAGATAAATTAGAAACTCTTTTTCGCTTGTTATGCATGCTGGGCAACAGGTCAGCTATTGTCTTCTGTAATCACCGGGAGTCTGTAGAACGTACCAGTAAATTCCTGAAAGAAAAAGATATCATCAATGAATTTTACCACGGGGCGATGGAGCAACAGGAAAGAGATGCTGCCCTGTGCAAATTCAGAAACGGAACCACCAATGTATTGGTAACAACAGACCTTGCATCAAGGGGTCTTGATATTGCCAATATCCGTTACATCATTCATTATCATTTACCCGGAAGCGAAGATATTTTTACCCATCGTAACGGAAGAACTGCCAGGATGGATGCAAGCGGCACAGCTATCCTAATTCTATCGCCGGAAGAAAAATTACCTGACTATATTAATCCTGAAGCAGAACAAATAACATTACCCGAAACGATTACCCTGCCGGATAAACCACAATGGTCTACACTATTTATTGCGGCGGGCAAAAAAGACAAGGTGAATAAAATTGATATTGTTGGCTTCTTGTCCAATAAAGGACAGCTAAAAAAGGAAGATATCGGGCTGATAGAGGTCAAAGATTTCTTTTCTTTTGTGGCTGTAAAAAAAATAAAGATCAGTCCTACTCTTCAGTTAATCAAAGACCAGAAAATAAAAAATAAAAAGATAAAAATTGCCGTTGCTAAATAATAAGCCAGTTTGATTTGAAAGAGAAGGATATACTATTATTGATTCTGATCCAGGAATTTTGAATCATATCACCGGTTGATTAAAATCAAACTATTCATTAAATTTATTTCGCTTATTTGTAACGGCATAGTTAAATTTATTATTATGAAAAAAATACTTGTCCCGACCGACTTTTCTCCCAACGCTGATAAAGCACTGGACTTTGCGCTACATATTGCGAGGTTAAATAAAGGAGAGATTTTCCTGATCCATGCAGCAGAAACATATCCCGTAGAAGAAGCCATCATTATAGCCAGTGAAAAACTGGCACTTATCAGGAAAAGTATCAGCGAAACCGAATCCATTGATATAACAACTCAAGTCTATGCCGATTCGTCTATCAATTCCATATTTGAAGCAATTGCTCATTTCGAGATCGACCTCATCATTATGGGGACGATGGGAAGTGCAGGTGTTAAAGAAAAAATATATGGCAGCAGAACTGCTGGTGTTATAGGCAGCAGCCCTGTTCCTGTATTAGCCATTCCATTACTCAGTGAATGGCGTAATCCACAAAAAATCTTACTCGCCATCAACGAATTTGATGAACAGCAACAACTTTTAGCACCAGTGTTTATATTAGCAAGCTTATTTAATGCAAGCATCCAGGTAACTATTTTTACTGACACCAATGATGATGCAGTGGAGGACTATCACCAGAATGAGAATAAAATTGCTGCTTACAGGGATATGCTTAAAACAAAATACCCTGATCTTGGCATCCATGCTGTCCATTTAGCAGGTCCCCAGTTTTTCGAAAGCCTTCAAAAC
>CALRVH010000033.1:0-32488 GCA_943371565.1 Chitinophaga pinensis | reverse complement strand
GCCAGCCATTTCAATGCATCTACGTAGCTGTACTTTTCATGCTCCATAATGAAGCTGATCGTATTGCCTGCCTTACCACAGCCAAAACATTTGTATAATTCCTTAGCTGGTGAAACGGTGAACGAAGGGGTTTTTTCGTTATGAAAAGGACAGAGGCCAAGATAGTTAGAGCCTCTTTTTTTTAGTTTTACAAAGCCCCCGATGACATCCAGTATATCAAGACGGCCAAGTATTTGTTGTATGGTAGTTTGGGAAATCACTGTTCACTTTATCCGGACTGCGAATATAAGTTATCCTGTCATTCAGGAAATAGGAAAATCACCCGCCAGGGTGAAAGGATTATTGATTTCTTCGCCAATATTTGCTATCACCCCGGTTTTATATTTAACTTATGCTGGAAAAGCTATTGCTCAAATGAAATGGATCAGTTTCTTGCTAACTCTATGCTTATGTTCTTGTTTGCAGCTGGCAGGCCAGGATATGGGTAGATTTATCAATAACACCTCTACAGACCAGCAAAACGCAGATAGCCTGTTCAAGTATGCCCGAAAATATTTTCAGCGGGCAAAATTTGACAGTGCTGCATTATGGCTGGATGCAGGATTGCCCCGGGCATTAAAAACCAATAATGATACATTAATTGCCAAATATTATGTGGAGAAAGGTAACCTCGCAGTTATGCAATCCAACACATCGCAGGCGATGATTTACTTATGGAATGCCGAAGCATGGTCTGTTAAAACATTTCATTATATCAATCTTAATTCCCTTTATGTGTTGTTGGCTAAATGTCATGTCCGGTTGAACGATTCAGATTCTGCTTTATTTTATTTCCGTAAAAGTGAAGAGTTAAGTGCCATACACAATAGTTACCGGCGTTGGTTAACATATGTCGAAATGGGAAGTTTCTTTGCATCAGCCGATAACTTCTCAGAGGCAGAAAAATACTTTGAAAAAGCATATTTCCTCACCAAAGAAAAAGGCATTCGTGGCGATCATGGTCTAACCATGTATAACCTTGCTAATTTCTATGCCTCCAGGAAGAAGGCCGACAAGTTCGCTTTGTTGTTAAATGAACAACAGGAATTCATTAAGTCAGCCAGAAAAGATTTTTCTAAAGATCCGGTGCATAGTTTTCTTTATATAGCCTGGGCTAAAGAAACGCCATTAGAGACCAAAGTGGATTTTTTTAAAAATGTCAGGGATAAGTTGCTTGCAGAAAAATTTTTAACGAATGGCTCCCTGGTAAATGAAGAAATTGCTTCATTATATGAAAAAGAAGGGCGGTTTGATGAGGCATTAAAGTATGTTGAAGAAAGCATTGTAATTTCAAAACTGGAAAATAATGCCAGTAATATGTATATCTATAACAAAATGGCCTACCGCTTATTAAAAAAGGCGGGACGGTTGAAAGAGGCTAATGATATAGCTGACAAGGTTTTTGCCCTTAAGGATAGTATTACTGCCCGGCAGAATATGGAGATGGCCATGGAACTTGATGCAAAATACCTGGCAGAAAAAAAGGGAAAAGAAATAGCACTGCTCAATGCAAACAATGAGATAGCAAGGAAGGAAATTGCTCTGTTGAACTCACAAAAAGAACTGGATGTTAAAACCATCGCATTATTAAGTTCACAAAAAAAATTATCTGACATAGAACTGCTCCGCCAGATGGAATTACAGCTTGCACTTGCAAGGGAAAATGAATTGATGGACTCGGTTGTAAATAGGGAAAAGGCATACAGTTTGTCTATGACGAGGGAAAAAGAAAAAGAAGCAGCTTTAAATGCTGCCCTTGGCCGGGAGAATGATTTGAAAGTTACTGAGTTAATTAAAGAGAAAAATCTTCGTAGAATTTTAATCGGTGGGGCAGTGTTAATGTTGATGGCTGCTACTATTATTTTATTTCAATATAGAAAGCAACGCTTGAAGAACCTGGTTATCCAGAAACAGTCGGATGATATGCAAGTGCTGATGAAAGAAACACATCACCGGGTGAAAAATAACCTGCAGGTAATTAGCAGCTTGCTGGACTTACAAAGTATGACCATTGCTGATAGCCAGGCCAGTGAAGCTGTAAAAGAAGGAAAGAACCGTGTGCAGAGTATGGCACTAATACATCAAAACCTGTACAGCGAAGGAAATATCAAGGGTATTAAAACAAAGGAGTATATCAGTAACCTTTTACAAAGTCTTTGCGACTCTTATAACGTTACGAATGATAAAGTGAAAATAAAAACGCAGATAGATGATTTGAATCTGGATGTGGATACTATGATCCCCCTGGGGCTGGTACTGAATGAACTGGTAAGTAATTCTCTGAAGTATGCTTTTAAAGATGGCAGAAAGGGAGAGTTGCTAATCATACTCAAAGAAGAACCGCAACACCTGTTGCTCAAAGTAAGCGACAATGGTTCCGGTTATCCAGAAGGGCACAATACGAAAGAAGGAAAATCTTTTGGTATGAAAATGATCAAAGCTTTTGCTCAAAAGATGAAAGCGAACTTAGCGGTGTATAATAACAATGGCGCAGTGGTGGAAATGCAAATAACCAAATACAAGCTGGCATGAGTAAGTTAAGAGTTTTAATAGTGGAAGATGAACCGGTAATAGCGGAGAATATCTCCATGTACCTTGATAATAATGATTTTGAGGTAAGCGGTATTGCGTATGACAGTGCTGAGGCTAATGAGCAACTGCAACACAATACTCCTGATGCTGCCATTCTGGATGTGAACCTGGAAAGCGTTGAGGATGGTATTGATATCGCCAACAGGATCAATCAAAAATACCAGATACCTTTTTTATTTCTTACCTCTTATTCCGATAAGGAAACGTTGCAAAGAGCCAAGGCCGTTAACCCAAGCGGTTATATTGTAAAGCCTTTCAATGAAAAAACATTGCTGGCCTCGCTGGAGATTGCTATCTCAAACTTTACAGCCGAAAAGAATCATTCATTACCTCGTCTCAACCAGGATAAGCTCAACAATTACCTGCTATCACCTGTAAGCGAAAGGGAATTTGAATTAGTGCAGCTGGTGTATGAAGGAATCACAAATACACAAATTGCTGATAAACTTTTTATCTCCGTAAATACTGTAAAGACCCACCTAAAAAACATTTACCTGAAATTGGATGCCAGCACCCGCATTGAAGTCATCCGGAGATTGCGTGAAATTATGATGAGATAAAATCACCCAATGGGGTGAGTGTATTATGATTTCAGAGTAGCAGCTTTGAGTTAAACTTTTTATATGAAAATTAAATATCTTTTATGCAGTGTGGTAATGCTGAGCGTTACCACGGCGCTGTTTGCACAAATCAAAAGCCAGCAGGAATGTTTTTATGATGGCCAGTTTAGCTCAAGTAATATCGATATGCCTTCTGAAATGTATCCGGATCAGAAAGGCGAGGTAAGAGTTACTCTAAGAAATGTTGGCACATGTACCTGGAATCCCCGGGATATTGAATTGAGGGTTACGATAAAAAAAGGCCCTAGTGGGTCTCCCATTCAGCGGGATGAACTTTTACCATCTTCTTCAGAAACATTATATCCTCCTACAACCTTACCGGGTGAAAGCAATACAGTTCGCTATGGGATAGAAGCTCCTTATTATCTGGGTCCATATGAATTGGAATTTGTATTAATGTTTAAAGGGCAGAAGTTTGGAGAGTTTGGAGTAACTAAAACGGTAAAAATTGTTCCTAAAAAATAAATAAAATAAAATGAAAAAAAGTCTAATCTTTCTAATAGCCAGCATTTTAACATTTGGAGTGCTGCATGCACAATGGCCATCTAATGTAACGCCGGTCGAAAGCAAGTCAAACGATTCTGTTATTGTTTCCGGTGACCTTGCCAAAGGGGTATTAATGGATGACCTCAGCTGGGCTGCCAATAGTTCAAATGCCTGTTTCCCGGCTACACAAAACCTGAAGTTCAGGGGAAATCATGTGTTGTATGCTACAAGTATTCCACCCCGCTCAATTTTGACTATATCCGTTTCTCCAACAGATGCCAACGGCGATCTGAGTATCTACGGATATATGATGGGTAATACCGAATATCGGGTAGTACCTAATTTACCAAGTTGTATTACCTGCGAGGCAGATCACAAATGGGACAGGCCCTGGAAAGGAAAAGTACAGACCAGCGAACGGAAAATTGAGTTTCAAAACCCTACACAGAACACTTACAATATTGTAATTGGTGTCGCTGCACCAAAAGATGTCAGCACCGGGCAGTTTAACCTAAAAATCAAACTTAAGTCATAATGACTATGCCTTATTAATAGAATTGTCAAAAAAGAGGTGATATTTTCACCTCTTTTTTTTGATTAAAATTTTCCATGTATTTGTTCGGTAAGTGTGGGTTGCCACGATTTTTATTCCTCCCAGTATATTACCCTGCCTTGGCCTATTTATAATTAGCGGTTATAGGTTGCAAGACCACCAATGTTGGACCATTTGAATAAGAAAGCTCCGAGAACGGCCTATTGGGTAATAGGTCGTAAAAACAAAAGTTATTACTCGTTGTTGAAAAAATATCGCCAGCTTTATTTGTTTTTCCCAAAAACTGTCTTACTTTACTTCAGACCAATTACCCATCTACCGTAATCCGCAACCCCAGGGAAAAAATAAGCTTTTTATTTTTTAACCCCGCTTGTCATATAACTTATCATGATGTCTGACAAGCTTTAAATTTTAACACCATGGTTCAGGTAGACATCTCACAGCTCTCCGGGGAGTGCAACACCTGGAGGGAAAAGCTTCGTAACTATCGTGAAGAATTCAGTAACGATGAAGCAAGACTCCGGAAAGTAGCAGGCCAACCACTCTCCAAAGAACAACTACAAGACGTAGAACATCTCCACAACCAGTTTCACATTCAATTAATCAACATTCATGATCTCAAACAGGCCATCAAAGCTCATGACCGCAAAATGAACTTTGAGAAAGTAGCTTTTAATGGTAATGTAAATGAAGATAGCTACACCAGGCATGAAAGTTTGTTAGAAGAATATCAATCGCTGGAACAAACATTGAGTCAGCTGCGCAATGAATTCAGCGAATTTTTAAAGCGATCGCAGTAGATCCAATCCGGCATATTATTGATATTAATCATCTTGAAGCCTAACAGGCTTCATACGATTAGTTGCTATCCTTTTGAAGATTTGTGATTGTAAAAAACGATTTCTTCAATTATAAATTTTTTGCCATGCCTGAATTTGATACTTCACATGTAAAAAATATTGTCTTGCTGGGTCATGTCGGCTCAGGTAAGACAACCTTAGCGGAGTGTATGTTGTTTGAGGCAGGAATAATAAACCGCCGCGGCAGCATAGCCGAACGAAACACTACCGGAGATTACCATGAATTGGAACAGGAGAGGGGTAACTCCATCTTCAGTAAATTACTTCACACAAAATGGCAGGGTTATAAAATCAATATTCTGGACACACCAGGATATGATGATTTTGTAGGCGAAGTAATTTCTGCTCTACGAGTTGCAGATACCGGGGTAATGCTGATAAACGCTGTAATGGGAGTAGAAGTCGGTACTGATGTAATATGGGATTATACGGAGCAATTCAAAACCCCGATGATTTTTGCCGTAAATAAAATAGATGATGATAATGCCGATTTTGATAAAGCAGTACGGGAAGCAAAAGCACATTTTGGCAACAAAATAGTGATGGTGCAGTATCCAAGACAGGTGGGCGCCGGTTTTCATGAAATAATAGATGTGCTGCGAATGGTAATGTATAAATTTAATGATGGAGGAGGCAAGCCCGAAAAGCAGGCAATACCTGAAGAGGAAAAAGCAAAAGCAGATGAATTGCACAAAGAACTGATTGAAGCAATTGCCAGCAATGATGAAACGCTGATGGAAAAATATTTCGACAAAGGAGAACTGGATGAGGATGAAATGAAAGAAGGATTGAAGAAAGCGATGATTGCTCATGACCTGTTTCCGCTGTTCTGCTTATCAGCAGAAAGAAATATGGGAAGCGGTAGACTGATGGGTTTTATCGACAATGTTTGTCCCAGTGCTAATGAAATGGCTCCGCAAATAACTAAGAGCGGTGATAAATTAACTTGTGATGCCAATGGTCCCGCCTGTATTTTTATTTATAAAACCATTTCTGAGCCGCATGTGGGAGAACTCTCTTTCTTTAAAGTGTATTCTGGTACAATTAAAGTAGGAATGGAACTGGAAAATGAAAGTACCGGAGTCACAGAAAAAATAAACCAATTGTTCCTGGTAGAGGGTAATAAAAGAACTTCTACACATGAGTTGGTTGCAGGTGATATTGGAGCCACCTTAAAATTAAAAAACACACATGTCAATAATACCCTGCATACAAAAGGGAAAAATTATGAATTACCTCCGATACAGTTTCCTTCTCATAATATGACAGTTGCTATTGAAACAATTAAAAAAGGGGAGGAAGAAAAACTATCACAGGCTTTGCACCAGCTTCGGGAAGAAGACCCGACTTTATTAGTTGAGGTTTCTCCGGAGTTGAAACAAACGCTTATACATTGCCAGGGAGACATGCACCTGGCGGTTGCCAAATGGAAGATAGAACACCAGCATAAATTAGAAGTGAAATTTGTAAAACCTAAAATTGCTTACCGGGAAACGATCAGACGAATGGCAGATGCTAATTACCGTCATAAAAAACAAAGTGGCGGCTCCGGCCAATTTGGCGAAGTATATATGCAGATAGAACCCTGGTATGAAGGAATGCCCGAACCCAGTGACCTGAATGTAAGGGCCAGGGATGTGCATGAATTAGAGTGGGGAGGCAAGCTTGTCTTTTATAATTGTATTGTTGGCGGTGCTATAGATACCCGGTTCCTTCCTTCCATATTAAAAGGAGTGATGGAGAAAATGCACAACGGTCCGCTAACTGGCTCTTATGCAAGAGATATACGGGTATGTGTATATGATGGAAAAATGCACCCGGTCGACAGCAATGATATATCTTTTAAGATTGCAGGATTGCAGGCTTTCCGCCAGGCCTTTCAGCAGGCTGATCCCCAGATACTGGAGCCTATTTACCATGTTGAGGTGTTATGCCCTGATGATTTGACAGGAGCTGTTATGGGAGATTTGCAAAGCCGCCGTGCTATTGTAGAGGGAATAGATAGTGAAGGACATTTTCAAAAAGTGCTTGCTAAAGTACCGCTGGCTGAAATGGATAGTTATTGTTCTTCCCTTCGTTCTATTACACAGGGCAGGGCTAAATTTAAAATGAGTTTCCTTGCCTATGAGGCTGTGCCGTTTGAATTACAACGGAAATTAGTCGACGATTACAGCAAGACGGCGAAGGAAGAGTATGCATAGAGAATCAAAACCAACTGCATAATAAAGAAGGCTGCTATTTGCAGCCTTTATTTTTTAGAACAACTTTCGTTAGTTTTAATCTTTCTTTTTACTGTTTAAATCAAGAATTGGTGGATAATCTTCCTGATGTTTCAAATCCTTTGTGGTTTCTCATTGTAAGTTTTATTGTATATGCAGTGGTGGTAGGCCGTTATTTCCTGCTGTCGTGGTTATTTTACCGGGTATTTCATGTGTGGCGGTGGGAAAAATGGAAAAGTAAAAAGATCAATCAGCGGGACTATAACCCCGGCCAGTTCAGAAAGGAGATCATTCGGAGTAATATGACAGCTATTTTATTTGGTATCTCCGGGGCAGTCTTGTTATTACTTTGGCAAAAAGGGTACATGAAAATTTATGAAGACATCCATGCTTATCCGCTATGGTGGTTGCCGGTAAGTTTGATAGCCGCTTTAATTTTACAGGAAATATATTATTACTGGCTTCACCGGTGGATGCATATTCCTTCGGTTTTCAGGGTAGTACATAAGTGGCACCATGATAGTCATATTGCTTCGCCATGGACAGCTTTTTCTTTTCACCCGATAGAAGGGTTGATACAGGCCATTTTTCTTCCACTCATTTTGCTTTTTCTTCCGATGAACTTATTTGTGCTGATAATAATGCTAACTATTATGTCTGTAAGCAGTGTCATTAATCATCTTGATATTGAAATTTATCCGAGATGGTTCACCCGAAATCTTTTCGGAAAGTCAATGATTGGGGCTACCCATCATGCACTCCATCACAAGCAATACAAATACAATTTTGGCTTGTACTTTACCTGGCTGGACAGGTTGTTTAAAACGGAGAGCCCGGTATATGATGAGTTGATAGATGAAAAAACATCTACATGATCATTCTTAATTTATTGCCTGTAAATAGCAATCGAGGATGCTTTGTCATTCCATCCTGATATTGAAAATCCACTTTTAGTTGCTGTTATAGTATAGGATTTGCCACCAAAATTTTCAAACTCATATAACACTACCCTGTAACCCTGTGGAAGGTATAAAGAGCTCAGGTTATTATCGATAAAGCCAGCCTGTTGCATAGTGCTGTATGTTCCCGGAAGTACAGATGCAGATAATCCTTTGTAATTGGCATCAGCATACAAAATTACCCTTTCAGCGGTTTGATTTTGGTAAGGTGGATTGTTATAACCCCCACTTGTCTCTTCAATGAGTAATGAGCCGATCCTGTTGTTTAATGTATTGGATAAGCAACTGGTATTCTCGCTGATGTAATACGATGTACCACTCAGGTATTCATTATTAATAAAAACCTTTGCTTTTAAATTAGAAGGAATTTCAATGGAAGATATATCGTATTTCAGCAAGCCGAGTTTATCACCCTGGTAATAACCCGGAGCCAGCCGCAAACTGCTGCCACCATAATAACAATCAGCATATACAGTAGCATACGAACTACTTCCACCTGAAGGATAAGTGGTAGTGGGCTGAGAAGGTTTGTATTCTATTACTACGGACCGGATTTTATCGCTGTAAGTACTGCTCAGGCAACTTTCACTGTTTTCAAAGGTGTATGAATAGCCAGAAGCATTATCACTTCCTGTATAAACCTTAATCCTTAAATTTCCATAAATGGAAAAAGAGGAAATATTTAATTTTAATGCCCCTAACTGATTGCCATAATAAGTGCCGGGACGCAGGCTTTGTGAATAGCCTTTGGAATAGCAATCATTATAAAAAGTAACATAATCATTTTGATTATATGTTGGCTGATTATTGAGACTTTCCACTACGATAGAGGAGGTGTTATCATCCCAGCCATCTGTGAGACAGGTTATACTTGATGTATAGGTGGCAGACCGCCCTTTAAAATTATCATGTTCATAAATAGTTACTCTCATACCATTGGGTATTTGAAGGGATGACAGTTTATCATTGCTAATACCCATCTGGTAGCCCTTATAGGAGCCGGGAATCAGGAAACTCCTTTTACCACCATAATTACATTGGTCAAAGAGGCCAACATTATTTTGTGCTGATAGAGATGCACCAACAAAAAGTAACAGGATTGGAAGTACTATTTTCTTTTTCATATAGAAGGTTTTAACGGTCGGTTGTATTCAGAAAGTTAGGCAACTTTTTTCTTACTTAGCGGTAAAGCTTACACATTCATTTATCTCCTTTTCTGTATAGGCCAGCTTATATTGCTGAAGCACTTCGGCAGGAACACCATCCCATTGTGTTGCAATATTACCGGCATAACCTAAATCTTTCACACCAATTTTAGATGTATAAAAGCCTGTGGCGGTCAAATTACGCATTAAGCGAAAAAACTGTACTCCCTGGCTCATTTCCGGTTTTGCTTTTTGGGGATATGCTATCATATCTACTAATTCAATTTGCTGTTGCTGGCTGCAATCTTTGAATGTTTTTTCATATCGCTTCAGCGTTTGCATATCCAACCAGCGCAGCCCTCCCTTCATCGGTACCTGGTGATCTGGCATATCTTTTACAATAAACTCAATGAACTCCGGCACTTTAGCTTCGCTGGCACTTCCGCTTACTTCATCTTTGGGTATAATGATGTCGGCAAGCACTGTGATGGTTGCAAATTCATGTGGGGTAAAGAAATTTTCTTTGGCGAGCAATTCCTTCTCGTACTTTAACTCATCGGGGTTGCGGTCAATCGTAAATACAGGGTCATCTTTTTCAGGGGTTGCCTTTTTATCATCGGTTTTGCAACCAGTTATTGCAACCGGAGCGGCGATAGCACCTGTTACGATCAGTTTTAAAGATTTGCGACGATCCATATAAAAAGTTTATTGTTTATAGTTTTTTGTTTTAATCAGGTTGTTTCTTTCGCAGAATGCTACAAGTTCAGTTTCTTCATTTCATCAATAATATATTCCGATGCCCGCATACTTAAGGCGAGTATCGTCCAGGTAATATTCTTATCTGCCTGGCTAACAAATTGCCCGCCATCTACACAGAAAAGGTTCTTGCAATCATGTGCCTGGCTCCATTTATTCAGGGCAGATTTTTTTGAATCATTTCCCATTCTTACAGTGCCGCCTTCATGAATGATTTCACCGGGTTTGGATAAACCCCATTGATTTTTTTCATCATCATCGCCACCCCAGGTGATCACAGCACCCATATTATGCATGACTTCTTTAAAAGTTTCTTTCATGTGTTTGGCCTGTTTTATTTCATGCTCACTCCACTTCACATTGAATTTTAAAACAGGTATGCCGAATTTATCAACCACGTTGGGGTCTATTTCGCAATAGTTACTTTCTAACGGAATTGCTTCTCCTCTTCCTGCCATGCCCACACCACAGCCATAGAAATAGCGATAATCTTCCTTCAATGATGCCCCATATCCACCACCTTCTTTTTGTTTACCTTTTACAACATATTTGCCGTTGAGATTTTCAATACCCCAACTGAAACCATAGGAAGGCTGACTCATGCCGCCCCAATATTCAATATGATATCCTCTCGGAAAATCCAATTTTTTATTGTCTAACCACCAGGGAGAATAGATGTGCATACCACCAACGCCATCTTCATTATATCTTTTCCGGTCAAACAATTGCGGAAGGATGCCACCTAATGCAGCGCCGGTAGAATCATGTAAATATTTCCCCACAACATTACTGTTATTGGCTAATCCGTTCGGGTGACGTTGGGATTTTGAGTTAAGCAATAACCTTGCACTTTCGCAGGCACTGGCAGCAAGAATCACTACTTTCCCTTCTACCTGGTATTCCATCATATCATCCTTACTGATATAAGAAACTCCTGTTGCCAGTCCTTCATTATTGGTAAGTACTTCTCTTGCCATTGCATTTGCTACTACATCAATATTTCCTGTTTTCATAGCAGGATATATTAATACGTTGGGGGAGGAGAAGTCTGCTTTAGCCATACTGCAGTTGCGGTTACATTGTCCGCAAAAGAAACAGGCACTCCGCTGATCATTCAATTTTTCGGTAAGAATAGAAAGACGGGAGGGGATGACATTTACACCAGCCTGCATAGCTGCATTCTTAATAAACAATTCATGCAGTCTTGGTTTAGGCGGTTTTAAGAAAAAACCATCGGGGTCATTTTCCAATCCTTCGTTGGTGCCGAATACACCAATCAACTTATCTACCTTATCGTAATAGGGTTTGATATCTTCGTAACCAATGGGCCAGTCATCGCCAAGACCATCAATACTTTTTCTTTTAAAATCTTTTGGGCCAAATCGAAGTGAAATTCTTCCCCAGTGATTGGTACGGCCTCCGAGCATTCTTGCCCGCCACCACGACCAGTCTGTGCCTTTTTCTTTAGTAAAGGGTTCGCCTTCCAGAGACCAGCCGCCATAGCAGGCGTCAAAATCACCAAAGGGGCGGATTTTTGTACTGGCACCACGCCGGGGGCTTTCCCATGGATTTTTTAATTGCGTAATATTTTTTTGCGGGTCATACATGTAGCCGGCTTCTATAATGCAAACTTTAAGTCCCGCATTGGCAAGCACATAAGCGGCCATCCCACCGCCTGCACCTGAACCTACAATTACCACATCATATTTTTTCGGCTGTTTTTTAATCTGGAGGTCTCCCATAAAGCAAGTATATCAGTTGAATAATTGAAAGAACAATTTACAGCAAACATTGGCAGGAGCCAAAATACTGGCAACAGAAATTGCAACTATTAATTATTTACCAGCATCTGTTGGTTTGCTTTTTCCGGGTTTCGCCGCCACTGAAAAAAATGCTATTATTACACCCTTAAAAATCAAATATGAAAAGAGCTGGACTGTTGGTTGTATTGTGTTTAACACTGGTCATTGCAAAGGCACAGCCAAAGGAACCCGATTGGTCAGAAACTGTATATAAGATCGGTAAAATTTATCCCGGATTTTATGTTACCAATGCTAATGACACTATTAGCGGATATTTTATGCATGATGATAAAAAGGGTAACCAGAAGAAATGCAGATTTTACACCAATGAAATGGATAAGAAGCCCACTGCTGAATTCAAACCGGAGGATATTAAAAGTTATAAAGTAGCAGATAAATTATACCGGACGCTTAATTACAGTGGCGGATTGCTGAATAAACCGCTTCGTTTTTTGCTGGTAACAAACGATGGAGGCATTACGGAGTTCGTTTTTTATTCGGAAGATGCGGCTGCACAGGCACAGGGAGTATTTCACAAACCCAAAGACCCTTCTCACAGTGATCCGATAACAGTCTCTTACTTCGGACTTAGTTTTGCCAAAAAGTTAAGTGATTATATTTCAGACTACCCTGCACTTTCGCAGAAAGTGGCCAATAAAGAAAAGGGATATGGCTTTCTGAACCTGATGGCTATTATTGCCGAATACAATGAATGGTTTGCTGCAAAAAAGAAATAATATTTGTATGAGAAAATTATTGGTATCGCTTCTGGCAATTGCTGTCATTGGTTCAAATCTAATTGCTCAAACAGTCGAGTTCATAGAGCCCCGCAATGTACAAGGGGTCCCTGAGGCTGAATTTTCCACCTACAAAGTCGGAGATAATTTTTATGTCCTGCAAAAAAAGTACAGGATGATGGCTCCGGTGATGTATGATTTGCAACTGGACGCTTATGATGCCAATCGAAAGCCGATAGGAACCAACACTATTGATAAGACACTGGAAATGGGCGATGCCAATATTTATGAGGGTGTATTTGCGTTGAAAGACAAACTGGTGATGTTTAAATCAGAGTTTAGCAAAGCAAGCGGAGCTAAAATGTCTTACTTGTATTATTATCCTTTTGATATTTCGGGAAAAAGGCAGAAGAAAATGTCGCTTACTTCCTTTACTGCGGAGTCCGCTTTTAATTCAGGAAACTTTAGTGTGAATGTGAGCCCCGATGGAAGTAAAGTAGCTGTGATAAGTGAGCTGCCTTCTGAGAAAGAGGGAATGGAAAAGTGTGTCGTTACGGTTTACGACGAAAATTTTAAACAGCTATGGAAAAAAGATTACACATTTATGTATGAAAGTTCAAAAGCTCCAAAGAATACCATCTTTGTAAATAATAACGGAGTGGCTTTTCTTTTGAAACAAATCAATTTGAAAAAATCATTTGACCAGTTTTCCATGTTCACTTTTGCCGGCGATGGCAAAACAGTGGTTGAAAAAAAGATAGAACTTGGTAATGGTTTTGTAATCGCTACCCACAAAGAATTATTTAAGGCAAACGGTGATATGCTGCTCGCTGGCTATTCATATATGAATAAGAAGGTCGGCGTTAATGTAGAAACTCCCGATGGTGTATTTTACCTGGATGTAAATGCTTCGAATGGTGAATTGAATGCTGCAAAATTAAACACCGTAAAACCTTCTTTGGTAGTTGCCACTCAACTACTTGCTTTGCCGGACAATGCCATATGCCTTGTTGGAGAACATCGCTTTATTGGTTCAACATCAGTTACAGGTAAGCCAATGGAATATACTTATAGCTATAGTTATGGCAGCATACACTTCACAAAATTTGCTGCCGACAGTTCACAAAGCTGGAATTATACTGTTGATAAAGATTTGAAATCAGTAAGTGATGGCGGCCGTTTTGTGTCATCTTATAGTTGGGTTAATGGGGGTGACATTAATGTCCTGTTTGCCGATGAGCTTTCCCGGCATGATGAGAAAAAGCAGTTCATTGAATTTGGTAGTAAAAGGATCAATCTTATCCAGGTAATTGATGCAAATGGAAAGTTCAAATCGGAAATGTTGATAAAAGATCCACGAATCGGTGGCAAGAAAGGCGAGTATTTCTTTATTCCGTCGACCGGCAATGTTTATAAAAATAAAACACACTTTATGCTGGCCGCCCGGGGACTTGAATTGGTGGGTGCCACTATCACTTTTTGATAAGTGGTAGCGGGTATATTTCTCCTTTTAAATAGCAGTATCTTTATTGCAAATTCATTTTTTAATGAAGCGTTGCATTATGTTACTGGGTTTTATTGCTCATTTATTTTCTGGCAAAGCACAGAAGTCTGATTTTAGTAAATATCCTGTTTATAAAGGGACTGATCTTGGTCTTACCTATTCTGCAAGTAAATCTATATTTCGAATCTGGTCACCAACAGCTGAAGAAGCAGACTTGTTGATATATTCTGATGGTAATGGCGGGTCTGCATACAATTTGAGGAAAGCTATGCAGAAAAGCAGCGATGGAACCTGGGTTGTCACACTTTCCGGGGATAAGAAAGGATCCTTTTATGCTTTCCGGGTCAAGATCAATGGAAAATGGCTTAATGAAGTTCCGGATCCTTATGCCAAAGCAGTAGGCGTAAATGGAAAAAGAGGGATGATTGTTGATCTCAGCAAAACAAATCCTGCTAATTGGATGAAAGATAAAAGTCCCGTTTTTAAAAATCCAACCGATGCCGTTCTCTATGAATTGCATGTAAGAGACGCAAGCATCTCTCCAACATCAGGTATAAAAAACGAAGGAAAGTTTTTGGGCCTTACTGAAAAGGGAACTAAAAATGCAGAAGGACTTCCAACAGGTCTTGACCACATCAAAGAATTAGGGGTTACCCATGTTCATATTCTTCCCCTCTATGATTTTAACTCAGTCGATGAGACAAAGCCCGATGCAAAGTATAACTGGGGCTATGACCCATTGAACTATAATGTACCAGAAGGGTCTTATTCCTCCAATCCTTATGATGGTATAACTAGAATTAAAGAATTCAAACAACTGGTGAAAACATTTCATGAAAATGGCTTGAGAGTAGTGATGGATGTAGTTTACAATCACACTGCCTTAACAGAGACATCTAATTTTAACCAGTTAGTACCGGGATATTATTACCGGCAGACAAAAGATGGCAAATTTTCCAATGCTACTGCCTGTGGTAACGAAACAGCCAGCGAAAGGCCGATGTTCAGGAAGTTCATGCTTGAGTCAATGTTATATTGGGTGAAGGAGTATCATGTCGATGGTTTCCGGGTTGACCTGATGGGGGTGCATGATATTGAAACCATGAATCTTATTTCAAGAGAGCTGCATAAAATAAAACCAGATATCCTGATTTATGGTGAAGGGTGGACAGCAGGGGCATCTCCATTGCCAGATTCTCTCAGAGCATTAAAAGCAAATGCTTCAAAACTTGACCGCATCGCTGTTTTCAGTGATGATTTGCGGGACGGAATAAAAGGAAGTGTGTTTGAACATGAAGACAAAGGATTTGCCAGTGGCAAAAAAGGGCTGGAAGAAAGTATAAAATTTGGTATTGTGGCTTCCTGTAAACATCCGCAGGTGGATTACAGTAAAGTGAATTATTCCAAAGCTCCGTATTCGGCCCAACCTTACAGTACTGTTACATATTGTGAATGTCACGATAACCATGTGCTGTGGGATAAATTGGCTATTTCTGCAAAAGATGCTACAGTGGAGGAACGAAAAGAAATGCACAAGCTTGCGTTGTCTATCGTTATGACTTCGCAGGGCATTAGCTTTCTCCATGCAGGTACAGAGTTCTTACGAAGTAAGAAAGGAGTAGAAAATTCATTTGAATCAACAGATAGTATCAATGCTATTGACTGGAGTTTGAAAAGCCAGCATCAATATGATTTTGCCTATGTAAAAGAATTGATCAAAATGAGAAAAGAGCATCCGGCTTTCCGGATGAAATCAGCAAAGCAAATCGTTGCCGGTATAAAGTTCCTGGATGGATTTCCTGAAGGAATTATTGCATATACCATCGATGGAGCTTCAGTAGGGGATACGTGGAAGAAAATACTGGTTGTGCTTAACGGTTCAGGTAAGGAAAAATCCATGGTGGCACAACCTGGTAACTATCATGTCTTCGTGGCCGGAAACATGATCTCAGAAGTAATCGGAGGGAAAGAGGGATATTGGCGGCTGGAACCTTATAGCTGTAACATATTTTATCAAAAAGATTAGACAATGAAAAATATACTTGTACTTACCAGTTTGTTTTTTGTTTACTCTTCTTATGGACAGCAAGGGGATGAGTTGCTGGTTTATTCATTAAAAGGGAATGTGACAGTTGTTGAAAATGAAAAAGAATCTAAACTCAAGATCGGTAAGGTCTTAAAACCCGGTTCTACCATCAAAACACAGAAACTATCTAAACTTACAATGGTTTGCAAACAAGGTAAACCGCTTACGGTAACAAAAGAAGGTAGCTTTCCTGTCCTTCGGTGGAAGGATTCTTGTGAATCCAATAGCCATAATTCTGTAACATCAAAGTATTTTAAATATATCTGGGAACAGTTATATATGCGTAGCGAGGATTTCAAAAAGAATAGTTCGGGTGATATTGCAGCAGTAGTGAGAAACGAGGCACCGGTCAGGGGTGAAGATGATATGGAAATCTTGTTCAATGAGGCTTTAGATACTGTTTACTATGCAGCAGGTGAATTCCCTTTATCATGGAAGACAAGCAGAGATTATTCCGGCAAGTATTATTTCAGGCTGTATGACACAAAAGCCGGTAAGATTGTTTATAATGATAGTATACCTGGTCGTACGGTTAGCATTGATAACCTGAAGCGATATATGAAGCCTGGTAACACTTACCAATGGTCTATAGCAACAAAAAAGACTGGTGAATACACAGCCGGTGTTTTGAAATACCTTTTGGTAAAAACCGTTAATCAGCAAATAATCAATTTTCAGAAAGCCGTTGATGTACCAGAAGATGCCGCCGCCCGGTATTTTAGAATAGCCTTTCTGTTACAAAGTGGCCATTACCTGGCAGATGCTTTTATTTATTATCAAAAAGCAGTAAAGGCTGCTCCTGCCGAAGATTTTTATAAGGAGATACTTTTGGAGTTCAAAAAAACATTTCAAATAAGGTTGTGGTAGGATGAGCCAGGGCTAAAACCTGATGAAATTTTTCTGATTGTTTTCAGATCAATAAAATACCGGAAGCAGGGTATTTTTGCACATATAAAAAAATCTCATCTTCACTCAAATCAAAGCAATGAAAAAATATCTTATCGTTTCTTTTTCGCTGGTACTCATCAGTATGAATGTGATGGCTCAGCTTCTTGCAGCTAAGCCAGTTAAAAAAGTAGCATCATTGAGCATGCCCACAGAAGCGGGAAATAATGGGGCGACTGTAGTCTGGCACCCGGTACTGAAAAAGTATTATGCATCGTATGCCGGAAATGCAGAATATCCTTTGGCTGTTTTTGACGCAACTTATAGATTGGTTTCACCCGAAGACATCACCACTATGTTTGATGTGCGGGGGATGTGGTACAATACGATTACAAAAAGGTTAGAGGCAAACGGGTATGATGAGAATGGATGGATAAGTTATAAGTTAGACGCAAAAGGAATTCCTGAAGATATTGTGCTTTTGCAGGATGGAATGGTGCAGCCCGATAAACAAAGCCTCGGTGTTTTCGATGTGCTGAAGAAAAAAATCTGTTTTTTGAGTGGGAACCGTATTCTTTATTATTCATTGAATGGGGAGGCATTGGATGAAATGGTAGAATTGAAAATGAAAACTGCAGAATCAATGGAGGGTGAATTGGTGGAAGATGAAGAAATGGCTGATATGTACAATAGTAGCGCCTTATGCTATACAGGGATAGTAAATGCAGAATTTGCCGTACTTAATTATTCATTGTTGCAGATAGAAATGTATAACCGGAAAGGAGTGCTTACGAAAGTATTGCAACTACCTGATGACACAGTGGTATACGATAATTTCAATTTTGCCTATGCCAATAGTACCTGGTGGCTATTTGATAAAAATGAAAAAAAATGGTTTGGGTTTAAATAAACATCCTAAAATAACAAAGCCTCCGTTTGGAGGCTTTGTTTATAAATTTTAATAACGATTTCTATCCCGGTTATAACCACCGCCTCCGCCACCTTTATTGTAGCCACCGCCTCCGCCGCTGTTGCCGCCTCCGCGGTACCCACCGCCACCACCTGAGCCGCCCTGGCGATCTTCTGCTTTTTTCACCACCAAAGGTTTTTTGCCTAATGAAATGTCATTCAGATGCTCAATAGCTTCTTTAGCTTCAGCATCAACGGGCATCTCTACAAAACCAAAACCACGGCTCTTTCCTGTTTCCCTGTCCATGGAAACTTTGGCAGAAGCAATAGTGCCGAATTTTTCAAATATTTCTTCCAGTTCAGCATCATCAAGGTCATAGGGCAGACCGGCTACAAAAAGTGTCATACGGTTATTTTTTACAAATGTACATAACTTAAACGGCTTGTGTAAAATGTCGGCATTCTTGCAACCGGTTAGGCTTATAATTTAGAAATTTTAAAAACATCAATAATTCCCTTACCTGTCAAGGTAGCGACCTGAAAGGAACCCGATTATACCACCTGCCACCGCCCCAAATGCTACCCAGGTAAGGTTGCCGTCAGTAGCAAAATAGCCTACTGCTACCCCAAGGATTACGCCAACAATGGCAATTGTCCCGCTAATTTTTCCTTTTTTTGATTCAGAGGAAACACCTTCCTGGCTATGCTGGTATTGGCGCAGGTGTTCTTTATGCTTTTTACGATGGTGTGATCTGGCCATTTTTTATTTGAAATTAATGAATCGTATCGGTAAAACATATGACGGCCAAAATATTTTCCCGGACTGCTGGTTACATAACAACCTTTCGCTTTTACTTATTAATGTAACCAGCTTTTTATCATTTTTAAATACTTTATTTATGAAGAACACAATTATCCTGGCCGCCTTTAGTGCCCTTTTTTTTACCTCCTGCTCTAAATCTGGTGTTGAAGACAATGGAACCGGCAGTACCACCGTAGTGGATGCTTCTGCTGTACCACAAGCATCAAGAACAGCTTTCAGTAATGATTTTAGCGGTGCTACCGGGGTTGAATGGCAGCGTAACAGCAGCAGCAGTTTTACGGTACAATTTAATCATAGCAGCCAGCGCCACTCTGCCGGATATGATGATAGCGGCCACCAGTCATCACACAGTATTATTTGCCTGGATGCACCTGTACCGCAAATTGTGCTGGATGCATTTCGTCAGCGTTTCCCAACTGATAATGTGTATGAATGGAAATTAAGGAGCGATGGCACCTGGAAAGCTCATTTTATGAGAGGTACTGTAAAGTATGAAGCCACTTATACCGCTTCAGGCTCGCTGTTGAAATTTGAAAGGGCTTCTTAATTTATTTTTAAAGCAATATCCATACAAGCCGTCCTGATAGCAGCAGGGCGGCTTGTTATATAAAGAACATATCCGATTTATTAGAAATTGAATTCTCATTGCAATAAAAGAAACAGCATTAGTTGATACCCAATTTTTCTTTCAGACTTTGCGGCAGCGCCTGTTTGTTTACAAATAGGATCACTGTTTTTAGCCGGAAATAGTTCTCTTCCATATACAGGTAACCTTTGTATTTGCTGAAATAAGTACCCCAGGAATTTTTGAGATAATACCATTTTTTATTGTTCTCATCCCTGCCTATCCCCGCAATTTGCAGCATATGATCTCTTTCTGTCACTTCTGATTTATAATTATCCAGCCTTTCCTCGTCATATTGGTACGCAGAATCCGGAAAAGAGGCATATCCGCTAACATAGTTAAAGCCAGTTTCAGTTACATCTCCTTCCCAACCTAAAGACCAGCCTTTGTAAAGTGCTGTATCTACCACCATCTGCATATCTGTAAGCGAAATGTTATAAAAGCTATCGTTGGCCCAGTTATATTTATCAGCCAGTACGAATTGTTTGTAAAGAGGTTGGTCGGCAAAGGAAACCAATTCAATATAGTCGTTACCGAATTTCACTATTTCCTCTGCAAATGTTTTTGGGGTGTACAGCTTTTGCTGATAGAAAAATGCAGGCGGTACTTTGCCTAGGTATTTATCCAATGTATCATTCATCTGCTGAAGGTCTTCTATACTCAGCACTGTTTTTCCCTGGTTCAGCAGATCATACGTAAATACTTTCATCGCAGTATCAAGTCCTGCATGATTATGACTGAACTGTTCATTGGGTCTTCCGTTATATACTTCTTCGGGCACCATGCCATAATTATTTACTACCCTTATTACATCATGAAATTGTCCGCCACCTTCATAATACGTTTTCCCATTTGTGGCCAGGAATTGTTTTGCTTTATCGATATAGGCATATCGGGCAATAAACATTTCGGAAAGATTTAACCGGATATCATAGCGTTTTATCAAATCACTTTCAAAAAGTGAATTGGTGCCAAATACCCAGCAGGTAGGACTTTGACTTTGGTCTTTTACCGGTGTGCAGGCTATAGAATCTCTCAACCTGATTCCCATAGGGATAACAGGATTTGAAGACGTCTGCGCATAGAGCAACTGTATAAATGATACAAATGCGATGGTAAATACCGGTTTTTTCATCTCGGCAATAATTTTATTCCTGAAAGCTAAGAAACTAACAGCTTTAGCAGATACCCGGAAGAAGGTATTAACTCTTTTTTTAGGTGGCAGGATATTATGAGGTATGCCGGGTACAAAATTTATTGCCCGTTATTGCCGGCCAGATTTTTCGTTCCACAACAAGACCGACAATCTTTACCTTTGCAACTCAAATCAAACGCTATATGAAAGAAGTTTATATCATCTCCGCCGTCCGTACGCCAATGGGTAGTTTCGGGGGTTCATTGAAAGATGTAACAGCCACCCAATTAGGAGCAACTGCTATCAAAGGCGCCGTGTCAAAAGCAGGAATTAAACCAGAGCAAGTGCAGGATGTACTGATGGGATGTGTACTACAGGCCAACCTCGGCCAGGCACCTGCCAGGCAGGCTGCTAAATTTGCCGGTTTGCCCAACGAAGTGAATTGTACTACCATCAATAAAGTGTGTGCCAGTGGAATGAAAGCTATTGCACAGGCTGCTCAAAGTATTATGCTTGGAGATGCAGACATTGTAGTAGCTGGTGGTATGGAAAGTATGAGTAATGTACCGTATTACAGCCCCAAACTCAGGTGGGGAAATAAGTATGGCGATGTAGTATTAACAGATGGGTTATCAAAAGATGGGTTGACAGACGTATATGATGGCAAGGCGATGGGAAATGCAGCAGAACTTTGTGCAAGCACTTGTGGTATCAGCCGTGCAGAGCAGGATGCCTTTGCTGTTGATAGTTATAAAAGATCGCAGGCAGCATGGGAGAAAGGACTATTTGCAAATGAGATAGTGCCGGTAGAGATACCACAACGTAAAGGAGATCTTGTTGTGTTTGCAAAAGATGAAGAACCTTTTAATGTAAAATTTGATAAGATACCAACACTTAATCCTGCATTCAGTAAGGACGGAACAGTAACGGCAGCCAACGCTTCTACTATGAATGATGGCGCAGCTGCATTGGTATTGATGAGTAAAGAGAAAGCAAATGAATTAGGATTAAAACCAATTGCTATCATAAAATCCTATGCGGATGCTGAACAGGCTCCGGAATGGTTTACAACTACTCCATCACTAGCTGTTCCCAAAGCCGTGACAAAAGCTGGTTTGAAAATGGAAGACATCAGTTATTGGGAATTGAATGAAGCTTTTGCTGTAGTTGGGATAGAAAATACCAAACGAATGAAACTTGACTCGACAAAAGTAAATGTACATGGCGGTGCTGTTTCATTGGGCCATCCATTGGGGTGCAGCGGTGCAAGGATTATTGTAACACTTATAAATGTATTAAAAGCAAATAAAGCCAGGTCTGGTGCAGCAGGGATTTGTAATGGTGGTGGCGGAGCATCAGCTATGGTTATTGAAAACGTTGATTGATTTGTAGCCTGGTTACTTACATACGGGCGGATTAGAATATTTTACTTGACATTTGTATTTGTCTGTTCTTGCTTGCCGCCGGGAACATAATTGGAATAGTCTTCCACTTTAGCCAGAGGAGCAGGTCATTTTTATCAATTACTGCACTATGTAATTGTCAGAAAAAATATCAATTTTTTTAGTTATGATATTCATCCGTATTGGAACTATTGATGATGCAGCATTAATTGCAGATATAAGTCGCCAGACTTTCTATGAAACATTTGCCCCGCTGAATGAAAAAGAACACATGGACAAGTTCATGAACGAGCAGTTCACAAAAGAAGCTCTGATGAAAGAAGTAGGGGATCCGGATAACATCTTCCTGTTGGCTTATGAAGGCAACGAATTGGTTGGTTATGTACGTCTAAGGGAAAACAATTGCCCGCCCGAACTAAATAATGCCAATGTTATTGAAATTGCCCGGCTATATGCCACTACAAATTCAATCGGGAAAGGAGTCGGGAAGGCATTGATGCAAGAATGTATTAAAACCGCCGTTAAAAAAGCGAAAGAGTTGATTTGGCTCGGAGTTTGGCAGGACAACCATCGTGCAATTGATTTTTATAAAAAATGGGGCTTTGAAATATTTGCCACCCATGTGTTTATGTTGGGAGATGATCCTCAGACAGATTGGTTGATGAAAAAGGCTGTAACCGGGTGATAAACTCCGGGTATTTCCTTTCAGAATTATAGTTTAAATTTGGTTATAACTAAAAAAATGAAAACAATTAAATGCCCGGGAATTATCTTGTCGTTGTTTCTTCTTGTCCCGTTTTTTTCCTTTTCACAGCAAAAGGATGTGTTTATCAGGATCGTACAGGATGAATCAATTTCACTTAGTGACTTCCAGACAAACCTGACACTCAAAAAGAGAGGATTTAAATTTCAAATAATGTTGCAAAACGTTCCCGGTGTATATGTTTTTGCCAGCATACGAGATTCGGTCTATCGTTATACAGAAAACAGCCCTATTCGTGACTTTTCCTATCTGCAGTTATTAGAACTGAGAGATGAAGATCACTTTAATATGAACAAGGAACTAAATATCAGCGAAACCGGCTGGTCATATTGGTTCTATAGCGACAGTGCTGAATGGCACCCTTTTAACCGAAGAGTAATAGGTCTTGGAGATAAACGCATTGTTTGTACAAAACAAATCAAACAGTTATATGACGTAGCAGATGGGCAACAAGTAAAATTGAAGAACATAGAAACTCCGCTTTACTTATTTTTCATTGCCATAAAGGATTATGATGCAAATGGCAAACCAATATCTGAATTAATGCGGCGGAAAGTGAAAATTGAATGGTCGGATGAAGAGTAAGCTTTGAAGGCAGAGACTCAGCATTAATAATTTTGACCCGCACTTAATAATTATGAGAGTCAATAGCAGGATAATTTTCATTCTATTATTTTTTTCTGTTCATTCTATCGCTTTTACTCAGACTAAGCATGTAAGCGTCAGGATACAGCAGGATGAATCCGTTCTGCTTGATTCTTTTGAAACCCGAATGGTTCTTCAAAAAAAGCAATTTAAAATACAAGTGTTGCTGGAAAATATGGACGGCATTTATTGCTATGTAGCTTTTAATGATTCTATCTATCGTCTTGCAGAAAACGAAATGGTTCCTGGATTTTCTGATTTGCCAAATATGACATTGGCTGAGGAACAATTTAATAAGGAAAAAGAATTACTTGTTGACCCGGGTGGATGGGCTTATTGGTTTTATAATCCAAAGGAAAGTTGGCACCGGTTTAATAAAAAAATAATTTTGCTCGACAGTAACAGGGTGGTAGGTATTAAAAGCATTAAGCAAATCTATTTTGTAGCTACAAAGAAGGAAACTAAATTAAAGGACATTCACGAGCCGCTCTACCTTTTTTTTGTGGCCGTAAGTGATTCAGATAATACCGGTAGGCCTGCCAAAGAACTGATTCGTAAAAAGGTAAGGATTGAATGGATTAAGGAGGAGTAAGCACCTGCACTTTTAAAACTTCAGATAGTAAATTTTCAGTATCCTCAGCGTAAATTTTCAACCATTCCGTCGCACTAAATACACTAAATCGGCGTTTACAGAGGTTACCAGCAACCTTTTTCATCGAAAATGGTCAAAGATTAAACCCGTAGAATTAATTGTTGTCTATGGACAGTCTTTTTTCATTTAAATAAAACATACCATTTATGAAAGCCAGAATTCTTTCCCTTGGAGCCATTATTTTTTCCCTTTCATTCTTTTTTACAGCTTGTCAAAAAGACACAGCAACTGGAAATGATTACACGACAGAAACTACAACCCATTCGGATGACCAGTCTCGTTTTTCCGGTGAAATGGATGCAGCGGCTAATGATGCAAACGTAGCCATTGAAGCAACCGCTGGTTTTGCTGGCCGCACTGAAAGTATCCAATCTATTTGTGATGCCACAATAGCCGTTGATACACTGAGTAATCCCAGAACCATTACTATTACTTATAACGGAACGAATTGCCTTGGCAACCGTACCCGTACCGGTGTAATAGTTCTTTCAATGGCGCAGGGTGTTCGTTGGAAGAATGCCGGTGCCATTATAAATGTAACATTCCAGAATTTTAAAATAACCCGCCTTAGCGATAATAAGAGCATTACAATTAACGGCACACAATCTCATACGAATGTAAGCGGCGGTTTGTTGATTAATTTACCAATCCTTACAACGATAACTCATACAATCACCAGCAGTAATATGTCGGTAACTTTTGATAATGGCTCACAACGAAACTGGCAGGTGGCAAGACAAAGAGTATTTACCTATAATAACGGGATTGTAATTACATCAACAGGTACACAAACAGTAGGAGGTGTAACCGGCGTTGCAGAATGGGGCACCAATCGTTTTGGCAACACTTTTACGACCGCTATCACCCAACCATTAGTAATGCGGCAGGATTGTAACTTTCGCTTAGTTAGCGGGAAGCTGGAACATGTAGCAGCCGTTTTTAATGCTTCGGTTACGTTTGGTTTGAATGCAGCAGGCAGCCCAACTACATGTCCTGGACTTAATAGTTATTTTATGAAGATAGAATGGACTGGCCCTGCCGGAATTCCCCGTGTTGTGATCTTACCTTATTAATAATTTTTTTCTAAATAGGAAACCGTCCCGTAACAAACAGGACGGTTTTTGTTTTTGTACAAGTTGGGCTTACTGGTTTTTTCCAAGTAAATTAGCAGCGTAATGCCAGCCATAATTATTACCAATATTAAAAGTCTTGTCAACACCCGGACAGAAAACCAACTCTTGCGGGGAAAGCAATTGGCAGAATTGCCTTGTATTGAAAATGCTTACCTCGTTATTGAGAATGGAATCATTGCTGAATACGGTGAAATGGATATGTTAGGATGGACAGACAACAAAAATGATAATGTAATTGATGCAGCTGGCCAGTTCGTTCTTCCTGCCTGGTGTGATAGTCACACACATCTTGTATTTGCAGCCAGCCGGGAAGAAGAGTTTATTGATAAGATACAGGGAATGAGCTATGCAGAAATTGCTGCTAAAGGCGGTGGTATTCTAAACTCTGCTAAAAAGATTGCAGAAGCAACAGAACTTGAATTGTTGCGATCTGCCTGGACAAGGTTACAGGAAATAATATTGCTTGGTACCGGTGCCGTTGAAATAAAAAGTGGATATGGACTTTCTGTAGAAAGCGAACTGAAAATGTTGCGGGTAATCAAAAAGCTGAAAGAAACATCGCCCATACCCATCAAGGCAACTTTTCTTGGTGCACATACTTATCCATTGGAGTACAAAGACAATCACCAGGGATATATTGATCTTATCATCAACGAAATGTTGCCGGTAATTGCCAATGAAAAACTGGCAGACTATATAGATGTGTTCTGTGAAACCGGTTTCTTTTCTCTGGCAGAAACAGAAACGATTTGTAAGGCAGGAATCAGGTATGGATTGAAGCCTAAGATACATGCAAACCAGCTGAACTTGTCAGGTGGTACGCAAATAGGAGTGAAGCTGGGAGCGGTAAGTGTCGATCACCTGGAAACAATGGATGAAGAGGCAATAATAACTTTGGCTAATTCAAATACAATTGGTACGCTGTTACCCACGGCTGCTTTTTTTCTACGCATGCCTTTTCAACCGGCCCGAAAATTAATTGATGCCGGCTGCGCTATTGCACTGGCAACAGACTTCAATCCCGGATCGTCACCATCCGGCAATATGAATTTGGCAATCGCCATGAGTTGTATCCAGATGAAAATGCTGCCAGAAGAAGCTATCAATGCAGCTACCATCAATGGGGCTTATGCTATGGAGTTGCAAGAGGAATTAGGGAGCATTATGGTAGGTAAAAAAGCTAATCTCATTTTTACCAAACCCATTCCTTCGCTGGCCTACCTTCCTTATTCGTTTGGCAGTAATCTTATTGATAAAGTGATGATCGGGGGCGAAATAATTTAATCATCTCTTTACCTTTCCCGTAACAATAAAACGGCTTAGTTGTTGTATTTTCGGAACAATGGCGATATTCCGGTTACGAAAGAAAAAACCTGACTTTTTTGAACAAATCATTGCCCGAAATGTGATATTACCCCATCATGGACGGCAGAAGGGGTTAGATTTCCTCGTATCCCTTTTTTCTGAGATACGTCCTGAGGGCGGCAAAGAAAGACGAAATCCGGAGAAAAATTTACAACGGGTAACAGACCAATTACGGAAGAATAAAATTGTGCTTGCTAATACACAGCATGCCCTGATGTCGCAGTTGATGAGTACTGATCTTACTGCTGCCATTACCGAAAGCGGCATTCCATTGGCAAGGGGTTTCTGGCAGGAATTATCTAACAGGATAAAACATAAACTACTTCCGCCTTTACAAGACGAAAACGATTTTCTCTATGTTATCAATAACGTCTTTTTCAAAAAGAGTGATTATGAATGGATGGAAGTTATTCCCCGTCAACGATGGATAGGTTTTTTTGAAGCAGTAGGGTTTAGTTTTACCCCGCAGCATAATTCTTTAAAAAAAGAATTGCTCCAATCGATGAAGATACTTTCCTTCCAGGTGGCGCAATTAGGATTGGAAAAAGTAGTACTGGATTATTTACCAGAAGAGCACCGTACTGAAGATACCCCGTTTGTGTCGCAGAATTATAAAGTTCATGACCTGGAAAAACTCCTGATGGATAATGCCAGCGAGGATGATATAGTAGCAGCTTCGGTTCAACTAAAAAATGTAATTGAGGACTGTTACCAGTTGATAGACCATATCCGGGAAAGCCATTCTGAAAGGGGTGCAAGCATACAACAGACATATCTTTTACTCATCTTGTCGAACAGGCTGGAACGGATGCAATTAGTGTTGGATGTACTGGATGCGGATAATAAATTTGATACGGGAAGATTTGTTGATATATTCAGGCTCCTGGTGAGAAATGAAAAAAGGAAGAATAGTATTCGTGAATTTCTTTCCCAGGGAGTTGGTTACCTCGCCTACCAGATTGCAGAGCATAAAGGCTCGAAAGGACATAAGTATATTACTGATACAAGAAAAGATTTTTATAAGATGATATTAAGTTCCATGTCAGGGGGGCTTATCATCTGTTTTGTTGCCATTTTTAAAAATCTCATTGGCAAGTGGAAACTTGCACCTTTCCCGCTTGGTTTTTTATTCAGTGTTAATTACAGCCTTGGGTTTATTTTGATTGAAGGCACAAAGTCAACCCTTGCCACCAAGCAACCGGCTTTTACCGCCAGTGCTGTTGCAGGTTCTTTAGATACAAAGAAGCATGGAGAACCAGATTTGCAGAATCTTGCAGTTACTATTGCAAAAATATCCCGTAGCCAGATTGCTTCATTTTTTGGTAATCTGATTGTTGTTTTTCCTATTACTTTTTTAATGGCCTTGGGCTATGATATATTGGCAGGACAAAAGATCGCAGAAGGCGATGCGGCTCTGAAGTTGCTCAAGGATCAGCATCCCTGGCGCAGTCTATCTTTAATTTACGCTTGCTTTACAGGGTTCTTTTTATTTGCCAGCGGTATTATAGCAGGTTACTGGCAAAATAAAATCCGCTATGGCCGCATCAGAGACAGGTTAAAGAGGCATCCAGCATTAAAACTATCAATGTCGCCAAAGCGATTAGACAGATTATCAGGTTGGGTGGAAAAAAATTTCGGTTCAATGATGGGGAATATTTCTTTGGGATTTTTCCTGGGTTTTGCCGGCATTCTTGGTAAAGGTTTAGGGCTTCCTTTTTTTGATATTCGTCATATAACTATATCTGCAGGTAACACGGCTATTGGTATTTACGGGTATGGTTTACATAATATCCCCCCTTACTTTTTGCTGGCAGTACTTGGAGGTGTTATGTGTATTGGGTTTCTCAATTTCCTGGTCAGTTTTTCGCTGGCATTCCTGGTAGCAGTAAAATCCCGGGGTATTCGCTTTGCTCAGTATCCTCGTTTTTTCCGAATCCTTGCCAATTATTTCTGGCATCATTCAAGAGAGTTTATTTTGCCACCGAAAAAAGAGATTGTACCAGTGTATAAGTCTCTGGGAAAGTAATTGATTTACCGCTACGGAATACACGGGATATTAGAAAGTTGGCAATATGGAGGGACGATAAGTAAGTTAATTTGACAAGCAATATCTTAGCACCCAAATACTATTTCATGGAACCTATTATTGAATGTGTTCCCAACTTCAGCGAAGGGAATGATTTGAATATCATCAAACAAATTACTGACCAGGTTGAAACAATTGAAGGCGTACGGTTATTAAATGTTGATCCCGGAAAAGCAACAAACCGAACTGTCGTAACCTTTGTTGGACATCCCAAAACGGTTATTGAAGCAGCATTTCTCGCAATTAAAAAGGCAGGAGAGTTGATTGATATGAGTAAACACAAAGGTGAACATCCGAGAATGGGTGCTACTGATGTTTGTCCTTTAATTCCAATTGCTAATATCTCGATGGAAGAGACAGCTAAATATGCGCAGCAATTGGCAGAGAGAGTTGGCAAAGAATTGCAAATACCAACTTATTTATATGAAGCGGCACAACCGGATAAGACCCGTAATAATTTATCAATAATAAGGGCAGGGGAGTATGAAGGTTTTTTCAAAAAAATAAAACAACCGGAATGGAAACCCGATTTTGGCCCCACCGAGTTTGACGCTAAAAGAGGTGCAACCGTAATCGGTGCAAGAGATTTCCTTGTAGCATATAATATCAACCTGAATACAACTTCTACAAGAAGGGCGAATGCTATTGCATTTGATGTGAGGGAAGCCGGAAGAAATGTTGTCGAGAACGGAGTAAAAGTGAATAAGCCCGGAACGCTGAAGTCAGTAAAGGCTATCGGCTGGTATATTGAAGAATATGGTGTGGCACAGATTTCCATGAACCTGACTAATATAAATACAACACCAGTACATATTGCTTTTGATGAGGTTTGCAAAAAGGCCGATGAAAGAGGAATAAGGGTTACCGGAAGTGAATTGGTAGGATTGGTGCCCTTAAAGTCATTGACCGATGCAGGTAAATATTTTTTGAAAAAACAACATCGTTCAACGGGTGTATCAGAAAAGGAATTAATAAAAATCGCTGTTAAGTCAATGGGCCTTGATGAACTTGCGCCTTTTAAGCCGGAAGAAAGAGTAATTGAGTATTTATTAAAAAACAAAGCCGATAGTAAATTAGTCGGGATGACATTGTCTGACTTCGCCGACGAAACAGCTAGTGAAAGCCCGGCTCCCGGTGGCGGTTCTATTTCAGCGTATGTCGGTTCTCTTGGAGTATCGCTGGCAACGATGGTTGCAAACCTTTCATCGCACAAAAAAGGATGGGATGAAAAATGGTCATTATTCAGTGATTGGGCAGAGAAAGGAGAGCAGTATAAAAATGAATTGATAAGATTGGTCGATGCAGATACAAAAGCATTTAATCAAATCATGTCTGCTTTCAGTTTGCCCAAATCAACAGACGAAGAAAAAGCAGCCCGCAGCAAAGCGATACAAGAAGCTACAAAATTTGCGATTGAAATTCCATTTAAAGTAATGGAGGCCTCTTACGGCAGTATGGAAGTGATAAAGGCAATGGCAGAGATCGGTAATCCGAATTCCGTTTCGGATGCAGGAGTGGGTGCCTTATGTGCCCGGTCTGCTGTGATGGGGGCTTTTATGAATGTGAGAATCAATACCACCGGTTATGAAGACAAAAAATTTGTAGAAGATGTCCTGAACAGGGGCAGGGAAATTGAGAACAAAACCATAGCTTTAGAAACTGATATTTTAAATATAGTCAATGACAAACTCGGATGTTAAAGCTCCAGTTGCGGAGCCACGGATAGCGGCCATGCGCCATTTGAAAATTTATACCAAGCAGGATGTTCTTTCCCTGACCAAACTGCGCCGGTTTGAAACTAAACTTGGTGAACAGTTGCACAATGTGAATGATGCAGGTGATATTGAAAAAACAATTCAAGAATCAACAGCAAAATTTGTGCTTTTTGGTATACCTGAAGACCTTGGAGCAAAAGGGAATTATGGTATCGGGGGTGCCGATACATTGTGGATCCCTTTTTTGCAAAGCCTCCTGAACATCCAGAGTAATGATTTTTTTGACGGGGGTGAAATATTGCTGGTGGGCCATTTTGATTTTGGCGATATGCAATACCTCATCGATACTACAGCAAAAGGTGAAGAAGAGAAAATAGAAGCGTACCGGCATGCAATAAATACGATAGATGATGAAGTAGAGCATTTGGTGAAAATGATTACGGAAGCAAAGAAAATCCCCATCGTAATTGGTGGAGGACATAATAACAGCTACCCATTAATAAAAGGTGCTGCAAAAGGCTGGCATAAAGCCGGTGTAATTGAACTGGCACAAATTAACTGCATCAACCTGGATGCACATGCTGACTATCGCCCTTTGGAGGGAAGACACAGCGGTAATGCTTTTCGCTATGCTGAAGAGGATGGTTATTTACAGAAATATTGCATTGTAGGGTTGCATGAAAATTATTTACCCCAAAATGTTTGGATAGATATTGTAAACAACCCTTTCATCGACTGTATCACTTTCGAAGATATTTTTGTGCATGAAAAAAGAACATTTATGCAGGCTGTTTCCCATGCAACAGGTTTTACAGAAGATACGCTGACAGGAATTGATATTGACCTCGATGCCATCCAGAATACACTGAGCAGTGCGATGACACCAATAGGCATCTCACCTGTTCATGCAAGACAGTATGTTTCTTTTGCAGCAGCAGATACCAAGCCTGCTTACCTGCATATTTGTGAAGGTGCTACAAGGTTGACAGATGGAAGAACAGATGCCACCAGCGGCAAATTAATAAGTTACCTGGTGAGTGATTTTATCAAAGCAATGTCCATCTGATCAGAATACCGGCCCGTACAATTTGATAGCTGACTTGTCAAATGCCTTTCTGAATCTTACAAGCATCTTTCCTGCTTCAGCCGGTTTCTTTTGGGCTGTTAATGCCTGCCAGATGCCAAACAATGCCCACCCATTCTCATTATTATTCTGCAGGTCTTTTTGAAGTATTTTTATCGCATCATCAAACTTTCCGGCTTTGATTAAGGCATTTCCAAGATAATGTTTTGGATTTAGCATCCAATCCCTCGGTTCATCATACACCATGTTTTCTTCAACCGTTACAGATTTTTGAAATGATGTAATAGCAGCATCATATTTTTTTTCTTGTAATGAAATTGTTCCAGACAAAATATTTTGCGCTACAATGGCACCTTCTATGGCTGCTGAGAAAGGAGTGAAGGGTAGTTGGAGACTACTGTCCTTCATTAATAGGTTTATCTGTTCCAATTCATTTTTTGCATCCGCCATTTTTAATTGATGTGATAGTGCCATACCTCTTCCAAAATGATAAAGTATGTTGCGGTAAATCTGCCCTGCATCAGGTTGCGGATATTGCAACAGCTGGTTCCAGTTACCAAAGCGAACATCCACCAACACAGGTGTCATATACACATACTGTATATAGTTACCCATCGCCCCGGGTGTTGAAAGATAATCAACCGGTATATTGTTGATGGTTTCCTTTGCGGCATAGGAGGATTGCCCGGAACGGCCTGCCAGCATTGCATTATTAGTTTGCATGTGAAGGTTGTGAATAATGTAGAGAAATGCATTGCCGGTTACAGGTTCATACAATGGAATTGTTTTCTTATAACTTTTTATCGCCGCTTCATTAACCGAAACTCCTTTCGCATAGTTACCCGTCCGTAGATAAATATGCGAAGGCATATGAACTGTGTGAGAAAGCCCTGGTGTAAGTTTACCC
>CALRVH010000032.1:0-33880 GCA_943371565.1 Chitinophaga pinensis | reverse complement strand
ATTCAGTGTATTAGGAATAAGTGTTCTGGAACCCAGTAAATTTGAATACGTCAGATCACTTTTACGAACAAGATAAGCCGTATCACTCCTGAAATTATTTGATTGATCAAGTTCATACACATTAACGGTTTGTGCAGTATTGGTATCACCATATGTTTCCAGGTAGCTAAGTACCAGCACAACAGAATCTATATAGAGACTATCATACCTGTTGGCGAAAGAATATTTAAAAAATTGGGGTTTTAATTCCAGGAAAAGCCTTGCATCAGTCTGCCCGAAGAAAGGGTCGTTATTGATCTTCCCCAGGAAAAATTCTTCATTCTTGGCCAGGTACTGGGAGTCGTTAGCTAAACCGAAAGTGTCGTTAAAAGCCTGTACGGTAAGCAATGTATCAAACGTAGTGATATTATCAACCGGGGGAATTAATCCTCCGCCCAGTTCAGTTGCTTCATTGATCTTCTTACAGGCAGAAAATACAATAGCAACCGTGGCTACGATTGCTATAAATGATAAAACGATTTTTCTATGCTTCACAAAGTAGATTTATAACCGGGTTAGTGATTTTTATTTGCCTGCAAGGTCGCTATACAGTTGTAAATAGTCTGTTAAATCTCCCTCCGGATTATACAGTAACGTCTTCTTTCCCCGCACTTTAGAAAACTCATCCACCAATTTCTTATCTATTTTTTCTGCTCCAAATGTAATGGCATCTGCAAATGATGCACCACCGCGGAACATGGCTGTATTGTTAGCATCTTTATATATCTCCAGGTCTTTTTCTTTTAAGGAAGCATGGATCAGTGCCTTTTTTACAAAGTCGCTGCCCAGTTTTTCTTTAAATGTATTCTGACCGATCGTATAAACAATTTTGCTGTGTGCAAAAACGGGTTCTTTCTTATAAACTGTTTTCAGGTAAGCAGGAATAAGCCCGGTCATCCAGCCACTACAATGGATAATATCGGGAGGCCATCCAAATTTTTTGACTGTCTCCAATGCGCCTTTGCAATAGAAAATGGTTCTTAGTCCGTTATCATCATACCATTTTTCCTGTTCGTCATGAAAAACGAATTTGCGTTTGAAAAGATCTTCATTATCCAGGAAATAAACCTGTAACCGGGCACTGGGCAGGGAAGCCACTTTGATCTGAAGTGGCATATCCTCATTATCAACAGAAACATTGATACCAGAAAGCCTTACTACTTCATGCAAACGGTGACGACGTTCATTAATAATACCAAAGCGGGGCATTATGCAACGCACCTCCAGGTTATTATCATTGGCCTTTATAGCCAGCTTATTTACGATCTCAGAAAACTCTGTCAGCTCCAGATAGGGCGACATCTCGTTGGCAATAAATAAAACTCTTTTCTTTGCTGACATGGGCTCCCGTTTAAATTATACCTCCCTCACTGCCAGTAGACAGGTTTGGTAAAGGCGGGCAAAGGTAGTTATTTTACGGCGAATTGGGATGCCTATAAGCAACTTAGTCTATAACAGGTTATAAATATGATCTTATTCAAAAAAGCAACAGACCTTCATAAATGGCTTGATGCTCAATCAAAAAAGGGAAATAGTATTGGCTTTGTACCAACCATGGGTGCATTACATGCCGGTCATATTTCTTTGGTAGAAATGTCTGCAAAAGTGAATCCAGTCACTGTTTCCAGCATTTTTGTAAATCCAACACAGTTCAACGACCCGAAAGATTTCGAGAAATATCCCATCACCATTGAAAAAGATATTACGATGCTGGAAGCTGCCGGTTGCGATGTTCTCTTCCTGCCTTCGGTAAATGAAATGTACCCGCAGGGCATTAAGCCTAAAATGCATTACGATCTTGGTTATTTAGAAACAATACTGGAAGGAAAATTTCGTCCGGGCCATTTCCAGGGAGTGTGTATGGTGGTTCACCGGCTACTTGAAATGGTACAACCTGATAATTTATATGTAGGCCAGAAAGATTACCAGCAGTGTATGGTTATAACAAAATTGATTGAACTGATAGGTCAGCCACATAAAATCAAGATGAACATCTGCCCTACCCTTCGGGAAAATGATGGCCTCGCCATGAGCAGCAGAAATATGCGATTAGATGAAAATGAACGAAAAATTGCAACCACTATTTACAAGTGTCTTTCTTTTACAAAAAACAATATCAGCCAGCTGGGCATAGCCGATATAAAAAAGAAAACACAGTCAATGCTGGAGGACGCCGGCTTCCGTGTTGATTATATTGAAATAGCCCGGGCTAAAGACCTCTCCCCTGTTAGCAATTGGAATGAAAATGAAAAAACGGTTGTATTGGTTGCTGCATTTATGAATGAAGTGCGACTGATCGATAACATGCTTTTAAATTAATTTGCCATTCACTTACATCGTTTTACTTTCGGGAACAATGAACAAACGACTCCGTTCCATATTACAATACAGTTTTTTTTTAGGGCTGGGTATTTTTTTAGTGTGGTGGTCAGTAAAAGACCTGACAAAGGATGATAAATCGCAGATAAAAATAGCGTTGGATTCAGCCAGGTACTGGCTATTGTTACCGGTCTTTGGAATTCTTTTCTTAAGCCACCTGATAAGAGCAATTCGTTGGAAATTATTAATAGAGCCCCTGGGTTATAAGCCCACTACAACAAATACATTGTTTGCTGTTTTTATAGGTTACCTGGCTAACCAGGCCGTTCCCCGTTTAGGCGAAGTATTAAAATGTACCGTCTTATCCCGTTATGAAAAAATACCGGCTGATAAATTGATCGGAACAATAATACTTGAACGGGTGATCGATGCTATTACCTTGTTATTAGTATTTGGTATTACACTGGTGATACAACCAGACATTTATTCACTACTCATTGATACTATTTTCAATTCAAAAAAAGATGACACACATAAAACGATCTCTTCCTCCCTCGTATTAATGATCTTTGCAGGGATTATCATCACCGTTCTGGCCGTGTGGATGATCAGGAATAAAAAAAACTTCAGCGACCTCCTTTTGTTATTTAAAAAAATCGGCCGTAGTATCTGGCAGGGATTAAGTGCCATCCAGCATCTGAAGAAAAGATGGCTATTTATTTTTCTTACTATCAGCATGTGGGTTTTATACCTGGCTGGTGGTTACATCGGCTTTATGGCATTAAAGGAAACACAACATTATGGCATCAATGAGGCATTTACTGTTTTATCTGCCGGAAGTATCGGTATGATCGCTACACCGGGTGGTATCGGAGCCTATGCGTATTTAATCCAAAAAACGATGGAGGTCTATGGATTGGAAAAAGGTATTGCGCTTGCCTTCGGATGGATACTGTGGCTGGCACAAACGGCTGTCATTCTCATCGGAGGTTTAATTAGCTTTGTAGCTATCCCTTACTATAATAAAAGAAGACTCCGTGAACAGATCTGATCTTATACCTCAAAAAATCTTTAAAAAGGAACAACTGCTGCAGCGGGTGGCACAGTGGAGAATGCCCGGAAAAAAAATTGCGTTTACTAACGGTGTATTCGATATTCTTCACGAGGGACATATTTATTCATTAGGCCAGGCAGCGAATGAAGCTGATTATTTAATTGTTGGGTTAAATGCAGATTCCTCAGTTAAAAGATTAAAAGGTAACGACCGGCCAATTAATAGTCAGGATTCAAGAGCGTTGTTGCTGGCCTCTTTAGTAATGGTAGATGCAGTAGTAATTTTTGAAGAAGATACACCGATTGGATTGATAACTGCAATATTGCCGGATGTACTGATAAAAGGCGGTGATTATACGGTTGAACAAATCGTTGGGGCAAAAGAAGTGATCGCTGCAGGTGGCCGGGTAGTTATTAATCCAATTCTTACTGGATTCTCTACAACAAGCATCATTGAGCAAGCTAAAAAGAGTTGAAGGGCCACACATAAAACTTAATATCTTACTTTATTTCTGTTTATTAATTTTACCTATCCCAGAAAATTTATCTCATGGCACACCACGACAAAAGAAAAACGATTGCCCGTGACATCAGCTGGCTTTCTTTTAATGCAAGAGTTTTACAGGAAGCGGCCGACCCTACTGTCCCTCTTCGGGAAAGGATCAGGTTCCTTGGTATTTTTTCCAATAATATGGATGAATTTTTCCGTGTTCGTGTAGCGACACTCCGGAGAATGATTCAATTGGGTAGTAAAGCCAATATGCACCTCGAGAACAACCCCCAGCAAATTATTGATGAAATACAGATGACGGTACTGAACCAGCAGGGAGAGTTTAACCGGATCTGGGAAGAAGTAATGACACAGTTAAAAGAACAAAAAATATTTTTACGGACAGAAAAAGAATTAAACCCGGAGCAACAAAATTTTGTTCGCAATTATTTTGAAGAAGAAGTAAGCTCTGATGTAATTCCGCTGATGATTGAAAATATTCCGGAGTTTCCTGTGCTGAGAGACAAATCCATTTACCTGGCCGTGGTAATGTGGAAAAAGGAAAGTGCATTAAAAAGAAAGTATGCCCTCATCGAAATACCCAGCCGGTCACTCGGACGGTTCACCATTTTGCCTTCTCCTAAACCAGATGAAAGTCATATCATACTTTTAGAAGATGTCATACGGTTTAATCTACCTGATATTTTTTCTTACTTCGGGTACGACCAGTATCAATCACATATTTTTAAAGTGACCCGGGATGCGGAGATTGATATTGATGAGGATGTTTCCACCAACATCATACAAAAGATTGAAAAGGGAATTAAAAATCGCCGCAAAGGAAAACCCGTCCGTTTTGTATACGACCGGGAAATGGATCCGGGATTGCTTGAATACCTGGTGAGAAGGCTAAATCTTTCAAAAAGAGACAACCTGATTCCCGGAGGTCGCATTCATAACTTTCGGCATTTCATGGATTTTCCGGAACAGGTGTTTAAAGAAAAACGTCACCGGAAAAAACCATTTGACCATCCATTACTGACTGTCCGTCGTGTAACAGATGTTATTCTGGAAAAAGATGTGATGCTGCATTTTCCCTATCATTCTTTTCTCCCTTTGATTGATTTGATTCGTGAAGCGTCATTCGATCCGGATGTTATGACAATAAAAATCACTTGTTACCGGCTGGCGCAACAATCAAAAATTATCAATGCCCTCATCAATGCAGTCCGCAATGGGAAAGAAGTGGTAGTCATGCTGGAGCTCAGAGCAAGATTTGAAGAAGAAGCAAATATTGAATGGAAAAACAGGCTGGAAGAAGAAGGTGCAAAAGTGCTGGTAGAAATTCCGAACATGAAAGTGCATTCCAAGATCTGTGTCATCAAAAAAAGAACAAAGGATAACAATTTCCTGATGTATGGTTTTGTAAGTACCGGTAACCTTAACGAACGAACCTCAAAAGTATATGCAGACCATTGCCTGCTTACTGCCAATCAAAAAATAATGGCTGATGTCAGCCGCATCTTCAACTTCCTTGAACAGCCAAAAACCGGGATGAATTTCCTGCGGGATTGCAAAGTCATTATCCCGAGCCCGATGTTTGTGAAAAAAGAGATGCTGAAACTTATTGATGAGGAAATAAAACAGGCCAGAAAGAAAAAAACAGCAGCTATTACATTAAAAATGAATTCGCTGAGTGATGAAGAAATGATCCAGAAATTATATGATGCCGCAAAAGCCGGAGTACAGATCAGATTGATCATCCGTGGTGTCTTCTGTATGTTTTCAGAAAATAAAAAATATGAAAAACCTGTCAGGGCTATCAGCATAGTAGATGAGTACCTGGAACATGCAAGAGTGTGGGTATTTCACAACAGGGGCAAAGAGAAAGTTTATATATCTTCGGCAGACTGGATGACAAGAAATCTCGAACACCGGGTAGAAGCCACCTGTCCTATATGGCATGATGAATTAAAACAGGAATTAAAAGATATACTTGACATACAATTACAGGATAATGTGAAAGCAAGGTGGCTGGATAATGAGCTGAGCAATGAATATGTAAGAACAACAAAAAAGAAAATCCGATCACAGGTGGAAACATATAACTACCTGTTTAATAAAACAAAGATCAACCGTGAGACTGGCAGCAATTGATATTGGTAGTAACGCAGCAAGATTATTAATAACAGATGTAATTTCAGGCCCGCAGGGTATCCCCGATTTTATTAAAGCAGTTTTGGTTCGGGTGCCTTTACGTTTAGGGTTTGATGTATTTGACAAAGGAGAAATCTCTCCCGCCAAAGTTGAAAAGATCATCAAGACAATCAAATCGTATAAACTTTTACTGGATTTATATGAGGTAAAGCACTTAAAAGCCTGTGCTACTTCTGCTATGCGGGATGCCGCCAATGCAAAAGATATAATTAAGAAAGTAAAAGCGGAGACAGGAATCGAAATAGAGATCATCAGCGGTGACCAGGAAGCTTCTTTCATTTATGAAAATCATATTGCCGAGAATATGAACATTGCCGAATCATACCTGTACATAGATGTGGGAGGCGGCAGCACTGAACTCACTTTCTTCAGCGATGGTAAAATGATCTTCAAAAAATCTTTTAATATCGGTACTATTCGCCTGTTAAAAAACCAGGTGAATGAAGCCACCTGGGATGAGATGAAGGAATTCATCCGTAGCAAAACAAAAGGCTACCATCATGTAACCGCTATCGGTTCTGGTGGCAACATCAATAAAATATTCTCCATTTCAAAAAGAAAAGAGGGCAAACCATTGACGCTTGACCTGCTGAGAGATTACTATAAAGAATTCAGCAACCTTTCCCTGGCGCAACGTATTAGCCTGCATAAACTAAGAGAAGACAGAGCCGATGTAATTGTTCCCGCCCTGCTTATTTATATCAATGCTATGCGATGGGCCGATGCAGAAGAGATCTTTGTTCCTAAGATCGGTTTGGCGGATGGATTAATTCACACCCTATTCGAAGAGGTCAGGCTGAAGGAGATCGAAATTTAATTCGAAAATAATTCCAACTTTACATCAAACAGAAAGCATGAGTGTCAATAAAGAAATTAAAAAAGTAACTACCAACACCTTACTAAAAATGAAAGCTGCTGGTGAAAAGATCTCTATGCTGACAGCGTACGATTTTTCTTTTGCCAAAATTATTGATGGTGCAGGTATTGATGTAATCTTAGTTGGCGATTCGGCTTCCAACGTAATGGCCGGGCATGAAACAACATTGCCAATTACTTTAGACCAGATGATCTATCATGCTTCTTCTGTTATTCGGGGTGTGGACAGGTGCCTGGTGGTGGTAGACCTGCCCTTTGGCTCTTACCAATCTAATTCTGAGATTGCTTTAGCTTCTGCCGTCCGGATCATGAAAGAAACTGGTGGTCATTCAATAAAATTGGAAGGGGGCGAAGAAGTGCTTGATAGTATTAAGAAAATAGTTTCCGGCGGCATACCTGTAATGGGCCATTTGGGATTAACACCACAATCTATTTATAAGTTCGGGACTTATACCGTCAGAGCAAAAGAAGAAGATGAAGCCAATAAATTAAGAAGAGACGCCAAACTGCTTGAAGAAGCCGGTTGCTTTGCCATTGTGCTGGAAAAAATTCCCGCTGCCTTAGCCAAAGAAGTTTCTGAAAGTATTTCCATTCCTACTATTGGCATTGGCGCCGGAGGTAATTGTGATGGACAAGTATTGGTCATGCATGATATGCTTGGTATCAATACCGAATTCAAACCCCGTTTCCTTCGCCAATATTTAAATATTCATGAACAGGCTACCAAAGCCGTTCAACAATATATCAGCGATGTGAAAGCAAAAGACTTTCCCAACGAAAGCGAACAATATTAAATCAGTTAATAGCTACCACTCTTTTTCCGATAATAGCTTGTATTGCTATTATCATCACCCATTATCTCCCTCTCTCTTCCTACCTTTGCAGCCTCAATTTATTGCTATATGGATTTCCTCAAAACCCTCGGGATAGAAACAACAAATAATGGTGTAAGCACAGGAACGAAGTGGATAAAATCATCAGGAGAAACGATCGATTCCTTCTCTCCTGTTGATGGGAAAAAAATCGGTGCTGTTATCGTCGCCGATAAAACAAGCTATGAAGTCGTCATTAAAAAAGCAGAAGAGGCTTTTAAAACATGGCGGTTGATGCCTGCACCCAAACGAGGTGAAATAGTAAGACAAGTTGGAGATGCATTACGTCAATACAAAGAGCCGCTCGGTAAGCTTGTTTCGTATGAAATGGGAAAAAGTTTACAGGAAGGTTATGGCGAAGTACAGGAAATGATTGACATCTGTGATTTTGCAGTCGGCCTTTCAAGGCAATTACACGGTTTTACTATGCATAGCGAACGTCCCGGTCATAGAATGTATGAGCAATACCATCCACTGGGGATTGTGGGAATCATTTCTGCTTTCAATTTTCCCGTAGCAGTATGGAGTTGGAATACGATGCTGGCCTGGGTCTGTGGTAATGTATGTGTATGGAAGCCTTCCGAGAAAACGCCTTTATGTGGCATTGCCTGTCAAAATATTATTGCAGAAGTTTTTACAAAGAATAATATACCGGAAGGAGTTTGCGGATTAATTGCCGGCGGCCGTGAAGTTGGTGAGTGGATGGCCGCAGATAAAAGAATTCCATTAGTATCGGCAACCGGCTCTACCAGAATGGGTAAAGCCGTTGGCGCAACTGTTGGCGCAAGACTGGGCAGGGCTTTATTAGAATTAGGTGGTAACAATGCCATTATTATTTCAAAAGATGCAGATCTTGATATTGCCATCCTTGGTTCTTTATTCGGTGCAGTCGGTACAGCCGGACAACGTTGCACTTCTACGAGGAGGCTGATTATTCATGAAGACATATATGAAACCGTAAAAAATAAATTAGTCGCTGCTTATCATCAACTTCGTATCGGCGACCCGTTGGATCAGCACAATCATGTAGGCCCGTTGATCGATAAAGATGCAGTAGCCATGTACCTGAAATCAATAGAAAAATGTAAAGAAGAAGGCGGCTTGTTTGCAGTGGAAGGTGCGGTGCTTTCAGGTGCAGGTTATGAAAGTGGTTGTTATGTGAAGCCATGTATTGCTGAAGTTGAAAATCACTTTGCTATAGTTCAGCATGAAACCTTCGCCCCTATTCTTTATTTAATAAAATACAGCAGCATTGAAGAGGCTATCGCCAAACAGAATGATGTGCCGCAAGGTTTATCGTCTTCTATAATGACATTGAACCTGAGGGAGGCAGAACAATTCTTGTCACATGCCGGAAGTGATTGTGGTATTGCCAATGTAAATATTGGAACAAGCGGTGCCGAAATCGGCGGTGCCTTTGGTGGTGAGAAAGAAACAGGTGGGGGTCGGGAAAGTGGTAGTGATGCATGGAAAGCTTATATGCGTCGCCAGACAAACACCATTAACTACAGCACTTCCCTTCCATTAGCCCAGGGAATAAAGTTTGATGTGTAATTATTAGCCAAAAATTGATTCCAAACAATAAACAGGCAACCTATTACTATTACCGTCCGTCAAAAAAATCACAAAAGCCCTTCCTGAGTGGGCTTTATTTATGTAAAATGTATGAATGGTAATCAGTATTTTTACGCTTACACCAAATTTGCAGTATAAAACCTAACACATGAACATTTCAATGAAACGTACCTCGCTCCTTGCCATCTGCGGGCTGGTATCATCCGTACTCTTTGCACAGAAAGATGAAGTTCCAAAGGGTTGGCACATGATGGATAAAGCAACAACCGGTTATTACGGTCTCAGTGTTGACAAAGCATACCAGTTTGTAAAAACCAAAAAACTAAAAAGCAAAACAGTTATTGTAGCTGTTATCGATTCCGGTATCGACACATTGCATGAGGATCTGAAAGCAGTGTTATGGAAAAACCCAAAAGAGATTCCCGGCAACGGAATTGACGACGACAAAAATGGTTATGTGGATGATATTTATGGCTGGAATTTTCTCGGCGGCCGTGATGGACAAAATGTTGAACAGGATTCATACGAAGCAGCCCGGGTTTATCACAAGTATAAAAGTAAATACAGCGGAAAAGATATAGATCCGTCTTCCCTGTCTAAGGATGAAAAATTTGAATATGAGATGTGGAAGCGTTCTGAAAAAGAAATTGCCGGTGATTCTAAGGACAGTGGCCTGGAGCTTATTTTCCTGAAAAGAGCTTATACCAACTGCCTCAAAGCTGATAGTATACTCCGTAAAGCAATGAAGAAAGAAAGATTTACAGGTAAAGAACTTGGTGAGTTTGGATCAATAATTATTACTATAGGCATGTCAAAGGCTGATGTTATTAGTAAGCTTGGACAACCAAGTATTAATTCTACAAAAACAACAACAAGTGACGGAACGACTGAAATGTTGTTTTACGATGCTTACACTATCAATTTAGATGAAAAAGGAAAGGTCGATTGGATTAGAGAATCTGGCAATACTTCTGGTGTAAAAGGTACAAACGATATGGCATCAAAACTAAACGACCCGGAAGTCAAAAGAGCAAAGAACACCCTATTCAGTCTTATGTCCGGCAATGATGCTATGGAGTCAACCAACGAAGAATTCCTGGAAGGCTTTGGTGATTATGTTAGTGGTGAAGAAAAGAAAGCAGAAGCTGGCAACACTCCTCCCAAAACATACAGGGCTGATGTGGTGAAAGACAATTACAGCGATTTTAATGATAAGTTTTATGGTAATAACGATGTGATGGTAAGCAATAAATCAGCGCTGCATGGTACCCATGTATCTGGTATCATTGCTGCCTCCCGTGGCAATGGAAAAGGGATGGACGGCGTGGCAGATAATGTAAAAATTATGAGTCTTCGTGCAGTACCAGATGGTGATGAACATGATAAAGATATTGCATTAGCAATACGCTATGCTGTTGATAACGGAGCACAGGTCATTAATATGAGTTTTGGAAAAGGCTTTTCTCCCGAAAAGAAATGGGTGGACGAAGCCGTAAAGTATGCGGAGAGCAAAGGTGTGTTAATGGTGCATGCTGCAGGGAACGATGCAAAAAATCTTGATACAACATTTAATTATCCGACACCGCAATTGATGGATGGTACAAAACCCAATAACTGGATCACGGTGGGTGCAAGCGGAGATCCTAAAGCTGGTGGCCTGACTGCCAATTTTTCCAACTATGGTAAAAAAGAGGTTGATGTATTTGCGCCAGGGGTAAAAATTTATTCCACAGTACCTGGTGGAAATACTTACCAGAACCTGCAGGGAACCAGCATGGCTTCTCCTGTGGTAGCTGGTCTTGCAGCATTTTTATTAGAATATTATCCGAGCCTCAGTGCTGCACAAGTAAAGATGGTCATTGAAAAATCATCCCAAAAGCCGGTTGATAAGGTAAAAAATCCAGGTGATGATGAAATGGTGCCGTTAACTGAACTTAGTCGTGCTGGTGGTGTAGTAAATGCTTATGAAGCCATTAAATTAGCTTCTACTATAAAAGGAGAAAGAAAAATGGCTCCGGTAAAACCAGTAAAATCTACTGTGAAGCCAAAAGTAAAAGGATAAAAAACTATAATATTTTTATAAGGCCCCGGCAAAACCGGGGTTTTGTTTTTTGATTTGTCAGCTCCTATTTTATATTTCCGGCAATATTTAAAAATAACCGGATTTCAGAAAACAACAACAACTGTCAATAAACTTGAGTAATTTTAAATTTCTCCCAAACAAAAAACTATATAATGAAACAAGTATTTTTTTTCGCTGCGATATTTTCAATAACAACAGTAATAAGTTGTGGCAGCAAATCTGACGAGGCTAAAACTGATACACCTGCTGTAACTACTCCGGCTGATGTTACCACGTTGCCGCAACCAACAACTACCCAGCCAGTAAACACCCCTGCTATATCAACACCTGTTACTATACCCACAACAGTACAGCCGAATACGACGGTTGCAGCCGGACTAAATCCTGCACACGGACAGCCAGGCCATCGTTGCGATATATCAGTTGGGGCACCTCTGAATAGTGCTCCGGCTGCTACAACTAATACGGCAACCGTTGCACAACCACCTGTAACTGTGCCATCACCACAAATTGTTACAACCCAGCCTCAAACGGCAACCGTTGCTCCGGGAATGAACCCCGCACACGGACAACCCGGGCATCGTTGTGATATATCTGTTGGGGCGCCTCTGAATAGTGCACCGGCTAAACCTGCTATTACTACTGTACCTGCAAAATAGGATGCTGAGAAAATAGCTATCTGTTTATAAATCAGCTTTGCAGTTCTAAATATAATTAAGATATGCCCCGTCCAGATCTAAATACAATACCTGTCTGGTATCATGGTTATATTAACCAGGTAGAAGGGAATAATTTTATGGATGCCATGAAGAAGCAAACACCTTCCCTCATCCGTTTCTTCAATAGAATTCCTGCGGAAAAAAGAAATTACCGTTATGCAAAAGGCAAGTGGACCATCAAAGAAGTGCTCCAGCATCTTATTGATGGGGAAAGAGTATTTGCTTACCGGGGTCTTTGCTTTGCGAGAAAAGACAGCACTTCCCTACCCGGCTTTGACGAAAATGATTATGCTGATAATGCTAAAACAGGTAAAAGAGATTGGAACGAAATGATGGAAGAGCTGAAAGCTGTCCGTCGCTCAACTGAGTTACTTTTCGGCTCCTTTGATAAAGACCAGCTAAGTTTTGTTGGAACCGCCAATAATAATCCTGTTTCTGTATTGGCGATTGGCTTTATTCTCGTTGGCCATGTCAGCCATCATATGACTGTAATAAAAGAAAGATACCTGTAAAGAAAAAGCCCGGTGGTTTCACCAGGCTTTTTCTTTTATAATGTAATTATCAATTAGAATCCTTTCTTTGCCGGCTCTTCTGTTCCTTTTGCTTTTACCAGGTTTTGCTGCCCGATCATATCATTCATCACTTTAATAGCCTGGTCAAGATAAATATCTTCCTGCAAGCCTTTGATCCATTGAGCAAACCGATCCTTTTTACTCTTGTCGTTATCATAACGGTTCACTTCGCTTGGCAATGGCGCAACGTTAAGAGAGTCTTTCAGCTTCAGTAAAGTTTCCAGTTGCTTAATAGTTGTCCGGATTGATTTTTGATCTGTCCGGTATTTATCTATATGCAATGTATACTGCTTATCATTTTGCTTTGATAACCACTCAGAGCTTTCTTTAATTAATTTAAATGAAGGATCATTGTCAAGGCGCTGGTTGGCTAATTGCTGAATAATTTTAAGATCATAACCGGGGCTCCAGTTGTTATAGGTTGCTTTTGTGATCTCATCCCATGGCAGTGCATCCACATCATCCTTTTCTCTTACTTTCAGGTGTTCAAGATTATCGGGCAGTACAATATCTGAATAAACTCCTTTCAATTGGGTAGAGCCACCGTTAATGCGATAAAATTTCTGCAACGTTAACTTTACAGTTCCAAGGTCTGAGTTTGATAAAGAGAACCCTGTTTCATCCAAACCGATATTACGCTGCACTGTTCCTTTTCCATAGGTAGAAGTACTGCCTATGATTACACCACGGTTGTAGTCTTGTATAGCAGCCGCAAAGATCTCAGACGCTGAAGCACTGAATTCATTTACCATAACTGCCAGCGGGCCGGTGTATAAAACAGTCTTATCCTTGTCTTTTAAAACACTTGGTTTATTTTCCCTGTCTTTTACCTGTACGATCGGGCCTTCATCAATAAAGAGGCCGGCCATCTGCACCACATCGTATAAAGAACCACCACCATTATTGCGAAGGTCGATAACAATACCATCTACTTTTTCTTCTTTTAGTTTTGCTACTTCCTTGGCAACATCAACGAAACTACGGGGACCGTTGGGGCTATCAAAGTCTGCATAAAACTCTGGCAGGAAAATATAACCGATCTTAGAACCGCCTTCTTTTACAATAGCACTACGGGCATAGGTTTCGTCCTGTACAATTTTGTCACGAATAAGGGTGATGACTTTGATAGTACCATCCGCCTTCTTTATAGTAAGTCTTACTTCTGTTCCTTTTTTACCACGGATTACTTTTACAGCATCCGTAACAACATATCCTGTAAGGTCAACTGGCTCTTCTTTGCCCTGGGCTACTTTCAATATTATATCACCGGGCTGAATATCACCTGATTTCCAGGCCGGGCTTCCTGAAAGCACACTGCTAACTTTAATATTTCCATCATCGTATTGCAACGAAGCTCCGATACCATAGAAGACACCACTCATCTCTTCATCAAAATATCTTTTGTCAACAGGAGGGAAAAACTCTGTGTGGGGATCCATCGTAGTGGTGATAGCATTTACAAAGAGGTTGAATTTATCATCATCAGTAAACTTGAAGCGGAAACGGTCAAACGTCCTGTCCATTATTTTTCTCACCCTGTCACGAGCCTCTTTTTCAAGTTCAGCGTCTGATTTTACAACAAACCCTTCTTTGCCTTTATTCTTTTCCCGTATATCTACCAGGTCAACATACCGCTCCAATGTCATAAACTTCAATTTCTTCCTCCAGCGGTCTTTTCTTTCAGCTTCAGCAGTAGTATAATTAATTTTGTCAGCATCAAGGTTCACTTCTTCGTCAATAGTAAAATCAAAAGGCTTTGCAAGCAGTTCATTGTACATTACAGCTGACTCTTCCATCCGCTTATTAAAGATCTTTCCGGCGGTAAGAAAAAATTCTACAGCCGACCCTTTTATTTCATCGTCAATTTTTGTTTCATACTTCGTAAGGGCTTCCATGTCACTCTGCAGGTACATGTTTTTGTCAGGGTCAAGATCAGCAATGAATTTCTTGAACACTTTCTTTGAAAAGTCATCATTAATATCCTGGGGACTATAATGAGCCATCGAAAGCATTTCGCCAACCAGTTTTAAAATTTGCTCATACTTGGAGGGAGGATTAGTGGAAGTAGTACGGGTACCGGTTCCCATCGTCTTAAAGGCAAGAAATGAACCTGCCACCACCATCATTATCACAATTGGAAGTCTTTTCATATTCAAAAGGTATTTAATTGCTTTAGGCATAATCCAAAAATAACGCAAAAACGTTGTTTTTCTTGCCTTTATAACCTTTTAACAAGGGTTTTTGATGAATGGTTCCACCAAAAAAGCCTCCCAAATGGGAGGCTTTTAAACCGGGTAACCAATGGGGCTCGAACCCACGACCCTCAGAACCACAATCTGATGCTCTAACCAACTGAGCTATGGCTACCGTTTTCGAACAGCAAAAGTATAGAAAATCAGGGTTTACCCCAAACGAGATTTTGCATCTGTTTATCCTTTCTGTTTCTTTGCACACTTTCTAAAACTTATTCCGCTATTTTATTACTATGAATTACTGGCTTTTAATTGTCATCCCTCTTATTTCTGCTTTTATTGGCTGGGTTACCAACTGGGTTGCCATCAAAATGTTATTCCATCCCCGGCAGCCCAAAAAAATACTCGGAATTACTTTCCATGGAATATTTCCTAAACGACAACAACAGTTTGCAGAAAAATTAGGCAAGCTTGTCAGTGCTGAGTTTCTTTCTTTCGATGATATCGAGCAGAAAATAAGTAACCCGGACAATTTAAAAAAGATAATGCCGATGATTGAAAATCACATCGATGATTTTCTTCGCAACAGGCTTAGTACTGAAATGCCTGTTATAAGTATGTTTATCGGTGATAAAACCATCAGTAAGCTGAAAGAGGCTTTTATGACAGAAATAGAAACTCTTTTTCCACGGGTAATGAAACAATACGCAGCCAACTTAAAAAATGAGCTTGACCTGGAGCAAATCGTTATCACTAAAGTGGCCGGTTTTTCTTCTGATAAATTGGAAGAGGTCCTTCTACAGATCATGTCCAAAGAATTCAGGTTTGTGGAGATCATAGGGGCTGTAATCGGGTTTATCATCGGCCTTGTGCAGGTTATCATTACCCAACTGACTACCTGATATGCCAGTTTCGGCTCATAAATCGAACTTTTCCCTCTTATACTTGTCTTAATGCCATTCATCAAGTTGTCACAAGACTGTCAGCAAGTTGGAACACCTTTAAACGTCTAACATTAAATTCTTATAGATGAGATATTCATTTTTCGCATTATCCCTTGTTTTACTGTCACTTACAGCATTTTCACAGGCCCCGGCCGGGGGTGGTAACAGACCCGGTGGAGGTCAAATGCCAACTGGCCGATTTTATGGTAAAGTAGTTGAATCAAAATCAGGCAAACCGATTGAATATGCTTCCATACAATTGACCCAGAACAAAATGGACACAGTAACCAAAAAAAGAAAGGAAACCGTTATAGCCGGAATGCTTACAAAAGCAAACGGTGAATTCAGCCTGGATAATATTCCGGCTATGGGACAATCCAAACTAAAAATTACGATCATCGGCTATAAAACATACGAACAGACAGTAGCATTTGATATAAAAATGGGCGGCGGAAATAATGGAGATATGAGTGCAATGGCCGCGGCATTAGACAAAGATTTAGGAAATGTAAAAATAGAAATTGAGGAGAAGATGCTTGAGAACGTAACTGTTTCAGCAGAGAAATCGGGGTTACAATTGGGAATTGACCGGAAAGTATTTAACGTCGATAAGAATATTGTTTCAGCAGGTGGTAGTGCAGTTGATATTATGCGAAACGTACCTTCTCTGAGTGTGGACATAGATGGTAATGTATCGCTCCGCAATAATTCGCCTCAAATATTTGTAGATGGAAGACCAACTACAATGGAATTAGATCAGATTCCGGCAGATGCTATTGAAAGTGTAGAAATAATTACCAACCCTTCTGCCAAGTTTGATGCCTCGGGAGGAACATCAGGGATATTAAATATTATTCTAAAGAAAAACAGAAAGATTGGATATAACGGAAGCCTCAGAGCAAATATTGATAGCAGAGCCAGAATTGGACTAGGTGCTGATATTAATATCCGCCAGAACAAGATAAATGGATTTGTTAGTATCAACTATAACCAGCGGAGATCCATAAGTACCGGAACCACTGAAAGGCTTTCGTTGATTGATAATCCAAATAATACCTTATACCAAACTGACAGGTCAGAATTTGATGGCAATTTCTTATTTGGCCGTGCAGGATTTGATTACTTTATGACGAACCGCTCTACCCTCTCAGCAAGTATAAATTTAGGCTCCGGACGGTTTAAACCAACAACTATAAGCGATTTATTCACAGACACTTTATCTACCCCCATTGTTACTTCACTTACCAAAAGATATTCAGAAATGAGCCGGGAATTTAATAATCTCGGCGGCTCATTAAATTTTAAACACAATTTTCCGAAAGCTGGACGGGAGTTTACTGCTGATATTAATTACCGGGAAAGAACAGGGCCAAACGACAACCTGATAACGACAGAATATTATAATCTGGATCTTACATCCATAAAAGAGATCCAAAAACAGCGACAAATTGGTGATGGAGATAATACTAGTATTGTTTTTCAAAGTGATTTTATAAATCCATTGAGCGATAAATCAAAATTGGAATTGGGGGTACGAGCGGCGTTCAATGAAAACACAAGCACCAATGGATTTTATACAGTAGACCCAGTAACAGGTCAGGCAACACTCCAGCCAGCATCACAAGTAGATTATGTTAGTACGGACAGAGTGTTGGCAGCATACACCACCTTTAGTAATAAGATTAAAGATTTTAGCTACCAGCTAGGACTTCGTGTCGAAAGTTCAAACTACAAAGGAACTTTAGCCAAAACAAATGAAAATTTTGATATTGATTTCCCAGTTAGCTTATTTCCAAGTGTTTTTCTAAACCAGAAACTAAAAAACGAACAGGAATTACAATTAAATTATTCAAGAAGAATCAATCGTCCAAATTTTTGGCAGTTAACGCCGTTTACCGATTCAAGTGATTTTTTAAACTTGAGTAAAGGTAATCCAGGGCTTACCCCGGAATTCACTAACTCGTTAGAATTGTCTTATCAAAAGATATTTGAAAACAGAGACAATTTGCTGGTATCTGCATATTATAAAAATACCAGCGGCTTAATTACGCGTTTTCAGGAGATTCAAACAGAACCTATCACTGGCAAGGATCAGGTTATTAATACGTATATAAACGCCAATTCAAGTTATGTGACAGGGCTGGAAGTAACATTAAAAAACAACATCAATAAGTGGTGGGAACTAACTACCAACTTCAACTTATTCACATCAAAGATTACAATCGACGACCCCTCAATTCCAGCACAGGAACAATTTGCAAGCTGGTTTACTAAAATCAACAATAATTTTAAAATTTCGAAAAAATTGAATTTTCAACTATCTGGAAGTTACCAATCCAGAACGATTTTACCTCCAGGCGGAAGCGGTGGTGGTGGCGGCCGTGGCGGATATGGTGGAGGTGGGATGTTTGGCCAAAGTACCTCAGCTCAGGGTTATGTGAGACCAGTTTTTTTTATAGATGCTGCAATGCGATATACTTTTTTAAAAGAAAACAAAGGTTCACTTTCTCTTAATATGAGTGATGTATTCCGGACAAGAATATCTGATGTTCACTCCGAATCTCCCTTCTTTATTCAGGATGTATTCCGCCGGCGTGACCCACAAGTGCTAAGATTAAACTTCAGCTGGAGATTTGGAAAATTTGATGCATCGCTTTTCAAAAGAAAAAATAATAAAAACCAGGATGATCAGGGTGGTATGGACGGTATTGGTCAGTAACAACACGAAAAGATTAATAAGTTTAAAGAGAAAAGGTTTTGCATATTTGCAAAACCTTTTTCTTTTTAAAGCCATTTCTGTTGAAGCGGATTTATTTTACTGTTACGAACGACCTTACCTACGATCAGCGAATGCATCGAATCTGCACTTCACTGGCCGAAAATGGCTATACAGTTACCCTGGTAGGCAGAGAACTCGCTTCTTCCCTCCCATTAGCAGAAAAAAAATTCCGGCAAAAAAGAATTCACTGCTGGTTCACCAAAACAAAGCTGTTCTATGCTGAATACAATATCCGTCTGTTTTTCTTTTTGCTTTTTAAAAAGATGGATGCTATTTGTGCCATTGACCTCGACACCATTCTTCCCTGCCTGCATATTTCCCGGTGGAAAAGAATACCCCGCATCTATGATGCTCATGAATTATTTACAGAGCTTAAAGAAGTAATAACCCGGCCTTCTGTGCAAAAAGCCTGGATGAAGATTGAAAAAAAAGCAGTGCCCAAATTTAAATGGGGATATACCGTGAGTGAAAGTATCGGTGAAGAATTTCATCGCCGTTACTACGTAGAATATAAGACCATCCGGAATGTGCCCCTGTTGCAACCACTTCAACCAACATATCCGGCAGAAAGATTTATACTCTACCAGGGAGCCGTTAATGAAGCAAGGGGACTTGAATATCTCGTTCCTGCTATGCAATGGGTGAACAGCAAACTGGTGATTTGCGGAGATGGCAATTTTATGCCACAACTCAAAAGATTGATCGCTGAATACAAATTAGAAAATAAAATAGAACTGAAGGGTATGTTATCACCCGGAAAATTGATGGAATTTTCACAAAGTGCATATATCGGTATAGCGGTACCTGAAAAAGAAGGTTTAAATCAATACCTCGCCCTGCCTAATAAGTTGTTTGACTATGTCCATGCAGGTCTTCCACAAATAACGGTTAACTACCCCGAGTACCAGAAAATAAACAGCCAATTTGAGATAGCAGTGCTCCTGGATGATATTTCTCCAAAAAGAATTGCTGAAGCCCTAAACAATTTATTGGCAGATGATGTTCTATATAAAAGATTGAAAGAGAACTGCCTCAAAGCAAGAGAATCATTAAACTGGCAGCAAGAAGAAAAAAAACTTATTCATTTCTATCAATCTGTATTCAAACATTGATCCGTCATTTACATATCGTTTGTCTTGATGTACCCTGGCCTGCGGACTATGGAGGTGCGATAGATATGATGAACCGCATCATGATGCTGAAAAAAATGGGCATCAGCATACATTTACATTATTTCAGTTACAATGAAAGAGGTACACCCAATGAGCTAAACCAGTTCTGTGAAAGCATCCATGTATATGAACGAAAGAAGGGGCATAAAGGTTTTTCTGTCAAACTGCCCTACATCGTTTCCTCTCGTATAAATGAGGAGTTGATAAGTAACCTTAAAAAAGATAACCACCCCATTTTACTGGAAGGCATTCATTGTACCGGTATTGTATCGGAGCTTGATCTTGATAATAGGAAAGTTATTGTTAGAATGCACAACGAAGAAAGCAGGTATTATAAAGAACTGGCAAGGGCTGAATCATCTTTTTTTAAAAAATTATATTTCCTGAATGAAAGCCGGCTTCTCAGGAAGTACAGCCAGCGATTGTCCGACAAATGCATGTATGCATGTATCTCTGGAGAGGACATACGTATTTTAAACAAAGAATATCACCTGAACAATGTCAAGCATCTCGCTGCTTTTCCGGCCTGGCAAACAGTAACAGGGGAAGAAGGAATGGGAAACCTCTGTTTGTACCATGGCAACTTATCCGTTGCTGAAAATGAAGAAGCAGCTATTTGGTTATTGCAAAATGTATTCGACAAGATCAGGAAACCCTTTGTTATTGCCGGAAAAAATCCATCGAAACGTTTGCAAAAATTGGCCCATGTGTACAAACACACTTGCCTGGTGGCAAACCCGACTGATGCAGAATTAAATGATCTTATCCGCAAAGCCCATATAAATATTTTACCCAGCTTTAATAAAAATGCAACCGGTATTAAACTAAAACTTTTACATGTATTGTTTGAAGGAAGGCATTGTATAGCAAGTGAACCCATGGTAAAAGGCACAGGCCTTGAAGGCGCCTGTCATACCGGTACAACGGCTAACGCCTTTGCATCAATTATCACACAGCTGTATCATCAGCCATTTACAAATGAAGAAATAGTGCTGCGTAAAAAATTACTGGGAGATACGTATGATAATGAAAAAAGTACCCGGCAACTTATTCAATACTTATACTAGCATTGTCGATCACCCGGCCTCTTTCAGTCCGGATCATTCTGGCCGGGAATTTTTGCACCACGATATAATCATGAGAGGCCATTACAACTGAAGTATTATAGTCTTTTGATATCTGGAAAAGCAATGCCATGATCTCATCCGATGTTTCAGGATCAAGATTGCCCGTAGGCTCATCCGCCAGTATCAGTTTGGGAGAATTTAATAAAGCCCTTGCTACATCAATTCTTTGTTGCTCACCACCGCTTAACTCAAATGGCATTTTAAATCCTTTTGACTTCAACCCTACCTTATCCAAAACATCTGCGATTTTCTCGTTCATCAGTTTTTCATCTGTCCAACCCGTGGCCCGCAAAACGAATTTCAGGTTATCATTTACATTACGGTCGGTCAGCAGTTGAAAATCCTGGAAAACCACACCAAGAGTGCGGCGCAGGTAAGGAACTTTTCTCCAGTCTAAACCACGAAGGCTGAAACCAGCTACTGTTCCTTCCCCTTCCGTCAGGGTTAATTCACCATAAATGGTTTTAAGCAAACTGGATTTACCCGTGCCTGTCTTTCCTACCAGGTACACAAACTCACCTTTATTTACGGTAAGATTTACATCCTGCAAAACAAGATTATTACCCTGGTATATATTAACGTTCCTTAATTCAATGATTGGTTCGGCCATCGCATGAGGATTTGTTGCAAAGTAAAGGAAAGAAGGCGAAGCCTGAATCAAAAAAATAGAGAGAATAAAAAAATTGAGCTGATATGGCTATTTTTAACAATCTAAAATACAGCTAATGCCTTTTAAATTTTTCATATTGATCGCAGGTAGTATCTTTTTTACCAGTGCATGTTTAGGCAATAACAAACCAGCAGCCGATACTTCGAAACCCGTCTCCATTTCATTGGATGCAACAAAAAACAAAACCGATTCGAATGTGCTGGTAGTGGTCAATGAAAAAATTATAGGCACTATCCGTGAGATCAAGAAACTTGATAGTCTTTTTGCTGTTCAAAATATTGACCGGGTAAATGTTTTGAAAGATTCTTTAGCTCTTTCGAAGTATGGTGAAAAAGGCAAATACGGTGTAATAGAAATTTACCTGAAAAATGAAACGGTAAGCATCAAAGAAGTAAGGATAGAAGAAGTAAAAACAAATTATGATATCATTTTTGATAAGCCTGAAATAGAAGCCGCTTTCCCAGGCGGAGATGCCATTTGGAGGCGCTATTTAGAAAGAACATTAAATGCCCAGATACCTTCCGATAAAAAGGCCCCCGATGGGCAGTATACAGTTATCGTACAATATAAAGTTGATAAAGAAGGAAACATCAGTAATATATCAGCACTTACTAATCATGGATATGGCATGGAACAGGAAGTTATCAGGGTCGTTGCAAAAGGGCCGAAATGGCAACCGGCTATACAAAACGGGAGAACAGTTGCTTCCATCAGGAAGCAGCCAGTAACTTTTGTTGTGATCAAAGATGATGAACCCGAAAAAAAGAAAAAGAAGAATAAAGATTAATAGACCAATTCATTTACAGGAGTTTTGATTACCAGTTCCTTCTTCTCACTCCCTTCCACCCTGCCAATGACCTGTGCATCCACACCAAATCCTTTTGCGACGCCGATAATGGCATCCGCATCTTTTTCATTGGTATAAATCTCTAATCGGGTACCCATATTAAAAACCTGGTACATTTCCCGGTCATCAGATTTACTGGCTTCTTGTATCAGTTTAAAAATAACGGGCGGCTCAAATAGATTATCCTTTATGATGCGTACATTTTCCGGCACATATTTCAGGCATTTGGTTTGCCCGCCCCCACTGCAATGTATCAATCCATGAATAGCATCAAAATGATTTTCCAGCAATTCCTTCATCACCGGTGCAAAAGTTCTTGTAGGACTTAACAGCAGCTGTCCGATAGTTGTTGTCCGTTCACCGTCGTTAATTTCATCCGTTATCTTATGCGGGCCAATATAAACAACTGATTCATCCAATGATGTATCGTAACTCTCCGGAAACCTTGCACCATAGGTCTTATGTAAAACATCATGCCGGGCAGAAGTAAGTCCATTACTGGCCAATCCGCTATTATAGCTTGTTTCATAATTTGCTTGCCCAAATCCTGCGAGGCCAACAATTATATTTCCAGCTTTTATATTCTCATTGGTAATGAGTTTTGATTTCGGCCAACGGGCTGTCATGGTTCCATTAACCGCCATTGTTCTTACCACATCTCCCACATCAGCTGTTTCACCACCCATAAAAGTGATGTTGATGTCAAAACTTTTCATCGTATCAAAAAACTCCTGTGTTCCGTTGATAACCGCTTCCAGCACTTCAGCAGGTATCACATTTTTATTCCTGTCAATGGTAGAAGAGAAAAGCAGATTATCATAAATGCCCACACAAAGCAGGTCATCAAGGTTCATCACTATAGCATCCTGTGCTATACCTTTCCATACGGACACATCGCCGGTTTCTTTCCAGTATAAATAAGCCAGAATGCTTTTGGTACCTGCACCATCTGCATGCATTACGTTCACCCATTTATCATCACCACACAATACATCGGAATATATCTTACAAAATGCCTTTGGATAAAGACCCTGATCAAGATGCTTTGTAGCAGCATGAACTTCTTCTTTCTGGGCCGAGACTCCACGTTTTGAATACAAACTCATGTCAGGAATTGAGTCGCAAAACTAACTATTCCTGCGTAAAGACAAACGGCCCCGGACTAACGACTAATATTTATATTTGCGGCTCATTTATGCAAGTACATTACAATATTGAAGCCCTGCCCCTGTTTCATAATGCCGTTATTACGATTGGCACCTTCGATGGTGTCCACATGGGCCATCGCCAGGTCATTGATAAATTGAAGTCCGAAGCAAAAGCAATCAACGGGGAAACGGTTATCATCACTTTTCATCCGCACCCCCGAAAAGTAGTTTCGTCCACTATTCTCGGCATCCGGCTGATTAATACATTAGAGGAAAAAATTGAGTTGTTGAGACAACTGGATATAGACCACTTGGTAGTAGTTCCCTTTACAGATGCATTTGCCAATCAACCGGCTGAAGATTATGTGAAAAATTTTCTCATTGATAAATTTCATCCCCATACCATCATCATCGGTTATGACCATCGCTTTGGCCGTGATCGGCTTGGCGATTACCGGTTACTTGAAAAAAATGCAGTAGCATACAATTACCAGTTAAAAGAAATACCAAAACATATCCTGGAAGATATTTCCATCAGCTCTACCAATATCCGTGAAGCCATCTTGCACAGCGATATTGCTACGGCAGACAAACTGCTCGGTTACGATTTTTTCTTTTCCGGCCTTGTTGTTCATGGAAACAAATTAGGCCGGACACTCGGCTATCCTACGGCCAATTTGAAAATAGTTGACGAGGAAAAAATCATTCCGGGAAATGGCATCTATGCAGTGTATGCTGAGTTAGTTACGAACGATCAACAGACAACAAGCCATCGCTTTAAAGCCATGATGAGCATAGGTTTCCGGCCAACTGTAGATGGCAAGACAAGAGTTATAGAAGTAAACATCTTTGATTTCAATAAAGATATCTACGACCAGACATTGAAAGTGTATGTAAAAAAATACCTGCGGGAAGAGGTCAAATTTGACGGACTGGAAGCCTTAGTAAAACAAATTGACCAGGATAAGATCAACAGCCTTAAAGTGCTTTAAATAAAAAATGGTTCATAGCTTATCAGGATTACTGCAATAAAACAGCACCTCGTAAACTATGAACCATGAACTATAAGCTTATCTCTTAGTACTTTATCTTGAACTCGAAAGCAGAAGCATCATCAAAAAAATCGTCGATATCTGCTGTTATCGTTACTTTCTTTTTGTCTTCAGACAGTTTTACATTTTTCCCTTCCGCTTTAGTTGCCGGACGGGGAAGATTGATAACATAGCTAGCCTTCATAACAAGTCCCATGCTGGCTGCTTGCTTTATTCCACTCAGGTATTCATCGCTAGCCGCTCCGGCATATTTGTCCTTGTTAACTTTTTTCGTCAGTTCTCCTTCTGAAAATTCAATATTGTAATAATCATCAAAACTGCTTGGCTCAGGCATTTGATCCGCTCCCATAGGAGATCCTCCGGTCATTTGCTCTTTCATTGTTTCAGCCATTACCTTGCCTGCTAGCTTATTGATGGCTCCGATCTCGGAAGGTGATGAAAAGGGAAAAGCAAGTTTGGTCAGGAACTTATCATTCTTCAAATCCATATTAATACGCAGGGTGCCTTTTCGTACCAATTCCCTTTCGGCAGGTGTAAGGTTAGGAATGCTGTCTGCCCCTTTTTCCATTGAGACAACAGAGTCGATCACTTCTTGGGGCAATTTATCCATATCTCCTCCAGCACCCATTTGTTTGGCAACGCCTATCAGGGCACTCATATCATTTGTATTACTAATGGTACCACTACCATCATCATTTAATGTGATCTCCTGGGTAGTTTCAAGACAACCTGTAAGAAAAAGTGTACAAACAGTGTAAACTGATAAAATAAATTTCTGCATGATTTTGAGTTTATTGGGACAAAAGATGAATCTTTTTTTTTAAAAGTTGCACAAAGAAAAGGGATTTGTGACAATCAATGTGTTATTGTTCAGCCCATCATTTTTACCACCATTTCCTTTAAAAGAGACGCATCTTCCGTGTTAGTACTTCCAACGCCAACACTTTTTAGGTTGTACTGGTGAAGTAATAGCAGCACTTTTTCCACCCCGGGGTAAGTGTAGAGCCTGGCGGCCTGCATATAATCTTTCATAAAGTAAGGGTTGACCCCTATGGCAGTTGCGATCGTTTTTTCATCATTGGTGCCGGCACCGAATACCATAAATACTTTGCTAAAAAAACTGTATAGCGATGGCAACACTAATTGTATAGGCCCTGCTTTGGGGTTCGCATCAAAATATTGAATGATGCGGATGCTGCGGGCAAGATCTTTTGTAGCAAGAGCCGATTGTAATTCGAAAACATTATAATCCTTACTTACACCAATATATTGTTCAATATCTTCTTCGGTAATACTTGTCCGCTTACCAAGATTGACGGAAAGTTTATCGATCTCGTTCTCAATTCGCACCAGGTCGTTACCAATATGGTCAACCAGCAAGGCCAATCCTTTGGGAGAAATGGTCAATCCTTTTGAACGAAGCAGTTCCTGTGTCCACTCAGGAAGCTCCCTGTCATACATTTTTTTTGTACTAAGAAGAACACCTTTTTCTTTTACAAGCTTTGTAAATTTTTTCCGGGCATCTAATTTTTTATCCTTGTAAGAAACTACAAATACCGTTGAGCTCAACGGATTTTCAATATAGGACTCCAGCTTCTCTACGTCTTTCATCTGCTGGGCTTCTTTCAGTAATACCACTTGTCGTTCGGCAAACATCGGGTACCGGCTACAGGCATTCACCACATCCGGCCAGTTGGCATCCTTTCCATAAAAAACGGAAAGGTTAAAAGAAGCCTCACTTTCGTTTAAAATATGGTGCTCGGCATATTCAATAGCCTTATCTATAAAATATTCTTCCTCGCCTTCCAACCAGTACACTGGCTTAAAGCTCTTCTTTTTCCAATCAGCTATTATCTTTTCCACACTCATAAGATGCTAAGATACAGGCTTTCACCTTCGTCTTGTCGTAAAAAAATCCACTACTGTGAATAGACTTTAATTCATTCTGGCACGGTTTTCGAAATTCTGTGTCCCGGTAGGAATTTTTAACAGGATTTAGCCAAACAGGATGCAACTAGCATTTTACCTTTGCGGCCGTTATTAATTCCGATTACGATTTATTAATTTTATCTCAAATCCCATTTTTTATGACAAACACAAATTATCCTTCGGCTTCCGGTACTACACCCCAACCTCAGCCAGCCAAAAACAAAAACACTAAAAATATAATAATAGGCGTACTGGCAGCTGGCCTTCTTGGTACCTGGGGGTACCTGCTTTATGATAAGAATAAAGCAGAAAAAACAATTAACGAACAGCAAACTGCTTACACTAAAGTAACAGATGAAAAAAGTGAGCTCCAAGCCAATTTCAATGCTTCTTTGGCAAGATTAGATTCTATTACCGGTGCCAACAACAATTTGCAGGGTGAAAAAACAGCGTTGCAAAAAGATATTGACGCCAAGAAAGTAGAGATCCGCAAGATATTAAACGACAAAAATGCTTCTCAGTCGCAACTGGCAAAAGCAAGGACCATGATTGCTGACCTGAATACAAAAATCACTGGTCTTGAAGAGGAAGTAACCAGGCTTACCGGCGAGAACCAGGAACTTACAACAGCCAATACATCGTTAAAGCAGGAAAAAGCCGATCTTGAAACTAACCTTACTACAAGGACAACTGAAAAAGAAGCTCTTGAAAAAACAGTTGACGTTGCTTCTACTTTCAGCGCCTCCAATATACAGGTAACGCCTGTGGATGAAAAGAAAAGCGGTAAAGAAAAAAATACGGACAAAACAAAAAGAGTGGACAAACTGGTAGTGTCATTTGATGTAGAAAACCGTATCGCCAAATCTGGCCCGGCTGACATGTACCTGATAGTTACCGCACCTGATGGAAAAATAATTTCAGAAGGCAGCAACGTATTGAATACCCGTTCAGACGGCGATAAGAATTTTACTGCTAAAATACCAGTAGAATATGTACAGGGCGAACGCAAACCCGTACAGTTTCCTATCCGCCAGAATGATTTTCAAACCGGTAACTATAAAATTGAAATTTATCATAATGGCTTCAAGATCGGTGAAGGTGTAAGAAGTCTTAAAAAAGGTGGTTTATTCAGCTAATGCAGTTAACTTCTGCAAAACAGAAAGCCGTCTCGTCCCAAACGAGGCGGTTTTTTTATTAGTAGCTCCTATTTAACTGTACCGGCGTCACTTAACCACATCTTTTACACATAATCAGTTTCCCCCTGCAAACAAAGCTAAAGCTGCATACCAATACAGTAATTTTGATAACAAGCAAATTACCTACCTCATGCTCAACAAATATTGCAGCCGTTTATTACCTGTTACTTTACTGCTGGCAGCCTTTTCTGCAACTGCGCAAAATAGCATCAAACCCAAGTACAATAACTCCACTGTGTATACAGGAATTGAAGTAGGCGCCAAAGGTGTAAAGATGAGTGTAATAGAAATTGGTAAGAATGCCCAAAGTACCGGGTCTTTTAATGTGCTTAAGGACACTTCTGTTAACACTGACTTTATTTCTTTTTCTGACCCCACTTTCCGGGCTACATTAGAAGGCCTCTGTGGGTTGTATACTACTGCAACAAAAGATTATAAAATACCCTCCAAACGAATTTTCACTGTTATTAGCAGTGGTGTAAAAATGCAGGCCGAAAAAGATACCAAGCTGGCCTGGATAAATAACCTTATTGATTCATTCCGGTTGAAGATAAATGAACCCGGCCGTAAAGTAGAAGTGGTAGATGTAATGCAGGAAGGAAAATTATCTCATCTTGGTATAGTACCCGATTCAAGAAGATACAGCACGTTCCTTATTGACATTGGCAGCGGCAATACCAAGGGTGGCTTTTTCCCTTATGGAAATACCAGTGATTTTAAACTCTTTCAAATCAATTGGGGCACAAAAAGTACCTCCAATGCCACCGATAAAAATTGTGCCGACGATAAAAGCCTCGAGAACTACAACAAACAACTCTACCGGGTATTGTCTGGCGCTGAACATACAGACATTATTTATGCTGTTAATTCCAGCGGCGCTTTCCCTGTCAGTGATAACATAGCCGTAAGTGGCGGTATTGCCTGGGCTGCAGCCTCACTCATGCATCCTGAATTGATAGACAATTCAGTTATTCCGATTACATATGCCGAACTCGTAAAGTTCAATGATAAGCTATATAATAATTTCAAGGCCCTGTCTCCTAAATTCCTGTCCGGCAACATTAATGGAAAAGAAGAAAAAGACGCAGCATTAAAAGAATTAACGAGGGTGCATGCTGTATTTGACCAGAAAGCACTGATGGCCGGCACCGGACTTTTATTAAAGATCATGCGGCAATTTGAATCTGCCTTCGCCAGCAAACAGTTCTTTCTTGTTAAAAATGGCCAAGTAGGCTGGGTATCGGCTTATGTGGACCAGCAAATTGAAAAATAGTTCCAGTTTTCCACAATGTGAACTCTTTTTTCTCCCCTATCCCACCCAATTACTTAGTTTGCTTAGGTGAAAGACACAAAGTCAATCTTGTTAGGCATGCTGTCCATTGGATTGGTAGCTACCTGGGTGTATCACCTGTACGACAAAACCCAGTACAGCACCCGAAGGACAGAAGTATATATTAAAGACTCTATTGCAGTGGCACAGGGAGTTCAGGATTCTCTGCAAAAGATATACTCACACACAATCAATAATCTTGATGCGCAGTTAGATTCCACCAAAAGTACTGCCGGAATACTCAAGGGTGAGCTGAGTACAAAACTGGCGGAGATCAACCGGCTGAGAACTGAGATAGCCGGCATTCTTAAAAGAAATAATTTCAAAAAAGAGGACCTCGACCTGGCCCGCAAAAAAACAGTAGAGTTGCAACAATTGGTAGCAGAGTTGCAAAACAAGAATATCAGTATCGAGGAAGAAAAAAAACAGATAACAGGTGTTCTCGAAAAAGTAAACGTACAGGTAAAAGATCTTGAGGGTAATGTACAGAAGCTTGACCAGGAAAATAAAGCATTAACGGAGAAAGTAAATCTTGCTTCCGCCTTTGTAGCGTCAGAATTAAAACTGGCCCCTGTCATGGTAAAAAATGATAAGGAGCAGGAAACTAACCAGGCAAAAAAAGTCAGCAAGCTGGTTATTTCTTTTGCCGTACAGAATAATGTTACCGATTATGGAAATGCAGATGTCTTTATTGTCATTACCCAGCCCGATGGCAGGATATTAAAGAATGAAGACGTTTGGGAGGCCACCACTATTAATTTACAGAACGGCGGTCGCATCAACTATACCCGCCGGGTAAGATTTGAATATCAGAAAGGTGAATCAAAACGATTACTCTTCTCTCTCAATGCCGAAGAATACCTGAAAGGTACTTACACACTACAGGTCTATCATAATGGCTACATGATAGGACAGACGATGAAAAGTTTGAACTAGTATCAAAATCGACACTGCTACAAATTTTGTTATCTATTGCGGAGTTTTGTAATTAAATACTTGTCTGTTATTGAATCCAATAATCCGATATAAACCGGCATCAAACAGTCGATTTGTTCTGCTGAATTTCTTTTTACACAGCTTCTTAAAAAGAAGGCCTCCCGAAGGAGGCCTTTATACTTAAATAACCCAATTTCCTTAGTTGATATTGAAACCATAGCTGATATAATACAATCCTCCAACAGCTGGGCTACCATAACCAGTGCGGTAGTAGTTGTTGCCTAAGTTAGTGCCGCCTACACGGAAAACACTCTTAGTGCCTATTGGACGATAGCTGATTTGTGCATCTACCCATGTGAAATAAGGCAATGTACCTTTTACGAAAGTTCCTTCGTAGAAGTTATTATCCTGCCATTTCATCATTACGTTGAAGCCAATTCCTTTATACAGATTATCATTTCTTAAACCGGCATTTACCCTGTATTTAGGTGCATTAAAGAAAGTAACAAGGTTTGCAGGTGCATCATGCAGTTGATCTGAGAATACATTACCAGACAGGTAGTAGTTCTTGAATACGTTGTAATCAAGACCAATACCCCAACCATAAGCCTTTACGGTTTCAGGTGCATTTTGCGTATAAGAAATATTAGTAGTGGTAAATGGAGAAAGCAGGTCTGTACTAACGCCAGTTCTCGCCTGTCCTACTACGATGGTAGCAAGAAAGTCCTGGTAGCGGCTATAATACAGGTAAGCATCTATCATCAGCTTTTTCATTACTATTCCTTTGTAACCAACTTCAAACGAGCCAACGGTTTCAGGTGTCACCTCTTTGTAAGTAGCAGGAACTAGTGCAGCAGTACCTCCGCCGGAACGGGCAGCAATAATACTGGCAGCGGTATAGCCCTGGAATGGAACAGTATTCAATTTATAATACTCCTGGAATTCAGGCAGGCATCCAATTAACACGGCTGTTCCGGTAGAAAGAGCTATGTATTGATTCTGCATTGTAGGGAAGCGATATGCGGTCTGGAAAGATAACCGCAGGTTATTGTCTTTCGCTAGTTTAACCAATGCAGTAAGACGTGGAGTAAATTTGCCTTTAAAGTTGGTTTGCTTATCATAACGAACAGAACCACTCAGTGTAAGGATATCATTCAATAATTTTTTACGTACCTGGATATATCCTCCGGTCTCATTGACTTTAATATTACCACGGTTTGCAATTTTTGCATAACCGATCAATGTATCAGTATTATCAGCAAACAAAGTACCCTGTGAGTTCAATACATATTGTTTCCACTGAACACCGGCGATCACTTCAATTTTATCAGAGAAATGACCTACATCAGACAGGTTTACTTGTGCTTCACCAGCCCACAGGTCAGTTTTGTCAAGGAATAAGGCACCACCATTTCTGATTGGTGTTGTTCTCACTTTCTTCAACGCTGCATCATAAGCAGAAGTACCTGGCAACAGACGACCTACATCAGCTGCTGCACGGGCATTAGCATGAAGTGTAAAGTTGCTGGTAGGTAAGCCACCTGCACCAGTCTGGCGCAAAGTCTCTGAATAAGTAAGGATATAAGTTCCAATCCATGAAGACTGGATACCAGGTAAACCAAGGCTTGCAACAGGTGCTGTTGGCTTCCATGCTTCATTTAAAAATGCACCTGCAGCAGAAGCATTATAAGATTCTCCTGCATTTTCCTGTGTGGTATAAGCCCTTACATACCATGATTTAGATCTTAATTCTAATTTATGCTGGGCCATCTTTAAGTTTCTGAGCGAATAACGATCTGCACCAGTATATACAGTTGTACCTGAACCAATATAAGAGTTCCAGGAAGCTTCAAGATTATTAGTGATCTTATAATGTAATCCACCTACAAATTTTGCATTCAGGTTATTATAATCAACCAGGTATTTTTCTTCATACCCTGTTCTTGTTACATTATTGTTTAATCGGTCAGTAGCATTAACACCAAAATAGTTTCTGGTATTCCCTAAATAAAAAGGAAGATGAAGTTGAGCAGCTTGCTGCAAAGTTGGATTGGCGGCATATAAAGCCAAATAATTTGCCACCAACGTATTTGAAGGATACGTCGGGTTTCCAAAAGCACCAAAAAATGAAGCTGCAGTATTATTCAGGTTTACAGTTCCTCCTGATAATTGCAATACACCGCCTTGAATAGTGGACTGCAACAACTGTGATAAGGCAGGGATATTTACACTTGTCTCATCACCATACGTATTGATTCCGTTATAGTCAGGAGTGTTGGAACGGTTGCCTCCGGCTACTGCAAACAAACCAGTGCCATCGATTCTCTTATTCCTGTAATCATCAGCCTGCCAGTCATTTCCTTTTATAATTTCGGCCGCCAGTTTGATAGCGAACTTATCTTTAAAAGATTTAGCCCAACGGAACGACCAGTTATAATAAGGTGCAGTACTGCGCTGCTTTCCATCCACATGCATCATACCCTGCTTGATATTATAACTAAGCCCTGTGTATTTGAATGGGCTTTTGCTGTTAACCAGCACTGTTCCGTTCATACCACCAGAACCATATAAAGCAGAAGAAGCTCCTGAAAGGACTTCTATATTATCAACATCCAAATCAGTTAAACCAATAATGCTACCAACGGCAAAATTCAGACCGGGTGCCTGATTATCCATTCCATCAATCAACTGAGTAAGCCGAGTGTTACCGCTGCTTACAAATCCACGGGTTGTTATAGTACGGAAGCTTAAACTGGCCGTATGTACATCCACGCCTTTCAGATTTCCTATCGCTTCATACACACTGGGAGCTGCAGAATTCTTCAGCGCCGAGCTACTTAAACGTTCTATGGTAACTGGAGATTCTAATATTTTTGTTGGAACCCGGTTGGCAGCAACTATTACCTCCTGCCCCATTACCGTATTTACTTTTAAATCAACATCAATCGTCTTGGTAGCATCAGAAACAGTTACTTCCTGGGGGTCGTACCCTCCGGTAGAGGTAAATACAAGAGTTACAGGCAGTTTTGGTACTTTAATGCTAAACCCACCGTTAGGGTCAGTATACGTTCCGAGACTGGTGCCTTTTACGGCAACGGTAACAGCGACTACACCTTCTTTTGAGTTTCCGTTACGGACAGTTCCGGATATAGTAACTGATTGAGCATTAGCAGCAATCGAAAACAAAACAGCCATCAGCCAGGCAGCCAAATAGCGGTAGCTTTTTCTCATAATAGGGAGATTTAAGTTTTGGAATTTGATGGAAAAATAAGCATTGTAAAGTTTATCTAAAAATTTAATTTTTAAGGGAAAAGGATAAGTTGTTGAAATCTTGAAGCCCTCCGGATTGGCAGGTTTTTGCCCCCTGCTTACTTTCGAAAAATGAGTGGTTTTTCTTTCCCAAATCAGACAGCCTTTTACCGGGGTAAGGTTCGTGATGTTTATTCCATCGGTACCGATTGGCTGGTAATGATTGCCTCCAACCGGATATCGGCATTTGATGTTATTTTACCCCGACCCATACCCTACAAAGGACAAGTGCTGAATCAGATTGCTGCATACATGCTCAATGCTACCAGCGATATTTGCCCTAATTGGTTAGCGGATGTACCTGCTCCCAATGTTTCTATTGGTAAAAGATGCGAACCATTCAAAATTGAAATGGTGGTACGGGGGAACCTGACAGGACATGCCTGGAGGACTTATTCTGAAGGCAAAAGAATTTTATGCGGTGTCATTATGCC
>CALRVH010000031.1:0-34040 GCA_943371565.1 Chitinophaga pinensis | reverse complement strand
GGAATAATATTATACATGATATTGCCTATGTCTATGGTTTCGATGAACCAACCGGAAATTTTCAAAATAATAACCAGGGACGTGGCGGTGCTGGTAGTGATTATGTAATCGCCGATGCACAGGATGCTTCTGGTACCAACAACGCAAATTTTTCTACACAGGCTGATGGCACAAGACCAAGGATGCAGATGTTTTTGTGGACAGCACCTAACCCTGACAGGGATGGTGACCTTGACAACAGTATTGTAGTACATGAATATACTCACGGTATCAGCAACAGGTACACCGGTGGTCCGGCTACAGCATCTTGTTTAGGTAACCAGGAACAAGGCGGTGAAGGCTGGAGCGATTATTTCGCATTAATGTCAACTACCAACTGGGCTACAGCTACAGTGAATGATGGAGTAATCAGAAGAGGAATCGGTACCTATGCACTGAACCAACCCACAACTGGTACTGGTATTCGCAGATTCCCTTATTCTACCGATATGACAATTTATCCGTTGACCTATGCTAATTTACCTACGTCTGTTGTGCCGCATGGTACAGGAGAAATCTGGTGTATGATGCTTTGGGAAATGACCTGGGAGATAATCAAACAGGATAATGCGATCAATCCAAACCTTTTTGCTCCCGGTGCAACTTCAACAATGATTGGTAACAGTTCTGCATTAAAATTAGTTTCGGAAGGGATGAGGTTGCAACCTTGTAACCCAGGTTATGTAGATGCAAGGAATGCAATCCTGAAAGCTGATACGTTGTTATTCAATAACAGGTACAGTTGTTCTATCTGGAAAGCTTTTGCTAAAAGAGGATTAGGCAGAAATGCCTCTCAAGGTTCAGCGGCAAGTGTTACCGATGGTGTCGCAGACTTTACAGTAGATGCCAGTGCATTTTCTGTAACAGGAAGTGCACCGCAAATTCCGGAAGGCCAGAATATTACTTATACGAATTCAATAACTGCCGGCAATTGCAGCCCGGTAACGAATTTCTTTATTACTGATACATTGCCCACTAATGTAACGTATGTCAGTGGCGGAAGTTATAATGCGGGCAACCGGACCATTACTTTCAGCCCGGTTACACTGGCTGCCGGTGCTACACAAACTTATCCTTTCACTGTAACAGTTAATAATGGAAGTTACTTTACTCCGGTAACACATTTTAATGAGACCGTAGCAAGTGCTGGTATTCCGGCTGCATGGACGGCTTCTTCAACTACAGCAAATGTTTGGACTACAACAACGTTGTCTACCAATAGTGCACCAAATGCATTCTTTGCACCGGATCCGGTTGTTGCTTCTGATCACCGGTTAGCAACTACTGCTGGTTATACTTTATTGCCCGTTAACGCTTCACATTATACTACCCTTAGTTTCTGGCATCGCTTCAATACGGAAGATGGCTGGGACGGAGGCGTAGTTGAAATAAGCACTAACGCCGGAGCTAGCTGGACAGACCTGGGATCAAAAATGATCGGTGGAAAATATAATGGCTCACTGGGCACAGGAAGTAATAATCCAATTGGCGGCAGGGCTGCCTTTACCGGACTTCTCGCTTCATTTATGAAAACCACTATTAACCTATCTTCTTACGCAGGACAATCCGTAATGATCCGTTTCCGTTTTGGATCAGATGATAATACAGCACCTGCCGGTGGTGGTTGGTTTGTAGATGACATTGTATTATATACCGAGCCGGTTGTAACCATTAAAGCAAATTTGTTTAATGCTGCTAGTGTGTTACAATCAACAGCAGAAACTATTACACCAATTACACAGGTAGCGGCATGTATTCCGGTAAGTGTTACAACTCAACCACCTGCTACGTTGAATGGCTGTACAGGCGGTAATGTAAATATTGCAGTTGTTGCTGCGGGAACATCACCAGTATATCAATGGCAGGTAAATACCGGAAGTGGTTTTGGAAACGTTCCTGCTGCTGCGCCATATTCAGGAACTACTAGTGCTACACTTACAATTACAGGTATTACTGCTGGCATGAACGGTTATCAATATCGTTGTGTGCTTTCCAATACTTGTACAGTTGCGTTTAATACAGTAACATCCACCCTTTCGGTAGGTTCTATCGCCAGTATTACTTCACAACCGGTTAACAGTACCATTTGTACGGGAGCTAATACTACATTCAGCATCAATGCTACCGGGGCATCATTTTATAAATGGCAGGTAAATACCGGTAGCGGTTTCACCGATGTGCCGGCCGCTGCGCCTTATTCTGGTGTTGCAACAGCTACACTTACAATTACCGGTGCAACTGCAATAATGAGTGGATACCAATACCGTTGTATTGTGGGAAGTTGCGGAGGAGATCTTAACTCGAACGCTGCAACACTTACAATTTCTATTCCTGTATCAGTTACTACACAACCAGCTAATACCACTGCTTGCCAGGGAGCTGCTGCTAATTTTACAGTTGGAACTACTGGTTCAGTTATAAGTTATCAATGGCAGGTAAGTACTGATGGTGGTGTTAGCTACACCAACATTGCTGGTGCAACTGCGAATGCCTTTACGTTAGCTGCTACAATGCTTGCACAAAACGGTTATCGTTTTAGAGCTGTTGTAACAGGAAGCTGCGGCCCCGTAAATTCAAATGGCGCAATCTTAACGGTAAATCCATTGCCAGTATTTACATTAAATAACCTTCCACAAACACTTTGCCTTTCAGACCAACCGGTTTCATTAAGTGCATCTGTTGGCGGTGGAGTATGGTCAGGCGCAGGAGTAGCAGGCAGTACGTTTAGCCCTTCTGTTGCAGGTCTCGGATCAAAGACAGTAACTTATACGGTAACCGATTTGGGTTGTTCTACAGCAATATCTTCTACCATACAGGTAAATGAATGTTCAGACCGTCATGTACCGTTAAACAGGTTCCCGGCTATTTACCTGGGGCCTAACCCGACCAGGAACGGAAGATTTAATATATGGATCAATACAGATCTGTATACAAAATTGGGAATGAAAGTGTTTAACAGCAACGGTGCATTGGTTAAAACTACAGAATTCAACGGCATCGGATACGGAAGTGTTATTCCTGTTGATCTTTCAAATATGCCAAGTGGAACCTATCACTTATATCTTTATAACAACGAAGGGGCCTTCATCAGCAGGGGTGCCAGTATTATTATTGTAAGAGAATAATAATTTTTGAATAGACAATACAAAAATGCCTCTCGTTAGAAACGAGAGGCATTTTTTATGGAGTTTTCTTAATAAACCTGATCATTGCACTGCTTCCTTCCGTACTGGATAAGTATGCATCATAACGGTTATCACCCACAATGGCCAGCATATACGATGTATTAGGAGGAATGGCGCCCAGGTTTTCTGCCACCATTATCAGTTCATTTGTTTCATTCATTTCACTGATGGGAAGTTTAATGCTATACGCATTGCCGGTAAGTCGGATATGCTGAAACAGTAATTTATTATTGAGAAAAAGGGAAATGGAATCTCCATCAATTTCGGCATTGTCATAAAAACGGAGTTCGATTGAATCGCCGGTTAATGGTATTTCTTTTACTAATATTTTTTTACGGCTAACAAATTTTTCCTCAATGGTCGGAGCTTTTGTTGGTTCAGTAAGTACAATAACCGGCTTTGGTTCCTCTTTAGGTATTTCAGTTTTTGTTACTGGTTTCTCAATCGGCTTTTCAGGTATAACAGGAGGGGAGGTGGCAACAGGTTCATCCGGCGGAACAGTTGTTTCCGGCTTTTCTGTAACGACGGGGCGCAATAAGAGGCTTGCAATGCTATCAATAATATCCGGATCATTGGCGCCGACAGTATAATTTTCTATGACAAAATCCCATTCATCTTCAAATTCAGGGTGGCCAATTTTATCCAGGTGAACCTCACCGGTCGGGTTGGTATCATTTTCTTTTTTAGCCACTTTGCCATCCAGCATCATGGTGCCGCCTCCGGGGCAATTAAAATCAGCCCTTGAAAGCATGGGAATTTTTCCGGGTGTAGAAATGCTGAAGCGACCCGATTTTTCTTCAATTAACTGGTCATCCCACCAAACAGCACTATTTGTTTGGCTGTCAAAATACCCTTTGATTGTATAACGACGGTAGTTATTGGTGGACTCGTAGTAATACGAAATTCCGGTAAGGCTATCGCCGCTTTGAATAATCTTAACCTCTACTTTTTGACGATTGATCTTTCCTTTCCAAACGCCTGTTATCATCTGGGCGTGGAGGATGGCGGGAAAAAAAATAAGGACAGATAAAACCAAGGGCAGGCAGAAAGGCTGTTTGAATTGCATTATTCGTATTGGGCTGATTATACCACTAACGGCAGCCCTTGCAGGATATTTCACCCACCTACAGTTAAATTTGACTTTTCGATATTTAAATCTCCATTTTTTGGCGATAGCCAGAAAGGGTCGAATGTGTAAAAAATAAGCAGCCAGAAGGTGGCTGAAAAGAAAAAATACATACCTTACAACCGAAAGTCCCACATGGGATTATCACATTTATTCAACCAATCAAACTTTGCTATGAGAAAGTTTTACTTTTCTTTCATCGCTGCTTTATTTTTATTTCTTTCGGTAGCTGATCAGGCATCTGCTCAGAGCTTTCCGGGTGGCAACTTTTCAATACCATTTGGAGCACCGGGTACATCATCAGGTGTTGCCAATGGTACGGCTACTGTTTCTGGTGTAGGTGTTGTTGCTAACGGTGCTGATATCAGCTTAAAAGTACAGTTTAACCATACTTTCGTTGGTGACCTTTCTATGTGGCTGCAAGCTCCATCCGGTCAGATTTTGGAATTATCTACCCGTAATGGCAGCCTTAATAATAATGGAGATATAACTTTTTCTGATGGAGCTCCAATTTTTATTACTGCAGCAGTGGCTGCAGCATCAACAGCTGTTGGTGGTTGCCCTCCTGCTACATTTACTTATAATGGTAGCTTTAAACCAGAAGGTCGCAATAATGTTATTCCGGCTTTTCCGACATCTCCTTCCAATGTTCCTGCAGCTGGAACTTTTACTTTTGCCAATACCTTTTCAGGAATAAATGCAAACGGTAACTGGACGCTTCATATTAACGACCATGTTGGGGGTGACGTAGGTGCAACATGTATATGGTCTGTTGAAATAGTGCCTCCAGGTGTTCCTTGTGCAGAAAATTTTGATGGCGTCGTTGCTCCTGCACTGCCTTCTGGATGGTCTGCAACGGTAGGCGCTACTTGTGCTGGTACAGCAAGATGGGCTACTGTTAACAGCACCTTCTTTAATGCACCTAATTCAGCATTTGTTAATGATCCAAGCTGTATTTCTGATGAATACCTGGATTCAAGGGTCTTCCCAATAGTTTCACCTGCTGCACAATTAACTTTTAGAAGAAGTAATAATCTGGAATCCAACTTCGATGGTATGGTGCTGGAGATATCAATTGGTGCCGGACCATTCCAGGATATACTTCTTGCCGGCGGGTCTTTTGTAACTGGTGGTTACAATGGAACTATTAGTGCTGCATTTGGAAGCCCGATTGCCGGTCGACAAGCCTGGACAGGTAACTCAGGTGGTTTTGTTCTTACAACTGTAAACCTGCCGGCTGCAGCAAATGGTCAGAATGTTGTGTTGAGATTCCGTCGGGCAACAGATAGTAGTGTTTCGGGTGTGGGAGCATTTATAGATGATATTGCCATTGCCGGTTCATTGTGTGGAGGTGGTTGTGCCGGAATACCAACTCCCGGAGCCATATCAGGTGTTACTACTGCCTGTGCCGGTAATCCTGTTGCACTTACTTTATCGGGTCACTCTACTTCTGCAGGTGTTTCTATACAATGGAAATCTGCAACTGTTTCCGGAGGCCCCTATACAAATATAGCCGGGGCTGTAACTGCCAACTATAACTTTACTGCAGTGGGCGGAACCAGGTATTACATTGCAACACTAACCTGTGCCAATGGCGGAGGTACTGCCAATACTGCTGAACATACACTTGCGGTTGGTGCTCCGGTTCATTCGTTAGTTTCTTCTACAGTTACCACTCCTTGTACTCCGGGTGTTGTAACAGTTACTGGAACAGTTAGTGGTGGTGTTTTACAAGGCTTTAATATTTTAGGCACTTCAGGCACAATTAATCTTGCAATTCCGGATGCTACACCTGCCGGTGTAAATACTGTAATCAATTTACCAGCCACAACTATAACTAACGCTGCCGATTTAAAAGTGAGGATCAATGCAAGGCATAGCTGGGTAGGTGATGTGAAATTCACCTTGACCAGTCCATGTGGAACTACTTTCTTATTTGACAGACCAGGTGTACCTGCATCAGGATTTGGTAGTTCTGCTAATCTTGGAACTTCCAATGCTACAACGCCACCTCCTGCCGTATATGTATTTGATCTTACGGCTGCTACTGTAATTCCTGAAACTGCTCCTGCTTCCGGTTTTATCCCCGGCGGTAGCTACAGACCTTCAGATGCCGGCGGTGCAGCTCATAACTGGGCTGGTTTAACCTTCCCATGTGCTGCAGGTGGAAACTGGACACTAAATATTTCTGATAACGCCGGCGGTGATGTGGGTGTTTTGGTTGACTGGCAAATTCTTGGCCCAGCTGTTTATACACATACATTAACAGGACCGGGTACAATCACTCAAAATGCAGCAACAGGCCCGGCTAACAGCACTGGTAACTTTACTGTAAGCAACCTGCCTGTTGGTCTTCATACGTTTACACTTACATCAACTGATGGAATTGGTTGTCCAGTGAGTTCAAACGTTACAGCATTAATAAAACAAACACCAATCATTACATTGGCACCTGCTGCTCCTGTTATTTGTAATGGAACAATACAGCAGATAACTGCCAGTGTTGTACCACCAACTATATTCTCATTCAATCAACCTGCTACAACGGTTGTTCCTGCAGGTTCTCCAACTACAACAGGAGGAATAGGAGGACCATATCCATCACAAGTTAATGTGGCAGGATTGCCAACAACAGGGGTAACTGTCAAGTCAGTAAAACTGGGAAATATCAATCACACCTTCCCCAATGATATGGATATAGTATTGGTTTCTCCAACTGGACAGCAAGTAATTTTAATGTCAGATATCGGAGCCGGAGTAGATCTGGTCGGTATTGATTATATTTTGGATGATGCAGCTGCCACGAATCTGGCCGGAGCCTTTAACCCGCAGGGTACGTACAGACCTACTAATATTGGTGCAGGTGATAACTGGCCAGCACCAGGACCTTTAAATACTCCTGTTGCAACAACGTTGTCAACTTTTGCTGGTAATCCAAATGGAAATTGGAATCTGTATATTTTTGATGATGCAACTGGTGATGTTGGTTTTGTCGGTAACTGGAGCATTGATTTCAATGTGCCTTCATTAGTAACATTTAGTCCTATTACAAACTTGTTTACTGATCCTGCAGCTACAATTCCGTATGCAGGTCAGCCAATAAGTGTGGTGTATGCAAGACCAGCTACTACTACTCTTTATACAGCTACTTCAACTGTAAATGGATGTACAGGTACTGCAACAGTAAACGTAACGGTTAACCAATTGCCCATTATAACTGTTCAGCCAACACCGGCTACACAAACCATTTGCCCTGGCTTTAATGTTGTATACACTTTAACAGCAACAGGTACAGGCCTTACTTACCAGTGGAGACAAGGTGCGGTTAACCTTGTAGATAATGCGCAGATTACTGGCGCAACAACCAATACATTATCAATAACGAATGTAAATGCATCCAATACAGGTACGTATACCTGCGTAGTTTCAGGAGTATGTCCTCCGGCAGTAACTTCTAATCCTGTTGTACTGAACGTTGCTACAGCACCGGTAATATCAACACAACCTGCCAACAGTACTGTTTGCGTAGGTCAAAGTGCTTCCTTTACTGTAGCAACTGCTGGTAGCGTACCGCCTCCAACTATTTTCCAATGGCAGGTAAGTACTGATGGTGGTGTTACCTGGAATAACCTTACAACAGGAGGTTCATATACTGCCACCTTCACGATTCCAGCTACTGTTATAGGACAGCATAACAGCAGGTATAGGGTACTTGTTACCAACAGTTGTGGTCAAACAACTACATCTGCTTCGGCAACCCTTACTGTTAATGCTTTACCAGTCGTAACTGCAACTGCACTTGCCTCCAGAATTTGTATCAGTGATACGCTGGTTCCATTGTCAGGTTTACCTGTAGGCGGAAGCTGGAGCGGTATTGGTGTTTCTGGTTTCAACTTCGTACCATCGTCAACAGCTGTAGGTACTTATACACTGACATATACTTACACAAATGCTGCTGGTTGTTCTGCATCTGCATCTGTAATTGCGAAAGTGGAAGATTGCCAGGAAAGAGTAAGATTGTTAAGTGATGATGGATTGATATTATACCCGAATCCAAATAATGGATTATTCAATATCAGGGTCAATAGTACATTGTATAACTATCTTGGTATGAAGGTTTACAATTCCCAGGGTCAGCTATTGAATGGTTCTGCTTTAAATGGTGTGATGGTGTCGCCGGTTTATACAGGCCTTGTATATGGCCGTGTAATTCCGATCGACCTTACCAAACTACCGGCAGGAATTTACTTTGTTAAGTTCTACTATGATGATGGTGTAAGAACTTCTGAGAAATCCTTTAAAGTAGTGATCCCCGGTCATTAATAACTGGTACAAAAAGTAAAATAACTACAAGGCATCCGCAATTAGCGGATGCCTTTTTCTTTGATGACGCCGACTGCTTAACTTTAACAAGTATGCACAACGATTCATTGATATCATTATTAAAGAACTACCAGCAAGGCTTTCACCCGGTGGTTCCATTTGATACTGCAAAAGATAAATTTTTGCCGCTTGATTTTACTTCTGGTAATAAAGAGCTTACAGATGATATACTAAGTGATACAAAAAAATTCATTGGCTGGGTGAATGAAAAATTGAATAAAAACAATGCCCGATATGGGATTGGCGGGTATAATGAACATCGTACTGTTTACAGCATCAGCAAAGTATTTGATGGAGAAAAACCTGGCGAAGAACCACGACGTTTGCACCTTGGCACTGATATTTGGGGTAAAGCCAATACAGCCGTAATGGCACCATTGGATGGAATTGTTCACAGTTTTGCATTCAACAACCAGTTCGGTGATTATGGAGCCACCATCATACTTACTCATTTATTGGAAGGATTCACCTTTTATACATTATATGGACACCTAAGTCTGAATTCTATAAAGAATTTACAGGGTGGGGACAGGATAGAAAAAGGGGACCTATTCGCCGAATTAGGAATACCAGCTGAGAACGGAAGCTGGCCTCCCCATCTTCATTTTCAAATTATTCAAGATATAGGAGTTTGGAAAGGCGATTATCCCGGGGTATGTAAATACTCTGAAAGACAAGAATGGTTAAATAATTGCCCCGATCCTGAGTTGATTTTACAATTACAACGCTATTATTCACAACCCGTATATACTAAATAATTCGGGTAGAATATTGAACCAGCCTGCCTTTTAGCAACACTACACCAAAACTAATCGAAGAAAAACAGTGTCTTATGGTATGATAATGCCCTGTAGACGAAAATACTACCACAATTTGCTGGCAGAAGTAGATTTGCGCCCAGTAAACAATTTTATACCTCAATTTTAATTTGTCAAAAATGTCATTTAATATTTTAGAAGCGGTTAAAAAACATATTACTCCCGATGTAATTGCAAAAGCCAGTTCGTTTCTCGGTGAAAGAGAAAGTGATGTTACAAAAGCTATTTCAGGAATTCTCCCAACAGTTCTTGGGATGATGGTGTCAAAATCTTCATCTGGCGGAACTCAAGCGAATGAGATTTTAAATACCACGAAGGAATTCCATAACTCAGGTGTCTTGAATTCTGGCCTGGGCAATTTTTTCAATGATGGAGGAGGGTTGCTGAATAAAGGATTGACCCTTTTAAAAGGACTTTTTGGAGAAAAGACAAACAATATCATCGACACTATTTCCAATTTTGCCGGGATTAAAAAATCTTCTGCGGCTTCTCTCCTTAGTTTCTCCGGTTCTGTAGTTTCTGGCACAGTAGGAAAACATGCGGTAGAAAATAATATGGATGCCGGGAATATGGCTTCCTTATTAAACGGCCAGAAATTATCTGTACTAAATATGATTCCAAGCGGATTAAGCGGAGTTATTGATTCTTTAGGCTTTGCTAAAATAGGAAATGATAACAGGGAGAATACACAAAAAAGGGTGTATACAAATGTCGAGGATAATGTTCGTTCAACAAGTAATGGAATTAAATGGTTACTCCCTTTACTTTTATTTTTACTGGCAGCAGCCCTGGCCTGGTGGTTTTTGCTTGGCGGTAAAAACGGATGCAATAAACCTGCAGCAACATCAGATACTACAATAGCAATACAACCTGTTGAAGATACTGCTGGTACAACCACTATTACAACTTTACCACAGCCAGAATCAGTAATGGTAAAACTTCCTGATGGAACAGAACTTAATGCCTTCAAAGGTGGTATTGAGGACAAACTCGTTGGTTTTCTAAATACAGAGTGGATGAACTTGGGAGAAGATTCCCTGAAAAAATTATGGTTTGATTTCGATAACCTGAATTTTAAAACTGGTAGTGCAGAAATTACCCCGGAAAGCCAGGTCCAGATAAATAATATCGTAGCGATACTTAAGGCATTTCCAAATGCTAAATTAAAAGTTGGCGGTTATACAGATAAAACCGGCAACGAAGCAACTAATAAAAAAATATCTGGCGAAAGGGCTGCTGCTGTAAAGGCTGCTATTGAAAAAGCCGGCCAGGGCAGCCAGATAATCAGTGCGGAAGGCTATGGATCAGAATTTGCACAATACCCTGCAGATGCTCCGGAAGCTGACAGAGTGAAAGACCGCCACGTTTCAGTTAGTGTAAGAGGATAACAGTACCGTAAATATGAAAACTCAGAAGGGCAGCCAATTTTGGTTGCCTTTTTATTTTAATAGAAGCGGCTGATTTAATTTGCAGGATTAGCCTTCTAATTCTTCTTTCCCAAAGGTTATTAAAAGAAATTTTGCACACAGGATAAAGAGAAAAAGAGTTAATTGAAACTACGTTTCTCTTCATCCCGCTTTCCTCTCTGGGCGAGGCCTTTATCTTTCTCCGGGGACAGATAATTTTCAAACTGAGACAATGCCCTGTTTTCATATTCAGTTGTTTTTATTGATTAATAATTAGCTTTACAGCTATTCAATAAAAAATTGATGCCTAACCCGAACTTAAGTAACGATAAAGAACAATTAACACCGGCCGATAAGGAGTTTGAGAACAATATCCGTCCGGCACAGATTAGTGATTTTGCCGGTCAAGACCAGATTATTGAAAATCTCCGCATATTCATAAAAGCTGCTAAAATCCGGGGCGAAGCATTGGATCATGTTTTATTTCATGGCCCCCCGGGTTTAGGAAAAACTACTTTATCAAGAATTGTGGCGAATGAACTGGGTGTAAATATCAAAGAGACATCCGGTCCGGTAATTGAAAAACCAGGTGACCTGGCGGGCCTGCTTACCAGCCTTGAAACCAACGATGTCTTATTCATTGATGAAATTCACCGGCTGAGTACGGTTGTAGAAGAGTATTTATATGCTGCTATGGAAGATTACCGTATTGATATCATGATCGATACTGGCCCCAATGCAAGAAGCATACAGATCAACCTGAATCCGTTTACGTTGATTGGTGCCACAACAAGAAGTGGGTTGCTAACCGCCCCATTGCTTTCAAGATTTGCTATCAAATCCAGGTTGGAATATTATACTTCAGCAGTACTTAATAAAATCATTCAACGTTCTGCCGGCATATTAGGAACGAAGATCTCAAAAGAGGCGGTGGAAGAAATTGGTAGAAGAAGCCGGGGTACACCCAGAATTGCCAATGGACTTCTTAGAAGGGTAAGAGATTTTGCACAGGTATTAAATGACGGACAAATTGATTTTGGTATTACCCAGCATGCATTAAATGCACTGAAAGTGGATGAACATGGGCTGGACGATATGGATAACAGGATCCTTTCTGCCATTATTGATAAATTTAAAGGAGGGCCTGTCGGCATTACAACAATTGCTACGGCAGTGGGTGAAGAAGCCGGTACATTGGAAGAAGTGTATGAACCTTTTTTGATCCAGGAAGGTTTTCTGCAACGTACGCCCCGTGGAAGAGAAGCTACGGCAAAAGCCTATGAGCATTTGGGAAAATCAAAACCCCATTCTCCGGGAACATTATTCTCTTAAATAAAAAATGGATGACCGTTGAAGGACATCCATTGAATATTTTCAAAATTGATAAACCTGTTATTGTACCACCAGCCTGAATCCATTTCCATGGATATTCACAATCTCAATCTTCTCATCATCTTTTAGGTACTTCCGTAGCTTGGCAATATATACATCCATACTGCGGCCATTGAAGTAGGTATCGCTGCCCCAAATTTTTTTCAGCGCTGCTTCTCTTGGTAACAAGTCATTTAGGTGTTCGGCCAGCATTTTCAACAACTCATTTTCTTTAGGAGATAATGTTTGTGTGATGCCATTATGGATCAGTTGACGAAGTTTTGGGTTGAAGTGATAAGTGGACAAATCAAACTCTTTGTTTTCACTTTCCTTGTTCTGCTCTTCATTCCTTTTCAGGATGGCTTTGATCTTTAATAACAGCACTTCACTGTCAAACGGTTTGGTGATATAATCATCCGCACCAAGTTTATAGCCCTGTATTACATCTTCTTTCATTGTTTTGGCACTTAGAAAGAAAAGCGGAATATCAGGATCCACATCCCTTATTTCTTCAGCCAGGGTAAATCCGTCCATATTGGGCATCATTACATCCAGCAGGCAGAGGTCAAATTTTTCCCGCTGAAAAGCAGCCAGCCCGAGGCGGCCATCTCTTTCCAGGGTTACGTCGTAATCGTTGAGTTCAAGATAATTCTTCAGCACACTTCCAAGGTTCGGGTCATCTTCGCACAATAAAATTTTAGGTTTCTTCGCTTCCATTTTCTAGTGGTTTTATATTGGTGACAAATAAAGTTAAAGCATTTCAGGGCTTAAAGTATCGGGGATGAATATTTTGTTAAAACCCGTTCTTTCAACGCCGCTGGTTCGCTGCTTAGCTTTATAGTATAAAAACTGTGCCATGCATGTACCTACAGACAACAGTCTGAAAGAATCCGTCGTCTTTGGTGGCTGTTTATTGATAAAATCTACCCGATCGGACTAAAGAATGGCCAGGGTCTTTATCTGCTGTTCTGAGTTCAGGAAAACCAAAGCTGGAAAGGGATACCTGGTGACTTATGTGCCTATGCAAGCCCCGAAGAGGATATGACTATCATTCTGCTAAGCCGTACAATGAAGCTTGTACGTAACGATGAAAAATATTTCATGGTTACACAGCAATACTGCTATTGGAAATTGAAGAAGAATTATCAGGTAACTAAAAGTTTTCATTTAACTTTCAATCAAATTTATCCTGATGGCAGATAGTGCAAAATTTCTCGAAACCGTTAAAACCGGCTACACTTTCAAAGGCGAATGTTTCAAAATTGGCGCCGCCATGCTCGATGGTGCAGTAGTTTCCGGAGCAGATGTATTGATCCCATTAAAAACAATGAACCGTCACGGGTTGATTGCTGGCGCAACAGGTACTGGTAAAACCAAAACGCTGCAAATGCTTGCTGAGGGATTAAGTGATGCCAGTGTGCCGGTGTTGCTGATGGATATAAAAGGTGACCTGAGTGGTATTGCCGCTGCCGGAACGGTGAATGATAAAATAACAGACCGTTGTCAGAAAATAAATATAGAATTCAAACCGACAGCTTACCCGGTTGACCTGCTTACACTAAGCAGTCAAAAAGGAGCCAGGTTACGGGCAACGGTCAGTGAGTTTGGCCCGGTATTACTTTCCAAAATTCTGGGACTGAATGATACACAAGGTGGTTTTGTTGCCATGATATTTAAATACTGCGATGATAAAAAGCTTCCACTGCTCGATTTGAAAGACTTCATAAAAGTCCTGCAGTTTGTGAGTGATGAGGGAAAAGCAGACATGGAAAAGGATTATGGAAAAATATCGACCACTTCTACCGGAACGATCCTGAGAAAAGTAATTGAGCTGCAGCAACAAGGAGCCGATGTGTTCTTTGGCGAAAAAAGTTTTGAAGTAGATGACCTGATGCGCATCAGCGATGATGGCAAAGGGATGATCTCTATTGTACGGGTAACAGACTTACAAGACCGGCCAAAATTGTTTTCAACGTTCATGTTACAATTATTGGCAGAGCTATATGCTTCTTGTCCTGAAGAAGGGGATATGGACAAACCTAAACTCATCATGTTCATTGATGAGGCCCACCTGATCTTCCAGGAGGCCAACGATGCGTTGCTGCAACAGATTGAAACCATCATCAAGCTCATCCGTTCAAAAGGGATTGGTATCTACTTCTGTACACAAAATCCGATGGATGTACCAGCATCGGTGCTGGCACAATTAGGATTGAAAGTGCAGCATGCATTAAGAGCATTTACAGCCGCGGATAGAAAAGTTATCAAGCAAACATCAGAGAATTATCCGGAAACAGATTTTTATAAGACTGAAGACCTAATTACTCAGTTAGGAACCGGCGAGGCATTGGTAACAATATTGAATGAAAAAGGAATTCCGACACCGCTGGTGCATTGTATGATACGGCCGCCGCAGAGTCGTATGGATATTTTAACCGATTCGGAAATTGATGGTCTCGTTGCAAAATCTAAGATCGCTGCTAAGTATAACGAAGTGATTGATAGCAAAAGTGCATATGAGATCCTTACTGAAAAATTAGAAGATGCTGCTAAACGAGATTCTGAAACAAAGGAAGAGAAGAAAACACCGGCAAAGAAAGAGAAAGGATTTTTTGATGATCCCGTAGTGAAAAGCATGACGAGAACTGCGGGGAATTCTATCATAAGAACATTGCTGGGTGTATTGGGTTTGGGTGGCAGGAGCCGCAGCCGTAAAAGCTTATTTTAATTTCACCCAACCATTTTTATCCATTTCAATTTTATTTTCAGCCTGGAGAAATTCAATGACTTTCCAGGCTTTTTCTTTTTTAATACCGTTCAGCTTCAGTAACAGGTCTTTAGTATGCAACGATTCATATTTAACCATATTGATAATACGGTGATGTAAAGCTTCGAATTCTTCTTTAGTAAGGCTGGTCGCTTTTTGTTTTAAACAATTATCACAAATACCGCAGGCCCGGACTTTATCATCACCGAAATAAGAGCCGATAATTCGACTTCTGCATTCAGCATCTTCTTTTATATAATTCACCATTTGCTTCATTCGCCGTTGAAACTGATCTTTACGTTTGTTATAAGCTATCATATCGATGCTGATATCTTCGGCTTTGATTCTGTTTCTGAGCAGGTACAACTGTGGAGTATCTTTTTGAGGCCGGTATTCTATAATTCCTGCCTGGTTCAACAGTGACAATTCTTTTTTCACTTCTGCCAGATCTTTTTTCATCAAGCCAGCCACCACCTTTTCAGAAATGGAAGTATGCTGGTCAAAAATACCTTCATAAGCCCGGAGTAAGGTTTTTATACAAAGTTCTAAGTGAGGATTTGTTTTTTCAAATTCGTACAGGGAGTCTTTGTTTACTGTAAACATAACTGAAGAAGGAAGAAAAACCTGTTCATTAAATGCCAGCCAGCCTTCCTGTTCCAATGCTTTTAATGAATACAAAGTAGTATGGCTTACCTGTTTGAATTTCTTCAAAAAGTCACTGATATCAAAATCGTAATACAATGCCTCACCCGTACCCGTTGGTATCTGCAGGTAATTGGCAACCGCCTGGTAAATATTCCTGATATCTTCCAACGAAGGAAAGCGGAGAGCAGCCATTCCTTCCAGTTCATGCAGATCTCTTTCATCAAACAAAAGAACTGCATATGCAATTTTACCGTCCCGTCCGGCACGGCCTGCTTCCTGGTAATAATTCTCGAGGCAATCCGGTACATCTGCATGTATAACCGTTCTTACATCTGGTTTATCAATACCCATTCCAAAGGCATTGGTGCAAACAATAATCCTTGTTTTATTATGTATCCAATTTTCCTGTTTCCGGTTCCTTTCTTCCTGGGTAAGGCCTGCATGATAGAAATCTGATGAAATATTTTGTAATTGCAGCAATTCACTTATCTCTTTTGTTCTTTTCCTGCTTTTACAATATATGATACCACTTCCCTGAACTTTTCGTACTACTTCAATAATCTTATTGATTTTAGAATCTACTTTGAACGTACTGTAAGAAAGATTAGGTCTCTCGAATGACTGCCGGTAGATTTCATAATTGCTGAACTCGAGTTTTTCACAAATATCTTTTTGTACTTCTGGCGTTGCAGAAGCCGTTAATGCAAGAACAGGTACTCCGGGTAGTTCTTCTCTTAGCGCTGCAATCCGTAAATAGGGGGGGCGAAAATCATAACCCCATTGCGAAATGCAATGTGCTTCATCTACTGCAATTAAACTAACACCAAGGCCCGGTAAGTATTCTTTAAATAATGTTGTTTCTAATCTTTCAGGCGACACATATAGAAACTTGCAATTACTTTCCGTTGCTACTTTTAAAGTATTGATGACTTCTTTCCGGCTCATACCAGAATAAATTGCAAAAGCAGTGATATTTTTTCTTCGCAGATTTTCGACCTGGTCTTTCATTAATGCAATCAACGGGGAAATAACCAGGCAAAGGCCTTCTTGTATCAAAGCCGGAACCTGGTAACAAAGAGATTTGCCACCTCCGGTCGGCATTAATGCTAATGTGTCTTTTCCATTCAGTACCGCATTAATAATATCTTCCTGCAGCGGCCGGAAACTATCAAAGCCCCAGAATTCTTTTAATATTTTTTGTGGTGCAGACAAGGAGGCAAAAGCATTTTAGGATGACAAATTAATGCTTTGCCGTTACTTTTCGGGCTTCCTGAAAATAATCATTTCAACCCGACGATTGTAGGCCCTGCCTTGTGCCGTACTATTTGTGGCTGCAGGTCTTGATTTGCCAAAAGGGTGTATGTATAATGTGCTTGAGACAATAATACTGTTAATCACCAGCCAGTCACTTACACTTTCACATCGCTCCAGGCTTAGTTGCAGATTACGTTTATCACTGCCAATGGAATCGGTATGACCTTCTATGTAAATGCTGTCAATGATGTCGTTGGATTTGTTAGTAATGAAATAAGTCGCAAGCATGTTTAAAGCAGCCGGTTTCAGAGCTGCCTTATTAAAATCAAAAAAAACATCACCTAATTTCAATGTATCTGGTTTTAATAATGGCGGAACTGGTTCTTTTATCTGTGTAATATAATTGCTGTCTTTCTTTGTAAAACTGATTGTCAATTCACCTTTGCCATATAAGGAGTAGTCCATTTCCTTGTGCCGGAAATTATAGCGGTAGATATTCTCTTTATTAATGATAAAATCTGCACAAGCGGTTTCCTTTTTGTCTTCAGGTATCAATTGAAAATTATCTAAAACCAATGATACAGTCTGGGTGCCAATTAATTTTTTCTTTGCACCTACGGTATCCTCTTTTATAAAAGTTCCGAAAGTGAGATATCTCTCTTCTCCAGTGGCAACAAAACTGTATTCGAATTGGTAGAAGACTGTGTTAGGTATCTGTTTCATCGATACAATACTATCTGGTTTCTGTGTGGCGGAGAATGGCCTTCTGGGGACAAAAAATTTTTCTCCCAAACAAATACCTGCCTTCAGTATTAATTTTGGATTTAGTTTGGCAGAAATGATTCCCCTGAATGTATACCGGTTACCTTTTTGTAACCCGCAGGGAAGTATAGCGCCGATAACAGGAGTAAATTCTGTATAACCAAGCCAGTTGTAGAAAATACCAAATGAGTTGGTGCCAAGGAGCTTGCTATTTGTTTCATTACCCAGCATCTGGGCTTTTACATCTTTCAGGTAAAACCATCCTTCTACACCACATTCAGCACTATACTCTGTACAGGTATTTACATCTTCAAAGCCACCATTCAATAATAAATTGAGTTGAGAGTAGGCAATATTAAATTGCATCACAAAGAATAATGTAACTAAGGCTGCTTTATTTCGGAGAAAAGATAACGGCATATCAATTGCTTCAAACGGCAGTATTGAAAATAGATTTAATTACCGGCAAAATGATTTCGGTTTAGTTAAAATAACGACCTGGCCACTACACAACCTTTTTTACGAATAGCCGGACTGAGTTGATGGCAAGCACTACATCGCTTAACCCCATAACCAAGGCTCCAAAAGTGGGAGTAAGAAAACCGAATGCTGCTACGGGTAGAGCGACAATATTATAAGCGAAGGCCCAAAAGAGATTTTGCCTGATAGTGATATAAGTATGTTTTCCCAGACCCAAAGCTGTCGGTAGATTTTTCAATCCATGATTCATTAATACTACCTGTGCGGATTGCATGGCGATCTGCGAAGCATCATTCATTGATATACCAATCGTTGCTTTAGCCAGGGCAGGTGCATCATTAATACCATCACCTACCATTGCTGTTGGAGATTCGGCAGATAGCTCGGCAATCTTTAAAAGTTTTTGCTCCGGTGTTTGTTCTGCGAGAACCGTACTGATTCCAAGTGTAATGGCCAGTTGATTACATTTTGCCAGCCTGTCACCACTTAGCAAAATAGTTTTAATGTTTTTGCTATGTAGATAATCAATGACAGATTTTGCCTCTGGCCTTATTTCATCTTTTACGTCAATCCATCCCAGCAATTCACCATTTCGAAGTATATAAACATTGTGGGAATCATCTTTTGTTAAGCCTTCTGCGGCTTTAAAAGAGCCAGCTGTATAGTTGTTTTCATCTTTGTCTGTCGCCTGCATTCCCCGACCTTTTACCTCATCGATCTTCTTCCATTTTATTTCTTCCTTCATCTTCCATTCATTGGTTATGGCCCTGGCAATCGGGTGGTTTGAATATTTCTCAAGGCTATAAACAATCTTTTTAAATTCAGCTTCATCTACAACATCAAACTTTAAATCTGAAATGATAAACTTGCCGGTTGTTAATGTTCCTGTTTTATCAAATACCACTTGTTTGATGTCTTTGAAAAGTTCCAGGCTTGTTGCATTACGAAAAAGAATTCCTGTTTTTGCTGCACGGCCCAAACCTACAGCGATAGCCGCAGGAGTGGCTAATCCCATTGCACAGGGACAGGCAATAACCAATACAGCAATGCTGCGCATTAATGAAGGCGTAAAATCTTTTAAAACTATCCAGTTGATAATAAGAGTAAGAGCGGCAATGCCAAGAACAACAGGTATAAAAATGGCGCTGATTCTATCAGCCAGTAATTGCATGGGTGGCTTTTCTCCCTGTGCTTGTTTTACCAGGTTAATTATGCCTGACAAAACCGTGTCATTGCCCACAGCAGTTACTTGTGCCTTTACAGTGCCATCACTAATGACACTTCCACCAATCAATTTGTCTTTAGCAAATTTATGCACCGGTGTACTTTCACCTGTAACGATAGCTTCATTTATATGAACATCGCCCCACAGAATTTTACAATCGATCGGTACTTGTTCACCGCTTTTTATTAGAATTAAATCACCAACATGCAGCAGGGTGTTTTCAACCGGGAAGATTTGTTCCTTGTGTTCATCATCAAAAGCAATCATATTGGCCATCACTTTCTGTGACTTGACTAATTTATTCAGTTCCCGTTGTGTGGAAGCGATAGAAGCATGTTCTAAATAATTGCCTAAAAAAACCAATGTAATGATAGTAGCTGTTGTTTCATAAAACATATACTGCTCTGCCTGCCCGGTCAAAGAACCATACAAACTATAAAAAAAGGCCGCCGTTGCTCCTATTGCAATCAACACATTCATATTCGGCATGCCATTACGAATGCTTTTCCAGGCACTCTTGCCAAAAAAGCTCATACCAACGAGATAAACCGGAATGGTAAGAGCCAATTGTACCCACTGATTCATCAGCCAGTGAATATGTAAACCAGGAATCATGTGCAGCATCAGTAATACTGTGAAGGGCAGGCAAAACCAGAAGCGTTGTAGATGGGTAGAGAGAAGCGATTTGAATGCTGAATGTTGATGTGTTTCATCAATTGCCATTTCATCATTGGCAATGGAATAACCAAGATCTTTAATACCGGTACTTATTTTTTCTTTTGCATAGTTTTCTGTCGCATCAAATATTACATCTCCGGTAGCAAAATTCACCTTTACATTTTTCATGCCCTGTTTTTCCAGGTACTTATGAATATTGATAGCACAAGTGTTGCAATCCATTCCATCGACCTTCCATTGAACCTTTTCCATAATGCAAATTTACCAAATCAAAAGCCGCCATTTTTTGCGATAATGGAAATATGTTTACAACATGGTTGCTTTTGTCTGCAGGAAGACAGCTTTTCAAAAGATGTTTTCTCTTAAACACTAAATTTGTCTTATGGAATGTAGTTTTTCTCTTGATAATATCAACATGGTTGCAAAAGATTTCTGGCAGGCAGCTAACGGCAAAACAGTCTTTGCTTTTCATGGTGAGATGGGTGCCGGTAAAACCACCTTCATTCATGCCCTATGCGATGCCAAAGAAGTGAAAGATGCTGTAGGGAGTCCAACCTTTTCCATCATTAATGAGTATGCTTACGATTGTGAGGGAACGAAAAAGGTATTGTTTCATATTGATCTTTACCGCCTGAAAGATGAGGAAGAAGCTATTCGAACAGGTGTGGAGGATTGCTTATACAGCGGCAATATCTGCCTGGTTGAGTGGCCGGAAAAAGCTCCGGGAATTTTTCCGGAAGATACTGTTCATGCCCATATAGAATTGATTGATAGCCAAACAAGACGACTCAAAATCGCCAATATTTAAGTACATTTGATTAACTGGTTACTGGTCGTTGGTTGCTTGTTTCTGCACCGGCAAATACCCGTCAGTCTTTAATAGACCAGTAACTTGAAATAAGAAACCAGAATCAGCAATGAGCCAGCAAAGACCCAAAATAAGTACCTCTTTCAGCTACGAAACCTTAGAGGAAACACTGGATATAAAGCCAAAAGCAGAAGGCATGATGATCGGTATTCCGAAAGAAATTGCTTTCCAGGAAAATCGTATTGCATTGACCCCTGATGCAGTAAGTGTATTAATAAGTAACGGCCACCAGGTGATGATAGAGCACAATGCGGGAGAAGCATCTCATTTCCGGGATAAGGATTATAGCGAAGCAGGTGCAAAAATTGTGTATGACCGTGAATCCATTTTCAAAGCTCCCATCCTGGTTAAAAGTGCACCAATTATTGAGGAAGACCTTCCTCTGCTCCAATTAAATCAAATCATCATTTCTCCCATTCATTTGACGGTGATGAAAGCAGAGATACTCGAGAAGATGATGGAGAAAAAGGTCACTGCTATTTCATTTGAGAATCTCAAAGACGATAGCGATAGCTATCCCATTGTACGCAGTATGAGTGAGATTGCGGGCAGCGCTGTAATGTTGATAGCTGCTCAATATCTTGGTTCTGCCAATCATGGCAAAGGAGTATTACTTGGTGGTGTATCCGGAATTGCCCCTACAAAAGTTATCATTATCGGTGCGGGGATAGTTGGAGAGTATGCAGCAAGAGCGGCCCTTGCATTAGGGGCATCGGTAAAAGTATTTGACAACAGTGTATATCGTTTAAAGCGGTTGCAGAATAATATTGGCCAGCGGATGTGGACTTCTGTTATTGAACCCCGTTTATTGGCCAAACAACTCAAAACTTGCGAAGTCGCCGTGGGAGCACTGGGTTCCGAAACAGGAAGGACACCACTGATCGTTACCGAAGAGATGGTGAGTAATATGCGGCCCGGTTCTGTTATCATAGATGTGAGTATCGATCGTGGCGGTTGTTTTGAAACATCAGAAATTACTTCGCATGAGCATCCCATTTTTATGAAATACGGGGTGATCCATTATTGCGTTCCCAATATTCCTTCTGGCTTTTCCCGTACTGCATCACAGGCTATCAGTAATGTATTGATGCCTTTATTGCTGGAAGCAGGGGAGGAAGGTGGTTTTGAAAACCTGCTCTGGCATCGGATTCATCTCCGCAATGGCATTTATCTTTTTAAAGGGGCATTGACGAATTTCTACCTGAGTCAACGGTTTGATTTGAAATATACCGATTTGAATTTACTGATTGCGAGCCAGCGGTAAAACGATACGCATAAAATTTGGTAGAATAAAAATTTTAAGTGTCTGCTTCTTCCTTGTACTTGTCGGATGTATATAAAAGAAATGCTCGAAAGATACTGTTGTGAATGATTGCCTGAAAGATTTTACTAAACGGAATGAAAAAAGAAAAACTTTTTACTAATCTACAGCTGGCACCTATTTGTGATTGTGCGATAGATGCAATGTCAAAATAAACAGCTAGTTCTTATAATCGCTGATATTGATCCGCTCACCACAAAACTTATACTCTACTTCGTCGTTACTGCTAACCACTACTAACCGGTTTTTACAATAGGATGTTATCAGCGAGTGATACAGTTCAATGCCCACTCCATCAAGATTAGTGCAAGGTTCATCTAACAGAACAATCGCTGTATCAGAAAAAATACATTGCGCCAGTTTGACCCGTTGTTTCATCCCGGATGAATAAAACCGGATCTGCTTGTTCACAGCTTTCTCTAAACCCAGCAGTGAAATAATTGATTCAGTAGTAACACCGGATATCAAAGGCTTAAAACCCTGGTGGAAATCTAAAAACTCCCGAAGTGTCATTTCTTCTACCACTTCCAGGTAAGGGGCACAAATAGAAACATGATTATACACCTCCTCATTGGCTACTTCCTTGTTGCCAATTATCCATTTCGTTATTCCTTCATTAATATACATGGAACCGCTCAGTGCCTGTAGTAATGTACTCTTCCCCGACCCGTTAGGTCCGGTAATAGCATAAGATTGTCCTGCTTCAAATTGATAGTTGAAATGTCGGAATATCCAGTCACGGTTAAACCGCTTTCCGGCATCAGATAGGGAGATCGTCATCAGTGCTGCCTTTAGTGTAACGTTTGATGATACCTCTGCCGCTTTCACGGATAAAAGTTACAATTTCATCCCGTTCATCAGTAGCGGGCATTTCTTCTTCAATATACTCAACAGCCTGGCTGGTGTTCATACCTTTATTGTACATCACCCTGTAAATATCGAGGATATGATTGATGCGTTCTATACTGAAGCCACGGCGTTTTAACCCTATAGAATTTACGCCGGCGTAGCTCAGGGGGTTACGACCGGCCTTTATATAAGGAGGCACATCTTTACCAACCAATGAACCGCCGCTGATAAAAGTGTGAGCACCAATTTTTACAAACTGGTGAACAGCACACATTCCACCAATAATGGCCCAGTCACCAATGGTTACATGTCCTGCCACCTGTGTATTATTACTGGTAATACAATTATCGCCTACCAAACAGTCGTGGGCAAAATGGCAATAAGCCATAATAAGACAGTTCTTGCCAATCACGGTTTTATCTCGGTCTTTGGTACCACGGTTCACGGTAACAAATTCACGGATAGTTGTACCGTCGCCGATATATACATTAGAATATTCGCCTTGGAATTTTAAATCCTGTGGCACTGCTGCAATTACAGCACCCGGGAAGATGCGGCAGTTTTTTCCAATCCTGGCCCCTTCCATAATGGTGACATTGGACCCTATCCAGGTGCCATCACCAATTTCTACATCCTGGTGAATAACGGTAAAGGGATCAATTTTTACATTGGTCGCCAATCTTGCGTTAGGATGAATGTATGTATGAGGATGTATCATGTTGGTAATTACAAAAAATCCCGCCCCGGCGGGAGGTGGCAAAGTTAGCAGATACAGCTAAAAACAGAAGTTTTTTTCGGCATAGTTTGTTAAAAGTCAGGCTTTCAGGGGGCATCGTATAAAGCAGGCAGGGAAAATCAATGTTTACACAGTAAATTTGTATTTCGAAATGCATAATCCCCTGGACATATTAGCCCTTGCATATAAGCAGATACCTATGCAAGGCCAGATGGTGCAATTGCAGGAAAGGGTGCAGCAGATTCCCGGCTCGGTTCACTATACGATCAACCGCTACCGCCGGAATCCGCAATGGAATATTGAAGACACCGGGATGATGGTGTATCACTACGCAAAAAATGAAACAAAAGAAAACTATCTCGAACTCCGGTTTTGCGTCAGTGGAAATGTCTATTGCCGGAAAAAAGAAACGGAATGTGATATGTGCCAGTTCGGCGCTTCAAAAGGTTGTGTAGAAAGAGTGGATAGTGTGGATGTGGTCAGTTTTAAATTTTCACCGGCACATCTCAGCCAGTTTGTAAAGCCCCGAAAAGGTAATGCCGTATTAACTGATGATATTCTGAATTTTGAACATCGTTCATCTTTTACCAAGATACTTCCACTCTGTGGTAAAACAAGAATGGTGCTGGAAGGGGTATTAAATCATACGTATAGCGACAGTCTTGAGAATATTTACATCAATGCTCAAACCCAGATGTTGTTATTATACAGCCTCGACTGTATGCTGGGTGAAAAGGAAATTGATACTGTAAGCTGTAAATTCCTGGCCAATGAACTCGACCGGGAAAAAATTGTCAAGGCAAGAGAAATTTTATTGCAGCATATTGGTGAACCTATCACCATTAAGGAACTTAGCCGCAAAGTGGCTATCAATGAATGTTACCTGAAAAAAGGGTTCAAAGAATTATTCGGCACCACCGTGTTTGACTTCTATCAAAGTCAAAGAATGGAACATGCTAAATATCTATTGTATGAAAAAGGGTTGAGTGTAACAGAGGTCTCTATGCTATTGGGTTATTCTTCTATTTCACATTTTTCTACAGCGTTTAAAAAGCACACCGGATTAAAGCCCTGTGAATTATTATTCAGGTAATCTCGTTGTTTTACTAACAGTCATTCGGATTTTCCTTCGTAATATTATTCAAAAGCTGCAATAAAATATGTTGGTGACTCGTTACACGTCACATGGCATAATTTTTGGATATTTGATTGTCACAAATGCGTAAACCTCTGGCCATACTTCTGATTAGTGTACACCTTGTCGGCAATACTGAGGCAGGTCAGTTATTTAAGTTGCCACAATTGCTAAGTCATTTTTTTCAGCATCATCAATTAGATCCGTCCATTAATTTCTTCGATTTTATTGCGATGCACTATGGCGGAGATGATGGAACAACCGCAGATGATGATTTTGATAGCCAACTACCTTGTCATAATTCGAATCATAATACCATTGCCAATGTGTATTCACCAATGGTAAAAGATATTCTCCCTGCTGAATTTTCCTCCTGGGATTCCAATGAATATAATAGCCGGTTACAAACTGGTACTTCCTCCAAGCATGTCTTGCTGATATTGCAGCCACCCCGGCGTGCATAATCTTTCTATTAAATCTTTTTTTGTTAAACCAGGAATTTCCCTTGTTTAAACGGTTACGTAACAGGTATGGCGTATACTAATTTGTTCTGAACAAATGACTATACCATTCTGCTTCTTGAAATGTAAGTCAAAACAACATTTATGAAAAACAAGTATGTCTTTATATCAATACTGGCCTTTGCCACAGGTATTATTCTATTAAATGCCTGCCGGCATGAAATTCTCGATCCCGTTAACGGGGGTGGTGGAACAGGTGGTGGCGGTGGTAATCCGTTACCTACATCTACCTGCAGCCCTGATTCTGTATATTTTGTAAACCAGGTTATGCCACTTATTTCATCTAACTGCACCATGAGTGGATGTCATGATAATATTACACATGCCGATGGGATCAATCTTACTACATACGCAAAAATTATGCAGTATGTAGTTCCCGGTAATCCTTCAAACAGCAAGTTGTATAAAATGATTATTAAGACTGACGGTGACAGGATGCCACCACCACCAATGGCTCCGATGACGGCAGCGCAAAAAGCATTGATTCAAAAATGGATCAATCAAGGGGCAAAGAATAATAATTGTATCAGCAATTGTGATACAGCTGTGTTCACTTATAGTGGAGCTATAAAGCCTATTATGGATAATAAATGTGCTGGATGCCATAATCCAGGTAACCTGGGCGGAAACATAGATGTTTCCACCTACAGTACTGTCAGGGTGGTTGCTCTGAACGGAAAGCTTTATGGTTCTGTGGCGCACCAGGCCGGGTATTCACCAATGCCTAAAAATTCAGCTAAACTGTCAGATTGTGAAATCCGGCAAATTCAAAAATGGGTAGTTGCTGGTTCACTTAACAATTAAAAATATTCGTAATGAAAATTATTCTTTCAACATTAATTATAGCCTGTATCATCCTGGTCAGCTCTTGTTATTATGATAAGGAGGATTTGCTGTATGGAGGCACTAATAGTGGTCCTTGTACTGATTCGACAGGAGTAGTTTCTTATTCCCAGAAAGTTGTTCCTGTCTTTCAACAGTTCTGCTACAGTTGTCATAACAGCAGTTTTCCATCAGGTGGAATATTAATGGGCACCTACACTGCGGATAAAGCTATTGGATCAAACGGGAAACTGTTTGGCAGTATAAATCATTCTGCAGGCTTTTCACCAATGCCGAAAGGGATGTCTAAAATGACGGCCTGCCAGATCGCTACCATAAAAAAATGGATTGATGCAGGTATGCTAAATAATTAACCACTAAAAGCCACGACAATGAAACGAAAAAAGATCATCCGATATGTAGTGCTGCCCCTATTGCTGATACTGGCAGTTGTTGCTATCTACATTTACAAAGAGTACAACCGGACGCATAAGGATACGGCAAAATTAAAACCAGATTATTCGATTACAGCAACTGATCTGCTGAAGGAATTTGAGACCAATGAACAGGTTTCGAATAAAAAATACTGGGATAAGATTGTACGGGTAGAAGGTCATGTAAAAGAGTTGATCAAAGATGATAAAGGGTTTTATTCCATCGTACTGGGTGATACAGCCTCTATGTCATCAGTTCGTTGCAGTATTGATAGCATTCACAGTAATGAAGCAGCGGTTGTTCAAACGGGCAGCCTTATTGCTGTAAAGGGAATTTGCTCAGGGTATAATGCCGATGAAATGCTGGGCTCTGATGTGATATTGGTACGCAGCGTGGTGGATAAGAAAAAATAATTCAACAACAAATAAAAATTAAAACATGAAGTATCTATTAGTAATGACATTCGCAGTTTTGGTCGCCTTATCCGGCGCTGGTCAAAAATATTATACCAAAACAGGCCAGATAAATTTTGATGCAACATCAGCTTCTTCTCCTGAAAAAATTGAAGGTATTAACCGGAGTGCTACCTGCGTGGTAGATATTAAAACCGGGAACATACAGTTTGCCGCCCTGATGAAAGGCTTCGCTTTTGAAAGAGCTTTGATGGAAGAGCATTTTAATGAGAACTATGTAGAGAGTGCCAAGTTTCCGAAAGCCGAATTCAAGGGGGAATTAAAAAATATTGACAAAGTGGATTTTACAAAGGATGGTACACATACAGTAAAAGTAAAAGGAAAACTTACCATGCATGGAGTGTCTAACGAAATAGAAACAGACGCAAAAATTATCATCCAGGGTGGTAAGATAAAGGCAACAGCCGATTTTAATGTATTGCTGTCTGACTATAGAATATCAATACCGGGTCTGGTAGCAGATAAGGTTGCTAAAACAGCGAAGATCGGTGTGGCCGGATCGCTGGAACTTTTAAAATAATCATTAATAGACATTATTATGAATAAGCTACTATGCAAAGCAACCCTTGTGATAAGTATGCTGGTTTTCAACAGCCATTTATTTGCACAGGATGAGGATCTGCTAAAACTGCTTGGTGAGGAAAAGCCAAAAAAAGAAAGAATAAAATATGCTTTTAAATCACCACGGGTTATTAACAGTCACTCCATGGAGTTTCTGAATCCCGGTACAATGGATTTCAGAATTCTTCACCGGTTTGGTGAATTAAACCAGGGATATAAAAATTTCTTTGGCCTGGACCAGGCCAGTATGCGGATGGGTTTTGATTTTGGTATTCTGCAAAACCTGATGGCAGGCTTCGGAAGAAGCACCTATAAAAAGGAACTGGATGCCTACTTCAAGTATGCCCCCATTCGTCAGTCAACAGGTCCGTGGAGTTCACCAGTTACATTTGCCCTGGTTGCTGGTATTACAATGGATGGCTTGCCCTGGGCTGATCCGAATCGAAAGAATTTCTTTACTTCCCGCCTGGCCTATTATTTCCAGGCGATCATCGGTAGAAAATTTAGCGAAAGCTTTACGCTGCAAGTGTCTCCAACAATGGTACATAAAAACCTGGTGCAGACACAAACCGATCCCAATAATATTTATGGCCTTGGAGTGGGTGGAAGGATCAAATTGTCAAAACGAATCGCTTTCACCTGGGATTATACCCATGTTATTATCGGAATGCCTGACAGCGGTTATTATCATCCTTTATCAGTGGGATTTGATATTGAGACCGGTGGCCACGTCTTTCAATTACATTTTTCTAATTCAACCGGCATGAATGAAAGGGCTTTCATTACAGAAACCACAGGCCAGTTTGGAAAAGGCGAAGTGAGATTTGGATTTAACCTGTCGAGAGTATTCCAGGTAAAAAAGAATAAGAAGGGGTAAATACTTAATAGGTCTTTTTCAGCTGCGGATCGGTGATAATAATAAAATCTCCGAGGTGGCTGAAGGCTGACCAATCCGGATTGGAAAATGAACTATCACTAAAACAACTGATATTCATAATTTTTAATCCGGACTTTCTTTTTTGCAACTGTTCGGCAGTCCCAAGTTTTTCATCGCAATGGAAGCGACCGACCATGTGGAATATTTTTTCGTCTTTATGTTTCTTCCAATAATTATAAATACTGTAACTCATTCCTGCATCCCAAAGACTCTGGCTGTAAAAGATGCGGGCATTACTGGTACCGGGGCTACCTCCTTTCATGAAGTCCATGAACTTTTCCCTGTATTTGCCGGAAGACGTATCATAAGGAAGCGGAGGTAGAAAACGTTTTGATGCTTTTGGTAAACTATCGAGTGATTTCATTCCTTTACGTCCTACCATGTTCACATACCTTCTCGGGGGGTTAGCAGCTATCACAGCAAGTTTATTTTGTTTGGCAAACTCCACAGCAGGTTTATAGTCCCGGTAATTGCTCCAGGCCCTGCCTTCTTTTATCAACCGGTCCTCATTAATAAAACCAGCGAGGTATTCATTCAACACCAATTGGCAATCTGTTTCAAACATTTCCATGCTGAGGGCAAGTTTATTGCCGTATTGCTGGTACAGGGTTTTGAAAATGGCAGCTTCTAAATAGTGGCCGGCACTGTCGTTGTGCTCTTCGCCAAAGAATATGACGTTCGCATCTTTACAGGCCGCCGCTAACTGATCAACACTGGCCAGTTGTTTTGTTTTTACATCATATATCTTAAAATGCTTTTCAATACCGGATTGGGAGAAAGAGATTTGACACACAAACAAAGTGGCAGCAAGCAGGAATAGTTTCATTCTGAATTTTTTATTGTAATTCAGCAAAGCTACAGGTTGAACTGTTGTTGCGATAATAAATAACCCTTTTTTTAGTTATTGTAATCAATGGCAGGATAAATTTGCAATGCATGAAATTTGTGGGTTATATACTGGCTTTTTATCTGATGCTGCTTTCGGCAGTGCCTTGTTGTGCTTTTGATGATTGCCCGGATGATAAAATTGGCCTGACCACCGGGGCTGAGCAAACGGCAAATCATGGTGATGAGCCAGCCTCGCCGTCAGACAAAGAAGACTGTGGCAGTTGCTCTCCTTTTTTCAGTTGCGAAGGATGCGCTACCGCTACGATAGCTTTCGAACCAACTGCGATAGCTATTTCCCCAATAAAAATTCCTTCAGTTTACACAGCTTATATTGAAACAGCACTTCCGAGTGTTGAGTATGATTTCTGGCAGCCGCCCAAATTAAGTTGATGATTTCATCCCACGGGAAGCAATTTTTTTTCGAACATCAACCAATTAAGAAATGAACAAAGTATGTTTAATAATTGGGGTACTGTTGTGTACCTCAGCTGTATTTGCTCAAAACAGTTTTAAAGCAATTATCCAATGTGCTCATCATAAAGAGCCGCTATCAGGAGCTACGGTTGCTTTTCCAGCATTGAATAAAATAGCAATAGCCGATAGTAATGGAAGAGTTGTTATAAATAATATTCCTTCGGGCAAACACTTGGTTAAGGTTACCTATGTAGGTCGGCCTGACTTGCAGAAAGAATTTTCTTTTCCTTTATCATCTTTAGAAGCAGTTGAAATTTTTTTAGAAGAAGAAGAGCATGAAGAGGAAGAAGAAGTCGTCATCCAATCTACCAGGAGCTCAAGAACCATACAAGACATCCCAACAAGAGTGGAGTTTATTGCCGGAGAAGAGCTGGATGAAAAGGCCAATATGAAACCCGGTGATATCAGAATGGTATTGACAGAAAGTACGGGCATTCAAACGCAGCAAACTTCTGCCACTTCTGCCAATGCATCCATCCGCATACAGGGTTTAGATGGGCGATACACCCAAACATTGAAAGATGGCTTTCCATTATATGCAGGGTTTAGCAGCGGATTAGGCCTTTTACAAACTCCTCCATTGGACCTGAAACAATTTGAAGTGATAAAGGGATCGGCTTCTACTTTGTATGGAGGCGGAGCTATTGCAGGATTGGTGAATTTAATTTCTAAAACACCCAAAGAAGAAAAGGAACTCAAATTCCATGTGGATGTAACTTCTGCAGGCGGATTGAACACCAGTGGTTTTTATGGAAAGAAATTTGGTAAAACCGGACTTACTGTATTTGCATCCCGCAACAGCAATGCAGCGTATGATCCTGCTGATATTTCTTTTTCAGCCATCCCCAAATTTGACCGGTATACTTTGAATCCAAAACTTTTTGTGTTCTTTAGTCCATCCACTACAATGACGGTTGGTGCCAACATCACAACCGAAAAAAGAACAGGGGGTGATATGGATTATATCAAAGGAGATAATCCATCCGGTTATTTTGAAGCTAACAACACCGACCGGTACAGCACACAAGTAAGTTTTGAACATCATTTCGGTAAATGCAGTCATTTTACTTTAAAAAATAGTTTCAATCGTTTTCAAAGGGGCATTACTTCGCCTGGCTATGGTTTTACCGGAACACAGAATGGAACATTTACAGAAGCTACTTATGCCTATCATGGTGATAGAGCGGAATGGGTCACCGGGCTGAACCTGCTGACCGATGATTTTAAAGAAATACAACTCACCACCACACCTTTACGAAACTATCAGCAACTCACAGTGGGGGCATTTGTTCAGAATACGCTGAAAGTAAATGAAAAATTTAATTTGGAAACCGGGTTGCGGGGTGATTATGTAAAAGAGTATGGTTTCGCTTTTTTACCAAGGTTGTCTGCGTTGTTCAAATTCAATTCCAATTTGTCTTCCCGTATTGGTGGCGGTTTGGGGTATAAAACTCCAACCATTTTTGCAGAAGAAAGCGAAAGGATGCAATATAAAAATGTGTTGCCGGTAGATAAGAATGTAAACAAGTTGGAACGCAGCTATGGTGTAAATGCAGATATCAATTACAAAACAAAATTTGCAGATGGTGAAGTGAGCTTCAGCATTAACCATCTTTTCTTTTATACCCGCATCACTGACCCGCTATTGCTGCAGCCCGATGGCGGCAATTACAGGTTCAATACAGTTGCCGGGCATATTGACAGCAGGGGAATGGAAACAAATATCAAGATTGGCTACAGTGATTTTAAATTGTTTCTGGGTTATACCTATACACATGCAGAATTGCACCAGGGAAATATAAAAGCAGAAAATTTTCTTACACCACGTCACCGGCTCAATTCTGTACTGTTATATGAAGTGCATGAAAAATGGAAAGTAGGATTAGAGGGATACTATTTCAGCAAGCAGAATCTAAGTGATGGAACCTCCGGCAAGCCGTACTGGATAACTGGTTTGATGATAGAAAAGCTTTGGGAGAAATTTTCTTTATATATCAACTTCGAGAATTTCCTGGATGCCCGGCAAACAAGATTTGGAAGTATTTATACAGGTAGCATGAGCAGCCCGGTATTTAAAGATATTTATGCGCCACTCGATGGATTTGTTGTAAACGGCGGTATTAAACTACGATTATAAGTAAAAGCACCGGTCATTTTTTGTCCGGTGCTTTTTTTGCATATTTGCCGCATGCGGAAGTTGATTGCTATAACATTACTGGTAGTAATTGTTTTGTTGTCGGTTTCTTTTACAAAAGAAAACCTGCGGAATATTTATTCCCGTCCATCTTCAACATGGCCAAAGCCTTTTGTAGAGGAGGGGGTGAATTGGAAAGAGCTTGGTCTATTACCTGCCAATCCGCTGGAAAAGCAAAAGGATTCTTTGAAAGATGTAATAGCATTAGGCCAAGCCTTATTCTTTGATACAAGATTAAGCGGCTCCGGGAAAATAAGTTGCGCCACCTGTCATCAACCGGAACTTAACTGGACAGATGGAAAAGAAAAATCAATCGGTCACGAAGGAGCGAAAACCCAAAGAAATTCTCCCACGATACAGAATACCTGGTTTTATAACCGCCTTTTTTGGGATGGCAGGGCCAGGGATCTGCAGGACCAGGCTTTTGGTCCTATTAACAGTGAAACAGAAATGCACAGCGAAATGCCGGAAGTGATGCGGAAGCTGAGAAGGGTAAATGGGTATAAGGAATTATTCAAGAAGGCGTTTGGTGATGATGAAATTAATCCTTTCGTTATGACCGAAGCCATTGCCACTTTTGAGAAAACAATCAGTAGCCGAAAGAGCCGCTTTGATGAGTTTCTGGAAGGGAATAAAAAAGCTTTAAACAATAGTGAACTGCGGGGGCTGCATTTGTTCCGTACCAAAGCAAGATGTATCAACTGCCACAACGGGCCTTTGTTTACTGACAATCAATTTCACAACAATGGGTTCTCAGGAGGAGATGTGGGTTATTATAAAGTGACCCATAAAGACGAGGACATGGGAAAATTCAAGACGCCATCTTTAAGGGATGTGGCCCGTACTGGCCCGTGGATGCATGACGGGCAATTCAGTAGCCTGGAGGAAATAATCAGTCGCTATAGCAATGCCCAATTCCCCTCCGGTAAGCCGGACACTCTGCTTCGGAGCCTGGGCCTGAGTAACAAAGAACAAAAAGATTTGCTGGCTTTTTTGAAAGCTATATCGGTAGCACCACTGGAGTTTACAAAACCGATTTTGCCTCAATAGGCAACTATTTCAACCTAAAAGCTATCTTTGCTCTCCAAACATTCAAAATCAAACTAAAACGATAATCATGAAGAAATTATTCCTCACATTAGCTATTGCAGGTTTCGGATTCATTGCCAATGCACAACCACCTGCCGGTGATGCAAAGCCCGGAGAATGGTATGGCGATAAAGTAAACCCTGAAGGGGCTTTAAACATCAATGATGTAGTGGCCAAACTGAATGGCGGTTCAGAATTCCCAGAAGTTAAAGTAACGGCCAAGGTGTTGGAAGTATGTCCTAAAAAAGGTTGCTGGTTAAAATTGGAATTGAGTGATGGACAAACTGCCACCGTAAAAATGAAAGACTATGGTTTCTTCCTGCCGGTATCAGCTATAGGAAAAACAGTTGTAATTGACGGGGAAGTAAAAATTAAAACAACCTCTGTAGCAGAGTTGAAGCACTATGCAGAAGATGCCAAAAAAACTAAAGAAGAAATTGATGCCATTACCAAGCCGGAAAAAGCGGTAAGTGTGCTGGCGAAAGGAATCGTAATAGTGCAGTAATAAAGTATAATTTTTTTATAAAGGCTGGCCTGAATGGGTCAGCCTTTATTTTTTGATTGATAGGTTAGGATTAGTTTCCTGATTGCGTAAACT
>CALRVH010000030.1:0-34448 GCA_943371565.1 Chitinophaga pinensis | reverse complement strand
CAAAGTGGTTTAGTGGTGGTGTCGGTTCTTTAATAATGATTTCCTACTTGAGTGTAAGGTTGCAACTTTTGAATCCTTAACATATTCTCGTATTATTTTAACAAAAAGAGGGGTACCCCAAAATTTTATGGCCTAATAGGCGGAAAAATTAGTCATTCCCCTGTAAATCCGTAATTTAGTAAGTCGAATTTATGCCAAAAAACCTTTCCATAGTTATCGGTTGCCTGCTTTTAGCTGCAACCTTCCAGCCCGTTTATGGCCAATCTCCCCCAAAACCGAGGGATACCACAATCCTTGGTCCCCAGACATTTGCCATGGTAATGGGTATTTCCAACTATAAGTATGTCCGGCCCCTTACTTACGCCGATAAAGATGCGGAAATGTTCCGGGATTTTTTGAAATCACCCGCCGGGGGTAAACTGGCAGATGACAATATCTACTCTTTATTGAATGAGCAGGCTACGCTGGCCAATTTTTATACCAAAGGTTTTGCCTGGCTAAAGGCTAAAAAGTTACAAAAAGGCGACCGGCTGTTCATCTACCTGGCCGGCCACGGTGACGCCATTGATGAAGACCAATTCTTTTACCTGACGTACGACTGTAATCCTGCGGGAGATAAAAATAATTACCTGGTTGGCGGAGCGGTTCAATTATATAACCTGAAACTAAAAATTCAAAAAGAAACCGGAAAGGGTGTTGAAGTCTTTTTTATCATGGATGCCTGCCGGAGCAATGAACTTCCCGGCGGCTCAGAAGGGCAAGGTTTTTTGAACGCCGCTATTTCAGAAAAGAGGGTGGGGGAAATAATCATGCTGGCAACAGGTGCCGGACAAGAATCACTCGAAGATGCATCTATTGGCAATGGCCATGGATTATTTACTTATTACCTCGTGGATGGTCTTGCCGGGGCAGCAGACTCATCTGGTACTCTCGATAGACAGATTTCTGTTGCTGAAATTCAAAAATATGTTGAGAAAAATGTGCCGTCGATAGCACAGCAGAAATTTAAAAGAAAACAAGAGCCATTTTTTTGTTGTCCGGAGAATGAGTCAAAAGTGGTCAGTATCGTGGATACGGCTTACCTGAGAAAATGGATCGAAGCAAAAAAACTGCAAAGCAGAGGTGGAGGTACTTCCTTTGCACCAAAGACGAGAAATATTTCTTTCGGTCCGGCGGATACGTTGCTGATAGATGCCTATAATTTATTCAATAATGCGGTGAAAGAAAGCCGCCTGATCGGCAAATTGTCTGCAGAATATTATTATGATATGATGGAGGCCAGGTATCCGGGAAATTCCTATACCGTTGATGCACAAACCACCCTTGCCGTTGAGTATATCAATTTTGCGCAGAGTAAAATCAATTTATACCTTGATTGTAAAGATGCTTCATCCATTCAGCGGTTACGGGCACAAATAGATGAGGAGGATAATACGGATGAAATTGCCACCAGTCTTAACCGGATGGAAAAAGTGGCACAGCAGGAGTTTTATGAGGTTGGATATATGCTGGAAAAAGCTATCCAGTATATTACGGCCGATGACCCGGATTTTGCCAAAACACTCATGGGCAGAATGTATTTTTTTAAGGCAAGAGGTTATTTCGGAAGAAACAGGAAGACCGTAGATATTAACAGTGCCTTCCAGTATGCTTATACCGCTTATGCATCCGACCGGAATGCTGCTTATATCCTCAATACATTATCATCGCTCCATCTTGATAATAATAAAATTGACAGTGCGATTTTTTACGCCAAGAGAGCTATTGTGTCGGCACCCAAATGGAGGTATCCTTATGTAACGCTGGCCTTCGCCTATAAAACATTGAATCGTCCCGATTCTGCCATAAAATATTACCGCAAATCAATTGAAGTAAGTCCTGACAATGCAGATGCATATGTGGACCTAGGACATTATTATTATTCGTTATCGAAAGGAGATTCTGCGGTTACTTATTATGAAAAGGCATTGACCATTGAACCGAATAATCCATATGCCAGTAATAATATCGGTTGGGTTAATTATAGCCGAAAAAATTATGACAAGGCTATCGTTTATTTTAAAAGAAGTATCGCTGCCAATCCAAAGTTCATAAATGCCTATAATGGTATCAGTAAGACTTTTTTTGAAACAAAACAGTATGACTCTGCCAGGATCTATTATTCCAAAGCATTTGCTAATTACCAGGACAAATCAATTGTAAACGTTTATATCGGTAATTTCTACAAAGACCTGAAAGAGTATGACTCTGCCAAAGTGTATTACCGTATGGCAGCTGCTCTGGACCCTAATTACGAAGAAGCATATAATAATCTTGGCCGTGCAAGTTTTGCCTTAAAACAATTAGACTCTGCCAATTATTATTATCGTCGTGCATTGCAGGCTAACCCTTACTCTGCTTTTGCCCTTATTAATATCGGGTTGGTATTTAAGGAACTGAAAATGCCTGATTCCACTTACAACTATTTTCAGCAGGCGGTTCGGTTAGAACCCGGAAATCCTTCCATCCTTAATAACCTTGGGGTTGTTTATGGAGAAGAAAAAAATTATGACTCTGCTAAATCGTATTTCAGGAGAGCCTTATCTATTAAACCAGATTATAAACCAGCGTCCAAAAATATTCTGAAGATCTTCAGGGATCAAAATCAATTGGATTCGATTACTAATTTCCTGAAAGGGGTATCGCTGTTTGATCCTAATAGTATAACCTTTATTAATGATGTGGGAATGGCTTTTTATAATCAGAAGCGATATGATTCTGCCAGGTGGTATATCCGCAAGGCCCTGCAAAAAGACCCTCAAAATTCACAGTTGTATAATAATCTCGGCCTTATATTCCAGGGGATGAAGCAATATGATTCTGCACGGGTAAATATGCAAAAGGCATTTAGGCTAGAACCAGATAATGCGTTATTCATTTCTAACCTCAGTGGAGTATTCAGGCAGTTGAAGCAATATGATTCGGCCGCTTTTTACTTCAAGAAGCAATTACTGCTGAAAGGGGAAATGAATGCACAGGCATACCAGGATATTGGCAATTTTTATACGGACATGAAAGTATATGATTCTGCTATCGTCTATTATCAAAAAGTAATTCGGTTAAACGACAGGTATGCCGCAGCTTACTTCAGGACAGGTACGGCCTACCTGAGTATGGAAATGAATGACTCTGCACTGCACTATTTACAAAAGGCTATGCAGATTAATCCGGAATTGCAGGGTGGTAGTCTTAACCTTGGCCTGGCTTATCATGCTTTACAGCGATATGACTCTGCCATTGTTCATTTACAGAATGCCATCCGTCTGGAACCCACCAAAGCCAAAACATACTACGAGCTGGCCTGCAGCTATGCATTGTCTAATAAACCAGAACAAGCTATTCTGTATTTACGGCAAACTTATGAAAGGGGGTATAAGAATGTGGAAACGCTTATCACCGATCCTGATTTAGTGGGACTAAAAGATTATAAAGAATTTCAGGCTATTTTGGATAAGTATCTCCCGGATTGGAGGAATCGATAGCAATTCTATTGGTTATCACTTTTCCTGTTACTGATTTTGCCTTATATTTGCCGCCCGATATACTCGGATGGCCCCGTAGCTCAACTGAATAGAGTATTTGACTACGGATCAAAAGGTTCCAGGTTTGAATCCTGGCGGGGTCACAAAAAAAGCCGGCTTAACGCTGGCTTTTTTTGTGCGATTACTCAGCCTTTTGCCTGTTTGTGGTCATATATGTTTTGCAGGGTTGACCTTAATTTTATGTTGGAAAAATTAATTATTAATGGACCTATTATTAGCCGGACTGGTTTACCTTATTTCCTTTTCTTCTACAGATAATCATAAGTTCAATCCTCCCATTCACACTACTGATACAATTATTCCTTTTTCCCAAAACGGTCACACCTATCATTTTGATACATTAAAAGGAAAAACTGCCCTTGCAGATTTTATTGCTAAATACGATACCACCTCAGTAGAGATAATACTTGCCATTAACAGGATAAGCAAAAGTGTGATCAGAAAAGATAAGGTGCTGATAATGCCGGATACTTTATTACCACAGTTACTTGCCTATTCTCCATATCCGGATTCGTTACCGGGGTTTGATACCTTGCCAAAACTGGTTTTAATTTCCCGCCGTATACAGGCTTTTGCGATCTATGAAAATGGAAGACTAACCCGGTGGGGGCCGGTTAGCTCCGGTAAAAAAAGTACACCTACACCAGCAGGTCTGTTTCATACCAATTTTAAAGCAAAAGTGAAGATCAGTTCCGAGAACAGTTCCTGGATCATGCCCTGGTACTTTAATTTTTATGCAAGGAGGGGCATAGCCATGCATCAGTATTTCCTGCCCGGTTATCCTGCCAGTCATGCCTGTGTTAGAATGCAGGAGAAAGATGCCAAATGGATATTTGATTGGGCAGATCTTTGGAAGGTATCTGCAAAGACAGGTGCAGTAACGAAGGTTGGTACGCCGGTGATTATTTTCGGCGATTATGACTTTAGCAAAACTAAGCCCTGGCTAAATCTCCCCAATGATAATAATTCAACTTCACTTACGGCGGGTGAATTCGAAGAAATTTATTCTTACCTGCCAGTTATACATACAGATGTAGTATTGAAAAAATAGAGTGCAAAAAAAAACTCCGGATCGCTCCGGAGTTTTTACAAGTATTTGTTGTCTAGTCTTTGAATTTAGATAGTAAGCGAAGTATTTCCAGGTACAACCAAACCACAGTAACCAATAATCCAAAAGCACTGTACCACTCCATATATTTAGCAGCTCTCATCTCGACACCTTTTTCAATGGTATCAAAATTCAATAATAAGTTTAATGCTGCAAGAGCAGTTACTACGATTGAAAAACCAATGCTAAGCGGAGTGTTGGTACTGGTTAACGAAGATGCTACAGCATGGCCTCCGAAAGAATAAGTAAGCCATTGAATAAGATAGAATATTGCTATAACTGAAGTAGCAACAATAATAACCGTTCTGAATTTTTGTGTAACCTTAATGATACGATACCTGTAGATAAGAAACATTACTAATGTTACCAACAAGGTTAATGCAACGGCCTGAACAGGTAGTCCCGGATACGTATAGTTATACATGGCAGATACCGAACCAACAAACAGACCTTCCAGTATAGCATAGGCAGGAGCTAAAAAAGGAGCCCACTTTACTTTGAATACCATTACCAGTGCCAGTGCCAGACCGCCAAATACACCTATCATCATCATTGGCATAGGGTCACTGCCTTTATAAAACTGGCTCCAGGCAAATAAAGTAGAACCAATCATCAGCATCATTAAAACGCCGAATTTATTCATGGTGCCCTTTAATGTCATTTCTTCACCAACACTAATTCCTTCGAGTACAGTTCCCTGGTACGATTTTTCCTGCAGGGCAGGATTACTAGATTTGAATATTGCCATAGCTGACTTTTGTTTAGAGTATAAATTTAGGGAGAAATCAGAAAATAATCCTGTTAATAATGCCATCTTACAAAGGCTTCCATCGCTGCATAGTGAGTTAATCCCAGGTCGGCATACAGATTCGCCGTATCTGCATTTCTTTCTTCAGCCCGTTGCCAGAATTCCCTTGAGTCGCTTCCCTGGAATGGCACCATATCTTTTTGTGACTGATGAATAAAAATACCAAATCGTTTTTTCAATACCTGGTCAGGACTCATGGGTATCGCCATTTCTATTTCCTCAATATTCCATTCCTGCCAGGCACCTTTATAGAGCCAGAGCCAGCAATGATTTATCCAATCCTCACCGGCTGCTTTAATTCTTTTTAAAGATTCAAGTACAACACTAAAACAAACAATATGTGTACCATGAGGATCTGCAAAATCGCCGGCACAAAAGACCTGCTGGGGTTTTATTTTGCGGAGCAATTCCATGGTGATTTTAATATCCTTTTCACTCATTGGTTTTTTCTCAATCGTTCCTGTTTCATAAAAAGGAAGATTTTGGAAATGGATGTTTTCATCCGGTATGCCAACATAGCGACAGGTTGCTTTTGCTTCGCCACGCCTGATCAAACCTTTTATGGAACGAATCGTAGGTGTGTCAACCTGGTTTGATTTTTTCCTGGCTAAAAATTTTCTTGCATTATTTAATATTTTTCCTGACTTGCTGGTATCTATACCCGCTATTTCTTCAAAGCCTACGGCAAAATCGAGAAACCTCGTTACAAATTCATCTGTCACTGCAATATTTCCACTGGTTTGATAGCCGACATGCACATCATGTCCCTGGTCATACAACCGTTGAAAGGTGCCGCCCATGCTAATAATATCATCATCCGGGTGAGGGGAGAAGATGATCACTTTTTTGGGGTAAGGAGAAGAACGTTCAGGATGAGTCGGGAGGTTAACGTTTGGTTTTCCACCGGGCCAGCCCGTAATAGAATCCCGTAACATATAATATACCTGCAGGTTTATTTCATACGCATCACCCTTTTCTACCAGCAGATCGCTCAATCCATATTCGTTGTAATCTGTGTTGGTTAAACTAAGTACCGGTTTTTTTAATTTCAACGCCATGTTCACCACGGCTTTCTTTATCATCTTAGGAGTCCAGTCGCAATCACCGGTTAGCCATGGCGATTTATTTCTTGTTAATTCAGCCGCCGCCGTTTCGTCCACAACAAAAGTTACATCATCATGATTTTGTAATAACGAAGCAGGTACTTGTTCTGTATCATCATCTTCAACTGCTTTTTTAATAACAGGAGCTTTGCCGCTGCCCCATGCCATCAAAATAATTTTCTTTGATTGTAAAATGGTACTGATGCCCATTGTGACAGCGAGCCGGGGCACCTGGGAGATATTGGTAAACTCATATGAATTGGCAATCCGTGTGGAGTTGTCCAATGTTATCAGCCTTGTTTTGGAATATATACCTGAACCAGGTTCGTTGAAACCGATATGACCATTATTACCAATACCAAGAATTTGCAGATCTATTCCACCAGCATCCTTTATCATTTTTTCATACTGGCGGCAATGTTCTTTTATATCTTCTTTCTTTATTGCACCATTGGGGATATGAATATTTTTTGGATTGATGTCTATATGGTCAAAAAGATTGGCCCGCATAAAACGATTATAGCTTTGCAACGCATCGTTATCAATAGGGTAGTATTCATCCAGGTTAAATGTGATGACGTTTTTAAAACTTAATTTTTCTTCCCGGTGTAGTCTTACCAATTCAGTGTACAACGATTTTGGACTGGAACCGGTGGCTAGTCCCAGTACACATTTCTCTTTCTTTGTTTGTTTGTCCCTGATAAAGTCAGCAACCTGACGGGCAACAAAAACGGAACCGTCTTGTGACGAAGGGAAAATCTTAACCGGGATCTTTTCAAAACTGTCGGATAAATCTATCTGGGCAGCTTGTTTTGCCATAGGTTGGTTTGAGTCATAAAGATAGAAATTATATTGAAGGTTTTTGCGGCTTTTTGCAGGTTATTGCTTGTTTTTTAAACCGCAAAGGTGAGGAGGCGTAGAGTTGTTTCTTTCAAATGTATTTCTCAGCGCCTTTGCGCCTCTGCGGTTATCCTTAATTCACTTCAATCTCATCTACAAAGAGCCATGCTTTGTTACCAGCCCCGGGATTACCTTCAGGAATGATACCATAGTTTTTAATTTTTATTATTACAAACCTGGTAGTCGTTTCCTTAAAGTTAATAGTCATTGTTCCATTGCCTGAATTTGAAGCTGCAAAATCATAAGTAATGCCGAGGGAAGTGAAAGTGCTATCACCGGAAAAGGAAAATACCTCAGCACCTAAGGGCTGCCATATCCAACTGCCCTGCTGTTTTAAACCATGTATTACTACATTGCTTATCATTTCCGGTTTGCCTAAATCAATTGTGGCAACACAGTCAGTACCGCTAAAACCAAGAAACTCTTTTGATTTGGCAAGCCCTTTTTCGTTTTGCACTCCGTTGACTAAAGTAAAAGCACCGTCACCGGGATAAGATTTGGATGCTTCGTTGGTCAGGTTTATTTTTTTGCCGGTGGCTTTGTTTAATTTAAACTTCTGGATAACCAAAGGGGTATTAAGATTTTTGCCAACCAAAGTATAACCATATGTTCCAGAGCAATTGATCTTTTTTATAAAAGGGGTTTTATCAAGGCATATATAGCAAAGAGTATCTGTAGATAATGTAGGTTTTGAATCAATGCAGCTACTATCCATCGCCGGATAATTATGGAATAAAATCCTTTCCCCCTTATTCTTACTATCTATTTTTAATAGAACACCATCATTGGTTTCATTAGGGATTACAGTAGCATTCAAATCATAAAACGCCAAACTATAATTCACTTTCCACAAATCATATCGTTTAAACTGTTCTTGTAAACGTTTTTCAAAACCTGGCCAGTTCTTATTTTCTTTTGTTGTCCATAGTATTTCGCTTAAAGCTGCCATGCGGGGGAAGATCATGTATTCAGTTTTCTTTTCATTTCTGATGTACTCTCTCCACAAATTTGCCTGGGCTCCGAGAATATATTTTCCTTCTTCTTCAGTTAGTTCTTTAGGAATGGGGTCGTACGCATATACTTTTTCAATCTGGTTATAACCACCAATTGTAACGGAATCCTCATTCTCACTTTGCGAATGGTCGAAGTATAAAGGATTGCCGGGGGTCATTATCACTTTGTGTTTTTGCTTGGCGGCTTCAATGCCGCCAGCTTCACCCCGCCAGCTCATTACGACTGCATTTGGTGCAAGACCGCCTTCTAATATTTCATCCCAGCCAATTAATGTTTTCCTTTTACTGTTAAGGTATTTTTCTATTCGCTGTACAAACCAGCTTTGTAATTCATGTTCATCTTTCAAGTTGTTTTCTTTCATTCTTTGCTGACAATTTGGACAGATTTTCCAATGTGTTTTTGGGCATTCATCACCACCAATATGAAAATAATTGGATGAAAAAAGAGGCATCACTTCATCAATTACATTTTGTAGAAAAGTAAATGTTTCTTCCTTACCTGCACAGAACACATCATCAAATACCCCCCATGTTTCCTGTACTAGTTTGATGCGGCCTTTTTTTTGTTCTTCCACACTTTTCTTCGAGATCATATTGCTTGGTATATCCGTAGGTTTCTCCGGAAAACAACTAAGCCAGGGGTAAGCTGCAATGGCTGCACTGCCGTGACCGGGCATTTCTATTTCAGGGATCACTTCTACAAATCGTTCTTTCGCATATTGCACTACTTCTTTTATTTCTGCTTGTGTATAAAATCCGCCGTAAGCTTTATTGTCGCTTCCAGTACTCGGATAACGGCCAATGATAGTCCCATTTCTTTTACTGCCGATTGAAGTAAGCTTAGGATATTTTTTTATTTCAATTCGCCAGCCCTGGTCATCTGTAAGGTGCCAGTGAAAAGTATTCAGCTTGTGATAAGCGAGATAGTCAATGTATTTTTTTATAAAGGAGATGGGAGAGAAGTGACGGCTAACATCGAGATGCATACCACGGTATTCAAAACGGGCATGATCAAAAATATCAACAAAAGGAATTTCCTTTCTCTTTTTTGGATCAACCGGGATTAATTGAAACAGCGTTTGTATGGCATGAAATGCCGGTTCGTCGAAATTGCTGTTGATACTGATGCCTCTTTCGTTTACTTCTAATGTGTAGGCCGGTTTGCCAGATGTAGGCATTCTTTTCATAAAAAAATCGATATCTCCTTTCTTCCCTTTTGCTGCATCAATAACCGTAATACCAAATTGTTTTTTCATTTCCGATTTCAGGTAATTAAGAACAAATTGCCAGCCTGTAGCCGAAGAACTATTTGAAACGGTGATCTTATCTTTTAAGTGATAATATCCGGAGTGCTGCTTTACTTCCAGCGGCCAGGGTATTAGATTTAGGGTGCTATTTTGTGCATGGACAGTTACGGAAAATAAAACAGCAATAGAAAGGCAAATCGATGAACGCATAGAATTATTTTTTCTATCTCAATATTGGTAAGTAAATAGTTGATGGGTTTGCCGCATCATGATAGATCTTAATTGTTGCTTTCTTAAAATCTGCTGCGACTGCTTCATAAATATTCATAAACTGTTGCGGGTTTCTGTCGGCCAATGGAAACCAGCTGCTTTGTATTTGTATCATTAAGCGGTGACCTTTTTTAAATGTATGCGCAATGTCAGGTAATTCAAATTTTACGGTTTCGATCTTTCCTGGCTTAAATGGAACAGGTGTTTCAAAACTATTTCTGAATTTTCCTCTCATGATTTCTCCACGCACCAGCATCTGGTAGCCATCCATTGGGTAAGCGCCTCCCGCATTGCGGCTCATATTTTGTGTACCACCGGGATATTTGAAATCATCCGGAAACACATCAATCACTTTTACAACAAAATCAGCATCGGTTCCTGAGATGCTTACTTTAAGGTTCGCAATAACGGGGCCGGCTAAAGTAAGGTCTTCTTCCAATGGAAAAGTTTCAAAGGTCAAAACATCTGGCCTCCGGGAAGCAAAGCGTTGATCATCGGTCATATATTCTCTTGTTCTTCTAAAATGTACATCTTCAGTATACGGAACAGGATTCGCCGGGTCGCTGATGTACTCTGTAAAATTATTTTGCTTACCGGGCGGCATGTTCCAGGAAAGGATACCATTTTCTGCCAGGTAAATATCTCTGCCATTACCGGCAGGAGGCCACTGTGCTAATTTTCTCCATTGATTTTCTCCGGTGAAGAAAATAGTTGCTTCAGTCTCGCCTGAGGCGAGAGGGTCTTCACCTTTTCCTTTCAGGTAATAATTAAAGAAAGGGATCTCCACATTATTCTGATACCATTGTGAAGTATTGCTGCCAAATTTTACATTTCCTAATTGTGTTCCATCTCCACTGGCCCACTGCCCATGATACCAGGGCCCCATCACAATCTTATTATTGGTGGAAGGGTTTTGTTTTTCAATGGCCTTATACAAATTCCATGCACCCCAGCAATCCTCTGCATCAAACAAGCCGCCAACTACCAACATCGCCGGTTTGATATTGTACATGGCGTTCCTAGCATTTCTTGCTTTCCACCAATCATCATAATTCGGATGTGCATACATGTCTTTCCAGAATTGCACACTGTCGTTCATGTGCTGCATTAATTTTGGTAACGTATTCTCTAAGTAGAACTTATAATTATCCCGGTTGGGAAAATCATAACCGGGAGATCCGACTGTTGTAGGTTTTGGCCGTGGTTTACCAAAGCTGGAATAAAAACTAAAGCCATCCATCTGGAAAAAAGCACCGTTATGATGGAAGTCATCACCCATAAACCAATCCGTAACCGGCGCCTGCGGACTTACCGCTTTTAATGCAGGGTGGTTGCTGGCAGCAGCCATCGTGGCATAGAAGCCGGGATAGGAGATACCGAAAATGCCAACATTACCATTATTATTTGCGATATTTTTTATGATCCAGTCAATTGCATCATAGGTATCACTCGCCTCATCAATTTCAGTTCCTTTTTTATTTTTATTAAAAGGACGGACATCTACAAATTCTCCTTCACTCATCCATCTTCCCCGTACATCCTGTACTACAATAATATAATTTTCCCTTGCATAATATCTCCAGTGACCTCCCCAGAGGCGGGAAGAAAATTCTTTACCGTATGGTGCACAAGAATAGGGAGTCCTCATCATCAGCACAGGATGTTTTTCACTTTTATCGTTAGGGACATAAACAGTAGTAAATAGTTTGATGCCATCCCGCATGGGAATGGTTAACTCCTGTTTTATATAATTGTCTTTTATCCACGCAGAGTCCTGGTTTTCTGTTTGTGCAACGGCGCCGGTTACGAATAGTAAGAATAATAGCGAGTAAATGATTTTTTTCATGGTTGTTATTTACCCCATAAAAATAAGGCTTCTGTAAGTAGCCGGATAAATCATATTTCCCCAAATTTTTTTAATGAAAACTCCACTTTCTATCTCCAGCTACCGTAGAGTAAGAAAGGCGCCCAGTAGTAGGGATGCTGGTATTTGGGATTGTGTGTCAGACTAATCTGAGCCTGCCGGAGTGCCTCAGCTTTGGACATGTGCTCGATATTTTTATAAAACTCGGTCATTAAAATACTGGTGGCTTCGTCATGCACTTTCCATAATGATGCGACCACTGTTTTTACACCTTTTACCAAAAAAGAATTGGCAGGTGAAATATACCAGCCTTTACTAATTTCTTTATTGACCCCGGTTTCGCAGGCCGATAATGTTACTAATTCACAATCTTCAATTTTTAAACTCTTTATTTCCCTGATGGTTAATTTGCCATTTTGAGCAGCATCATTCTGATCATTGCCTGCAAATACAAGGTATGAGTTACGGAAATCGTTATAGTCAAGAATACCATGCGTTGCAAAATGTACAAATCTATCCTTAACGAGGCTTTGTCTTGCTCTCGTTTCAGTAGCTGAGTCCTGTATGAAATAATGTTCATTGCTGAACATGGTTTTAAGGTTGTTTATTTCTTTTTCGGAATCGGGGAGTGTTTTGTCGGGATTGCCAAATGCAGATAACCCGGTAACAGTTCTGACGGGATTATTTTTTTCGTAAAACACTTCCAGCTGACTGGTATAGAATATCTCAAAATCCTCAATCAAAAACCGTTGTTGATTACTTTGCTTATACGAGAGTACCTGGAATGGTATCAGTGACAATCTTCCAGTAGGAATAATACAAAGAGTTTTTTTGCCATCGATAATTTCAGCTACCGGCCTGATTAAAACATTGTAAAGCTTTGCCGATACTTCAGCATAATCAATTCCCTTCGTTTCTTTCTGATTAACTATAAGTCCCCGCTGGTTCAACGGGCCGGACGAAAATTTTGATTGTGGACGCTGGATCGCTTTTTTAAGTGTGTTGATGAGGCTGTCTATTTCAAAATTCAGTTCCACAGTAACGGCCCTTGTTTCCTGGCTGGTTACGGAGAAAATATATAGTTGTTGCTGATTGATGATGTAGAGGAGGCATGCTATGCTGTCGGGGATGCTTTTTTTATAGGCAGCAAATTTTTGCGGATTTACAGATTCTGCAAAACCGGCTTTGATGCTTTCATATTTTGTTGCCAGGTCATCAATATAGTTTTCATAATCTTCCTCCGCAGTTTTAATAGTTTTTACCAATGATTCTACCAGTGTCTCATTCTGCAGGCCGGCGGGTTTGGTCTTTTCCGTTTCCAGTTTTTCTTTAGCCAGGTTTTTGCGTTGCAAAATATCCTTTGCTTTATCCAGGTCCTCCTGCTGTTTACTATTCTGTGCTGTAATCCCCGCTTCACCTGTTTTATCTTTAATGCCCTGCAGATTGGCAAGATTGGTATAATAGACTGCATCATCAACCTGGTTAGATTGTACACAGGCTGCAATAAGCTTATTGAAAAGATCAGTTTTTGTTTCTTCTGTCTTTAGTTTATTCTTCTCCTCCTCGCTTCCCACCAGTTTCGTGGAGAGCTTTGTAACAATATCAACAGCTTTCTTATAATTAACAATGGCGGAATCCTTTTTACCCTGCAGGAAGAAAATATTTCCTGTTTCATATAATACTTCCCATAGCGAGTTGTCATCATCTGCCCCTTCAGAACCTGATCTTGATTGTTGAAGAAATTGAAACCCCTCTGTATATTTTTTTTCCTCTTTTGCAATACGCCCCAAATAGAGATAGGCATTTGATAAATTAGATTCATTGTTATTTTTTGTGTCAATAACTTTTTGAAGAAATGCCCTGGCTTTTTTATAATCCTTTTGTTTAAATGTGATCATCCCCTTTAGCTCCCATGTTTGTATAAGCCTCCGGTTAGCACCCGTTTTTGTAGCCAGCTTTTCACACTCATTCGCCATTGCCAGGGCTTTTATATAGTTCTTCTTATTGAACAAAGCTTCACTTGCATTTAGTTTTAGTAGCAGATCTAAGTCATTTATCGTTCCTGAACGGGAAGAAAGTTTCATTGCTTCGGTAAAGTAGTTCAGGGCCTTGTCATTGTCACGTTGCGCCAGGTATATATTCCCGATATTGTTTAAACAGGTTATCCTGTTTCTTGTCTCACCTTCTTTTGTATATATACTATCTGCACGACGGTAATAGTCCAATGCAAGTGCCATTTCAAAAAAACGGGAATAATAATTACCATAACTAATATACAAGCCGGCTACCATCATCGTGTTGCTGGTGGAATCAGAAATTGTTTTTATTTTATCGAGATATTCTTTAGCAATTTTATTATTCCCCTGCATGAGATACAAATAGCTGAGTGATCCGTATAAATCAGCTTTGTCAGTCTCATTCTTATTTTCAATGGCTAATTTCAACCCTGCTTCGTATTCTTTTTTTGCCATAGCATACTTAAAGAGATCAACATAAACATTGCCCAGTTTTACTTTTAGTTCTGCTAAATGCTGTTTATTTTGTATCGAATCGAACAAATAATAAGACCGGTTATAGAAGTAAAGTGCAGAATCATATCGAAGCCGTAAATCGGCTGCACTACCCAGAAAAGAGTAGCAGTTTGCCAGGTCATATATGTTTTTTTCTTCGGAAGCAATTGTAAATGCTTTTTTAAAGTAGGCTTCCGCAGCCCCAAATTTTAATTGTTTGTTTTGCAGCAGCCCAAGACTAAGCGAAGTATATATTTGCTTGTCTTTGTCACCTAGTTCTAATGCTATCGCTGCTGCTTGTCTGTAATAGCTGGCAGCAATAGCCGTATCTTTTTGGTAATAATACCCGGCAAGATTGTATACCGCTGAGAGTAAACTTGTTTTAGTATTGATTTTTTTTGACAGGCTTTCTGCTTCCCGGAATTTTTCAAGTGCTTTGTTCTCATCTTTAGCTTCCTGGAATGTATTTCCAATATCAATCAAATAACTTATTGCGCCAGCTGTATCTTTTCCTTTATAGGCAAAATACAAGGCACTATCCTGGGCGAATAATGCTTTTTGTTTTAAGCCTGATAGTGAATAGAGGCTGCCTAATTTACCCCAGGCATAAGCTTTATACTCGTTATTGTCTGCAAGTTGCTGGTAGGAGAGAGCTTTCTCATGAAAATAAATAGCGGAATCATATAAGCCCATGCTCCAGTAGGATTGACCTACTTGTGAAAGATTGTATCCCGCCTTGTCCCACATGCTGATAAGCTGGTAATAATTTATTGTTGTCTGATAGTTTATTATCGCTTTCTTATATTCTCCTTGTTTGGATTGATTATAAGCTACATTACTGACTGCTGACATTGTACTATTGCCGTCTTCCAGTGACTGGTATGTTTTTATGAGTTGCCTGTAAATATCTTCAGCTTCCTTACTTCGATTTTGTTTTTCATACACCATGGCAATATTTCGCTGTAAATCTGCCACTTCTGCGATAGCAGCATAAGCACTATTTTTCTTATACTCGTTAATTCCCTTGCTGAAGCTGCTAATGGCTTTTTCAAATTCTTCGAATTCGTAATAACCATTACCTTTCTCTCTGTAAATTCTCCCAAGTACCCGATTACGCAATTCTTCGTTTTTCATTAACGTGTCTTTATTTAGCATGGCTTCCATACTTTCATACAGCGCCAGGGCTTTATTTTTTTCTTTTAATTGCCGCAGGCAGTAAGCTTTTTTCAGCAGGCTTTGGTAGAGCAGGTAATCACGGTCAGTTGTATTGCGGAGAACAGCTATTCCTGAATCACAGAATTGAATTGCTTGTTTGAAATTATTCAGATCCTGGCTTGCCTGGGCTCTTGTAACATAATAAGTACCACTTATCAGTGGGTCGTTAATGATTCTCGCAAATGTTGAAATGTTATTAAAAATACTTTCAGCTCCCTTTATGTCGCCGTTATTATTTTTTTCTATTGCTGCATTTACCCAGCCATTGAAATAGTAATCGTCCAGAATGGTGTTTTTGTATTCCGCTATTTTCTTTTTTAATAGTGGCAGGTTGCCGGATAAAGCAGCCAGGCTATCGTACACTTCATATGAACTAACAGGAGCATCACTTACTATCCATCCTCCGAAATTATCTGCCAGTTTGAGTTCTTTACCATAATATCCTATTGGATAAGATAGTACATAGTATAGGAATTGCCTCACATCAATTGGCTTACAGTCCTTCATTACCTGTAGAAGGTTCTTCCCCTTATATCTTCCATTTTCAATTATCCGGGTAAATAGCGGATTTGTTTCGGGATTTACAGCGGCCCCGGTTTGCTTAATATATTCACACCAGGTATTGAGTAAACTGTCTTCAAACTGTTTATCATTTCTTTCCCATAGAATTGGAGCACTGATAAAATGATTCTGCTCATTATCAGTAAAAGTCACTCCTGCAAGGTCAATTTTTCGAAATAAGCCGGGATTTTTGGTTTTTGTTACCGTAACTGGTAATTCAATGATGTCATTTGTTCTTATGAGGAAATTGCTGTCTGCTTTTTGAGGATGTTTATTAAAAATATATATTGAATAAAAAGGGGCATTATTTATTTTTTGTATCACCAAACCTGTGCCAAGACTGGCTTCTGACCTCAGTTCGTTTTTTTGCTGCACTGCTTTTATTTCTCCGCTCGATCCTGGTACCAGTCCAAATTTCTCAGTGGCATGAACAAGCCCTATGGCGGTATCTCCCTTTTGATAAGTGACCTTGTAAAGGATAAAATATCTTTTTACGGTCTCTTTTTCGACTGGTTCCTGGCAATATGACGTGCCGGTAAACAATAGTACGGCACTCAGTATTAGTATTTTAATATAATCTGGCATTTTTTGGGTTGTAAGCAGCTTGTAAGTTACTTTTATTTTCTTTTTACCATATACCTTTTACAGGGTATACAAAGTAATGTAATATGGAAGCCAATAAACAGGTTATTGAGAATTTTTACATGGCTTTTCAAAAGCTGGATTATAAGGCTATGAACAGCTGTTACACTGATGAAATTGTTTTCAGTGACCCGGCTTTTGGTTTGTTGAGAGGAGATGAAGCAAAAGCCATGTGGGAAATGCTTTGTAAGAATGCAAAAGATTTTTCACTGACATTTTCCAATATACAATTACTGGATGAAGAATATGCCACCTGCAATTGGATAGCTACCTATACTTTTTCAAAAACCGGGAGAAAAGTGGTTAACAATATAAAAGCTTTCATGAAACTGAAGGATGGAAAAATCATTGAGCACCGTGACGCTTTTAAGCTAAGCACCTGGGCAGCACAGGCCCTGGGATTTAAAGGACTCTTGCTGGGTTGGACTGGTTTTATGAAAAGAAAGATTCAGAAAAATGCGAGGAAGAATTTGATAAGCTTTATTGAAAAGAAGGGTCAATAGTGAATTGTCAATGGTGAATAATTTCCTAAAGTATAAAACGAACCTTCACTATTCACTATTCACAATTGACTAGTCTTCCAGTACTCCAAACTTTCCCCGGCTAACAGCTTCAATAGCTTCTTCTACTTCCTGCCAGGTATTCATCAGGAACGGGCCATAAGCTGCTATTGGTTCATCAATTGGCTCACCCGACAGCACCAATATGATAGTATCTTCTGTAGCTTCAATTTCTATTTCTTCACCATCGTTCTTGAATAAGGTGAAATGATCGGCAGGAACCGGACTTTCATTCAGGTTTGCGGCACCCTCGATGACTAACAAACCTGTATTATAAGTGGAGGGAAAGCTGAGTGTAGCTTTTGCTCCTTTTTTCAATCTTGCATTATATACCTGCATAGGAGTGAAAGTGGTAGCAGGGCCTTTCGTTCCATTATATTCACCGGCTATCACCTCAATAAAACTATTTTTATCTGCGAGATAATGCTTACCCATCATGGCGTTGGTGAGTTCCTGGTATTTGGGTTTTGTCTTTTTATCTTTCCCCGGAAGATTCACCCATAACTGTACCATCTGGAAAGGCCCACCTTTTTTACTGAATTCTTTTTCATGATATTCTTTGTGCAGCAAACCTGAACCTGCTGTCATCCATTGCACATCACCTTCGCCAATGATGCCGCTATTGCCCGCACTATCGTGATGGGCAATTTTACCATGATAAGCAATAGTGACAGTTTCAAAACCAGCATGCGGATGAACACCAACACCTCTTGGTTCTTTGGAAGGTGAGAATTCAATCTTTGCACCATAATCCATCATAAAAAAAGGACTCATTCTTTTTTTATCCATTAATCTTCCTCCGGGAAAAAAACTATGTACCCGGAAGCCATCGCCTACCATGTGCGGAGGAGGTGGGGCTATTATTGCTTCAATTGTTTTCTTATTGCTCATAAAATTCCTTTTATTTTAACATGGGGACTTCCATTAATAATATTTCTGCCTCAGTATCTGCTTTGATGTCCAGTTTGTCTGTAGCGGTGATGCCAAGCCCATCTCTCCGGTTCAGTTGTTCTCCATTAATGGTAACATCTCCTTCGATAATAAATGCGTAAACACCATTGTTTTTATTATTAAGTTGATAGGTTGTCTTAACGCCACTATTTAACTTGCCTAAACTAAACCATGCATCCTGGTGAATTTGCACACCACCATCATCCGTACCAATGGGAGACACTACAGTCAATAACTTATTCAGCTTCTCTGTATCTGCGAAACTCTTTTGATCATACCGGGGAGTTACATTTTTCTTGTTGGGGAAAACCCATATCTGGAAAAATTTTACTTCTTTATCATGGTTTTTATTCTTTTCTCCGTGCTGAATACCAGTACCTGCACTCATCACTTGCACATCACCTTGTCTAATCACTTGTTTATTCCCCATATTATCAAAATGTTCCAGGTCGCCGGATGTTGGGATGGAAATGATTTCCATATTATCATGCGGATGAGTGCCGAAACCCATTCCACCTGCAACTGTATCATCGTTTAATACTCTTAATGCGCCAAAGTGAACTCTTTGTGGGTCATGATACCCGGCAAAACTGAATGTGTAATACGAATCTAACCACCCATGGTTGGCATGTCCTCTAGTACCGGCCTTGTGAAGAATGGTTTTCATGTTAAACTCCTTTATATTTTATTAAGCGATTATTTTTTCTTCGACTACTACTTTATCAGCCAGCCACAAGAACTCTGTAACAAAATTATGAACAGCATTTTGGAAACTTTCATCCAGTAAATCTCCGTCAGGACTGAATTTTTTATCTACTGCCGGGGTAATTAGCATATAAGGCGAAGTAATACCAAACAGGGCTGGTACTAATAATAACAGCTGTTGCGAAGCCCTCATCCCACCCATGGCTCCGGGTGATGCTGTAACAATTCCAAAAGGTTTGTGATGTTGTTTTGGAAAATGGTCAAGCAGGTTTTTCATGGCAGGGGAGTAACTGCCATTATATTCAGGCGTTACTAAAATATACGCATCCGCATTAAATATTCTTTCTGCCAGGGGTTGAAACTCAACCGGTGCTTTGTCTGGTGATACCCATACTGATTGTACTGGTGGAAGAGTCCAATCTCTCATATCAATGATTTCTGCTTCATGACTGGTATTCTGACGCAGCCAGCTTTTTAAATGTAAAGCAACACGACGGGTTACACTGTTTATCCTGGGGCTTCCGGAGATGATTTCTATTTTCATGATTGTGATTTAAGAATACAAAGGTATATAATCAATGTTTAAACATCAAATTTTAATTCTTTCGGTTTTGTTAATCATTTTTACGGGTAATTGTGGTTGAAACGATTAATTTCGAACAGTTTAAAATTAAAACATGGTAAACAGGAGAAAGTTCATTCAGGCTTCAGTCTTTAGTTCAATTGCTATGGCATTAAGCAAGATCGCCAGCGGAACGCCACAATCAGTGACGGTAAAAGGAAAACCTGTTGTTATTTCCACCTGGGGGGCGGGAATAAATGCCAATAAAGCGGCATGGGACATATTGAGTAAAGGAGGAAGAGCTTTGGATGCAGTAGAAAAAGGAGTTATGGTGACTGAATCAGAGCAGAATTGCTGTGTTGGCCTTGGTGCAAATCCCGACCGTGATGGTTTTGTAACATTGGATGCCTGCATCATGGATGAGTTTTCCAATTGTGGGAGTGTTGCTTTTCTCGAACGAATTAAACACCCGATCGCTGTTGCCAGAAGAGTGATGGAAAAGACTCCGCATGTGATGCTGGTAGGGAGCGGTGCACAACAGTTTGCTGTAGCAGAAGGATTTCCATTGGAAGAACAAAAACTATCTCCCAATGCACAGAAAAGTTATAATGATTGGCTGAAAGAATCTCAATACAAATCACCCGCAATAAATGTGGAAAGTAAACAGGGCCATGGCCCTTTTGCTCCCTATAAATTAGCAGATGGTGAATGGAACCATGATACGATTGGAATGGTAGCGATGGATACCAATGGAAACCTGAGTGGCAGTTGCACCACCAGCGGTGCCGGGTTTAAAATGAGAGGACGATTAGGAGACTCACCGATCATCGGTGCAGGATTGTTTGTTGATAATGAAGTGGGAGCCTGCACAGCTACCGGACAAGGAGAAGATGTTATCAGGGTGGCTGGTTCTCATACAGTAGTTGAGCTGATGCGACAAGGATTATCCCCAGAAGCAGCCTGCAAAAAAACTATTGAGCGGATCATAAAAATAAAAGGCCCCAAGGCAAAAGATATACAGGTTGGCTTCCTGGCGGTGAACAAGAAAGGCCAGGTTGGAGCATATTCAATCCACAAAGGATTTGAATATGCTATCAGAACAAACGATACAGAAAAAATGGTGAAGGCAAAAAGTATAATGGACTAAGAAATGGAGCAAAAAAAATATATCATAGAAATAGCAACATCCGACTTCGTTACTACGAAATCTGCAGTGGCAGGTGGGGCCGACAGGATAGAACTTTGCGCCAATCTTGCCGAAGGAGGAACGAGTCCTTCTTTAGGAACTATCAGGCAATGCCGGAAGGAATTCGATGTAGCTATTTACCCGATAATACGTCCACGGGGTGGAGATTTTTTATATACTAACGATGAGTTTGAAATTATGCTACAGGATGTGAAACTGTGTAAAGAGCTTGGATGTGACGGGGTAGTGATTGGATTATTGAATATAGATGGTAGTATCGATGTGACAAGGACAGCTATATTAATTGAAGCGGCTTATCCATTAGGTGTTACTTTTCACCGTGCATTTGATCGTTGTTATGATCCGTTTGTTGCCCTGGAACAATTAATTGAAATTGGGTGCGAACGAATTTTGACCTCCGGGCAACAAGCTTCTGTTGTGGATGGTGTGAACCTGGTAGCTGAATTAAATAAAAAAGCTGCTGAACGGATCATCATCATGCCTGGCAGTGGTGTACGAAAAGAAAATATTAAAATGCTGGCGGAGAAAACGGGTTGTGCGGAGTTCCATTCTTCATTAAGGGGGAAAGAACAAAGCAATATGCAATTTATACATGAAGCTTTCAAAGATTCAGGGGAGAGTTATATGAATAATGCGATTAGTGTGGAAGAAGTGAAAGCACTCCGTGATGCATTACAGAATTAGACCCGGCTCACTATCGTTTGCGTAAAATCAGAGTTGTTTGATGATTGTATTCATATAGTGGCGAACTTAGAACCATAATGCTGCTTATGAAAAGAATCCTCCTCGTTGTAATAAGTTCGATAGCACTTTCTTTAACAGGTGTAGCCCAGAAAAATTTTTTGAATGAGTCAAAGCCGGAAAAAGACAAGCGGATGCAATGGTGGCGGGATGCCCGTTTCGGTATGTTTATTCACTGGGGCTTGTATGCAGTGCCTGCAGGAGAATGGAAGGGGGCTACCAATCATGCAGAATGGATAAGGACAACTGCTCAAATACCCTTGGGGGAGTATGATCAATTCGTTCCTCAATTTAATTCAGTAAACTTTAATGCTGAAGCCTGGGTGCAAATGGCGAAAGATGCCGGGATGAAGTACATCACCATTACCAGCAAACATCATGACGGGTTTTGCCTTTGGGATTCAAAGGAAACTGATTTTGATATCATGAGTACTCCTTTTAAAAGAGATGTATTAAAAGAACTGGCCGAAGCCTGCCGGAAAATTGGTGGCATCAAACTTTGTTTTTATCATTCCATTATGGATTGGCATCATCCTGATTATAATGAAAGAAGGGATTGGGAGAAGAACAGACCCTTGGATGGAACGGACAGAAAAAAATATATCACTTATATGAAAAACCAGCTGAAAGAGCTGGTGACCAATTACGGTGATATCGGTGTTATCTGGTTTGATGGTGAATGGGAAAACTTCTGGACACATGAAGATGGTAAAGAACTTTATAATTATGTACGCAGTTTAAAACCTGGTATCATAGTAAATAACCGGGTCGATAAAGGCCGGAGTAGTATGGCTGGTATGACGACGGAAGGTGATTATGCCGGTGATTTTGGAACACCAGAGCAGGAAATTCCGGAAACAGGATTTCCCGGGGTGGATTGGGAAAGCTGTATGACGATGAATAATAACTGGGGATACAATAAAGCCGATAAGCAATACAAATCATCAAAAGACCTTATTCAGAACCTGGTAGATATTGCTTCCAAAGGAGGAAATTTTTTGTTGAACATCGGCCCGAAAGCAGATGGTTCATTTCCACAGGAGAGTATTGACCGGTTAAAAGCTATTGGTGCCTGGATGAAAATTAACGGTGAATCCATTCATGGTACTACAGCGAGTCCTTTTGAACATATAAAATGGGGAAGGGTCACACAGAAAAAAATAGGAGAGAACACCCGTCTTTACCTGCATGTATTCGATTGGCCAACAGATGTTAAACTCCAGATAGGTGGAATTGCTAATAAGCCATGGAAAGTAGTTGGGCTTATTGATAAAAAGAATTTATCATTCACAGCTAAGAATAATAATATCACGATAGAGCTTCCGGCTTCTCCTGCTGATATGATCAATACAGTGATTGTAGTTGATATTAAAGGCAAACCACTGGTATACAAGCCACCGGTTATCACTGCCTATTCAACCTCTTTTATTACTACCGCGGAAGTAACGATGTCTTTTCCGGATGAGCAAAAAGGTGTAACGATCCGGTATACAACAGATGGATCAGACCCTGTAGCCGTTTCATCGTTATACAAGGGGAAATTAACGCTGACAAAAACAAGCTTGGTAAGAGCCAGGAGTTTTGTTGGTAACAAAGCTGTCAGTGAAATAGCTGAGCAAAAATTTAATAAAGAGGAACCTTTACCATCCGTCGCTATATTGAAAGCTGATGCAGGCTTGCAGGCCAATTATTACGAAGGCGATTGGAATAAACTTCCTGATTTTCAAAGTTTGACTGTAAAGGAAAGTGAAGTCGTTAGCACTGTAAATACGGGTAAGTATGCCGGTAAAGAAAGATACGGTATCGTTTTGGAAGGGTTTATCCGGATCCCGGCTGATGATATGTATAAATTCTATCTTTCTTCCGATGATGGCAGCAGACTTTACATTGACGGAATATTAACCATTGATCATGATGGCCTGCATGGAACGACGGAGAAAAATAGTTCAGTAGCACTTGCAGCAGAATTTCACAGCATACGAATTGAATTTTTTGAGAAGACAGGCGGTGATGAGCTAAAGCTTTTTATAGAAAGCATAAAAATGGGAAAAAAGGATGTTGGGGCAGGTATTCTATTTCATTGATAGAAATGATTAAACAGAGTTTAAATTCTTAATCCCCTCATATACTCAGCATCGGCTGCTGCACTTTTCATGGATGTAGAATTTGGATAATCCTCCTGCTCTGCAATATAATATTGCATACCATTTTTTCTTGCTGTCTTTAATATCGAAGGAAAGTCAATGCTGCCTGTACCAAGGTCGCAGGTGTCTGCTTTTTTTGTTGTTCCTTTTACCCTGTCTTTTATATGGCAAAGGCGAAACCTGTCCGGGTATTTTTTGAGCCATGTTTCCGGGTTTTCACCTGCTGTAATAACATAATAAATATCCATCTGGTGATCAACTAATGAAGGATCAGTTTCATTCATCAATACATCATGAGGAAAAATGCCCTCTACTAACTGGAAAGAACTTTCATAATTGTGATACGCAAAACCAAGTCCAGCTTTCTTACAGATCTCACCACTTTTATTAAAAACCTCAGCCTTTCTTTTATATTCATCCATTGGTTGTTGAGAGAAGGGCCAGTTGTAAATTAAATATTTCATTCCGATAGCCGCAGCTTCATCAGCTTTCTTTTCAAAATTCTTGTCAATTTCACAATGACTTGAAATGATCGACATTCCAAGGTCGTCCATGTATTTCTTGAAATCAATATTTGTCATGCCCCAAAACATGCCTGCTGCTCTCTCATAACTCTCAATCTGCTTATAGCCCATTGCAGCAATTTGCGGTAATGTTCCTTTCGGGTCTTTTTCAAATACGTCTCTTACTGAATATAATTGTAACCCGAATGTTTTTAATTTTCGGGCATCAGGAGGTAATGAAAAATTGTTTAAAAGTGGTGACAAGGCCATTGCTCCGGCCACACCGCTACTTAGTTTTAAAAAATCTTTCCTGTTGTACTTCATTATCTTTTCTTTTTGTTCCGCATATAGATAAATAACCCACCAAATGCTACCACCAGGATCAACGGAATTATTAATGTGGTATTGATTATCTCAGGCCCGGCTGCTTTGTTAGCTTCAGCCAGTGCTGTTTTCATTTCAGTGGATGCCTCAGTGGAGCTATATACTTTTAAATCGGCACCTGCCGGTAAATGACGAATGATTTTATCATCATAAACACCACCCATAAATATCATATACAATGAAACTGCAAACATGCCGGCACCGCCCATCAGGTTGATGCCGACCGCACCGGTCTTTGGTAAATTTTCTGAAACGAATCCCAGCATGGTAGGCCAGAAATAGCAAACCCCGATGCCAAATACAATTGCACCAACAAATAACATATTGCCGGATGTATGTCCGAGGAGATAAAGTCCTGCTGCAGAAAATATGGCCGACATTAATAATACTCCAGCCGGTGAGAGACGATGAACAACGGGGCCGGCAAAGCCTCTGCCTATTACCATCACGCCGGCAGTGACTGTCAGAATGAGGATGGGGTCTTGCGATACATTATTTAATAACACCTGTATCCATTGACCGGTAAATAATTCGGTGATGGCTGTCCCGAACATACAAATGATCATAAAAAGAAAAAGCGGATTTAGCAGTGCTCTGTACATATCGCCGGTAGAAACACCTGTAGCTACTCTTTCTGTAACCGGAAGCTTTTGTTTTGCAAACAAAAAGCCATAGATGATAGCAGGAATGATCATCATAGCTACCTGTACCTGCCAGCCAAGTGATGCTTTGTTGAAAAAATATACGATCAATGAACCGATAACGATGCCGCCGGGAAACCACAAATGAAAATGATTGAGCTTTGTAGTTTTATCATCCGGGTACAATGCGGTGACCAATGGATTACAGGCCGCTTCAACCGTCCCATTAGCGATACCAATGCAAAGAGTAGAAATAAAAAGTGTCCAATAAGCATCTCCGAACTTATCCGCAAAAATGGTTAACAGGATGCCTGCCAGGTGAAAAAGGAATGCAACCAGTAACAGTTTTTTCATCCCGATAATATCCACCAGCATGCCTCCAATAATAACCGCCAGCGGAAAACCCCAGAAAGCCGTTGCCGAAATGGATGCCGTTTGTGCTTTATTTAATCCGAATTCAGTTTCCCAGGTACCAAGCATCCCGGCACGAATTCCAAAAGACAAGGACGTTACTAATAAAGCGAGGCAACTGGCAACAAAAAGTGGTCTTCGGTTTACTGTTTGCATATCGTTAGATTTGTAGCAATGTTTAGAAAACTAAATGTACTATTTTTAGAATTACATTCTGATAAACAAAACACTTCTAATAAACGATTGAAATGCTGAACCGAAAACTTAGAATGGGAATGATTGGTGGCGGGCCGGGTGCCTTTATCGGAGCCATTCATCGTATTGCTGCAAACATGGATGGAGAAATCGAACTTGTTTGTGGTGCGTTCAGCAGCGATGCAGAAAAATCAAAATTAACCGGAGCTTCTTTATACCTGTCACCAGACAGGGTGTATGGTTCATATAAAGAAATGATCCGCCGTGAAGCTGCATTGCCGGCAAACGAACGGATGGATTTTGTAAGCATTGTAACTCCCAATCATCTTCATTTTGAACCGGCGAAACTGGCATTGGAAAACGGATTTCATGTGGTGCTGGATAAACCTATGACTTTTGACCTTTCGGAGGCAAAAGAGCTTCAATCAATTATTGAAAAAAGTGGAAAATATTTTTGTCTTACTCATACGTATACCGGCTACCCTATGCTGAAAGAAGCAAGACAGCAGGTATTGAGTGGAAAGTTTGGTTCTATCAGAAAAATTTATGTGGAGTATCCCCAGGGTTGGTTAAGTACGTTAGTAGAAAGCACCGGCAACAAACAAGCAGACTGGAGAACAGATCCTGCAAAAAGTGGAGCCGCCGGGGCCATTGGCGATATCGGAACTCATGCTTTCAATATGTCAGAATATGTATCCGGTTTGCAAGTGAAACAGGTTTGTGCTGATCTGAATACGATTGTTGAGGGAAGAAAATTAGATGACGATGGTTCGGTACTCATGAAATTTAATAACGGAGCAAGCGGAATTTTATTTGTTACACAAGTCGCACCGGGAGAAGATAATAATATCCGGTTAAGAGTTTTTGGAGAGAAAGGCGGGCTTGACTGGTCGCACAAAGAAGCGAATACCTTATATATTAAATGGCAGGATAAGCCAACCGAAATCTGGCGGGCCGGGGAAAGTTATCTTGGTTCGTATGCCAAACATAATTCGAGAACTCCTGCCGGGCATCCCGAAGGATACATAGAAGCGTTTGCAAATCATTACCGGAATTTTGCTTTTTGTGTAAAAGCTCAACTGATTGATGAGCAACCAAAGGAAGAATGGCTGGACTTTCCGGGTATTGAAGACGGTATTAGAGGGATGCTATTTATAGGAAAAGTAATTGAAAGCAGCAATAGTGATAAGAAGTGGATTGACTTTGGAGAATAAATAACAGTAATTAATTATCATCAACCAGTATGACTACAATCAAAGGCCCCGGAATATTTTTAGCACAATTCATGAATGATAAACCTCCATTTCATGATCTGAGAGCTGTTTGCCTTTGGGCAGAAGCTTTGGGGTTTAAAGGCGTTCAAATTCCCACCTGGGATGCAAGGTGTATTGATTTACAAAAAGCAGCGGAGAGTAAAACTTATGCAGATGAAATAAAAGGTATTGTAAATGAATCTGGTTTGGAAATAACTGAGCTTTCAACACATTTGCAGGGGCATTTAGTAGCAGTTAATCCGGTCTATGATAAAATGTTTGATGCTTTTGCACCGGTAGCAGTGCATGGTAATGCTAAAGCAAGAACTGATTGGGCCGTGCAACAATTAAAGTATGCGGCCAAAGCTTCGCAAAATTTAGGATTGACTGCTCATGCGACATTTAGCGGTGCATTGCTATGGCCAATGGTTTATCCCTGGCCCCAGCGTCCTGCAGGATTAGTGGAAGAAGGATTTAATGAATTAGCGAGACGATGGTTGCCCATACTCAATGAATTTGACAACTGTGGAGTTGACCTTTGTTATGAAATTCATCCTGGTGAAGATCTGCATGATGGGATAACTTATGAAATGTTCTTGGAGAAGGTCAATAATCATAAAAGAGCTTGTTTATTGTATGACCCGTCTCATTTCGTATTGCAATGCCTCGATTATCTTTCTTATATCGATATTTATCATGAGCGGATTAAAATGTTTCATGTAAAAGATGCGGAGTTTAATCCAACAGGTAAGCAAGGGGTATATGGTGGTTACCAGAACTGGATAGATAGGGCTGGCCGTTTCCGTTCGTTGGGTGATGGACAGGTTGATTTTAAATCTGTTTTTAGTAAACTGGCGCAATACGATTACAAAGGTTGGGCTGTATTGGAGTGGGAGTGCTGTCTTAAAAATCCGGAAGACGGTGCATCGGAAGGTGCGGCCTTTATTCAGCAGCATATTATTAAAGTAACAGATAAATCTTTTGATGATTTTGCATCTTCCCGTAATAATGAGAAAGGAAATCGCATTTTTTTGGGACTTGATTAACTAATTTTGCTCCACAAAAAACCAGCATGAAGAAAATACTAATTACCTGTTTTGCTTTTGCAGCCCTGATTGCCTGTAATAGCAGTGACTCAAAAGAAAAAACAAGCGAACCCGGCACAGCAGCAGACATTTCTGCAAACCCCGATTATCAAAAGGGGTTAGACCTGGTAGCTAAAAATAAATGTATGACCTGTCATGCAATTGATCAAAAGCTTACCGGCCCACCATACAGGGAAGTTGCAAAAAAATATGCAGATAGTCCGGAGACAATTGTTTCTCAACTCGCTGATAAAATCATTAGCGGCGGAAAAGGGTTGTGGGGTGAAATTATGATGACACCGCATCCAGACCTGTCGAAGGAAGACGCTGAGGCGATGGTTAAATATATTCTCTTACTCAATAAATAATTTCTCATGCAAAAATTATTTGCGATTGCTGCCTGCATTGCTATCCTGTTCTCCTGTAATTCATCGAAACAATCTTCTGGTAGTAACGGTTTAACAAACGAAGAAAAAAGCGAGGGCTGGAAATTATTATTTGATGGTAAAACCACCAATGGCTGGCATAAGTACGGTAATAGCCCCGTTGGTGCGGCATGGAAAATAAAGGATGACTGTTTATATCTCGACACGACCAATAAAGATGCGGGTGATATTGTTACGGATGAAGAGTATGAAAATTTTCACCTGCAGGTAGAATGGAAAATATCCAAAAATGGAAATAGCGGCATTTTCTTTTACATCAATGAAGACAAGTCAAAGTACAACTATCCCTGGGAAACCGGTATTGAGATGCAGGTATTGGATAACGATGGGCATGCTGATGGCAAGATCCGGACTCATCATGCCGGAGATCTGTTTGATATAATTGCAAGTTCAAAAGAAACAGTTAAGCCCGTTGGTGAATGGAATCTTGCAGAAATAAAATGTGTCAATGGTAAACTTGATTTTTATCTTAACGGTGTAAATACAGTATCCACGACTTTATGGGATGATAACTGGAAAAAAATGGTGGCCGGCAGTAAGTTTAAAAGTATGCCAGCTTTCGGAACCTATAGGAAAGGGAGGATTGGCCTGCAAGATCATGGTAATGAAGTGTGCTTCAGGAATATTAAGATCAGGAAATTATAACAATAGCAGTGAATTATTCTACTGTTGTTATTTTTAAAACATTGGTTGGTAAATGTAGAACTACCGGAGTGCTTCCGGTATTGATAACAATATCGCCAGACTTTAAAAAATGCCTTTCTTTTAAAATATCTATCTGGTCAAAAATGATATCATCAAGGCTTTCTTCTTCATCATAATAAAAAGCCCGAACACCCCAGCTTAGTGTCAACTGGTTGACCAATGATTTTTCTTTTGTAAAAATATAAAGTGGTGCTTTTGGGCGGTAGCTACTAAGTACAAATCCTGTGTATCCCGTTTGCGTCATACCAATAAGGGCATCAGCATTTACATCTTTTGCCAGTTTACAGGCATTATAACAAATTGCATCACTTAAGAAAGAAGGAGAGTGGGGTTGTGGCACCAGTTCATCTTCCCGGTTATAATGATAGCCGGATTTTTCTACTTCAATAATTATCTTCCGCATTGTTTCTACCACCAGAGTCGGATGTTCTCCGGCAGCTGTTTCAGCACTCAGCATTACAGCATCGGCACCTTCAATTACAGCGTTGGCCACATCTGTAATTTCACTGCGGTTCGGTTTGTTCAGTTCAATCATGCTCTCCATCATCTGTGTGGCCACAATTACGGGCTTGGCACGGTGCAGGCACATACGAATGATCTGTTTTTGCAGCAGCGGTATTTTTTCAACCGGTAGCTCCACCCCAAGATCGCCGCGGGCAATCATCACTGCATCCGATTCTACAATAATATCCCTGAGATTTTCCAGGGCTTCGGGCTTCTCGATCTTGGCGATGATTTTTGTTTTGCTTTGCTTGTCTTCCAGCTTGCTGCGAAGAATTTGCAGGTCTTTTACACTTCTTACAAAGGATAAGGCAACCCAATCTAATTTTTGTTCAATGATATATTCGAGATCTATCAGGTCTTTTTCTGTCAATGCCGGAAGTGAAATTTTTGTATCGGGAAGATTGATTCCTTTTTTTGAAGAGAGTAATCCACCCATGGTTACAACCACCTGCACATCATTGTTCTTCAGAATTTTTGTAACCTTCACTTCAAGTCTCCCATCATTTATCAAAATTGTATTTCCAATGGTTACGTCTGCATGCAGATCAGGATAAGAAACATAAATCCTTTCCTTATTACCAATGACCTTTTCATTAGTAAATGTGAGAGTGTCACCGGGCTTAATTTCTATTTCACCACCTTCAATCTCACCTACCCGCAGTTTAGGCCCTTGTAAATCGCCAAGGATAGCAATATTGAACGGCTCCGTTTTATTTATTTTACGGATATGTTCTATGATCTTTGTTTTGTCTTCATGGCCGCCATGCGAAAAATTCAACCTAAAAACATTTACTCCGGCTTTTACTAATTCCAGCAGTTTGTCATACGTATCACAAGCCGGCCCAACAGTGGCAACGATCTTTGTACGATGGGTTTTATGTGCAAGGCCGGCTTCCCGGTCCATTGATTGGTGATAATATTTCTGTGAATGTTTAGCCATTATAATCTGGTATTTAACTTGCGAGTATCTTAACAATTTTCATCCATTCCTCACTGATCTTTCCTTTATTCTTTACTGCGTTTTCAAGCGGTATGTAATGCATCTTATTATTCAGTATCCCTACAAAGACGTTATGTCTTCCTTCAATCAATGATTCAACAGCATGGTAGCCCATACGACTTGCAATAAGCCTGTCGATACAACTGGGTGAACCACCTCTTTGTATGTGACCAAGAATACAAACCCTTATCTCAGCATTTGGTAATTTTTCCTTTAATGTTTTTTCAACTTCATTGGCTCCGCCATAATCGTCTCCCTCTGCTACCACTATCAGGTTCACTAATTTTTTACGGCGTTCTTTTTCCAGGAGGGACGCAATCATATCGTCCATATCGGTTTTTCGTTCTGGTATCAAAATATTTTCAGCTCCGGTGGCAATTCCACTATGCAGGGCGATATACCCCGCATCTCTTCCCATTACCTCAATGATAAAGATCCGGTCGTGGGCATCCATAGTGTCCCTGATCTTATCAATAGCTTCTACAGCAGTGTTTACAGCCGTATCAAAACCGATGGTAAAATCAGTTCCGATAATATCTTTATCAATTGTTCCTGCCAATCCAATACAGGGAATGTCAAACTCCGTACTGAATTTAACGGCACCACGGAATGAGCCATCTCCTCCGATTATGACAAGACCGTTGATACCTCTTTTTTTCAGATTATCATAAGCCTTTTTACGACCCTCGTATTCGAAAAATTCTTTGCAACGGGCCGTTTTTAGAATCGTTCCTCCCCGCTGAATAATATTTGCTACAGACCGGGATTCCATGCGGTGAATGTCATCTTCAATAAGTCCCTGGTAGCCCCGCATAATGCCGTAAACTTCAAGTCCATGATAATTCCCGGTACGAACGACAGCCCTGATAGCTGCATTCATTCCCGGCGAATCACCTCCCGATGTTAAAATGCCGATTTTGCTTACTTTCTTTTCCATGGTATCAGTTATCTGCTCAAAAATAGGTATTTGTTTCGAATGTGTACTTGTTACACACTAACGTATGTTTGATTTGCGTGACGAATATACGATAGACTTCTTCTCTTTTCCTTAACAGTAATACCCAATAACCCGGATAACAAGAAGGAAATAACTGTTTTATGTTGTGGAATAAATTGATTTATGCGAAAATTAATTTTTCTCCTCAGTATTTTCATTTCTGTTCAATGTTTTGCGCAAACAGATTCTTCTAAATGGCTAAGGGCATTCCCAATAACCGATTATATGATTGATATAAATGACAGCATTAAACTAGTGCAGTTGCAGCTGCCTGATGGGCTTGTATTAAAGGAGAAGCAATTGGGAGTTATATGGGGAGTGTATGACGGGTCGAGAGATGCCGTAGTTGAAAAGGGGTATGGTAAATGCAATCTTATAAAGGGGGATTATTATTATTTCACCATAAGCAATAATACCAGTGGCCTGCCTTTGAAGAAGGGAGACTTACTGTACACCATGATGGATAAGACAGCCATCTATTACGGCCAGGCCGCAAAACTGGCTTCGCATTTCATCCGTTTACAGAATGTATATGGAGAGCCTCTTTTTGACCGATATGCTATTTTTTCTTACTGGACCGAAAGTGAAGAAGAGAAATTGATTGACTTGATAGTGTCAGATATACAATTCACCGGTAAATATTTTATTGAAAATAACCCTTCTATGGATAAACTAATCAACAGTGGTGATTATAAAGGAAAAAAAACATTGTATGTGATGGCTGAATGCCAGCCGGCCGATGTAAAGAATTTTTTTGACTATATCATTGCCCGCCCAAGATTATATGCAGGAAGGGATTGGAAAGTCGCTGAAATCTTTGCTACCTGGTTATCTGAAGGTGCTCCTACGGTTATCCGGGAATAAAAAGCTCACTTATCCTGTAAAAAGGCCTCTTGTAACGCAGGCTTTATTTTTGAATCCGTTCCATTATCTTTAGTAGTATAAATTAGCTATATGAAAAAGATATTTTTCTTTCTCTTTCTATTCTCTCCATTTTTCCTTTTTGCACAATTGCAATATCCTGAAACAAAAAAAGGGGAGACGGTTGAAAACTATCATGGAACCAAAGTTGCAGATCCTTATCGCTGGCTGGAGGATGATAATAGCCAGGAAACAAAAGATTGGGTGAAAGCGCAGAATAAAGTAACGTTTGACTACCTCTCCACAATTCCGCAAAGGGATAAAATAAAAAAGAGACTGGAAGAACTCTGGAATTACCCGAGGTACTCATCGCCATTTAAAAAAGCAAATTATTACTATTATTTTAAGAATGATGGCTTGCAAAACCAGTCGGTTATGTATCGCCAGGCAGGCCTTACCGGCAAGCCAGAAGAATTTTTAAATCCCAATACGCTAAATAAAGATGGGATAGCTGCGCTAAGCGGAACCAGCTTTAGTAAGACAGGGAAGTATTTTGCTTATTCCATAGCGGTGGCTGGCAGCGACTGGCAGGAAATTTTTGTTATGGAATCAGGCAGTAAAAAAATATTGAAAGATAAAATTGAATGGACAAAATTTGGTGGTGCCAATTGGAATGGAGATGATGGTTTTTATTACAGTGGTTACGATAAGCCGGATGAAAAATCAAAATTGAGTAAGCAAAATCAATTTCATAAAGTTTTTTATCACAAGTTGGGAACAGATCAATCGAAAGATTTACTAGTGTATGAGGATAAAGAGCATCCCAATCGTTTCCATGGCGCTGGTCTTACAGAAGATGGCCGTTTTCTACTGCTCAATATATCAGAAGGAACCAGTGGAGGCGAATTATGGTATTGGGAAAAGAAAGATCCATCGCAAACATGGTTTAAGCTGCTGATTCCCGGCTTTTCTACTGAACCTGATGTAATTGATAATAACGGGGGAAAACTGATTGTTCGTACAAATGACGGGGCTCCTAATTACCAGGTGGTGCTGGTAGACCCCAAAAATCCGGGTAAAGAAAACTGGAAAATAATAATCCCTGAAAAAGAACAAGCTCTGCAAAGTGTGGGTACTGGTGGTGGCTATTTATTTGCCAGTTATCTCAAAGATGCATCTTCAAAAATTTATCAATACACTTATGATGGTAAGTTGGTTCGTGAAATTAAATTACCGGGTATAGGCAGTGCTGGTGGTTTTAGTGGGGAAAAGGCAGATAAGGAATTTTTCTACACCTTCTCTTCTTTTAGTGTGCCACCTTCTATTTACAGGTATAATATTGCTACCGGTCAATCAACATTGTTCCGCAAAACAGAGGTCAAGGTTAAAACAGAAGATTTCGTTACGGAGCAGATTTTCTTTACCAGCAAGGACGGAACTAAAGTTCCTATGTTTCTTACTTACAAAAAGGGAATGGAACGTAACGGGCAAAACCCGGTTCTTCTTTACGGGTATGGCGGGTTTAATATTCCAATCACTCCCAGCTTCAGCACTAGTAATGCTTTTTTTGTTGAACAGGGTGGGATTTATGTATCTGTTACCCTACGGGGTGGAAGCGAATATGGGGAAAAATGGCACAAAGCAGGTATGTTGGAAAACAAGCAGAATGTTTTTGACGATTTTATTGGCGCCGCAGAACATCTTATCAAAGAAAAATATACAAACAATCAAAAAATAGCTATTCGTGGCGGAAGCAATGGTGGCTTATTAG
>CALRVH010000029.1:0-34977 GCA_943371565.1 Chitinophaga pinensis | reverse complement strand
ATCCGTTTTCATACAAACTTAAACAGCGGCAATGAACCATGAACTATGGACTATCAACCGTCTTTAATCCCTTTTATTATTCATCAGCATATACTTTGCAGTTTCATAAAAAGCACTTGTAAACTCCGATAATTTCTTTTTCGCAGAATCCTGTTGCTGCCTGTTGTACATAGAAGCCCGGGGATGCATAGCCACCAATAGCTCTTCTTTTGAATTGATATTTCTTGTAAAGTAAAAATCATCTGTCACCATCCCAATGGCATCGGCCGTATTGGTAACAAAAGCATAGTTATTCTTCTTAGCAGGGTCTAATAAATCTCTTCCCAATGTGGTGTTTACATATGACTGGTGCAGCATACCAGCAATCGTAGGTAAAATATCCACTTGCGAAACTACTTCAGTTCTCCACTGTGGCGTCAATAAGTCTGGTGCATAAAACAACAAAGGAACATGTTCATCTGTAAGCCGTTGCTCTGTCCACACAGCAGGATACATGGCGTCTGCATTACCAGCGAGACCATGATCCCCGACAAAGACAAAAATGGTATTATGAAAATATTTTTCCTTTTGCGCAGCTTCTATAAATTTTCGGAAACAATAATCTGCATACCTGAATGCATTGTACTCGTCCAATGATTCAAATCCATATTTTTTTAAATCGGCTTCCGGTACTCTCACTTTTATAAAATCAGTATCGGTGATGGCCATCGTTTTATCATAAGGACGGTGATTGCCCGATGTCTGTATATAGGCAAAAAATGGCTTGTCCTTTTTCCTGAACATGTCATTGGCTTCCAGGAAAAGATCTTTATCACTGATTCCCCAAACATTTACTTCAGGCACTCCGGATCTTTTACCCGTATGCATTTGTAACCCGTCAATATTCTTCAGCAACCCTTCAAAATTGCCAAACTCAGCATCACCTCCCAAAAAATAATGTTTTTCATAATCGACAAGGTTGTCAACGATGGTATGCTGTTTTACCGCTTCCGGGTTACGGCTCGAAAATTTAAATAATTGTGCATCGGGTATGCCCGATAAAATAGCAAACAAAGCCCTTGCAGTAGAAAAGTGCGGGGTAAAGCAACGTTCAAAAAATATCCCGTTCCTGCTTAATGAATCAAAGAAGGGTGTTGTATTCAACGGATTACCGCTCATGCTGCTTTTATACATACTGTATGATTCACATTGCACCAGCACAATATTAGGACGGCTTTCCAGAGAATTACTGCGGGGGCCAATTTGCCGGTGATAGGAGAAATTGTTCTTATCTGGCAACTGCATCCATTCTGCCATTATCGGAAAGGCAGCCTTCGCTTTCTGTTCATTAAAATCTGGTTTCCTTAATTTAAGTGTCGCAAAAAAATTCTGCAGAGGATTGATGGCGAGGTATGATTTGAAACTGTTGTTGAACTTAAAACAATCATTACGACTTAATGGCGGCCACGAAAAATTGCCCCATGCAAATAATAAAAGCACTAACGCTGCTACGCAAAAATGTTTTCGCCGGTATTGAATGCCCATTCCATCCGTTCTGTTAATTACCTGCCAGTGACTTTTATGATACATCCATCGGAAAAAAAGTACAGCTACTACCAACCCCAGCAACATCCAGAACATGGGGTATGTTTGGCGCATCATCCTCCATGAAATTTTGAAATCCTCGGCAAAATTCATAGCCCCGGCATCAAGCGGTGTTTTATTATATGAAAAGCTGCCAAAACCAGCTGCAAAAAAAACAAATACAATAAAAGTGACAATAGCGAGATACCAGGACCACCACTTTTTGTTCCTGGCAGCGTAAAACGGCGATAGCTTCGGAAACATACTCAGCAAAACAATTGGCAGAAGGATGAAAGCGATCCACCGCAAATCATACCGGATCCCCATTAAAAAAGAAGGAATAGCATCGCCAAAAAAAATTCCGTTCGGTTTAAAGGCAATAAAAGTTGCCAGCCTGTATAATGTAAAAATCAACAGGAAGATGACTGTTAAATTAGCCACCCACAAAATGGTTTTGGGTATTTTAAATCTTGTTAACATGGAGACTCATGCAGTAGCGTCGAACAGGAAAGCTACAAAATAAGCCAATTAAAATACTTTCCGCCCTGCTGCTTGTTTTTTATTGGTGATAAAATCATAAAGTCATCAAATAACATTCAACCTGTATTTTTGCAGCGATGTATTTCTCCGCAATTACTTTCTGGCAAAAATTGGTGCAATGGGATCAACTCCTGTTTGAAAAAATCAACAGCGATTGGTCTAATCCTTTTTTTGATGCAGTAATGCCGTTTCTACGCAACTCACTTAACTGGATGCCGCTCTACTTATTTGTCCTGGTATTTGTAGTGTCGAATTTCAAAATAAAAGGGTTGTGGTGGTTTGTATTTTTTCTATCCACCATTGCCTTCACCGATATGACAGGCACTTATGCTTTTAAACATGAGTTTGAAAGACCCCGCCCCTGCAATGACCCCTTTTTTGCTGACCATGTCCGCTTGTTGCTAAAACAATGTGCCGGTGGCTACAGTTTTATTTCCAATCATGCGGCCAACCATTTTGGCATGGGGGCTTTTTTCTTTATCACATTCAGGCATTTGCTTAAAGGATGGGCATGGGTTGGTTTGTTTTGGGCTTTTCTGATCGCTTATGCACAGGTGTATGTAGGCGTACATTATCCACTGGATGTATTTGCCGGAGCCTTACTGGGACTGGCTTTTGGCATCACAACAGGCAGCTTCTTCAATAAGCGGTTCGGATTTGCTATCTTCGATGATCAAAAAAGTGTAACTGCTTAATGGTCATATTAATACTGATTGGTCTTATATTATTAAACGGAATTTTTTCGATGGCAGAGATTGCACTTGTCTCGGCCCGAAAAGCCAGATTAGAGGCGCAGGCCAATAAGGGGGATAAAAAGGCAAAAGAAGCATTAGACCTCGCCAATCATCCTAACACTTTTTTATCAACTGTTCAGATTGGCATTACACTTATCGGAATCCTTACTGGTATTTTATCTGGTGATGAGTTAACAGAAAGCCTGGCACTGAAAATAAAAAACTGGCCGCTGGTGGGAGATTACAGTAGCGGGATTGCAACAACTATCGTAGTAATTGCTATTACCTATTTCTCACTGGTTTTTGGCGAACTGGTTCCTAAACGTCTTGGACTGGCCCGCCCCGAAGCAATTGCAAAAATACTTGCCGCACCTATGCGGATGCTCAGCAGGATTACCCACCCATTTGTGTGGTTCTTAACGAAATCAGGGAATCTTATTGTAAGGATGTTGGGTATACGCAAGAATGATAACCAGGTAACCGAGGAAGAAATCAAAGCCATCATAAGTGAGGGTACTGAACATGGTGCAATAGATGAAGCTGAGCAGGATATTATTGAAAGAGTATTTCACCTTGGCGACCGTAACATCACTTCACTGATGACACATCGCAGCGATATCATCTGGTTTAACCTGGACGACAACGAAGATAAGATCAAAGAAAAAATATTGCAGGAGCCTCACTCTGCTTACCCGATTTGCGACGGAACTGTTGATAACATCAAAGGTGTGGTATCAATAAAGGATTTGTATGTAAGTCCTGACAGCACCCTGTTTAAAGACATCATGCAGCCGGCCCTGTTCATCCCCGAAAATAATTCGCCCTACCAGGTGCTGGAAAAATTCAAGGAATCGAAAATACATTCCTCTTTCATCGTTGATGAGTATGGAAGCATCCTTGGCCTGTTAACTTTAAATGATATTCTGGAAGCTATTGTTGGAGATATGCCTCAACCCGATGCAGATGACTATGAAATTATTAAAAGAGATGATGGCACTTATCTCGTAGATGGTCAAATCCCCTTCTATGATTTTCTTACCCGGTTCGAAAAAACAGAATGGATGAATGAGGGTGAACATGATTTTGATACACTGGCAGGGTTTATTTTACATGAACTGGAAAGAATACCAAAACCCGGAGACAAACTCGACTGGAAAGGTTTTAAAATTGAAGTTATCGATATGGATAGCCACCGGATAGATAAAGTGATGGTGACGTTAAGTGAAGAATTGAAGGAAGAGATCGAAGAGTAAATAACGAGTAACTGTTCCGCTCCTGTAAGGAATTAAAGGACATAGTAGATTAATAAGTAAACACGGCTTCCTTGTCAGGATACTCCAGCTTTGTGCTTTTTCTGTTCCCTCCGACCTTTACATGCATAATATTCAGCTGGTCAATAAATTCATCAAACATGATAGAGTTAGTTATTTCCAGCTTACTCACCGCAGGAATATTTGCTACTTCGATATAACCATAAGCTGCTTCATTTTCATTCTCATAACCCAGGTAAGTGAAGCTAACCGGTTTACCATTTACCCTGAGCGACAAATGGCTGAGGATATACTTTTTTACCAGTGTGTCCATTGCTCCTTTATTGGGGGGATTAATCAGATCTACTTTTGTTTTATAGTTCCTTGCCAGTGATTTTTCAAAATCATCGGTAAAGATCTTACAGCTTATCTCCAGTGTTTTCTCAGCAGCATTATGCTCGATCTCCACAACACTTACATGAAAGGGATGAGGTGTTTTATTCCCCGCAGAGGATAAAACAACAGCCAGAACGGGGATTATCAACCATTTATAGACAGATGTCGCCATTGACACAATATATTTCATGTTTACAAAAGTCTGGATTATTTTGACACCCTGAATAAGGTTATCGTTAAAAGTAATAAACAACGGTAAGGACGGCAATAACTGTTGACAAGATGCAGGACTTAGGATTTTATTTTAAAATAGGTTGGGAACACATTATCAGTAGTAATGCACTGGATCACCAGCTATTTATTGCTGCCCTGGCGGCTATTTATTTAATAAAAGACTGGAAACAGGTTCTTATATTAGTTACCGCTTTTACGATCGGCCATTCCCTTACACTGGCATTAAGTGTGTTTGATGTGATCCGGTTTAGCAGTAAATGGGTGGAATTTCTTATTCCCGTTACGATTGTCATTACAGCTCTTTCAAATTTGTTTCAGAAAAAATTCACTCCAAGATCAATACGTATCAATTATTTTTTAGCTCTTGCATTCGGCCTGATACATGGAATGGGCTTCGCCAATTCCATTCGTTTTATGATGGCAGATGACCAGAATATTGGCTGGAGTCTTTTAGGATTTAATATTGGATTAGAGGCAGGGCAAATAATAATTGTAGCCGCTTTGCTTTTACTATCACACCTTATTGTAACAATACTGAAAGTAAACCGTCGGGACTGGGTGATCTTTTTATCCGCTGCCGTTTTCAGTATTGCTTTAAAAATGTCACTCGACAGATTACCTATAAAAAAGAAAATACATGAAGAAACATCTCTTATTAAGCTGCCTGCTGCTGATAACCATCAGTTTATTGCAAGCACAAAACATTCAGAACAATTCCGGATCTAACCATGCCAATAAATTTGAGCAGTTAGGAACCATTTTGCCAACGCCAAATGAGCAACGTACTGCAAGTGGTACACCCGGCCCGAAATACTGGCAACAGCGGGTAGATTATGATATAAAATGTGAGCTGGATGAATCCGGCAATAAACTCACCGGCAGCGAGACTATCACTTATTTTAATAACTCACCGGAAACACTGAGTTATTTCTGGATGCAGCTGGATGAAAATCAGCATAGCACCGTTAATAATGCCAATTACCAAACACAAAATACAATTGGCACACAGTATACTGATAAAGTGCTGGACCGCTTTGATGAAAGAAAATCAGATAATGGTTATGGTGTCAAAATTTTAAAACTCACTGATGCCGCAGGAAAAGCTTTACCCTACACCATCAACAAAACGATGATGAAAGTGGATTTGCTCGTACCATTAAAACCGGGACAAAAATTTGTTTTTAAAGTGGACTGGAATTATAAAATTGCTAACCGTGGAGATTTCATCCGTTTTGGTGGTGCAAGAGGTGGCTATGAAAATTTTCCAGAAGACAATAATAATAATTATACCATGACACAGTGGTATCCACGCCTTTGCAAATACAGCGATGACCAGGGATGGCAAAACCACCAGTTCACCGGCACCGGTGAGTTTACTTTATGCTTTGGAAATTTTAAAGTGCAGATGACAGTACCTGCCGATCACATTGTAGGAGCAACTGGTGAATGCCAGAATTATGCAAAAACATTATCTGCTACGCAAATGGCCCGTTGGCAGAAAGCACAAACAGCAAAAGAGCCATTGCAGATCGTAACATTGGAGGAAGCATTAAAAGCATCTAAACAAAAAAGTACTGCGAAAAAAACATGGATATACAAAGCTGACAATGTTCGTGACTTTGCCTGGACTTCTTCCCGCCGTTTTGTATGGGATGCCATGCCGGCAATGATCGAAGGAAAGAAAGCAATGGCGATGAGTTATTATGCCAAAGAAGCTTATCCTATTTACAGTAAGTATTCTACCAAAGCAGTAGCACATACATTAAAAACATATTCTAAATTCTCCATTCCTTATCCATATCCAGTAGCCATAAGTGTGGAAGGCAACCAGGGAATGGAATACCCGATGATCTCTTTCAACCCCGGCAGGGCATTGCCAGATGGTTCTTATTCTGAAGGATCGAAGAATGCTGCCATCTTAGTTATCATACATGAAGTAGGTCATACTTTCTTTCCCATGATCGTCAACAGTGATGAACGTCAGTGGACATGGATGGATGAAGGATTGAATTCCTACCTGCAATATTTGACACAGGAATTATGGGATAATAAATTTCCTTCTGATGGAGGTCCACCCTTTGCTATTACTGATTACATGAAGCTTTCAAAAGATCAGTTGGAGCCTATCATGACTAATTCAGAGAACATCAACAATTTTGGAGCAAATGCTTATGATAAAGTGGCAACCGGTTTAAATATTTTAAGAGAAACTATTGTTGGCCGTGAATTATTTGATAATGCCTTCAGAGAATACTCAAAACGCTGGGCTTTTAAATCCCCAACTCCTGCTGATTTTTTCCGCACTATTGAAGATGCTACCGGTGAAGATCTTGACTGGTTCTGGAGAGGATGGTTCTATGGAACTGATGCCTGTGATATTTCAATTGACACTGTAAAATATGCTGTACCCGATGTAACTGCGGTGCCACAACAAACGAGAGACACTACAGTTTACAGACCATTAGCAAAACCTGCTGTTAATGAATTTGAAGACCTTTCTAAAATCAGGAATAAAACCGATAAGTCTATAGTTTTTGAAACTGATAAAGACACAACTCTTCGTGACTTTTATTGGCGATATGCAAGGGACATTGAAAAATATGATACTACAAAATATCCCATTCTTGTAAAACCACAAACAGAAGCGTTGGATGAAGAAGGAAAACAGAAATATGGCAACAAACATATGTACGAACTTACATTCAGTAATAAAGGTGGACTGGTAATGCCCATCATTCTTGAGTGGACCTATAAAGATGGAACCAAAGAAATTGAAAGGATACCGGCACAAGTATGGAGAAAGAATGAAAAGAAAGTGTTGAAAACTTTCCTGAAGGATAAAGAAGTTGCATCAATAAAACTTGACCCCTACAAAGAGACGGCCGATGTGGATGAGAGCAATAACACCTATGGCGATATTAAGTCGCCTAATAAATTCAAAGTTTTCAAACAAAAACAGAATGTAACTCCTCCGCAGGGAATTAACCCGATGCAGAAAGCAATGGAGAAGAAAGGTTTTTAACCCCCTTTTTTACAAAGACATATAAAACATTAGTTTTATTAAAAGCCATGTGTTTCGAAGCAGATGGCTTTTTTAATAGCTACAGACTGCTTAACAACAAGCTGGCTAACCGCTGGTGTAATTCCTTTACCAATAATGGGCATTCTTTTCATCCACTGGCCTATTTATCTTAGTTTTGAAAGCATCAGTATTTCGTTATAATAAAAAATCATAATACAAAATGAAAAATTTCATTTCAGGCTTGTTGATTTTGGCGTGCCTCGGCACCACCGTATCTGCACAAAACTTGTACAACAATCCCAACAGCAACCACGGGAATAAATTTGAACAGATGGGTGGTACATTCCCAACTCCAAATGAGTACCGTACTGCCAGCGGTGCCCCCGGCCCAAAATACTGGCAACAACGTTGTGATTACGATATCAAATGCGAAATAGATGAAAAGAACCTGATGCTGAATGGTAGTGAGACCGTTACTTACTTTAATAACTCACCAGATGTACTTATGTATCTCTGGCTGCAGTTAGATGAAAACCAGCATAGTAGTGTAAATAATGCCAACTACCAGACTACAAATACTATGAGCAGGCAGATCAGCCCGCAACAATTAGACAGAAATGATGAAGCAAAAACAGATAATGGCTATGGCTTTAATATTTTGAAACTGACAGATGCCGCAGGTAAGGCATTGAAATATACAGTTAACAAAACCATGATGCGGGTAGAACTTCCTGCGCCATTAAAGGCAGGACAACGTTTTGTTTTTAAATTAGACTGGAATTATAAAATAGTTGACCGTATGGGTCGTGGTGGCCGTGGTGGTTATGAATATTTTCCCGAAGATGGAAACCATTTGTTTACCATGACACAATGGTATCCCCGTCTTTGCGTATACAGTGATTTCCAGGGCTGGCAAAATCACCAATTCACAGGTCGTGGTGAATTTGCATTGACATTTGGAAATTTTAAAGTTGCCATGACAGTTCCTGCTGACCATGTTATCTTGTCAACAGGTGAAGGTCAAAACTATGCCGCTGTTCTTACACCTGCGCAAATGGCTCGTTGGAATAAAGCACAAACATCATCAGAGCCAATAGAAATAGTAACATTGGCCGAAGCAAAAGCCGCCGAAAAACAAAAAAGTACCGCAAAAAAAACCTGGATATTCAAAGCTGATAATGTCCGTGACTTTGCCTGGGGCTCTTCCCGAAAGTTTATCTGGGATGCATTAGCTACAAAAATTGAAGGAAAGAAAGTGATGTGTATGAGCGGTTATGCCAAAGAAGCTTATGCACTCTATCGCAAATTTTCAAGCAAAGCGGTAGAACATACGATAAAAACGTATTCCAAGTTCACCATCCCTTACCCTTACCCGGTTGCCCAAAGTTTAGAAGCAGCTAATGGTATGGAATACCCGATGATCTGTTTCAACTTCGGAAGGACAGAAAAAGACGGTACTTACAGCGAAGGAACAAAGAACGGAATGCTTGGTGTAGTCATACACGAAGTAGGCCATAACTTTTTCCCGATGATCATCAACAGCGATGAACGTCAGTGGAGCTGGATGGATGAAGGCTTAAATACATTTGTTGAATACTTGACGGAAGAATTGTGGGATAATAAATTTCCAAGCCGCCGTGGTCCTGCTGCATTTATTACAGACTATATGAAGTTGCCGAAAGAGCAGCTGGAGCCAATTATGACCAATAGTGAAAACATTGTTCAGTTTGGACCTAATGCTTATTCAAAACCGGCGACTGGCTTAAATATTTTGCGGGAAACAATTATGGGACGTGAATTATTTGATTACGCCTTTAAAGAATATGCAAGAAGATGGGCTTTCAAACATCCTGAACCCGCCGACTTTTTCCGTACACTCGAAGATGCAAGTGGTGAAGACCTTGACTGGTTCTGGAGAGGCTGGTTCTACAGCACAGAAGTTTGTGATATTTCACTGGATAGCATAAGATATGCAAAGGCGGATATAATGGCGGTACAACCGGAAACAAAAGAAACAACCATCAAACGTCCCGTTGAGAAACCACAGGTACCCACTTTTGATGATATTTCAAAGATCAGGAACAGGGAAGACAAAAAAATCAACTTTCAAACCGATACAGATACCAGCATCCGTGATTTCTATTGGCGATATGCCCGTGGCATTGAAGCTTATGACACCTCGAAGTTTGAAGTAACTATCCCCGGTAATAAACCTGAACGCCTGAGCAACGAAGAAAGAGAAAAGTATGGCAATAAAAATATGTATGAGCTGACCTTTAGTAATAAAGGCGGGTTGGTAATGCCGATCATTGTAGAGTGGACATATAAAGATGGTACCAAAGAAATCGACCGCATACCTGCACAAGTTTGGAGGCTGAATGAAAACAAAGTGGTAAAGACTTTCATTAAAGACAAAGAAGTAGCCTCCGTAAAACTGGATCCTTATAGGGAAACAGCTGATATTAATGAAAGTAACAATAGCTGGAATACTATTGCAGAGCCTTCCAAATTCACCATTTTTAAACAAACACAAGGTGGCAGAAGAGGCGGCGGTGGCCAAAATGGCAACCCGATGCAGAAAGCACAGGAGAAGAAAGGATTTTAATATTTAGATACTTTATAAGCCGGGGAGGTGCAATAACTATTGTACCTCCCCTTTTTTTATCTTTAGTACATGATAAGGAATCTCATTACTGCCCTGGCCTTTTTATTTATCACCAATGCAAAAGCCTCCACTGTTGATACGGTCAGCATTTACAGCAACGCCATGCATAAAGAATTTAAGTGTGTAGTGATAAAGCCCGCCTCGTATAAAAAAAATAAAACTGGATTTCCCGTTGTCTATATTTTACACGGCTATGGTGGTTGGTACAGTAACTGGCTTATCCGGGTGCCGCAACTAAAAGAGTATGCCGACCAGTACCAGCTGATGATCGTTTGTCCCGATGGCGGCAACAGCAGTTGGTATTTCGACAGCCCGCTGGATTCAACGATGAAGTATGAAACGTATATTGGTAAAGAAGTGCCCGGTTATATTGACGAACATTATAAAACCATCAAAGACCGCAAAGGCAGGGCTATCACCGGCCTTAGCATGGGCGGACACGGTGGACTATTCCTCGGGTTTCGCCATGCAGACCGCTTTGGTGCTTGTGGAAGTATGAGTGGTGGCGTTGATCTGAATTTTTCCCGCAATAAGTTTGATGTGGTAAAACGCATCGGCGACACCATTAACTACGCCGCCAACTGGAAGAATTATTCAGTGATTACTGTGGTGGAAAATTATCCCAAAGACTCCCTCGCTATTATCTTTGATTGCGGCACTGAAGATTTTTTCTACAACAATAATCATGCATTGCATGAAAAAATGGTGCGATTAAAAATCCCGCATGAATATATTGAACGTCCCGGCAAACACGACTGGGCCTATTGGAGAAATGCGGTGGAGTACCAGTTATTATTTTTTAGTAACTATTTCAGGAAATAAGAATAATTACGGCCTCGGTAAATTTCCTGTATTGCCATCTCTTACTTTTATTTTCTTTTTCCCGGAGTTTTTCTTTTCATAATCTGCGATAGGCTGGTATTTGGACAAGGCTTTTTTTGTTGCAGAATCTGATTTTGCTTTACCATCACTAACGTTGATGGGCTTTATTTCATCCTCACCAACTAGTTCGTCTTCTTCTGTCCTCAGTTTATTCATCACATAAAACTCAGTGGCTTCAATGGTTCCTTCTCTCGGGTCATAATAGGTCCATTTGCCATGTTTTAATGCAATGCCTTCATTCTTCACTACTACCCAGTTCACTATTTTAGAAGCATCTTTCAGGTCATACACCGCTACTGTATCAAAAGCAACTTTTGGGTCCATGGCCCTCCAGCCTTCTTCCCGCAGCATGCCACCGTTGTAAGTAAAGTATTGTTGCCGGCCATTGAGTTTTCCCCAGGCATAATTTTCTTCGGCGATTTTAACTCCTTCTAAAGAAAATTTCTTCCAGGTGCCTGTTTTCTGATCATTCTCAAAATAACCTTCTTCTTCGTAACCTCTTTCTCCCCGCAGGTCGTCGACATGAATAGCCCAGGGCCCCTGCTTCTTTCCATTCATATCCACCCGGTTAAGTGTATCGCCTTTTACGCTGAGTTTATAGTCTTTCCACTGGCCAAAACCGTTTATGGAAATAAATAAGGAGAGTAGAACAATCAATCGCATAGTTTAGTAAGTTTGAATGAAGCTGCGAGTTATGAGTTTCGAGTTACGAGACAGTGCAATTTACTAACGAAAATTAACTGCATTTATGTTCCAATTGTTAAAAAAAAATGCCCGCCGCCGCACACATTTTTTGTTTGCCATTAGCGCATCGGCACTTTTACTTATCAGCACATCGTCATTTTCACAAGTAAACCCTACTTCTGCAGGCGAAAGGATGCAGGGACTTGATCAACGACGCAAATTACAGTCCCGTTCGTTGCTTAATGATATACAATTCCGCAATATAGGCCCTACCATCATGAGTGGCCGGGTGGTAGATGTGGATGCCAACCCGGAAGACCCCACTGAATTTTATGTGGCCTATGCCACCGGCGGTCTCTGGCATACTACCAATAACGGACAGAGCTTCACTCCCATTATGGACAGCCTTGACATATTGTTTATCGGGGATATTGCCGTTAACTGGACTAATAAAACAAGGATAATCTGGATAGGTACTGGTGAAGTGAACAGCAGCCGCTCTTCATATGCTGGTATTGGTATGTATAAATCCAGCAATAATGGCAAGACCTGGGAATATCTTGGTCTGCCAGAATCTCATCATATTGGTAAAGTGCAACTGCATCCTTCCAATCCGGATATTGTTTGGGTAGCAGCATTAGGCCATTTATATTCTGCTAACAAAGACCGTGGTGTTTATAAAACGACTGATGGCGGCAAAACATGGAAACAAACTTTGTATGTGGATGACAACACCGGTTGTGTTGACCTTGATATCAATCCTTCCAATCCAAATGAAATGTATGCGGGTATGTGGTACCGGGTACGTCGTGCCTGGAAGTTTGAAGAAAGTGGAAAATCAAGCGGCATTTATAAAAGCAATGATGGCGGTGAAACCTGGAAAATTGTTTCAGGTCCCGGCTCCGGGTTTATGACAGGCGATAAGATCGGCCGTATCGGGCTAGCTGTTTATCCAAAGAACCCCAATATTATTTATGCGGTGGTTGATAACAATACGCCGAAACCAGACACGACTAAAAAAGTTGACTCATTTTATACAAAAACAGATTTTAAAACTATTACCAAAGAACAGTTTGCTGCACTTAAAACAAATTTGATTGACACTTTTTTAAGAAAGAATAATTTCCCCCGCAGATATAATGGCAAAGAAGTAAAAGAAATGGTAGCGTCAGATAAAGTAAAGTCAACAGCACTCTGGGATTATCTTGACAGTGATGATGGTTTTCAAAACACCGGCATTGTTGGTTGTGAAGTTTACCGCAGCGATGATGGCGGACAAACATGGAAAAGAACACATGAAAAACCTAATCCGAACTTCAATACGTATGGGTATTACTTTGCCAAAATATATACATCACATTATAATCCTGATAAAATATTCTCTATTGGTTTTATTGCACAGCTTTCAACCGATGGTGGTAAAACATTTAAGACAATTGACAAGGGGAATGTGCATGCCGATCATCATGCCTTGTGGGTAAATCCGAAAAAGGATTCACATATCATTAATGGTAATGATGGTGGTACTAATATCAGTTATGATAATGGCGAGAATTGGTTTAAGGCAAATGCCCCAGCTGTAGGACAGTATTATGCCATTACAGTAGATGATGCAAAACCGTATAATGTATATGGTGGTTTACAGGATAATGGAAGCTGGTGGGGACCGTCCACTCACAAAGAGGATATTGGCTGGATCGATAATGGCCAGTATGCTTACCGTACCATTAATGGTGGTGATGGAATGCAGGCACAAGTTGATACAAGAGATAATGCAACTGTTTATTCAGGTTCCCAGTTTGGAGTGTATGGCAGGTATAATAAAGAAGGGAAGGAAAGAAGAGGGTTTCAAAAATCTATCCGTCCACAACATGAGCTAGGAGAAAAACCATTACGGTTTAACTGGCAAACACCGATACTTTTAAGCAAACATAACCAGGATGTATTTTATTATGGAAGTAACCGGCTTTATCGTTCGTTGAACAAAGCCGATACGCTGATACCTATGAGTGCTGATCTTACGAATGGAAGGGTAACAGGAAATGTTCCGTATGGTACACTCACTACATTGACAGAATCGCCGCTGCGATTTGGACTTATTTATACCGGTTCTGATGATGGCAATATTCATCGTTCAAATGACGGTGGTTATAGCTGGGAACAACTTAACCAAACTGAAACAGTAACACCGGCGAAGAAAGGTTCCAAACTCCCGGCTCCCGACTCCAGACTCAAAACCCAGAATTTATGGGTCAGCAGAATAATCGCCTCCCAACACAAAGAAGCAAGAGTGTATGTTTCACTGAATGGTTATCGCTCCGACAACTTTGCTCCTTACCTGTATATGAGTGACGATTATGGAAAGACATGGAAAAATATCGGCACTGATCTGCCGTACGAACCAATAAATGTAGTGCGGGAAGATCCGAAGAATGATAGCATTATTTATGTTGGCACAGACGGAGGTTTATATGTAAGCTTCGACCAGGGTAATACTTTTATGATCTGGAATGGCGGTTTACCCAAATCAGTTCCGGTACATGATATTTCGATTCAGCAAAGAGACAATGAAATTGTATTGGGTACCCATGGCCGGAGTTTATATGTCGCTAAATTAGATGATGTTCAAAAGTTGAAAAAAGATCCTGAATGGATGAAGAAGAAAGCGAAGCCAAAGAAAACAGATTAAAATGATCACGGAGATAATGAGGCCAACCCGTTTAAGGCGTTAAAATAAAAAGCGAAGCTGATGCTTCGCTTTTTTTATATTTCTATAAATTACTTATGCTTTCTTTTTCTTCCTGAATAACAAGAACAAAACAATGATCAGCAATAATACTCCGCCCCCGATGTAATAATACATTGTCATGTCTTGGGGTTCCTTATCAAGACCTTTGTCAATATTTTTTCTTGTGTCAGTAATAAATTTATCAATAAAAGGGAAAGAGCCGTTCATCTCCTTCACTTCCCGGAATTTCTCCAATGCTTTTTTATAGTGGGCTTTATCAAACAGATCCATTGCCTCTTCATAGGCCAATGATATATCACTCATATCAGGTTCAATCTTCGCTTTTTTTATATATTCCTGTACGATGGTACTGGGTACAATAAAATTCATACCCTGCACTTCAGCCTGTCGCTGATAATCAATGCTGCCAAAAGTAGCCAGCCCGATCACTTCACCCTGTTCATTCATTACAGGTCCGCCGCTATTACCATGTGTGATGGATGCATCTGTCTGCAAAACTTCCCAACCATCTTTCATATTCTTTTTTGCACTCACCAGTCCCCTGGTTAATGATGCTTCGGAAATTGATTCCTCAGAGATCAACGGATGAAAAGTAGCAACAGCCGGATAGCCCAACACATATACCTGGTCACCTACCCGCAACGCTTTGTCATCTCCCATACGAATGGTAGGATACGTATGTTTTTTTGTCAATTTCAAAATTGCTACGTCTTTCCCCGGTATCGGATTTCCCTGGATTACTAATTTGGCAGGAATGATCAGTGGAACAATTTTTCCTTTGTCACCGGAGATGCCGAATACTACACTGAATTCCTTTTTGATATTTCCTACTTCCATCGTCTGTGAGAAATACCAGGAGTTTGCATCTTTTAATGCTTTGGACTCTTCATCCGTCATTTTACGACGCATGGCATCTTCTAATACTTTCACATCATCATCCATTATTTCCTGGAAAGCCTGCTGTACAAAAGTCTGTTTAGTATCATTATCATTCTCATCCACCACATGGGCATTCGTAATTACGTAGCCATCGGGAGTTACAATAAATCCAGATCCTACCATTGTCGTATTCAATTCTTTCGACACTCTTTCTGTCCCTCTCATCATATACTTGTCAACATCACGGCAAAAAGCCATGATATAAACATTCCAGAACTGATCCTGGGTTATGGTACCCTGTGTCACCATGTCTTTCACCTGCTGAGCCAGACCTGCTAACGATGATTCATCAATTTCCGGTTGGATGGCACTTACTGTTCCTTTATAAGTTGCCTGTATCATTACCGTACCGGGCTTATTCCGTTCGGCAATCTGAACTGGCGTCAAGGTTTGTTGCGCAATTGATAGGATAGGAAAAAACAGGGAAAGACAGAAGAAGATTTTCTTCATAGCAATAAGTTTAGGTAGTAATAAAGGTACTCTACCCTTTTCGAATTTCCTGCTGAAAAAATTAAACCGGCGAATTGCGGCAGTATCAATTCTTAAAAAGCATGAAACCGCTCAAAGCAGGCTCTCTCCAGCGACTCCCTGTCGTCAGGATGCGCAATATTTATTAAGGCTTTGGCCCGTTGGCGAAGATTTTTTCCAAAGAGGTATGCAATTCCATATTCAGTAACTACATAGTGAATATGTCCACGGGTGGTAACAACTCCTGCCCCGGGTTTTAAAAAAGGAACAATACGGTTAATGCCTTTTGCTGTACGGCTGGTTAAGGCAATGATCGGTTTCCCTCCTTCGCTTAATGCTGCACCCCGCATAAAATCCATTTGCCCGCCAATTCCACTGTATTGAATAGCACCAATAGAGTCGGCACAAACCTGGCCGGTAATATCCACTTCTATAGCACTGTTGATAGCTACTACTTTAGGGTTACGCCTGATAACATGCGGATCATTCACATAATCAATATCAAGAAAGACAAAAGCAGGATTATCATCCACATAGTCATACAAACGGCGGGTGCCAATTGCAAAACCGGTTACAGTTTTATTCGGGTGAATTCTTTTTTGAGAATTATTGATTACATCATTATCGAATAAGTCAATGATACCATCGCTGCACATCTCTGTATGCACACCCAAATTTTTATGATTGGTCAGTGACCTTAACACTGCATCCGGAATGGTACCAATACCCATTTGCAGGGTGCTGCCATCTTCTATAATCCCGGCTACCAGTTTGCCGATCTTCAAATCCTCTTTCTGTACTTTGGCCCCATAATCAACCTCTGGTAATTCTTCTTCCTGAAAAACCATCGAAGTAAAACGCTTGGTATGTATGAGGCTGTCTCCATGTGTGCGGGGCACCCTTGGATTTATCTGTGCAATAATATGTGTAGCTGTATTTACAGCGCTGCGGGCAATATCTACCGACACGCCGAGTGAGCAATAACCATGTATATCGGGTGGTGATACCTGTACCAATGCCACATCGATCTTCATCTCCCTCCGAAAAAGGTCAGGAATATCACTTAAGAAGACAGGAATAAAATCAGCTCTTCCTTCATTCACTGCTTGTCGTACTGAATTGGAAACAAACATACAGTTGATATGAAACGAATCAGCATATTCCGGTTTGTCCAGTTCGATATCTCCCTGAACAGTAATAAATGTAAGCTCCACATTACGAAGGCCAGGAGCCATTTTGGCCAGTTGCCTTAATAAATACAACGGTGTTTGTGCACTTCCCTGCACAAATACCCGATGACCGGACTTAACAACAGCCAATGCTTCCTCAGCGGTTTTATAGACAACAGGTAATTTCATGCGGCAAAGCTATAGTTAATTATGCTACAGGTACTGACGATGCTTATTAAGACGATTGAGAAAAATCAGTAAAATTAAGGATGGAGCAACCACTCTATCGCAAGATCGTATCCTTCAAGACCTAACCCGATAATACTTCCGGCGGCTTTGGCACTAACATGTGATAGTTTTCTGAATTCTTCTCTTGCATGCACATTGGAAATATGTACTTCTACAACCGGCGTTTTAATGGCAGCGATAGCATCACCGATTGCAACTGAAGTATGCGTATAACCACCGGGGTTGAGAATGATACCATCATAATCAAACCCCACCCGTTGCAATTCGTTGATCAGCTCACCTTCTACATTACTTTGAAAATAGCTGATCTCGATATCCGCATACTTCTTTTTTAGTATATCAAGAAACTGTTCAAATGGCATATTGCCATAAATATCGGTTTCTCTTTTACCGAGCAAATTCAAATTGGGGCCGTTAATGATGGCAATTTTCATAGCCAAATATAATTTAAAAATAGAAGTTGTTGTATGAAGAGTGATAAACCACAGTGTCACAGGGTACACAGTGAAACACAGAGTTAATCACCATGCTGCTTTGTGTCTCCGTGTTTCAAAAAATCAATTCTTCTGCGCTTTTATCAATTCAATAAACTCATCAAACAAATACCTTGAATCATGCGGCCCCGGTGTTGCTTCCGGATGATATTGTACCGAGAAAGCAGGTTTACCTTTTACCCGGATACCTTCGATAGACTGATCATTCAGGTTCAGGTGAGTAATTTCAATATGGTTCGCTTTTTTCACCGCTTCAGGATCTACCCCAAAACCATGATTCTGCGTTGTGATCTCTGACCTGCCGGATATAATATTTTTTACCGGGTGGTTCAATCCACGATGACCATGGTGCATTTTAAAAGTTGGAATATCGTTGGCCAATGCCAGTAACTGGTGCCCCAGGCAAATACCAAACACCGGCTTTTCTTCTTTCAATATTTGCTTCAATGTTTTTATTGCATAGTCCATTGGTGCGGGGTCGCCAGGACCATTGGAAATAAAATAACCATGTGGCGCAAACTTATTCACTTCTTCCAATGGGGTCTTTGCCGGAAAGACTTTTACATGTGCCCCTCTTTCCACCATACAAGTAAGTATGTTTCTCTTCACACCGTAATCCATTACTGCAATTCGTGTTGCAGAAGTTGCATCTCCTAATTCATACGATTCTTTCGTACTCACTTTCGAAGCCAGTTCCAACCCGTCCATATCAGGCGTTTCGGCCAGTTTCTTTTTTAAGATTTCAATATCGGTTGTCTCAGAAGAAATGATACAGTTCATAGCACCTTTTGTACGAACATGGGCTACTAATGCCCTTGTATCCACACCCTCAATAGAAACAACCTTATTAGTTTTCAGGTATTCATTAAGGGAACCATTGGCCATTTTCCTGGAGTACAGATCTTCCAGGTTTCTGCCGATCAACCCATTTATCTTCACCGAATCAGATTCCACATCCGCCTCCTTCACTCCATAATTACCAATGTGAGCACTGTTCATAATAAGTATCTGTCCAAAATAACTGGGGTCGGTAAACACTTCCTGGTAACCTGTCATACCCGTATTGAAACAGATTTCTCCGGTAGTAGTACCAATGGCACCAAAAGCGAATCCGTGGGCTACAGTACCATCGGCTAACAATAAAACAGCGGGGATTGATTTTTCAGTCATTTTATTATTTTAATCCCCTCCCTGGAGGGGTTGTGGTGGGTAAAAACAAATTGCGCAAATGTAGGCCAGAAAACGGGATTTTCAGGAGGATTTTTACAGCAGTTATTAACAAGATGAACGGAATGTGTAGCTGGCAGGTTTCATAGCCGGGTGAATGTCCGGTAGCAAACCTCTATTCACTTTTAGCAGGCATTAGAAAATTTATCTATAAAATATCAATGCTGAAAGGTCGCAATAGAATTCCAAAAACTAATCCCTGTTTTTCTTGTCCTTAGCCCCGGAGTTATTTATTTTTAAGTACTTGACTCAAACTATTAATTATGAAAATAGCATACTGGCTCTTACTCAGTGTGGTTCTATTCTATAAAAATCTAAACGGCCAGGAAAGACCGGAACTTGTTCTCCCTATTACCCACTCTTCTCCAACAAGTATAATAAGGTACAGTTACGATAATAAATATTTGCTGACAGGTGCACAAGATAAAACTGTAAAAATCTGGGATGTAAGTTCGGGCAAACTTTTACATGACTTGAAAGGCCATACCGGCGAAATTATATCAGCCTCTTTTAGCAAGGACAATCTTTATGTGCTGACTGCTGGTTCAGCTACCGCATATAAAGGTAAAGATAAATATGCAAGATTGTGGAGTATAGCTACAGGTAAACTCGTTAACAGTTTTGAACATACAGACAATATAAATTTTGCAACCTTTAGTAATAAGGGAAAGCTGATTGCAACCTGTTCCTGGGATCTTACTGCAAAAATATGGGACCCTGTTTCAGGTAAACTTCTGTTCTCCCTTGAACCAAAAGCTGAGATAGAAAAAATTATTTTCAGTCCTGATGATAAAATAATTGCCACGGCGTCCCATAAAAAAATCAGTTTATGGGACGCTGCTTCAGGCAAGCTGCTTAAGCAGATCTCTACCTTCTCTACTCAAGACATCGGGTTTACTCCAGATGGAAAAAGCATCATTGAAACGGAGAGTTATTCAAAGGATCGATCTAATAAACACAGTATTAATGTGTGGGATGTGGAAACTGGTACAGTTAAAAAACAACTCAAAACCGGGGGTGAACCAGCAATTAATTTTTCTTTGTCAGCGGATGGCAAGTACCTGGCTACTTCGGATTACCGGATTACTGTTATCTGGGATTTAAGTACTGCCAGCATTTATAAAACCCTCGATGAACGTCATGCTGTTATATTTGATAAAACAAATACCTATTTAATTGGGTCTGGCAAAGTATATGATCTTAAAACATGGGCGGTTGTAAGCAAGTTCGAAGGCTGGCTAAGAGGTGGTGATGTTGTTATCAAATCAACTCCTTCTGATCAAATTTCAAACGACAACACTTATGTGGCCTGTTTCCAAGGGGCAAAAGGTGATATAGTCATCAGCAATTTTTTAACAGGGGTTGTTTACAGAAGAATAACAAGCCATTGCGCTTCAGTAACAAATGTTGCAATAAGTACAAAAGGGAATTTTATCGCTTTCAATAACTATAACTCCGGAAATCCAAATACAAGAGTTATAGACGGCAATACAGGAAAATTTATTACCGATATAAAATCGCTGACTGGAATTTCTATTGACGGCCGCCTAAGTTTTTCCCATGATGAAACAAAAATTATTGTTTGTAACATTGAAGCTTCAGTTTTTGAAACCGAAACAGGCAAATTGGTAAGGACTTATCCAAAGGGTGAGACCCGTACCATTTATGCTGTTACTAGTCCCGATGACAAATTGCTTATAACGGCATCTTCCGACGAATTAAAGGCCTGGGACTTTGAAACAGGAAAGCTGGAATATAGTGTTAAAGGAGTTTTTTACAAAGGCAATGCCCGATTTTCAAAAGATGGAAAATTAATCGGTATACCTTCTTCTGTAAGAGATATATTAATTCTGGAAGCCAAAACTGGGAAAAAGTTGATGACATTGAATAATTCAATATCAAATTTTAGTGATTGCTCGTTTAGCCCGGACGGAAAATACCTTATAGCCGGAGATGACTCTAAGTATGTTTGTGTTTTTAATCTCGAAACCGGTAAGCTAATCCGGGAGCTGACCAATCATAAGACTGCTGTAAACTCTTGCAACTTCAGCCCGGATGGAAAATATATTATTACTACAGATGCAAATGGGGAGGCCATTCTCTGGGATGCAAAAGATGCAACTACTGAAGTGGCAAAACCCCGGAGCGACACTACTGCCAAAGTAATAGCCACGTTTACTCTTGAAAAAAATGCCTATACTTATACTACTTCAGTTTCGTTTGCTAAAAACTGGCTGGTGATGAATGCCAATAATGAAATTGCTATTTATGATTTACAGACCAGGAAAAAAACACTGGGGTGGGTGGGCATTGATGAAGACGATTATATAATTTACTTACCCAACAACTATTATACGGCCACCCCTAATGCTGCAAGATGGGTAAACTGGAAGATCGGAAATACGTTGTATGATTTTGATCAGTGGGATATTAAATACAACCGGCCTGATATCATCCTGAAAGCTTTTCAAAACAAGGACACCGCTTTAATAAACGCCTACGGGTCAGCTTACCGGAAACGGTTGAAGAAACTGGACCTCGACAGCGCTATGTTCCGGGATGATTATAAAGTACCTGAAATAATCATTCCTGCCAACTACCCTGCTACTGCCACCCAATCCAATCAACTAAAATTGAAGATCAAAGCGAAAGAAACATTACCAGATACTTATCTCCGTAAAATATATGTTACGGTAAATGGCAACCCCGTATATGGTAAAAATGGCTATGATATTTCAAAAAAGAATGCTACCGAAACAACACTGGATGTAACACTACCATTAAATACCGGGGCCAACCAGGTTAAAATATCCTGCCTGAATAACCGGGGGGCTGAATCACTCCGGAAAAAAATAACTATAAACTATGAACCTCCACAAAAGCCGGCAGCAAAATTATGGTATGTAGGTATCGGCGTTTCGAAATATAAAAATAAGAAATACAATCTCACCTATGCCGCTAAAGACATAAATGATATATCGACACTATTAAAATCAAAATATAAATTGTACGAGCCTGTCCTGTTTTTGAATGAAAACGCAACCATTGAGAATATAAAAGCGATTAACCAACGGTTAGTAAAAGAGGCAAAACCAGATGATATTGTTATCATATCGCTGAGTGGTCATGGCCTTGTCGATAAAGAATTCAATTTCTATTTTGCTACCCATGATATTGATTTCGACAACCCGGTTACACGGGGACTTTCAGTTGATGATATAGACTTATTACTTGACAAGGTAGTAGCATCTAAAAAACTGGTGTTGATGGATGCCTGTCATAGCGGCGAACTGGATGCAGATGAATCGGTGATTGCCTCCACGACAATAGAAGACAAAAATGTAAAAACAGTTCCAAAAGGATTCATTGTAATCAGCAAAAAGAATAACCTCAAAACAAAAAGCTCATTTGAGCTTTTACAGGAACTTTTTACCACCGGTAACTCATCCAATGGTGCCACCGTCATATCTGCAGCTGGTGGCAATGAATATGCCTATGAAGGGCAAAACTGGAATAATGGTGTCTTCACTTATTGTGTTCTTTCAGCACTGAAAGATAAAAAGGGAGACAGTAACAAGAATGGTGAAGTGTCTATTTCAGAATTACAAAAACAGGTGAGTAAAGAGGTAATAACCCTCACCGGGGGAAAACAAAAACCCACTTCCCGGCAGATCAATTATGAAAACGACTGGATTATCTGGCAATAGAGCAACTTCTAGCACTTTTATTAATTATCAGATTTATAAGATGGTACTGCAACGGACAATTATTTTAGTTCTTTCTTCCAAAAACCATATAAGCTTCCTTGCTATAAAAAACATTGATTTTTAAAAGGCTGTCAGATAATTCAATAATGGAAAAATTGTCATCGGGCCTTCCGGTATTTTTTAAAATCAATGATTTTTTGTCCGTTGACAACTCATACGGTTGTTCTGCAACAAAATCTTCCGGATTGCTTGCTTTTGTATGTGTCACTTTAAAAACATTCTTGCTACTAAAAGAAAACGTCAGTCCTTTTTGTTGCTGATGCAGGTTATTAATAAGCGAATCTGCCAGGTTAATTGGATCACCGCTATAGGTTTCCATTCTTTCATATTCCCATTTTCCCACAATGATGCTTTCTTTTTCCTTTTGTTCACATGAAACGAGAATGAGTAAGAGCCAGATAAAGTATTTCATTTTTTTATTTTGTATAATATGCAAAATACAGTAATAAAGTCACCCTACTTTCTCCTCTTTCCGAGTAAAAACTTCTCCCGTATCACATCCTGGACATTTACGCCACTGATCTTACTTTCCAGCCAGGAGATAACATCGAGATAAGCAAAAGCCCGGCTTTCCAATGGATTGCCTTCATATTTTTTTAGCTTAGCAAGCAATTTTTCAAACGCTGGTTTCAGTGCATGGGCACCCATATGAAAAGAATGACGAAGAAATGTAAACATTTCCTCTTCCACTTTACTCAGGCTCTCCATCTTGGCCATATAGCGGTAAACAGATTTGATGAGATATTCCAGCAAATCAAAATTTCCCAATTCATAATGAGCAATCAGGTGCAGCAACCTTGCATAACATTGCAGGTCGGTTCGCAAATCTCCCTTCTGATTGATGATGCGGTTGAGATAATCAATGGCTTTCTCATTGTTACCACTGCCAAAATATAAACTGGCTATTTTATAATAAAATACCAATACCCGGTGTGTGTCCAGGTACAATCCATATTCTTTCAGCATTTTTTCCAGGAAAGGAACCATTCGAAGCCCCTTGGTGAACGTACCTTGTAAAAAGTACAGGTTAATTCTTGCTGCATACAGGTATTGGTACGCCAATATCCGGTTGTTTTCATTCCCCTTAAGATGTTTCTGTTTTACGAATTGCTCAAACTGTTTGATGGTTTCAGCTAGTTTCTCTTCGTTCATCAAATTGAACTGTGCCCCCATCAGGTTGTGCATGCCTTTAATATAACTTGCTGTTTCCACTTTTAGCAAGCCGGGATAAACAGAAAAAAGATCAACCCATTTTTGTGAATAGCGGTAGTACTGCAAAAAATCCTGCCTTATAAAAGCATACCATACATAGCTCTGGTACAGGTATAGCTTTTCATAAAAACCATTTACTTTTGCCGCTGCCACCGGCAAATGATTTTCAAAGAAGGACCAAATACTGTTACTATCCTTCTCATTCCTGGCTAATCCATGCCTGATGTACCAGCTATATAGTTGTAAGGAAAGATTGGAAAGCTGGTTCACCATTGCAAGCTGACTATTGACTACATCAGACTCCAGTGATAATTTATCTGCCCTGTCCTGCATACTGCGGGTAATAAATAAGGTTTCGATCTTCTTTTCGAAAAACAATGCCTGTTGCAAAAAGGTTAACTGGTGGTAGGCTTTTGCTGTTTCCTTCATTCTATCAAGCACTTTCAGACTTTGCAGGTACAAGCCTTTATTATATAATATCCTGGCATGATCCATTTGTTCATGCAGCTGGATATCAATATTGTCTTCATCTTTTATAAGGCGAAGGCTGGATAGTATCTGTTTGTAGAGGTGCGCCTTGATATTGGAAAGTTGTTGCTTGCTGATCCCTTTTGCTTTCTTTAGTAACTGTTGCTCATCATAGTCAGTCATCTTGTCCAGGGCATCAAACAACTGGATGATCTTTAAATCTTCAGTAGCCGTATTCCGCTTCACATAGAGCTTAAAGTTTCTCTTCTCACTCTTTTCAAGCGACTTTACCAGTTGAAATAAGGCATCTGCAGAGCGGTTGGGCATCGTAATAAAAAAAATTTAAAAATCAATACAGTAAAGGCTTTCAGCGGAATTCAACCTTGTTACGGAGTGTAAAACACTCCTCATTATGATTTCACCTGCCACTTAATCAATGATAACTTAGTTGCGCAGGTTGTTTATTTAACTGAATTACTAGCAAGCAATACAAAAATAAGCAGCCTGCATTCTTATCTCATCTATTTTAATAATTAATTATGGCTGAAGGAAAAGTCTACATCTTTGATACCACCCTTCGTGACGGTGAACAGGTACCCGGTTGCAAATTGAATACAGCAGAAAAACTGGAATTAGCCCTGCAATTAGAATATCTGGGTGTGGATATCATTGAAGCAGGATTTCCGATCTCCAGCCCCGGTGATTTTAAATCTGTTGAAGAAATTTCCAAAGCGATTAAAAATGCAACTGTCTGTGGCCTCAGCCGGGCAGTACAAAAAGACATTGAAGCAGCTGGTGAGGCGCTAAAATATGCAGTTCGCCCAAGAATACATACTGGTATCGGCACTTCCGATCTGCATATCAAAGCAAAATTCAATTCTACCCGGGAAGAGATATTGCAAAGAGCCATTCAGTGTGTGAAGTGGGCCCGGAATTATACTGATGATGTGGAGTTCTATGCAGAAGATGCCGGAAGGACAGATAATGATTACCTGGCAAAGGTTATTGAAGCGGTTATTAAAGCTGGTGCCACAACAGTTAATATTCCCGACACCACCGGTTATTGCCTGCCTTACCAATACGGAGAAAAGATTGCTTATCTCGTTAACAATGTTCCCAATATTGATAAGGCTATTATTTCCTGTCATTGCCATAATGATCTGGGGCTGGCAACTGCTAATTCTATTGCAGGTGTAATTGCAGGCGCAAGACAAATCGAGTGCACCATAAATGGTTTGGGCGAAAGAGCCGGCAATACCTCATTGGAAGAAGTGGTGATGATACTCAAACAACATAAAGACCTGGGTCTTTATACCAATATTAAAGCTGAACAACTGAATTCTTTGAGCAGGTTGGTTTCAGATACGATGCGGATGCCGGTACAGCCCAATAAAGCCATCGTTGGCAGTAATGCTTTCTCTCATTCATCCGGTATTCACCAGGATGGATTTTTGAAAGATGCACAGACCTATGAAATTATCAGCCCGGAAGAGGTAGGAGCTGATAGCTCAAAGATCGTACTGACAGCAAGAAGCGGAAGAAGCGCATTGGCTTACCGCTTTCAAAAACTTGGTTTCCTGTTCGACAGAAATGATGTGGATACCCTGTACAGTGAATTCCTGAAAATAGCAGACAGCAAGAAAGAAGTGAATGATGATGACCTTACTTTAATAGCTAAACAATATCAATCTAAAGTAGCAGTGGCATAACGAACATGAGCAAAACATTATTTGAAAAAATCTGGGAGAAACACATTGTCAAAACAATTGATGATGGTCCTTCTGTCCTATATATCGACAGGCATTTTATTCATGAAGTGACCAGTCCACAGGCTTTTACAGGATTGAATAAAAGAGGAATAAAACTATTACGACCCCAACAAACTATTGCTACAGCTGACCATAATGTGCCAACACTTAATCAGCACCTTCCGATAAAGGAAGAGTTGAGCCGCCTGCAGGTAGATGCATTGATAAAAAATTGCGCCGAGCATGGAGTTGAATTGTATGGCCTTGGACATCCGTTTCAGGGCATTGTTCATGTTATAGGGCCAGAGTTGGGAATCACTCAACCAGGCATGACGATAGTTTGCGGTGATAGTCATACTTCCACACATGGTGCATTTGGTGCTATCGCTTTCGGTATCGGCACCAGCGAAGTAGAAATGGTTTTTGCTTCGCAATGTTTATTGCAGAGCAAACCGAAACTTATGCGTATCAATGTTGATGGTGTATTGAACAAAGGTGTTGTTTCAAAAGATATTGTTCTTTATATCCTTTCAAAAATTACATCCAGCGGAGCCACAGGTTATGCAGTTGAGTTTGCCGGTTCCGCTATCCGTTCATTAAGTATGGAAGCAAGAATGACCATTTGTAATATGAGTATTGAAATGGGTGGCCGTTGTGGGTTGATTGCTCCAGATGAAACAACGTTTGAGTATATGAAGGACAAACCCCTATCCCCTAAAGGGGAATTATGGGAAAGCTCTTTAATATCTTGGGAAACTCTTTACAGCGATGATGATGCTGTATTCAATAAAGAATATTATTTCAAAGCAGAAGATATAGAACCTATGATTACTTATGGCACCAATCCTGGAATGGGCATTGGTGTTACAGAAAAAATACCAACTACTGAAACAATCAATGAAAACGATAGATCAGGCCTGGCAAAATCATTGGCCTATATGGGATTGCAGCAAGGCCTGCCCATTAAGGGACAAAAGATCGATTATGTTTTTATCGGTAGCTGTACCAATTCAAGAATCGAAGATTTAAGAATGGTAGCCTCTTTTGTAAAAGGAAAATACAAAGCAGCTGATGTTGAAGTCTGGATCGTTCCCGGAAGCAAACAAGTGGAAGCAATGGCAATCGAAGAAGGCATTGATAAAATATTCCAGGAAGCCGGATTTGTATTGCGTCAACCCGGTTGCAGTGCTTGCTTAGGAATGAATGAAGATAAAATTCCGGCTGGCAAATATTGTATCAGCACTTCCAATAGAAACTTTGAAGGAAGACAAGGTGCTGGTGCAAGAACATTATTAGCAAGTCCGTTAACAGCAGCGGCAGCAGCTATTACAGGAGTAGTAACCGATGTTAGAGAATTATTAAACTAAGAGAAGTTCCGAGTTCCCAGTTTTGAGTTTCGAGTTAAAGTCTTGCAACTCGAAACTCACTACTCGAAGCCAGGTAAATAAAAATGAAAGCATTAACAACGATACTAAGCAGGTTTGTTCCCATCAATATCGAAAACATCGATACCGATCAGATAATCCCTGCCCGTTTTTTAAAGGCCACTACCAAAGAGGGTTTTGGAAAAAATCTATTCCGGGATTGGCGGTATTATAATGATGATGAATCAAAAACAAGAGCTGATTTTCCATTAAATATATCGCAGTTTGATGGTGAAATATTAGTAGCGGGAAAAAATTTTGGTTGCGGCTCCTCCAGGGAACATGCTGCCTGGTCAATTTTGGATGCTGGTTTTCGTATAGTAGTTTCCAGCTTCTTCGCAGATATTTTCAAGAACAATGCTTTGAACAACGGCGTACTGCCTGTACAGGTAAGTGATGAATTTCTGCAACGAATTTTTCTACAAGATAATAATACCGAACTGACGGTTGACCTGGACAAACAAACAATCACTATTAATTCCACCGGCGAACAGGAACATTTTGATATCAGCAGCTACAAGAAAACCTGTTTGCTCAATGGCTATGATGATATTGATTATTTATTAAGTATAAAAGAAGAGATACAACAATTCGAAACCCAACGATCATAATAAATTATGAAGAAAAACATTGCAGTAATAGAAGGTGATGGCATTGGCCCGGAAGTAACACAACAATCCATCCGTGTGTTAAATGCGATTGCAGAATCATTCGGACATGAGTTCACTTATACTTATTGCCTGATGGGTGCTGACGCTATTGACAAGACTGGCAATCCGCTTCCTGACGAAACAATAGAAGTGTGCCTGAACAGTGATGCCATCTTATTTGGTGCAATCGGCCATCCCAAATATGATAATGACCCGACAGCAAAAGTGAGACCAGAGCAGGGTTTGCTGAAACTGCGTAAATCATTACAGCTTTACGCCAATATCCGCCCTATCAATACTTACTCCTCACTCCATCATCTTTCGCCATTAAAGAGCAAGAATATACAAGGAGTTGATTTCATCATCTTCCGTGAACTGACAGGTGGAATTTATTTTGGCAAGAAAGAAACCAGTGCCGATGGCAATCATGCATCAGATGATTGTGTGTATAGCCGGGAAGAGATCGAACGCATTGCCGGCCTGGCTTTTCATTTTGCACAAAAGCCGCACAGAAGAAAAAAATTAACACTGGTTGATAAGGCCAATGTGCTGGAAACATCAAGGCTATGGAGAAAAGTAGTACAGGAGATGGCTCCGAAATACCCGGATGTAACAGTCGACTATATGTTTGTTGACAACGCCGCCATGCAGATCATCCTGAACCCAAAACAATTTGATATCATCCTTACGGAAAATATGTTTGGTGATATCATCAGCGACGAAGCAAGTGTGATAAGTGGTTCATTAGGCCTGCTGCCTTCAGCATCTGCCGGAGTAAATGAACGTATTGCTTTGTTTGAACCTATTCATGGCTCATACCCGCAGGCTGCAGGCAAGGACATTGCCAACCCGATTGGTTCTATTCTCTCCGCTGCGATGCTGCTGGAATTTTTAAGCATGGAAGAAGAGGCCAACCTGGTCCGTGAAGCGGTGAACTGGACATTGCAGAATTCATTCGTAACAAAAGATATTGATCCCGTTAATTTCTACTTTACTTCTACGATCGGTGAACTGATAAGTGACTATGTAAGTGGCAAAATTTCCGGTTCAGTGAAAAAAGAAAATATTGAGTTGAGGAAATCAACGATCATTTAGACTAACGATGGTTCGTCCATTTTAAAATAATAATTGCTTGCTGAGTTCTTTTTTTGAAACGGCGGGTGTATATTTATAAGAACATACATCCTTCATGTTGAAGAACAATACATATAATATTATCACTTCGGTTGCCCCAATTATTATTGTGGTGGTGATTATTATATCTTCTTCAAACGGAGGTGGTGCATGACATTGAAATAAAATCAAAATATATGCGACCCGCCTCCAAAAGGCGGGTCGCTTTTTTATACCCGTATCAGGAACAAAAAACAAGACTATGTATTACAACGAAAAAACAATTATTTATTTCAACGGGCAGTTTGTAAAAGCTGCAGAGGCGAAAACAGATCTGTACAGTCAGTCCCTGCATTATGGCTATTCAGTATTTGAAGGTATCCGTTCCTACCCTGTTGGTGATGGCACCAAGATCTTCAAAGCAAAAGAACATTATGACCGGCTTCGTCATTCTGCTGAACTGATGAAGATGCCATTTGACTATTCTACCCAACAGTTGATCGACTTAAGCTATGAAGTACTTAGTCAAAATAATTTCACCGATGCATACCTCCGCCCCATAGTGCTTTGCTCTCCCAATATGTCATTGTCAAAAGGAAAAGAATGTCATCTTGCTATCGAAGCCTGGGAATGGACAAATGGCTATCTCGCCAACAAGATGCGCATCATGACATCCACCTATCGCCGTCCCAACCCGGCCGGTTTTCACATTGATGCAAAAGTGAGTGGACATTATGTAAATTCTATTCTTGCCTGCCAGGAAGCAAAAGATAATGGCTTTGATGAAGCATTGTTATTGGACAATAACGGCAATGTAGCTGAAGGCCCCGGCGCCAATGTATTTTTTGAAAAAAATGGAGTGCTGTACACTCCTGCTAAAGGAAATATTCTTCCCGGCATTACAAGAGCAACTGTGATTGAAATATGTAATGAGCTGAATATACCGGTGAAAGAAAAATTCTTTACCCCTGAAGAAATGCAGGGAGCAGACAGCGGTTTTTATTGCGGCACAGCTGCTGAAGTAGTAGAGTTAGCATCATTGGATAATGTGAATTTCAAATTGAACTGGGAAGAATCATTAGGTGCAGTTATTCAAAGAGCCTATAAATGTAAAGTGTTAGAACAGGAATTTAAATCATCACTTCAAGTAGCATAATGGAACTGAATAAATATAGCAAAACGATCACACAAGACCCAACTCAACCGGCGGCGCAGGCCATGTTCTACGGTATCGGGTTAACGGATGATGATCTGAAAAAAGCTCAGGTGGGTATTGTGAGCATGGGTTATGATGGCAACACTTGCAATATGCACTTAAACGACCTGGCGAAGACAATCAAACAGGGAGTATGGGATAACGATCTGATAGGATTGATCTTTAATACCATTGGAGTCAGTGACGGGATGAGTAATGGTACTGATGGGATGAGATACAGTTTGGTGAGCCGTGATATCATCGCTGATTCTATTGAAGCCGTTTGTGGGGCACAATATTATGATGGACTGATAGCAGTGCCGGGTTGTGATAAGAACATGCCGGGCAGTGTGATTGCAATGGGACGATTGAACCGTCCTGCTATTATGGTGTATGGCGGAACAATTGCTCCTGGCCATTACAAAGGCCAGGACCTGAACATCGTCAGTGCCTTTGAAGCATTGGGACAAAAAATAGCAGGACAGTTGAATGAAACAGATTTTAAAGGAATTGTTCAGCATTCCTGCCCGGGTGCAGGCGCCTGCGGTGGTATGTACACAGCCAATACAATGGCAGCCGCAATTGAAGCATTGGGAATGAGTTTGCCCTTCTCCTCCTCCAATCCTGCATTGAGTGAGGAAAAACAAAAAGAATGTGCAGCAGCAGGTAAAGCCATCAGGTTATTACTGGAAAAAGATATCAAGCCTTCTGATATTATGACAAGAAAGGCCTTTGAAAATGCGATAACAGTTATCATGGTATTAGGAGGAAGTACAAATGCTGTATTGCATTTAATTGCAATGGCAAAAAGTATAGGAGTAAAATTATCGCAGGATGATTTTCAGACGATCAGTGATAAAGTGCCGGTGCTCGCAGATTTCAAACCCAGCGGAAAGTATTTGATGCAGGACCTGCATAAACATGGCGGTGTGCCTGCAGTGATGAAGTACCTTTTAAAGAAAAAATTATTGCATGGTGAATGTTTGACCGTAACAGGAAAAACAATTGCAGAAAATTTAGCAGGCGTTGCCGATTTGAATTTTGAAGAGCAGGATATCATTTACCCAATTGAAAAACCGATCAAGGCAACGGGTCATTTACAAATCCTCTATGGCAATCTTGCGAAAAAAGGAAGTGTAGCTAAAATATCCGGCAAAGAAGGAGAATTATTTGAAGGACCTGCAAGAGTTTTTGATGGTGAGTTTGAATTAATAAAAGGTATCAACTCCGGAAAAATAAAAGCAGGTGATGTAGTAGTTATAAGACATGTAGGACCAAAAGGTGCACCGGGTATGCCTGAGATGTTAAAACCAACTTCAGCCATTATTGGTGCCGGACTGGGAAAATCTGTGGCTTTAATCACTGATGGAAGATTCAGTGGCGGCACACATGGCTTTGTGGTGGGGCACATCACACCTGAAGCATTTCAAGGGGGATTGATCGGACTGGTAAAAGATGACGATATCATCAGGATCGATGTAGCTAAAAATAAACTCAGCCTAAAAGTGAGTGATAAAGAAATCAAGAAAAGAAAGAAGAAGTGGAAGCAACCGAAACTGAAAGTGACTAACGGAATTTTATTCAAGTATGCGCAACAAGTAAAAGATGCCAGTGAGGGTTGTGTGACAGATGAGTAATGTCACATTCCCTAAAGGGGAACTTAGATCATGTAAGCTTTAATAACAGAAAGACCCACAAAAGAAAAAGATATGGAGACACTACAAAAAATAAAAGAACCATCAATACAACAAACTACTACTTATCCTTCTTTTGAGAATGAGAGTATCAGTGGAAGCCAGGCAGTACTCGAAGCATTTATTTCCGAAGGCGTGGAAACTATTTTTGGTTATCCCGGAGGTGCTATCATGCCTATCTATGATGCGTTGTATGATTATAATGATAAACTGAAACATATTCTTGTTCGTCATGAGCAGGGTGCCATTCATGCCGCACAGGGCTTTGCAAGAGCCAGTGGAAGAACTGGTGTTGTATTTGCCACCAGCGGACCGGGTGCTACTAATCTTGTAACAGGATTGGCTGATGCAATGATTGACTCCTCTCCTCTCGTTTGTATAACCGGACAGGTTTATGCACACTTGCTGGGAACAGATGCTTTCCAGGAAACAGATGTAATTAATATCACCACACCTGTTACTAAATGGAATTACCAGGTAACAGATGCGACAGAAATTCCTGCAGTGCTGGCTAAAGCTTTTTATATAGCAGGCAGTGGAAGGCCTGGGCCTGTATTGATCGACATTACAAAAAATGCACAGTTACAAAAGTTCGGGTATGAAGGTTACAAAAAATGTGAGCATATAAGAAGCTATCGACCTAACCCGATCGTAAGAAAGGAATATATTGAAGCCGCTGCTAAACTCATCAATGAGGCAGAAAAACCTTTTGTGGTCTTTGGGCAAGGTGTGATCCTTGGCAAAGCTGAAAATGAATTCAAACGATTTATCGAGAAGGCCGGCATTCCTGCTGCATGGACCATCATGGGCATGAGTGCTATTCCAACTGATCATCCACTGGGGGTTGGCATGTTGGGTATGCATGGCAACTATGGTCCGAATGTATTAACCAACGAATGTGATGTGCTGATCGCTGTCGGTATGCGTTTCGATGACCGGGTAACGGGACGCCTCGACAAATATGCGAGGCAAGCCAAGGTCATTCATTTGGATATAGATCCTTCAGAGATTGACAAAAATGTAAAAGCAACAGTTGGTGTCTGGGGTGATTGCAAAGAAACATTACCACTGCTGACTGAATTGCTGGAACAAAAAGTATATCCTCAATGGTTAAACAAATTCAATGAGTATAAAAAACAAGAAGAAGAAACTTGTATTGTTCCGGAGATGAACCCCACCGGCGAAGCATTATCAATGGCAGAAGTAATTAACCTTCTGAATGAACTGACAAAAGGCGAAGCCGTTGTAGTAACCGACGTTGGTCAGCATCAGATGGTAACCTGCCGTTATGCAAAATTCAATCACTCAAATAGTAATATCACTTCCGGCGGATTAGGCACCATGGGATTTGCTTTACCGGCAGCTATCGGGGCCAGTTTTGGCAATCCTGATAGAACAGTAGTGGCCGTAATTGGCGATGGTGGTTTTCAAATGACGATACAGGAGCTTGGTACTATCATGCAAAGTGAAGCGACTGTAAAAATCATCATTCTGAATAACCAGTTTCTCGGGATGGTGCGTCAATGGCAGCAGTTATTTCACGACAGAAGATATTCCTTCGTTGACATAGCAAGCCCGGATTATGTACAGGTAGCGAAAGGATACAGGATCCCCGGAAAGAAAGTTGAACAAAGAGAAGAACTAAAAGAAGCATTAACAACGATGCTGCAATATAAAGGCTCCTACCTGCTGGAAGTTATGGTAGGTAAAGAAGATAATGTTTTCCCAATGGTGCCACAAGGTTGCAGTGTTAGTGAAATACGTTTAAAATAACAAGATTATGAGTAAGAGAGAATTTACAGTAACAGTTTACACGGAGAACCAGGTTGGCTTATTAAACCGTATCGCTATTATTTTTTCCAGAAGGAAAATAAATATAGAAAGTCTCAACACATCTCCTACTGAAGTAGATAGTGTGCATCGCTTCACCATCGTGATTAATGAAACGGAAGAAGTGGTCAGTAAACTCTGCCGCCAGATTGAAAAACAGGTTGAGGTATTAAAAGCCTATTACAATACAGAAGAGGAGATTGTTTGGCAGGAACTTGCCTTATACAAAGTCAGTACCGATGCGATCGCTGAAAAAGTAAAAGTAGAAAGACTGTTGAGAGAATACGGTGCAAGAGCAGTAGCGATTCGTAAAGATTACACCGTTTTTGAAACAACAGGTCACCGGGAAGAAACAGATAACCTGATAAATGCACTGGAGCCCTATGGTTTAATTGAATTTGTTCGCAGTGCCCGGGTGGCTATTATCAAAGGCAGCAGTGATTTTCATGAACGGTTAAAAGAGTTTGAATATAAAGAGCCGGGTGAAGAAGTAGTGGAGAATGAATTTTTAGATAAGAAAGAAGAAGTGTTTAGTATGTAAAGCCCCTTGTTCCCCTAAAGGGGAAACTTAGGTCAATGAGACTTTTGAATATCAGCAAGTATTAAAGAAT
>CALRVH010000028.1:0-35767 GCA_943371565.1 Chitinophaga pinensis | reverse complement strand
CGTCAGCAAATCTTTACAAACCCGACACAAACTAAAAAAGGCACCTCATTTTGAGATGCCTTTCAAATAATTTATAGAACGAGTTTATTTAGCTGCATTAGCTTTTTTGGCCAATTTGCTTTTCAGGTTAGCCGCTTTGTTTTTATGTATAACATTGCGTTTTGCGAGTTTATCGATCATGCCTGCAACTTCAGGAAATTTGTCGCCCATTTCTTTTCCTTTCAATGCCTTAAGGTCACGAATTGCATTACGGGTAGTTTTTCCGTAATACTTATTTCTTGCAGTTCTTTTTGCAGCCTGACGGGCATCCTTTTTTGTTGCACTGTGATTAGCCATTCTTATTGTTTTTAAGGGACGGCAAAGGTAGGGCTGAGGGCCTTAACCACCAAATTTTCAGCAATTTAATTGGGCTTTTTCTGGGGCTGGCAGCCACCGTGGATTAGCAGGAAAACGACCTTTTACCAGGACAGGTCAATGCAGTGTAATCGCCTCAAAATGAACCGGAATTTTCGATTTTTTCAACGATATTTGGGCTTTTAAAATTGCTCATTTTCAAATTTTTCCCTGAATGAAGGATTTCTCCTATATCACTAATTCTTCCCCGGCTTTTATTGAGAACCTGTATCGTGATTTTGTAAAGGATCCCGAAAGCGTTGATCCGGAGATGAAGAAGTTTTTTGAAGGGTTTGACTTTGCTGTGGCTAATACTCCCTCAAACGGGAACGGAAAAAACGCCGGTCCTGCAGCTACAAGTGCCCCCATCGCCGATAAGCCTGTGAGTGTTGATGTGGACTGGATGCGGGAAATCAGGGCTTACCGGATGATTTTGGGTTATCGGAATAAAGGTCACCTGATAGCAACTACCAATCCAATCCGTACCCGGAAAGACAGGGGGGCCAATATTGGATTGTCCTTTTTTGGTTTTACCGAAGCGGATCTCGACAAAGATTTTCATACAGGTAACCTGGTTGGCCTGGGAACAACTTCACTAAGAAATATTTTACAACATCTGGAGAAATGTTATGCTTCTCATATTGGCATTGAGTTTAAATATATCAGTGATCAGAAAAAGATTGATTGGTTGACGAATGAAGTGGAACTGAAAATGCAGGGAGCTCTTTCACTGGATAAGAAAAAAAGAATCTTAGAGAAACTGAACCAGGGAGTGATGTTTGAAAAATTTTTGCATACCAAATATGTCGGGCAAAAACGTTTTTCTTTAGAAGGAGGTGAAACAACAATTGCAGCCCTGGATGCTATCATAAACACAGCTGCTGACAATGATGTGCATGAAGTGGTGATAGGAATGGCACACCGGGGAAGATTGAATGTGCTGGCCAACATCATGGGCAAAACATACGAACAGATCTTTAGTGAGTTTGAAGGTACTGCCAAGATGGACCAGACAATGGGAAGCGGTGATGTAAAATACCATATGGGTTATGGCAGTGAAGTGCAAACAATGAATGATAAAACGATTCATTTGAAACTGATGCCAAATCCTTCGCACCTGGAAGCTGTTGATCCCGTGGTGGTTGGATTTGCAAGAGCAAAGGCAGATGTGATGTATGAAAGCGATTTTGATAAAATTCTCCCGATACTAATTCACGGCGATGCTTCTGTTGCAGGACAGGGAATTGTATATGAAGTATTGCAGATGTGTAATCTTGATGGTTACTATACTGGTGGTACGATTCATTTTGTTATCAATAACCAGATTGGATTTACAACTGATTTTGATGATGCGAGAAGTTCTGACTATTGTACTTCATTAGCCGCTGCCGTGCAAGCTCCGGTATTTCATGTAAATGGTGACGACCCGGAAGCTGTAGTAAAGTGTGTAGAGATAGCGACCCGTTTCCGCCAGGAATTTAATTCTGATTTTTTTATTGATATGGTTTGCTATCGTAAGCATGGACACAATGAAGGCGATGATCCAAAGTTTACACAACCACATTTATATGCATTGATAGATAAGCATCCCAATCCACGGGAAGTATACATTAAATATTTACTCGAGAATGGTGAGGAAGATGCGCAGGAGCTGGCTAAAGAAATGGAAAAAAAATTCTGGGCAGACCTGCAGGAGAGATTGGATGAAGTAAAACAAAATCCATTGCCTTATCATTACCAGCCACCAGAAGTGGAATGGAAAAAATTGCGCAGGGCAACTTCTTCAGATTTTGATCAATCACCGGTGACGGCTATCAGCACGGATGATTTTAAAAAGGTTTTCAATGCACTGATGAAATGGCCGGAAGGATTTAAGCCACTTCGCAAAGTGGAAAAGATATTACAGGATAAAGTGAGATTGTTTGAAACAGAGCAAAAAGTGGATTGGGCTACTGGTGAATTACTGGCTTATGGAAGCCTGGTATTGCAGGGTGAGCATGTAAGGATGAGTGGACAGGATGTACAACGGGGAACTTTTTCTCATCGCCATGCTGTGTTGAGGAATGAAGAAAATGATAAAGCCTATAACCGGTTAAGCAATATTCCCGGTGCAACGGGTGAATTCAGGATTTATAATTCACTACTTAGTGAATATGGTGTGTTGGGATTTGAATACGGATATGCCCTTGCCAATCCTCATGCTTTAGTATTATGGGAAGCACAGTTTGGTGATTTTGTCAATGGTGCGCAAACAATGATTGACCAGTTCATTGCGGCGGGCGAGCAAAAATGGAACCGTATGAATGGCGTAACGTTATTGCTGCCACATGGCTATGAAGGTCAGGGGCCGGAGCATAGCAGTGCCCGTATGGAACGTTTTCTTCAATCATGTGCGGAATTAAATATGGTAATAGCTAATATTACAACAGCTGCCAATTTCTTCCATGCATTGAGAAGGCAATTGGCATGGCCTTTCAGAAAGCCATTGGTTGTTTTTTCTCCAAAGGCAAACCTTCGTCACCCGGGGAGCTATTCGAGGATAGAAGAGTTTACAAGCAGCGGATTTAAGGAAGTGCTTGATGATGCCACCGCTGACGCAGTGAAAGTGAAAAAAGTATTATTCTGCAGCGGGAAAGTATATTTTGATTTGGCGGAACGGCAGCAGAAAGAAAATCGCAGTGATGTTGCCATCATCCGTCTTGAACAAATTTATCCGCTACCTTACAAACAATTGGAGGCTTTGCATAATAAGTACAGTAAAGCTACCTGGTTCTGGGTGCAGGAAGAACCTTTAAATATGGGTGCTGCATCATTTCTGAGAATGAATCTGACTACTATTAATTATGGTGTGATAGGCAGACAACCTTCTGCCTCTACTGCTACGGGGTATAATAAAGTACACCATCAGGAGCAGGCTGAAATTATTGAAACTGCGTTTAGTATTTAAATCTGAAATAAGATTTTATGATAGATATAAAAGTTCCAACAGTCGGCGAGTCCATCAGCGAAGTAACATTGCTGAAATGGAATAAAAAAGATGGCGAGTATGTGGAAAGAGACGAAGTGATTGCAGAACTCGAAAGCGAAAAAGCAACTTTTGAGGTGAATGCTGAAAAAGCCGGTATAATAAAACTTGGCGCAATTAAGGAAGGTGACACAATTAAGATAGGTGATCTGTTAGCCAGCATTGATGAACTGGCTGCAAAACCTGCGAGTAAAGTTACATTCGTTGTTGAAAATAAGGAACAGAAAAAGGTAGAACCTAAAAAGCCAGAATCTGTAGCACCTGTTACCTCAGTCTCTAATGATATCAAAGCAAGTCCTGTAGCATCAGCAATTATTGCTGATAAAAAAGTGGATCCCCAAACAGTTGTAGCCACAGGTACAGCCGGAAAAATTATGAAGGATGATGTACTTGCAGCATTGGCTAACCCGGGCAAGAAAGCATTTGCCGGAACTGAATTGTTCAGCCGCAATGTCCGCACAGAGAAGATGAGTAATCTCAGGAAGACAATTTCAAGGAGATTAGTGGAAGCGAAAAATACAACTGCTATGCTCACTACTTTTAATGAAGTGGATATGAGCAGTATCATGGAAATAAGAACGAAGTATAAAGACAAGTTTAAAGAGATACACGGTGTTGGGTTAGGGTTTATGAGCTTCTTTGCAAAAGCCTGTGCAGTTGCGTTGGCCGAATGGCCTTCGGTAAATGCCTATATTGATGGCGATCAGTTGATCTATCATGATTACGCAGATATAAGTATTGCCGTAAGTACACCCCGGGGCCTGACGGTACCCGTGATGAGGAATGTAGAAAGTATGAGTATGGCTGATGTAGAAAGAAAAGTGGTGGAGCTTGCCGGAAAAGCAAGAGATAGTAAATTAACAACAGAAGAATTAACGGGCGGAACTTTTACCATTACCAATGGCGGTGTCTTTGGTTCGCTGATGAGTACACCGATAATCAATATTCCGCAGAGTGCTATTCTTGGAATGCACAAAATACAGGAAAGGCCAATGGTCATCAACGGACAAGTGGTTGTAAAACCAATGATGTACCTGGCGTTGAGCTATGATCACAGAATTATTGATGGCCGAGAGTCGGTAAGTTTTTTGGTGAGAGTAAAAGAGTTGCTTGAAAATCCAGAACAATTATTAATAGGCAAAGACCCGCTGAAAACATTATTAGAATTATAAAGTAAAGTACATGAAAAGGTTATTGGTGATTTTATCTGCTATCTCGATAGTTGTTGCTTCTTGTCAAAAGGAAATAGATTGGGGGTTAAATGCCTCTGCTAACCAGATGTTGATCAAGATAAATTCTCATACTGGTACAGACTCCACCATTATAGAGTATTTTTATGATGCTTCAAAACGCCTGGTAAAGGAAAAAACCACTGGTGTTTCAGCAGGTCAGTCACTTAATAATGATCTTACAATTAACAGAAATGCTTCCGGTATTATAACAACTACTGTGCAGAAAGCGGATGCACTTATAGCAGCAGGTATTGACAGCGTTGTGACAAGGTATAATTACAGTACAGCTATTTCAAAATATACATCGTCTGTATTTGACCTGCCGATACCCGGCTTTGCAGTTACGGATAGTGCCGTGTATACGTATGATGCTGCCGGCAAAATCACTAATGATGCACATTACTTGTCAATAGGAGGGTTGCCAATACCTGTACCGCCTGTTTTGGTTTTACGAAATACATATACCTATTCTGCTTTAGGGTCAAATCTTGAAAGATTACAGCAGGACGCTGCTTCCACACCCGGAGGTCCGCTTTCTCCTGTTTCTTCTCAAACTTTTACGTTTGACGCAAAAGTGAATCCATTGATTATTCTCAATGAAGGAGTATTATTAACCCGAACAGGCTTATATAATGCTAATAATGCATCGAAAACGGTACTAACTAACACCGTTTCTCCAGCTAACGATTTTACAATGGACTATACTTACAAGTATAACTTAGCAGGTAAACCTGATTCCTCTTATGGCACAAGAACACCAGGTGGGGCCATAACAGGTGCAAAGTATTTCTATCAATAAGAAGGATCGCTAATTCATTTTTCAGGAGGTTTTCCTTGTGTTATATTGCAGGGTGAGCCGATGGTATTCATATCTCAATTCAGCAAAAGAAATTCTTTCGTTATATAAAGGGGAGGAACCCTTTGCGTCATTTCTTAGAAAATATTTTTCTACGCAAAAAAAATTCGGCTCTACTGACAGAAAGCAAGTGGCTCATTTGTGTTACTGTTATTTCAGGCTTGGAAAGGCTTTGCCCGGTATGCCGGTTGAAGAAAGAATAATTGCAGGGTTATTTATTTGTTCTGCTGAGCCAAACCAGGTTTTGCAGCAAATAAAACCGGAATGGAACGAGAAGGTGATTCTTTCTCTTCACGAGAAATGTAAATTGATCAGCAGTGAATTTTCAATCGCTGAAATTTTCCTCCTGGAAACTGAGCTTTCTGATGGAATAAACTACAAACAGTTTGTTACTTCTTTTTTAATCCAACCGGATTTGTTTCTGCGGATAAGGCCCGGTTTTGACATATCAGTAAAAGAAAAATTGCAGCAAGCTGGTGTTGAATTCAATGTTATCTCAGCATCAGGTTTATCTATTGCAAATACTGTAAAGATTGAGGGCATAGTTGAACTAGATAAGGAAGCAGTAGTGCAGGATTATAGTTCCCAGCGGGTAGGAGAGTTTTTGCCACTGACTGCTAAAAGCCAGCCACTAACCTTGTGGGATTGTTGTGCTGCCAGTGGTGGTAAATCTATTATGGCGAAAGATTTTCTTGGGGAAATTGATTTAACAGTTTCTGATGTTAGGGAATCAATTCTTGTAAATCTTAAGAAACGGTTTGCTGCTGCCGGGATGAAGCAGTATACAAGTTTCATTGCTGATCTGACCAAACCGGTTTCCGTAGTAAAGGGCCAAACGTTCGATCTTATTCTTGCCGATGTTCCTTGCAGTGGTAGCGGAACCTGGAGCCGCACACCAGAGCAGTTATATTATTTTGATACAAAGAAAATTGATGAATATGCTGCATTGCAAAAGAAAATCATAACAACTATTATTCCCCATCTTGCTACCGGAGGCCATTTGCTTTATATTACCTGTTCTGTATTTAAAAAGGAGAATGAGGAGGCTATTGATTTCATTAAAGAAAAATTCCATCTTGAATTGATCAAAATGGAATTACTCAAAGGTTATGATAAAAAAGCGGATACAATGTTTGCAGCTTTGCTGAGAAGGCCCTTATAGCCGTAACAACTCAGCAGTGCCAATCGTTTTTTGCCCATTCAGCACTTTAATGTAGTATTTCCCTTTGGAAAGCCTGCTGATATTTAAATCAATTGTTTTTCTACCTGTTCCTTTTGATTCTTTCATTTGCATAATTAATCTTCCTTTCGCATCATACACGGCAATTGGCATATTGGTTACGGCGTATGGCGATTCAATTACTACGGTTACATTATTGCCTGCAACAGGATTTGGCTGAACCATTACCAACTCGCCATTGAGATTTGGTGTACTTGTGCCAGTCACAATACAGGCAGATGTAATATTGATATTCGTCGTATCTATATAAACTGCATAAAAAGAAGCAACAGCGGTATCTACTATTTGCCGGATACGATAGGAATAGTTTCCAAGTGAACCACTTGTAAGATCATTGTTAAATTGATAATTTCTGTTTGCCAATAATACTCCAGCCTGGGGATTCATTTCCCCCACTTTTGTATAAACAAGTTCTCCGGGAGCCTTTCTTTCGATCTCATATTTCATAGCTGCAACATCTTTGCTGCTCCAGTTAACACTAACACGGCAGCCGGTTACCGTTGAGGAAGAAGTAGCATATTCAACTAAGAGATTTGAAAAGGCAAGTTTCATATTGGGTATGCCATAGCCGACTCTGTCATCCGGCGTTGTGAATTTGCTGCCGGCTTGCTTTAATGCCTGCACTATTTTCATGTTATTATACTCCGGAAATCCCTGCCACAGAATTGTGCCAAGACCTGCCATATTGGGACAGGCAAATGAAGTGCCATTTGACGTACCAACCGTATTAGATGTTGTTTGAACTAAAGCCGAAACACCAACAGAAGCGATATCGGGTTTTATTTGTCCATCTCCTGATGGTCCATAACTTGAGAAACCACCAACAACTCCGGCAGTATTTACAGCGCCTATAGCTACTACACTGTCACCATCAGCTGGTGTAATGATAAAGTGCCAGGCGACACCGCCGGCATTACCAGCTGCTGCAAATACAATGATTCCCTTCTTTGCGGCAAGATCAGCAGCAATAGCAGCCATTGTTGTATTACCATCCAGTGTATTGTATGGATAATCGGGAATGCCACCATCAAAATCATACGCATAACCAAGCGAGGTTGAAATTACTTCTGCACCCGAACTATCAGATCTTTCTGCTCCGCAGGCCCAATTAAATTCTTCTATTGGATATTCACTGGCATTATCTTCTGTTTGAAATAACCAAAAACTGGCCTTGGGAGCTTTGCCGATAAACTGGCCGGGAATATTTGCTGCAATTGTAGAAAAGCAACTCATGCCATGGCTTCCATCATTAGTCACATTTTGTTCTCTTGCTACAAAATCCCAGGTGCCTAATACTTGTCCATTAGTGTTTACACTATCAAAAGCTTTAAGTGCTGTATAGTTATTAAATCCATTATCTATTACTGCAATTTGCATACCCTGCCCCCTTAACCCGATATTATGAAGAAACTCGCCATTGTGAAGATGTATTTCGTTATAGGAGCCAGTTCCATAGTTATAAAAATCAGCAGTTATTCTTTCTGTCTGGTGTGGCGGCAATTCAGTAATAATTTCCTCCTGTTGAAACTTATTACCGGAACCTCTGCCATTCTCCGCTGTTCTGGAAGCAATGCCATTTACACTTTGTACAAAGGGCAGTGCATTAATTGCTGTAATGGCAGCCGGGCTGCTGGTTTGTATGGTAACTGCATTCAGCCAGCGGGAAACGTTCAGCACCGTAACATTGGAAATATTTCTTATTTGGGTAATATAGGAAGGAGTTACCGGTAAGTCAGTACTGTCGATTGCAATACCATATTTTGTTCTTCTGTCAACTGCCCGTTGGGATAAATAAGCAAGCGGGGAAGAAAAAGTATATGGGCTACCACCTTTGTTTTTTAATCTGACTACGTACCGGGTAAACTGTGCCTGTGATTCACTCACTATCAGCAACAATAAGAGAGGTAAAAATTTTTTCATTTACTCAAGAGCTTTTTTGCCATCACCAAATTTACGTCAGAAGTGCCGGATTAGTTGTGGTCGATCATCCACTTCTTTATACCAAAGCCGGCATAATATGGGCCGCCTGCGCCGCCCGTATTTGGTTGGTATTCCCACATCTCATATTCCCGGTAAACGAGGCCGATGGTTTTAGAATATTTCTCAACAGATCTTAACTTGTACGCATACGAAGCAGGATTTGTAACAGGTACATTAAAGGCTTCATCAATTTGCTCAACACTCCAGACATTTGAATAGTTTATTCCACGATAACTAAAAGTGGAAGAGAAGCTATCGTAATAAAAATCCCAATCATCAATATTATTATCAATCGTAAAATTATATATGGGCTGGTAAGGACTGGTTGGTAAATACTTGTTGCCTTTCCAGCTAAAGCCTTCTTTTAACGGCATGTGCATTTTAATAAACCGAAGGTTATCTTCTATTACTTCTACCTGGTCTGACAGAGGGGTAATAAAATAGGTGCCGACAGATTGCCAGGGAAGTGTTCCTAATGAATCTCTCAGGTAACGGTATACACGATAGCTTGGGCGGCCAAGGTTATCAGTAATTTGAGCATCTATTTGCTCTTTTACCTGGTAGCGATGTGTTTCAATAACTCTTCCAAAACTGGTAAACACCAAAGAATCTACACGATAAGTGATATACTTACCCGTTTGTAATGGTATATATTCGTCTAATTTCTCAGTAACAAATTCTTCTTTCTCGTTGCAGGAAAAAAGTGTGGAAACGGCAACAGCTAAAATGCCGAAGCGAATAACGGAGTGGAGTCTCATAAGTGGTTTTCTTGTATTCACGGATACAAAATTTGTTCGGTTATTAACTTGTTTATCAGGGTATTCGGATACTTAAAGTTACAAACAAAAAGCGGGCAAACATAGCTTCTCCGCTTTAAAACGTATTCTTTGAGGCTTTATTGCCATCTAAAACATTCATGCTGAAGGCAAAAGACAAAAAGCCGGACTCGAAACCTTTAAGCATTTAGCATGCCTCTTTGTATTATCCCGCCGCCAATAACATCATCTCCTTCATAAAATACGGCGCTTTGCCCCGGCGCTATGCCTTTGGCGTTTTCGTAGAACCGTACTTTCATAGTGCCGCCTTCCGGGTAAATATTGGATAAACTTCCCTTGTCTTTATATCGGATCTTGGTAGTGGCTTCCATGCCGGGGGTGATAGTATCATATTTTATCAGGTTCAATTTACCCACCACCATTTCATTTTGTTCAAGGTCTTCTTCATCACCTAATACTACGGTGTTATTTTCCGGGTTGATCTTTGTAACAAAAACAGGCTTGCCAAAAGCAATATCTAATCCTTTTCTTTGCCCGATGGTATAAAAAGGATAGCCTTTGTGCTGACCTAATATAGTGCCATGCTTATCAACAAAATTTCCGCCGGCAACTTTTTCTTCCAATCCTTCTACCCGACGTTTTAAAAAACCCCGGTAATCATTATCCGGGACAAAACAAATTTCATAGCTCTCACTTTTCTTGGCCAGCTCCGGGTAACCGTAGTCCAATGCCATTTGCCGTATCTCCGTTTTGCGATAGGGGGCAAGGGGTAACAATGTTCTGCTTAACAGATCCTGTTGCAAGCCCCACAATACATAACTCTGGTCTTTGGTATCATCAATCGCTTTGCTAACGACAAATCGTCCGTTATGATGCTGGCGGATCTTAGCATAATGGCCCGTTGCAATAAAATCGCAGCCTAGTGCATCAGCCCTTTTTAATAATGCCCGCCATTTAATATGTGTGTTGCAAAGAACACAGGGATTGGGTGTTCTTCCGGCAATGTACTCATCCACAAAATTTTCAATCACAAAATCACCAAACTCTTCCCGTATATCGAGGATATAATGTGCAAAGCCATGCTCTACAGCCGCCTGCCTTGCATCATTGAACGAGTCAATATTGCAACAACCTGTTTCTTTTTTACTGCCACCGCTGGCGGTATAATCCCATGTTTTCATGGTAATGCCCACCACTTCATAGCCTTCGTCGTTCAACATGAGGGCAGTAACGGTACTGTCAATACCACCACTCATAGCTACCAGCACCTTTCCTTTTCTGCTCATAATACAAAATTTTGCAAGCAGCAAATATACAACGATAATCCCGGCTGCCTGCTATCCTTTTCGTAGGCAGGTTTCTGACTTAATTGCTTAATTTCCATATTCAAACATAACTGTTGAGATATGAAGAAATTATCTTTCCTTATTGGTCAATTATTTTTTGTCGGATTAATTTTTAGCCAGGATTTAAAGTACTATTTGCCTGACAGCATTACTTATAATCCTTCCATTCCCAAGCCCAAAGATGTGATCTATCATGAAGTGGGTGAATGGCATGTAACACATGACAGACTGGTGAATTACATGAAAGCGATTGCAACGGCTGCACCAGACAGGGTTAAAATAGAAACGATGGGGCTTACTTACGAAAATCGTCCCCAGGTTTTATTGATCATTACTTCACCCAAAAATCATCAACGGTTAGAAGAAATAAGACAGCAACATATAAAACTGGTTGATCCTTCTCAATCTGCTTCTGTAAATATTGACAATATGCCGATAGTGGTATATATCGGTCACTCTATTCATGGCAATGAGTCAAGCGGTACCAATGCTTCGTTGGTAAGTGCCTATTATTTAGCAGCAGCACAGGGAAAACAAATAGATGAATTGCTCGACAATGTGGTGATACTTTTCGATCCTTCATTTAATCCAGATGGATTACAACGTTTTTCTACCTGGGCTAATCAGCATAAGAGTAAGAATTTAGTGAGTGATCCTAATTCGAGAGAATTTAATGAAGTGTGGCCCGGAGGCAGATTCAATCATTACTGGTTTGATTTAAACAGGGATTGGCTGCCGGCGGTACATATTGAAAGCCAGAACCGCTTAACCTGGTTTCATAAATGGAAGCCTAACATTCTGACAGATCATCATGAGCAGGGAAGCAACGCAACTTTCTTTTTTCAACCGGGAGTGCCATCAAGAGTAAATCCATTAACTCCGGAAAAGAACCAGGAGCTGACAGGTAAACTAGGAAAATTTCATGCACAATTTTTAGACAGGATCGGCTCTTTGTATTTTACTAAAGAAAACTATGATGATTTTTATTATGGCAAAGGTTCAACTTATCCTGATATCAACGGGGCTATCGGTATCTTATTTGAGCAAGCAAGTTCAAGAGGACATTTGCAACAAACGGCTAATGGGTTACTTAGTTTTCCTTTTACTATCCGTAATCAGTTTGTTACTACACTTTCTACTTTGGAAGGTGCAAAGGTTCTGAGAAAAGAATTTTTACAATGGCAAAGGGATTTTTATAAAAATTCTATTTCCGAAGCAGAAGCCGATACTGTTAAAGCTTTTGTGTTTGCCGGTGATGTTATTCCGGAGCAAACGAATTTGTTTTTTACAATGCTATTGCGTCACCAAATTCAGGTTTATGCTCTTGCAAAGGATATTACAATTGGTGGCTATAATTATATTAAAGATGTAAATTTTATTGTACCTCTTCAGCAACCTCAATATAAGCTGATCAAAACGATATTTGAAAAAACTTTGAAATATAAAGACAGTTTATTTTATGATATAACTTCCTGGACAATGCCGTTAGCTTTTGGATTACCCTATGCAGCTTTGTCATCCAAAGTATATAATAAGGATCTCCTTTATGGAACAAGTGGAGGCATTCATGGAGGTGGATTTTATGGAGAGAACCAGCCTTCAAAATATGGCTATGTTTTGAATTGGGAAGATTTTTATGCTCCTGCTGCGTTATATGAATTGCAAAAGGCAGGCATTAACGTAAAAGTTGCTACAACATCATTCCGGACATTAAAAGATTATCCAATGGATCAGGGAACTCCATTTCCTAGAGGTTCCATTTTTATACCAATACAACAACAGGTCCTTTCATCGGATAGTATTTACCAGATTGTGAAACGACTGGCTGAAATAAATAAAGTTCAGATTAAATCTGTTGGATCAGGGTTGGTTTCTGAAGGTAATGAATTGGGTAGCAGCCGTTTTCAACCTGTTTCCAAACCATCTATTGCTATGATCGTTGGTCCAGGTGTAAATGCAACTGATGCCGGTGAAGTTTGGCACCTGCTTGATCATCGGATGAATATTCCTGCGACTCATTTGGAACCTTCTGTTTTCAACCGGGTTGAATTGAATAAGTATAATACGCTGATCATGGTTGGCGGCACTTATTCGGATTTAAATAAAGACAAACTGAAAGCATGGGTACAGAGCGGCGGTACTCTAATATTAACGGAAGAAGCTGTTAGTTGGGCAGCACAAAATGGCATTACCGATGTGAAATTCAAAAAAGCAGGTTCACCCGCAGACAGTTCTTTAAGATTATCCTATACAGATCGGGAACAAATAGACGGGTCGCAGCAAATACAAGGAGCCATCTTCGGAGCCGATGTTGATCTGGCGCATCCATTAGCATATGGCTATAACCAGAAAACCATAAGTCTTTTTAAAGCCAATAAAGTTTTTATGGAGAAAAGCAAGAACCCCTATGCCACTCCTTTTTATTATGGCAGTAAGCCCTTGCAGAGCGGTTGGGTAAGCAAAGAAAATGGTGATGTAATTAAAAATTCTGCCGCAGTGATAGTTAATACTGTTGGAAACGGAAGGGTTATTAATATAGCTGATAACCCCAATTTTAGGGCATTCTGGCTGGGAGGCAGCAAATTGTTTATGAATGCAATTTTCTTTGGAAGGATCATTGATGCAGCAAGCGGAAGAACAGAAGACTAGCTATCTCATACTTATGCACATTTTATTTTTTCGGCAGAGTTGTGCTGCCTCATTTTAAGAATAATCTTATCTTGCCCGTCCAAAATAATATTTACGTCACTTAAAAATTGAGCACTATGATTAAAATGCAAGTTATCGGACGCCTCGGCAAAGACTGTGTAGTAAACACAGTGAACGGAAAAAATGTAATCAACTTTACCGTTGCCCATTCAGAAAAGTACAAAGACAGCCAGGGCGCCTTACAGGAAAAAACAATTTGGGTGGATTGTGCCTATTGGACAGACAGGACGGCGGTTGCGCCTTACCTTCAAAAAGGCACACAGGTTTTTGTAGAAGGCCAGCCTGAAGCAAGATCATTTCAACGCAATGATGGAACACCCGGCTCTTCTCTTTCTCTTCGTGTAAGAGAAGTGCAACTGCTGGGCAGTAAAAATGAGAACAGCGGTGGCTCATACCAACAGCCTTCCAATGCTTCATCTGCATTATCGGGTAATACCAGTAATGTTCCATCGCCCAGCGATATTACAGAGCCGGTAGATGATTTACCATTTTAAGGTCGCAATTAAAAACTAACACATAGCCTTTCCTTACGGAAGGGCTTTTTTTTGTTTTATAGAAAGGTGATTTCTAATTTTTCCAATTTGGTTATAACATATTGTTCTTCATGTTTGCTTTGTGTTCTTTGTGCTCCAAAAAGGTAGTAGCACAAAGAACACAACGAAAAAATACAGCACAAAGAACAAAAAAGGAATGTTTTTCGAAAGCTCCCCTTTATGCCCTGGTGATTATCTTTGTGCCATGGCAGAACAATTATTTCCCTACCAGCAATTATTTGATTTTACTAAATCAGTGTTTAAAAAAATCGGTTGCAGTGATGAGCATGCAGAAACAGCCACCAAATCCTTATTATCTGCCGACCTTCGGGGAATAGATTCACATGGGGTGGCCCGGCTGAGTGGTTACGTAAGATTATGGGAAGTAAAAAGAGTGAATGCAACACCTGATATCAAAATCATACATGAAACACCTTCAACTGCGGTAGTGGATGGAGATAGCGGCCTGGGCCTGGTCATTGCACCATTCGCCATGCAGATAGCTATTGAAAAGGCAAAACAGGTTGGTACCGGTTGGGTAAGTGTACAAAATAGTAATCATTTTGGCATTGCTGCCCATCATGCTATGATGGCATTGCAATATGATATGATGGGTATCGCCATGACAAATGCAAGTCCATTGGTAGCACCTACATTTTCAATTGATAAAATGCTCGGTACTAACCCGATTTGTGTAGCGGCTCCCGCCGGTAACGAACCGGCATTTGTAGCCGACCTTGCTACCACCACTGCTGCCAATGGTAAATTGGAAATACTGCAACGGAAAAATTTACAAACACCCAATGGTTGGGTGCAGGATAAGGAGGGTAATTCTTCCAACGACCCTCATGCTTTAAAATCGGGGGGTGCATTATTGCCTCTTGGCGGTGACAGGGAACATGGCTCTCATAAAGGATATGCATTGGGTGCAATCGTTGATATTTTTTCTGCTTTACTAAGTGGAGCAAATTATGCTCCCTGGGTACCGCCATTTCCTGCCTATGTTCCCATGCCGTTACAACAACCAGGAAAGGGAATCGGACATTTTTTAGGTGCAATGAGAGTGGATGCATTTCGACCGGCAGATGAGTTTAAAAAAAGTATGGATCATTGGATACAGGGATTTCGTTCCTGCAAGACAATTCCCGGCGAGGAAAAAGTATTGGTACCCGGTGACCCGGAGAGAGAGTATGAAGCAGAAAGAATTAAAGACGGGATTCCATTGCTGAAACAGGTATCAGATGACCTGCAATCGTTGGCGGAAAAATTCGGGTTACCCGGGCTATAATGTAATAATACTTCGCAACAGGCTCTTATCTTTGCGGCCTTGTTTGCTGATTGATAAATCCTATAAAATCTCGGGAGGGGGAACAAATGAAAGTAATGAAGTTTGGCGGCACCAGTGTGGGTAAGCCGGAACGTATGCACCAGATCGTATCGTTGGTAACAAAAGAAACTGAACCCGTCATTGTGGTGTTATCTGCTTTATCGGGTACTACTAATGCATTAGTTGAGATTGGAAGTCATATTGCTAATGGCGACCGCAATACGGCAAAACAGTCTATTGATAAACTGGAAGCACATTACCAGGATTTCATTACACAATTGGTAAAGCAACCCGCAACAGTTGCAAAAGCAAAAGCTATCGTCGCCGAACATTTTGAGTTTCTCAATATCATCCTTAAAATATCCTTTAGTGAGGCCTTGAATAAAGATATCCTTGCACAGGGTGAGTTGCTTTCTACTAAATTGTTTTGTGTATACCTGGAAGAGCAGGGCATCAATCATCTTTTGTTGCCTGCCCTGGAGTTTATGACCATTGATAATTATGATGAACCGCAGATCGGCAGTATTAAAGTGAAACTTACACAAATACTGAAACAGCATAATGACAAGAAATTTTTTGTTACACAGGGTTATATCTGCCGCAATGCAAGGGGAGAAGTGGATAATCTGAAAAGGGGTGGTAGTGATTACAGCGCCTCTTTGATTGCTGCTGCTATCAATGCAACTGTTTGTGAAATATGGACAGATATTGACGGTATGCATAATAATGACCCAAGAGTTGTAAAGAAAACGGTTCCGGTAGAACAGATGAGTTTTGATGAAGCAGCAGAGCTTGCCTATTTCGGTGCAAAGATCTTGCACCCGGCTTCTATCTGGCCGGCACAGCAATACAATATCCCGGTAAAGTTGCTTAATACAATGCAACCGGATGCCAGGGGAACACTGATCACAGAAAAGGCAGGTAGTGTGGGAGTAAAGGCTGTGGCAGCAAAAGATAATATCATTGCCATCCGTATTAAAAGCAGCCGGATGTTATTGGCCTATGGTTTCCTGCGGAAGATATTTGAAGTTTTTGAAAAATACCGGACTCCGATTGACATGATTACTACTTCTGAAGTAGCGGTATCATTAACGATCGATAATGCAGCTCATCTTAAAGAAATCTTAAAAGAACTGGAGCCATTCGGTACGGTTGAAGTTGATGAAAACCAGGTTATCATTTCTGTAGTAGGGAATGAGATATCGCAGACAGAAGATATGGTAAAGAAACTGTTTGGTTCTATTATGAACATACCTGTTCGTATGGTTTCTTATGGTGGGAGCCCACACAATATTTCTCTTTTACTACCAGCTCAATACAAGACACAAATTTTGCAACAACTGAACAAAGGAATGTTTGGTTTGGAATAGCGATGCAGGTAACAGCCGTAGTGTAACAAATGTAATCCTTTGTTAATGTGACAAAAGTCATACTTTTAAGATCACATCAACGTTAGATTTGGTACTTAAATACTTGATATGCGGATGTTCTCAACTTTTTTTCTTGGCCTTTTTTTGTTTTCAGTAACTGGTTGGGAAACTGATTTTGAGAATGCAAAGAAAAAAGCGGAGAAAGAACACAAGCTTATTCTTCTGAATTTTTCGGGCTCCGACTGGTGTATCCCTTGTATCAAACTTACTAAACAAGTTTTTGAGACTATCACTTTTCAGAGCTTTGCTGATAGTAGCCTGGTATTAATCAATGCTAATTTTCCCCGACTAAAAAAGAACCAGCTTCCAAAAGATCTGCAAAAGAAGAACGATAAGCTGGCAGATAAATACAACCCCAAAGGAATATTTCCTTACACTTTATTACTTGATGCAGATGGAAAAGTGATTAAATCATGGGAAGGACTTCCTGATCTGACAGCGGAACAATTTGTCGGGCATGTAAAAGAACTTGTTAATGCCCGGAAGTGAAACACTCACCATATTGCCAACACTTCAACGCAAAGTGCTCAAATTAATGGGCAACAGATTTGAAATTACGGTCGTATCTGAAAATGAGAGTGAAGGGTTAGCAAAAATTGATGCGGCGGTAACGGAGATCAGCCGGATTGAAAAATTATTGACCACTTTTAATGAAAGCAGCCAGACCAATCTCATCAATCGTAATGCTGGTATAGAACCTGTAAAAGTTGATAAAGAGGTATTTGATATTATACTGCGGTCCAAAAGAATATCTGATGTTACGCAAGGCGCTTTCGATATTACCTACGGTTCCGTTGATAAGAAGCTCTGGAACTTTGATAAGAATATGACTTCTTTGCCCGATGCCGAAACGGCAAAAAAAGCGGTACACCTTATTAATTACAGGAATGTGATACTGGATGAAAAAAAATGCACTGTTTTTTTAAAAGAGAAGGGTATGCGGATAGGTTTTGGAGGTATAGGCAAAGGGTATGCGGCAGAACGGGCAAAATATATTCTACAACAAAAAGGGGTACAAAGCGGAATTGTAAATGCAGCCGGTGATCTTACTGCCTGGGGCTATCAACCCAATGGCAAAGAGTGGACAATTGGCATTGCAGACCCGGATTCAGCCCATCATCCTTTCTCCTATCTCAGTATAACAGATATGGCCATTGCAACTTCTGGTAATTATGAAAAATTTATTACCATCAACGGGAAAAGATATTCTCATACCATTGATCCTAAAACAGGATTGCCTGTTACCGGTATTAAAAGTGTAACGATTATCAGCCCGAATGCAGAAGTGGCCGATGCTATGGCAACACCGGTAATGATTATGGGAATTAAAGTGGGCCTGGATATGGTAAACCAGGTAAAAGGACTTGCATGTATCATTGTTGATGAAAACGATAAAATCTACACATCAAAAAACATAAACCTGAAATGAAAAAAACCAGACACCGGCAAATCGCAACCAGCATCGCTGTTGCTGTTATCGTATCTGCAACAGCTCTTGGCTCCTGCAGTACTGTAAAAGAGTACCAGAAAAACAAATTGAATGATGGAGAAATGACATTGGGCAGCCGCAAAATTCAGAAGACTGAATCCAGTTTTCAAAGTTACCGGGAAGGCGGTTCCGGTGCCAATGGTGGTAAGACAGGTGGTGGATGCGGTTGTAATTAATGTTCATTTCTAAAATCAATTCAAATAAATGAAAAAAATCTGCTTATCAGTAGTAGGAATATTTCTTACACTGTTCGCCTCCTTTGCGCAAACAACACCAAAGGATACAACGGAATATAAGAGCCGGAAGCTGACCTTCGAAGAAGCTAATCTTGTTTCCAGTTATTACCGGCAGGATGGAAATAATGCCGCTGTTACAGGTGGCATTGGTTCACAAAAGCTGAGCGATATTTCCAATACGATTGACGTTAAGTTTACAAAATGGGATAAAAAAGACAGGAAGCATAGCTTTGACCTGGAGGTAGGAATTGATCACTACACATCCGCTTCTTCAGATCAAGTGAATCCGCAGACAATTTCTTCCGCTTCTCATGCTGATACAAGACTTTTCCCATCTATTTCATGGTCTGTTGAGAACGAGAAAAAGGGCTCCACATTTGGTGCTGGTATTTCTTCATCTACCGAATTTGATTACCAGTCATTTGGTGTTAATCTGAGTTTTGCTCAAAAAACAAAGAACAGGAGTGGCGAATTTTCTGCAAAGCTTCAGGCTTATCTTGACAACATGGCCTATATCCTTCCGGTTGAATTACGACCACCAGGCAGCGTTATAAATGAAGATGGAGAAGGAAGCCGGAGTGACTATCCTTCTAAGTCAAGGAACTCATTTAGTGGTTCACTTTCTTACTCCCAGGTAATTAATCAGCGATTGCAGATAATGTTCATTGCCGATCTTATTTATCAGCAAGGCTATCTTGGATTGCCTTTCCATAGGGTGTATTTCAATGGTGCAACATTGCCCGTAGTTGAGAATATGCCGGATACGAGAATGAAAATACCGATTGGGTTCCGGGCCAATTATTTCATGGGCGACAAATTCATTATCCGCGGATTTTACAGGTACTATAGTGACGACTGGGGATTGAGCGGACATACAATTGATCTTGAAACACCGATTAAGATCACACCATTCCTTTCGATCACTCCTTTTTACCGGTATTATACACAAACAGCAGTTGACTTTTTTGCACCGTATGATAAACATACTGCAGCTGATCAGTATTATACCAGTAACTATGATCTGTCAAAGTTCAATAGCAATTTCTATGGCGCAGGCTTCCGGATCACACCGCCTAAAGGTGTGTTTGGTGTAAAGCGGTTAAATATGCTGGAGATGAGGTATGGACATTATACCAGAACGAATGGGTTGAGTTCAGATATTATCTCATTGAATTTGAAGTTTAAATAGAATTGCATACATAACGCTAAATAAAAATGCCCCGTTTTTTGCGGGGCATTTTTATTAGATATATTAAATCATTAGATGATCAACAAGGCATCTCCATAACTAAAGAACCTGTATTTATCCTTAATAGCTTTTTTATATGCTTCCATGGCCAGTTCATAACCTGCAAAAGCACAAGTCATGATCAGCAGGCTGGTTTTAGGCAAATGGAAATTGGTAACCAATGAATCTGCAATATTAAAATCATAAGGCGGGTGAATGAATGTATTGGTCCAGCCTTCTGATGGTTTTAATAATTTTTGTGCTGTAAAAGAAGATTCCATGGCTCTCATGGTGGTAGTGCCAATAGAGCATATACGATGACCGTATTCTTTAGCACGGTTTACGATCTTACAGGCAGTTTCATCAATATGATAATATTCAGCATCCATCTTATGTTTGCTCAGGTCTTCCACTTCAATAGGGCGGAATGTCCCAAGCCCTGTATGCAGTGTTACTTCTGCAAACCGGATACCTTTAATTTCTAATCGCTTGATCAGCTCTTTACTGAAATGCAAACCAGCAGTTGGTGCCGCTACTGCTCCCTCATGTTTTGCATATACAGTCTGGTATCGTTCCTTATCTTCTTCGTCTGGTTTTCTTTTAATGTATTTAGGTAGTGGTGTTTCTCCCAGCTTTTCTAATTGCGCCCTAAAATCTTCTTCGCTTCCTTCCCATAAAAAACGGATGGTACGGCCACGGCTTGTGGTATTGTCTATTACCTCTGCTACCAGGTCTTCCTGGTCGCCGAAATAAAGTTTATTGCCTACACGGATCTTTCTTGCGGGATCAACGATAACATCCCAAAGACGGTTGGGCCTGTTCAATTCACGGAGCAGGAACACCTCAATCTTGGCACCTGTTTTTTCCTTACGTCCGTACATACGGGCAGGAAAAACTTTTGTGTTGTTCACGACAAAAGCATCCTTGTCATCAAAATAATCAAGGATATCCCGGAAATGTTTATTCTCAATTTCACCAGTATGGCGATGTACCACCATCATACGGGCATCTTCACGTCGTTTAGTTGGAGTTTGGGCGATAAGGTTTAAGGGCAGGTCGAAACGGAATTGTGAAAGCTTCATAAGTAATTATGGGTTTAATCTGGTAAGTCTAATGACGCAAACCGGGCAGAATGCCGGGAGGTGCAGAAAGCCAACTATGCTGCTAAGCTTCGTTGGACAAGTCCGGCCTTACGGCGCCGGGTTTGGTCAAAGCGACTGCATTTAAAGGCGGCAAAAGTACACTATTCGGCCTCAAAATCCCGTTTAATCTTTCAAATTCTTTTCACATAGCGGGATCGGATGGATCAAAAGCACTAAGAAGATGCTAAAGCAGGCTAAATGACTGACTTTCAAAATAATTTTATGCTTTAAGATGCCCTGCTGCATCTTAAATTTGTTTAAAATAAAACTGAAACCCGGTTCTGGCTTTGTCTGGGGCAGGAAACCAACCTTTATGAAGCGAACCCTAATACTCTTTGTCGCAAGTCTTTCCTTTCTTATTGCTGGTGCACAGTTAAAACTGAAGGAAAAAAAATACCCGAGCCTGTTATGGGAAATTTCAGGTAAAGGGATGAAAAAACCGTCTTACCTCATAGGCACGATGCATGTTAGCAGTAAGTTGGCATTTAACCTGCCCGATTCTTTTTATATAGCCCTTAGGAATGCCCAGGTAGTAGCATTAGAAACAAACCCGGAGACCTGGCAAGAGGACATGAGTAAGTATGATTTGGGTGAAACATATAGTTATGGTGCAGGTTCGGCTTATTCTGGTTATATGGCCATACCGAATGAGTTTTTAAGTATTAAAACATTGAAATTCTATAAATACGATTCCAAGATTGAACGTTCGCTTTACAGCAACCCTTCTACTATCAATAGTTTATTGTACCGCACTTATGGAAATGAGTCCAGCGATTTTGAAGAAGACACTTATCTCGATATGTACATCTTTCAATGTGGAAAAAAATGGGGCAAAAGAGTGGCCGGCGTAGAAGATTATGGAAAGAGTATGAAGCTGATGGCTGAAGCTTACCGTGATGCAGCAAAGGATACGAAAAGAAAAGAAAGAAGCTATGGCGATGCAGGTGATGAATATGGCGAGAATAAATTACAGGAAGCTTATCGTACCGGTAATCTTGACTTGCTGGATTCAATCAATAAGTACAACAGTGTATCAGAGGCTTTTGACGAAAAATTTCTTTATAAAAGGAATGAAATACAAGCTGAGTCTATTGACTCCATTCTAAAGTCAGGCTCAACATTATTTGTAGGTGTAGGAGCAGCCCATCTGCCCGGTGATAGAGGTGTAATTGAAATACTACGCAGGCAAGGTTACAAACTGCGTCCGGTAAAAATGGGTGAAAGAGCCGGTAAAGACAAAGACCTTGTTGATAAAATAAGAGTGCCTGTAACTTTCAGAACAGAAACGGCTGAAGATGGTTTGTTTAAAGTTGACATTCCCGGTAAGTTTTACAAGTTTGGAGATGATGCAGCACTGGAGCAAAAGCAATATGCTGACATGTCCAACGGAAGTTATTACATGGTAACCCGTATCATGACAAATGCATGGATGTGGAATCATGGGATAGACGATGTGTACAAAACGATTGACAGTTTATTGTACGAAAATATTCCGGGTAAAATAATTTCAAAGGAAACGATTACAAAAAACGGTTACAAAGGGTTTGATATTACTAACAAGACAAGGCGGGGCGACCTGCAACGGTATAATATTTTCATTACACCATTTGAAATTCTCTTCTTTAAAATGAGTGGGAATGGCGACTATGTTAAAAACGGAACAGAAGCCAGCAAATTCTTTGGCAGTATTCAGTTGAAAGGATACAAAAATGGAACGGAGCCGGCCGCCGCTACCTGGAAAAAATATACTCCCCCTTATGGAGGCTTTGCTATTGACCTGCCGCATGAGCCTTATATTGGGAACGATGGAAGCTGGATATATGATGCTGCTGATAAAACGACAGGAACGCATTACCGCATCATCCGATCGGATATTCATAATTACCATTTTGTGGAAGAAGATACATTCGACTTAGGCCTGATGGATGAGAGCTTTATGTCGTCTGAATTTATTGACACACAACTGGCGAGAAAACAAATTACGCATAAGGGGTATCCCGCCATGGACTGTAAGTATAAGGATAAGAACGGGGCACTCTATCTTACCAGGTTCATTATCCAGGGGCCACATTATTATACATTGGTGGCACATGGAAAACAGGAAACACCTGCTATGGTTAATTTCCTCAATTCGTTCGAGGTAAAACCATTTGTGTATGGTGAGGCAAAACAACAAAAAGATACCTCACTTTATTTTACAGTGACTACACCAGTATATCCCGAAGACAAGAAAATAAAATTAGATATCCCCCGCTACAATTATTATGGTGGTGATGATGAGGAGGAGGATGAATCGGAAAATGATTTACTGGAAGGTGGAACTTTCCGCAATAAAACAATCAGTAACGACAGCACCGGCGAAAAAATATTTGTATCCTTTTACCGGTCGCCAAGATATTATTATACAAAAGACAGTGCTGCTTTAGATAAGGATAATGAATCTTTTTTTGGAACTGACAGCACCTGGATAGTCAAGTATAAAAAGAAAACAGAGTTGCCGAATAAAATGAAGGTTTGGGAATTGGTGATTACTGACACCGGTAGCAGCAGGGCACTCTGGGGTAAATCTTTTTATAAAGACGGGGTAGGATTTTCCCTGGCTACTCAAACGGATACTTTATCACAGCCCAGTGCTTTTGTAAAACGTTTTTTTGAAACATTCGTTCCGGCCGATACGTTGAAAGGTGTAAATCCTTTCGTTAAAAAATCTAATCTCTTCTTTGAAGATTTTATGAGTAAGGACAGTGTGTTGCACAAAAGGGCGGTTAAGCATATTGATGATATTGACCTCGATTCATCTGATCTGCCACAACTTAAAAAGGGGATCGCCTTGATCAACTGGAATGAAAAAAAATACCTTGATACAAAAGGGTCGTTGATCAATAAGCTAGGAGATATTAATACCAATGCTTCTTCTGATTTTCTAAAACAATTGTATTATGCATTGGATGATACGGTTGAATTGCAGTATACTGCATTGGAAAGTTTATTGCAGCACAAGACTCAGTATGCATATAATATTTTCAGAGATATGGTGAATGCAGAGCCACCGGTTCTGATTGCAAGTACCGGAAGTTATGCTGATTACAGTTATAGCAGCCCTCTTCTTCCAGCTCGTTCTGGATTCAGTTTCGATAACGGTAAATTCCTGGATGAGCTCTCAGACACATTAAAACTTACCAAAACTATTTTGCCCGACCTGCTTCCATTACTGAACCTGGAAGATTATAAAAGTGCAATCATGAAATTACTTGGCGAAATGGTAGATAGCAATTTGGTGAAACCTAAGGATTATGAAATGTATTTCAGCAAATTTCTGATTGAAGCAAAACAGGAGTTGAAAAAGCAATCTATTGCAGAGAAGAAAAAGGCAATTGAGAAGGCCGAGGAAGATAAAGAAGAGAAAAAAACATCTTCTTATTCTTACTATGATGATGGGGATAACGATTCAGGCAATGATGACCTGAGCCTCTATGCCACCTTGTTACTTCCTTATTGGGAAACTAACACTTCTGTTCAGCCGTTAATTCAGCAGATGTTAAAGTCGAATGATAAAAAGCTAAAGTATAGTACTATGCTGCTGCTATTGAAGAATAATAAACCATTCCCTGATTCATTACTTAAGTTTTTTGGTGGTCTTGATGAGTACAGGTATGAGTTTTATACGGACCTGAAGCAATTGAAAATGCTGAATAAATTCCCGGCTCTTTATAATAATCATCTTGATCTTGGTAAAAGTTCTTTGATTGAATCAAAATCATATGGAAAACCTGACTCCGTAGTGTATGTAGACAGGTTAAAGACCGAATACAAGGGCAAAAAAGGATTCATTTATTTTTATAAGTATAAAGCAAAGAAAGATGATCTGACCTGGAAACTGGCTACAGTGGGACTTGTTCCCGAAGATCCAAAACAATTTGAATTCGAAGACAGCACCAGGTTTTCCATACAGGGATTTGACTCCCCACTATTTTCTTCTTACAGGTATAACCGCTACTCTTTTACTGAATTTTCAGAAACAAAACTAAATGACGATGAAGCTGTGCCTGATCAGTTAAAGAAAAGCCTGAAGAAAATGTTGTATTCCAGAAGAAAGAGTGCCAGAAATTTTTATGAAGAGGATAGTGACAGAACCGCAGCGACGGATTATGTGGATTAAAAGTAACAGTCCTACGAGACAGGCAGACCTTTTGGAATAGAGGCAATTAATTTTTTTGTATAGTCTGATTGCGGATCAAAATATATGTCATCGGCTTTGCCGCTTTCTTCAATCTTTCCCTTGTTCATGACCATAATACGGTCGCTGATATAACGAACAACGGAAAGGTCATGTGAAATGAAGATAACGGTGAAGCCGAATTCTTTTTTCAGGTCATTCAGCAGGTTTAATACCTGTGCCTGTACACTTACATCGAGGGCAGATACTGATTCATCGCAAACGATAAAAGAAGGGTTTAATGCCAAAGCCCTTGCAATTACGATTCGTTGTCTTTGCCCGCCACTGAATTCATGCGGGTAACGATTAAAATGTTCAGCTTTCAGGTTAACTTTTTCCAGTAATTCTGTCACTTTATCCTTTCGTTCTTTACCGGTCTGTAAAATGCCATGTACTTTCATTGGTTCTGCAATCGCAGCACCGATGGTGATCCGTGGATTTAAAGAAGAGTAGGGGTCCTGGAAAATGATTTGAACATCTTTTCGTAACGACCTTAGTTCATGCCTTTTTTTGGCAGTAAGTTCAATGCCATTGTAAATAATTTTTCCTGAAGTTGGTTCAATAAGCCGGAGCAATGTTCTTCCTAATGTAGTTTTCCCGCAACCACTTTCACCCACCAGTCCTAATGTTTCTCCTTTTAATACTTCAAAACTTACATCATCAACTGCTTTAGTATAAGAACTGGCTTTGCCGAACAATGTTTTTTTCGTGGGGAACCAGACAGAAAGACCTGTCACAGTTAGAAGGACCTGGGAACTCGCAGGTTTTTTTTCCTCTTCCTTCGGAAGTTCTTTTTCGACGTTCAATATTCCTTCCTCTAAAAAATCTGAGACAACTGGTAGCCGCTTTCCTCTTTCATGGTTTACAGGTCTGCAGGCAAGTAATGCTTTGGTATATGGATGCTGAGGGTTGATAAAAATTTCTGTTACAGAATTCTGTTCTACAATTTCTCCTTTATACATAACGACTGCCCGGTCCGCAATTTCAGCCACTACACCAAGATCATGAGTGATGAAAATGACACCCATATTGGATTGCTCCTGCAATTCTTTGATGAGTTGCAAAATTGTTTTTTGAACCGTAACATCTAATGCAGTGGTGGGTTCATCGCAAATAAGTAAGGCGGGTTCACAACACATCGCCATGGCAATCATTACCCGTTGCTTTTGCCCGCCGCTAAGCTGATGCGGATAGCGGTTAAAAACAGCTGCCGGATCCGGGAGCTTCACTTTTTCAAACCAGTTAAGGGTTCGTTGCTTTGCTTCAGCAGTTGAAACTTTTTTGTGTAGCAGAATCGCTTCCATCACCTGGTCACCACAGGTAAGTACCGGATTTAGTGATGTCATCGGTTCCTGGAATATCATCGCAATCTTATTGCCACGGATGTCCTGCATCTCATAACGGTTTCTCTTCAGCAGGTCAGTACTTTCATTTCCATTTTCAGAAAAAATAATTTCACCCGTAGTATATTTTGCAGGTGGGGATGGCAATAATTGCAAAATAGAAAGGGAGGTAACAGACTTTCCCGAACCAGATTCTCCAACCAACGCCACTACTTCACCCTTGTTCACAGAAAGGCTGATGTTTTTTAAAGCTGTAACAGTTCCCGATTCGGCAACAAAGTCAAGCGAAAGGTTATTTATACTTAATAATGGCAGCATTATTAGTTCACTACTTTAATCGAAACTGCTTTTGAAGGAGTTGGGTAATAAGCCATGCAGACAACACAATCTTTCCCTCCGGTTGTATCTATGGTAAAGTAAAATTCATCTCCCTGTTTGATAGTGGAAGGAAAATCACAGGGGTTACCAAGTTTGAAAACGTCGGTATAGGTTTTATTCGTTGTTTCGTCTGTCCAGTTGTTTACAATAGCCGCTGTATCCATTTCTCCTTCAAGAACGCTGATGGTATAATTCATACAAATACCGGCGATTTCCAGTTTGCCTTTGTACCGCTCTTCGGATTTCTTTTTACTGCAATCGCTGTTTGAAAGAAGAAGGGTCGCCAGGATTGAGTAAAGAAGAAATTGTTTCATACCGGATCAATTTAGAATTTCAAATGTCTTACCGTCATCCCATCATCCATTAATAGCTTAAGAGAATCGACACCAATTTTCAGATGATTCTCTACAAAATGAGCTGTAACATTCTTATCACTTTCCTCCGTTTTTACACCTTCCGGAATCATAGGCTGATCACTTACCAATAGTAAGGCACCGGTAGGAATTTTATTATAAAAACCCACGGTAAAGATGGTTGCTGATTCCATATCAATTGCATAAGCCCTTACTTTTTGTAAGTACTCTTTAAAAGGTTCGTCATGCTCCCATACCCGGCGGTTGGTAGTGTAAACGGTGCCGGTCCAGTAGTCTACTCCATAGTCACGGATAGTGGTGGACACTGCTTTTTGTAAAGCGAAAGCAGGTAGTGCCGGTACTTCAGCGGGGAAATAATCATTCGAAGTTCCTTCCCCTCTTATTGCGGCGATAGGTAATATTAAGTCGCCGATTTTGTTACGTTTTTTCAGACCACCACACTTGCCCAGGAACAAAGCTGCTTTGGGTTGAATCGCCGAAAGCAGATCCATAATGGTGGCGGCAGTCGGACTACCCATGCCGAAATTGATAATACTGATATTGTTCGCAGTGGCACATTGCATCGGCTTGCCTTCTCCCACCACTTCCACGTTATTCCATTCTGCAAACATTTTTACATAATTACTGAAATTGGTCAGTAGTATGTACTCACCAAAATTTTCTAACGCCTCGCCGGTATAACGGGGGAGCCAGTTCTGTACTATTTCTTCTTTTGTCTTCATATGGACAAATTTAATCATTTACTTTTGAAGCATAATGATTATCAATTATCCTGAACCTGCGTTTAAAATTAAAAAAGAACAAGGCAGGGACTTTATTTTTGACCCCCTTCGTAAAAAATGGATGGTACTGACACCAGAAGAATGGGTGAGGCAGAATTTTGTACAATATCTTTTGCAGGTAAAAAATTATCCGGCTGCATTAATTGCTATTGAAAAAGAAATAAAACTTGGCGAGTTAAAAAAGCGGTTTGATATACTTGTTTATAATACTCAGCATCAGCCGTGGATGATGATCGAATGTAAAGCCACTGCAATTAAACTCGATGAAAAGGTGCTGGACCAGGTGCTGAGATACAATATCAGTGTGCCTGTTCACTATCTTATAGTAACCAACGGAGAAGGTTGCTTTGGATGGGGCCGTACTGAGGAAGGGCTGAACCCGGTACAAGAAATTCCCTTACATAATCAATAAAATGGTGATGAAAAAATAAAAGGCAGCTCTTTCGGGCTGCCTTTTTCTATCAAAACATTGGTTTACTTATTTCGGCATCTCGAAAATTTTTGCATCAACAGGAATATTCAGTTCTACTTTTTCATAGGTGACTTCCTGTAGCACCCGGCCTTCAATTTTCTGAACGAAGTGCATGCAGAATTTTAGTCCGTTTATTTCTTTTATTTCGGTGTAAAAAGATTCTGCATCATATTCATTACCTGCTATCTCCCTTTTAGAAACAGATTTTACCAGCAGGTAGTCAACGCTGCTGATGAAATAGGTTGTTATTTTTCCATCTTCCTTATTGGTCAGTTTTATTTTAAAAGCTTTTATGCCTTCGACATCTTCCTGTCCCAGCAATTCTACCTGGTGGCCACGGCTTTTATAATCCATCAGGTTGTTGGCAAGACTTGCCTGTGCTTTAAAATTTATTAATTCAGCCGCTGTTGCTTCAGTAGGAACGGTGGCGCCTGCAAAAGGGTTTATTTTCCACCCTTTGCCATTATTATACACATTGTTAACCATCTGCCCGTTCACTTCCACATCGGTACGCATGGCTTTGCCATTCATGATTTGTGTGGTGAGGGGTAACGTATTTCCTTGTGTGTTAAGAGTGCCGGTAAATTTAGCAGTGGTTACTTTATTAAACACATCCAACCCACCCATAGCGGTGGCATATTTTTGTATCACTTCTTCCACTGTTTGGGCATTGGCGGATACAAAGGCAAAGCTGAGGAGGGCAACAAGCAATTTCTTCATGTTAATTCAAAATTTGAAAGCGAAGGTAATGTTTTCGGATTTTAAAGAATTCGGTTGATGAGACGGTGGGGGAATGGGATGAGTTGCGTAGGAGAGGAAACGGGCAGGTATTGCTGCAGGTGGGATATTTTATAACGTCCAGCCCGGAACAGCTGCCCAATTGAAAATATAAAGTTGAAGTTAACAACAAAAAACCAAATAGATATTCGTCTGCCGGAACAAAAGTACAGCGATGCAAACAGCCGAAGTTTCAACGTCCAGCCCCACTTGCAGCAATACCAATGTTAGCGGCAGTTTATTTATTTTTCTTTTCAGTCACCAGACGGTTGTCTAAGTTTAGCTACTTGCTTTTTATTTGCTATTCCAGTCAAAGTCAATAAAATTAAAAGAACTGAGAAGCTTCCCAAAAAAGTCATGAGATGATTTAACGAACCAACAGTTTCAGTGAGTGGCTGAATTTGGTTGTATTCAGCAAGTAATTTCTTTATGAATTCATTTAAGGTATGGAACGAACCTGCTAAAAGCAAGGGCCAACCATTTCGTCTGTCTTTCAGGAAAAAAAGAAGTCCGGTAAGTAAACAAACATAACGGCCGGTTATTCCGGCAGTTTCGAATCGATAGAATGTTTCCGGCCCTTCAATTTTGAATTGAGGAACAAAACTGATCAGTGTAAAAAATAAAGCTATCCCCATGAATAAAATAACGGTACTCATAAGAAAGGCGCCGTGCAGCTTTCGTTGTTTTTTAAAAATAAATGCCAACAGAATTAAAATTCCCGTTTCGATAGTTACCATCACATTTTGCACAATCAAAAAATCACCTTGACCGGAAGTTAAACCCTTATGAGCCGAATGGACAGACAAAAGTGCAACACTGGCAAACAACAAAGGACCAATAAACAAAATTGATAATCCTACTTTACGGTGAACTACATATTTTTTGTTTCCGATCAGGCTGAGTTGGTATAGCAACAAAAGCAACCAAGTAAAATTTGTGATCACATGAAGGTGGTGATACAGGTTAGGTCTTGAATCAACCTTAAAATAGATGTTCCAAAATCCTGTAATCGTTAATAATATGACAATGAATATTAGTACATATTCAAGCATATATTTTTTAAAATTTTTCATGTATCGTTTTCGTTAACGTTTGACTATTTGTATTTGCCAGGGAATTTGAATCTGTAACTAACTGATAGATAGTTTGCATCAGACATTAAATATCAAATCATATTCAACGATTTTTATTCCAATCTCCTGCTAGAAATTCCAATGTCTTCCTGATAAAATCAGTTTCTTTAGTACCACCGCTATGCGGCATGTGCCAACCATTTGGGACTATCCAAAGATGAGCGTTGGCAATACATTTATAGATTTCCCAAGCCTGTGAAACAGGTACAAAATCATTATCCCCATGAATGATGAGTGTTCTGGCTTTTATAATGGCAAGCTTGTCGGGTGTGATAGATGGATCACCATAGAGTTCATGAAAATGATAAAACTGGCGGGCTAATAATCTTCCTTTGATTTCGCCATGTTGTTTTTTGTGTTCATTAAATTCATAGTAAGCCTCCGGCTTAGCATTCATCTCTATAAACTCACGAACTTCCACACTGTAGTACATTTGTGCACTTATTGGAACAATCGCCTCAAAAAGATCAGGTTCCTTTGATGCTGCGTACAGAATTGTCATTGCTCCAGAACTATGCCCAATAGCCTTTACTTTTTTCAGGCTAAGTTTTTGTATAAGGGCAACCAAATCGTTGGCGGCTGTAGCGTGAAGAAAAATTATGCTGGTGTCGGGGTTGGTTGATCTACCATGTCCACGCATGTCCCAGGCTATTACACGATATTTTTTTGCAAATTCGGGTATACAGGATTTCCAGTCCTTTAATGTTCTGCCAAAACCATGTAGCATGATCAATGGCTCACCCTCTCCATATTCTTCATAGTAAATATTTGCACCATTAACCTCAACAAATTTCCCGTTTAAAGCAACAGGCTCTTGAGCCTTAATGATATTGTAAGATAAAAAAAACAGAAAAGTGAGCAGGTGTCTTACTTTCATATAAGTTTTAATTAATTCAGTAAATAATTCTAATCCTGTTAAGTTATCTGAGTCTCTCTATTGCCGCTAATAGTTGTATTTACATACTACTGGTACACAATTTAATTAATTTCCAGTTGGAATCTGTACCATGTGTTGCAACAAAAAAATCCCACCTGCTTTCGCAAATGGGATTGATAATAAGCAATTGGTTTGTGTGGTCAGTTATGGGAAAATTCCAAGCTCTGCATAGCTGGTGCCTACTTTGTTGATAGCAACAACATAAGCTGCTGTACGCATGTCCGGAATCTCGGGATTGCTCTTCCAGGCATTCATGATCTCATGAGTAGATGATATCATGGTTTCTTCCAGTCCACTATATACCAGGTCCACTTCATCTGCACCATGCATGATATATTCTTTCTCTTTTTCTGAAACCACTTTTCCTGTCAGTGATTCTATCTGGCCAATGATATGTGAGTTCATGTTTTCATTAAAACGTTTTTCCATCCGTCCGTAACGAACATGGCTCAGGTTTTTCAACCACTCAAAATAAGAAACGGTAACACCACCTGCATTCAGGTACATATCGGGTACTACTACAATTCCTCTTTTGGCAAGTATCTCATCAGCATCAGGTGTTAAAGGTCCGTTGGCAGCTTCGCCAATCAGTTTGGCTTTTACATTAGGTGCATTATCTCCGTCGATCACATTTTCCAATGCCGCAGGAATCAGGATATCACATTCCATTTCCAGTGCATCACCATTTTTCGCAAAATTATTCGAACCGGGAAAGTTGAGAATAGAACCTGTTGTTTTGCGATGGTTAAATACGGCATCCACATCTAATCCTTTTTCACTCCAGATAGCACCTTCATATTCTGCAAGGCCGATCACAATAGCTCCAGCATCCTGGAAGAATTTCGCCGAGTGATAACCCACATTACCTAAACCTTGTACTACTACTCTTTTACCTTCTACACCAACCGGCATGCCCAGTTTTTGCATTACATCTTCCATATTACATACTTCCCGCAGGCCAAAGAAAACACCAAGACCTGTTGCCTCACGGCGGCCACGAACACCACCTTGTGTAATAGGTTTGCCTGTTACACAACCGGCAGCATCAATCTCTCCTGGGTGCATGGCAGTATAGGTATCGAGTATCCAGGCCATTTCTCTTTCACCCGTTCCATAGTCAGGAGCAGGTACATCCGTACCGGGGCCGATAAAATTTTTCTTGATCAATTCAGCTGTATAACGACGGGTGATTTTTTCCAGTTCGTAAGCAGAATATTTTTTAGGGTTGATCTTGATACCACCCTTACCACCACCAAAAGGAACGTTTACAATGGCGCATTTGTAAGTCATCAATGCAGCGAGGGCCATTACTTCATCCTGGTTTACTTCAGCAGCGAAACGGATACCACCTTTGCAGGGTGTTTTATGATGAGAATGCTGTACACGGTAAGCTTCTATAACTTCAATCGTTCCATCATCTCTTTTCAGCGGGAAACGCATCTGGTACACGGCGTTACATTCTTTGATCTGTTCGAGTATGCCTTTGTCCCATTTAGTGTATTTGGCAGCCTTGTCAAAACTTCTTTCAACGGCACCAAAAAAGCTGTAATGTTTGTCTGACATGAGTTCTGTTTTTTGTTTTAAGCAATCGTTATAATTAGTAAGGGATAAAATGGATAAAAATACCATCGTACCCGGCGGCAATTTATTTGTCTTTTTCTAAGCGGCTGATCTTCCTGTCTAATCTTGCTACGTATAATATTAGACCAAGGAGAATGGTAACAACTACGGCTACTACCACATAAATTCTTCCGTTGCTTCGCATAGTATCAGCCATTTCCACTTCTTTTTCTTGTGCAATGCCTACAACAGAAACCGTTAGCAGGCAGCATAGCAGTAGCATCTTTTTTAATTTCATCATGGCATCATCTTTTTTTCTTTCAATAAACTCAACCGTATTTTTAAAGTAGTTATCCATACGGCTAATAAAGTCCAGCCAATTACAGCCGGGTAAAAGACCATTCTCATATTTCCACTAATATCATTTTTTACATCCAGTGCAGGGTTGCCTTCATTTCCCGGGTGAAGGCTGGGTAATATTCTGGGTAATATCCAAATCGCTGGGAATAGCATAGCGTAAGCAAATATGTTATAGACAGAGCTTATCCTTGCTTTCTTGTCCATATCCTGTATGGAATCTCTTAAAATGAGATAGGCGAAATAAACCAATAAGGCAATGGCAGCACCGATAAGTTTGGGGTCCCGTGCAATGCTGCTGAAAGAATTCATAACAGGCTTATTAGGATCGGCCCATGTATAAGAAGCCCAAATAGCACCGGTGATATAACCCAGCAGTCCAAGTACAATAGCCATAACTGCATATTGCCGGGCATAAATGTCATATTTCTGCTTGAAAGTGCGTAGGTAACGAACCGCATTTACCACCGAAATGGTAAACAAGATCATCATGGCAAACCACATGCACACATGAAAGTAGAGGTTACGAATGGTTTCCTGCAATGGAGCAAGGCGGGGTACTTTCAATAAAAAACCTGCTGTAAATGTGTAAAGGAGCAAGAGTACACTTGCAATCTTCCACCAGGACTTGTACATATAGTTTTTTGTGTCAGTCATCGGGGGGCCAATAAGTGATTACCGGCCTGTTGAATGTGAGGGCAAAAATAAGGGGAAAAGAGAATATCGAACAGAAGAATGTAGAACAAGGAAATCTGAAGCGAACCTTGTCTTTTTCAATTGGTGAATTACTTATTTTTTCCTTGTGTGATATTACCTAGTCTTTCCAAAGGAATGGAAAAAGAATGACCGCCAGCAAAATCACCATTACGTCTAAGGCCACCAGTAACAGTACTGTGTTCAATGGAATGATAAGAAGAGGCGCAAATGCAGCAGAAGAGAGTTTCATCAATAATAATAACTGCGGGATAATGATAGGGAAACCCAGTACGGCCATGATAGCCGCATTTTGCTGTGCTTTGGCTGCAATAGCAGCTAAAAAAGTAAAAACGAGGCTGAGGCTCCATCCACCTAATAACACAAGACCAACAAATTGCCCTGCTTTTTGCAATGGATTACCCAGAAAAAGAATGAAGAGAACCAGGCTCAGCATACTCATCAGCAACATCAACAGCGAATTGAATAATAATTTGGACAGCACAAAATCGGCCGGGCTGGCAATGGAATAGAAATAAAGCATTCTTCCTTTACTCTCCTGCAAGAAACTTTTAGCAACCGCATTGATACAAATGAATAATTGTATTACCCAGAAAAGGCCATTCCACACTTTGCTCTCCGGTTCGTCCATGGCATTGAACAAAACAAAGATGGTGGCGCCTACATATAGAAGGATACCATAAAAACTATACTGCTGTCTTATTTCCAGCAGCAGGTCTTTTTTGAACAGGGTTGCTATATGTTTTACTGAACTGATAAGTGTGGTTTGGTGGCGAAAATACTGAATACCGGGAGTATATGTCTACTGTTTATTGTCTAATTTGCATTCTTAAAAAATAATACATGAAAAAGCTATCGTTGCTGTTTGCTGCAGGGTTGATGATAATGAGTGTTGCTGGCATCCAGTCCTGTAAAACTACTGCCAAGGCATCTGCCTCCAAAATGTTCAAATTTAACCTTGAAGAGGGAAAGGGCTATGATTACGAAATGATATTTGACCTTGATACGAAGGCAGGCGGGCAGACGATCAGCATGATGATCGCCGGGCTGTATTCTATGAATGTAACGGCTACAGAAGGTAATGTGAAGTCAGTAACAACCGCTTACAAAAGCCTCCGGATGAATATGAAAATGATGGGTATGGAAATAGATATTGACAGTGATAAGCCGGTAGAGAATAACGGAGGCGAGGATGTAACAAAGAACCCTATTGGTATGATGAATAAAGTAATAAGCGGTATAGTAGGGAAGAAGTTTATTATTAAAGTGGACGAAGAAGGAAAAGTGCTGGAAGTAACAGGATTTGATAAAATATTTACTGATATGGTCGATTCAATGGGAGTAGATGAAGATGTGAAAAAACAGGTAACAGCCTCTATGAAAGAGCAGTTCAATGATCAGTCTATAAAAGACCAGTTCGCACAGGTATTTACTATTTTCCCTAATAAAGAAATTAAGATCGGCGACAGTTGGGAAAAGTCATATTCTACCGGTGGTAAAATGGCGGCAAAATATACTACTACCTACCTGGTGAAAGATATGGAGGGTGATCATGTAACATTAACTACCAAAACAAAAATTTCTTCAGAGAAAGATGGCGGAGACATCGATGGCACTCAAACAGGTAATATCGTTGTTGACAGCAAAACCGGTTTGATGATCAATGCGGAGTTTGACCAGCAGCTGGAAGTAAAAACAGAAGGGCAGACAGTGGAAGTAACAGGTAAAGGAAAGATCAAGGGTAAAGCGAATTGATAATTTTTTAGCTTCGAAAGATAAAAG
>CALRVH010000027.1:0-35947 GCA_943371565.1 Chitinophaga pinensis | reverse complement strand
GTTATTCATCCCCACTGTATTTTGTGAGAACAGAAATTTAGATGTGATCCGGGAGGCCATGCACAATGAACTGGGCTATGCCGTAACAGACAAATACAAACAATACACACAGCACCTCGTAACTGCTTATAAAAATGGTGAAGGGCTTGACAATATTGACCTCTCTCCTTCTTCTACCGGACATTCCCGTCCTTTCAAAAATGTAGACGGAATTAAGTTTTTAAATCACCAGGGCGGATGCGGCGGCACCAGGCAAGACGCAGGCATATTGGGAAAATTACTGGCCGCTTATGCCAACCACCCTAATGTAGCAGGTATTACCGTGTTGAGTTTAGGTTGTCAGAACCTCCAAACACAAGACTTTCTGAATGAACTCAAACAGTTCAATCCACAGTTTGATAAACCGATGTACATTTTTGAACAACAACAATCACAAAGCGAAGAACAACTGATTGCTGATGCCATTAAAAAAACATTTGAAGGATTAATTGAAATAAATAAACTGGAACGTAAACCTGCTCCGCTGGATAAACTCTGTATCGGTGTGAAGTGTGGCGGCAGTGATGGCTTCAGTGGTATATCTGCCAATCCTGCGGTTGGCTATTGCAGTGATCTGGTAGTGGCATTAGGCGGCCAAATATTGCTGGCCGAATTTCCTGAGCTCTGTGGTGCTGAGCAAAACTTAATTGACAGAACAATTGACGAAACTGCTGCCAAAAAGTTTATCCATTTAATGAGTACTTATAGCGAACAGGCAGAGAGAGTTGGCAGTGGCTTTCATATGAACCCATCACCGGGTAATATTAAAGATGGATTGATAACCGATGCTATTAAAAGTAATGGTGCTGCATTAAAAGGCGGTACTTCTCCCGTTGTAGATGTGTTGGATTATACCGAACCTGCTACGAAAACCGGGTTGAGCCTTGTCTGTACTCCCGGCAATGATGTAGAAGCAACGACCGGCAAAGCTGCCAGTGGTGCTACGTTGATCTTATTTACTACCGGTCTTGGCACTCCTACCGGTAATCCTGTTTGTCCTACCATCAAAGTATCAACCAACAGCAACCTCACGAAAAGAATGAATGATATTATAGATATTGATTGCGGCCCGGTGATTGAAGGCGATAAAACAATTGAGCAAATGGGTGAAGACATCCTTGAATATTGCATCAAAGCTGCCAGTGGTGAAGTAATACCAAAAGCAGTGTTGTTGAACCAGGATGATTTTATTCCGTGGAAGAGAGGGGTAAGTTTGTAATAAAAATAGGAACACTGATAACGCAGATTGAGCTGATTAATACGGATTAATACCTGCGAAAATCTGTTTTATCAGCGTCATCAGCGTTCCAATTAAAAAACAATAAGATGAAACAATTTCTCGATGAAAATTTCTTGCTGACGAATGCGACAGCAGAACGTTTGTATCATGAGTATGCCAAAGACATGCCCATTATTGATTATCACAATCACTTGCCGCCAAATGAAGTAGCGGAGGATAAAAATTTTGAAAATATCACCCGGGTATGGCTGAATGGTGACCATTACAAATGGAGAGCCATGCGTACCAATGGCGTGGAAGAAGCCTATATCACCGGCGATAAAACAGATTGGGAAAAATTCAGGGCCTGGTCGGCAACCGTTCCTTATACACTAAGAAATCCACTCTACCACTGGACGCACCTTGAACTGCAACGATATTTCGGCATCACGGCAATATTAAATGCAGATACTGCAAAAAGCATCTATGATGAAACCTCCGCTTTATTGCAAACGAAAGATTACAGTGTAAGAGGATTACTGGAAAAGATGAAAGTGAGATTGATCTGCACCACCGACGACCCGGTTGATAATCTGGCGTACCACCAGCAAATAAGAAAAGATAACTGGTCAACAAAAGTATTGCCGGCTTTTCGTCCCGATAAGGCCATGAATGTGGATGATGTAAATACATTTAATAACTACCTGACCGGGTTGGAAAAAGCAGCTGATGTTTCTATCAGCACTTATAATGACTATCTCGCTGCACTAAAAAAACGGCATGATTATTTTGCGGCCAATCAGTGCAGCGTAAGCGACCACGGACTGGAAGAAATTTATGCAGAAGACTATACCGCCACTGAAATAGCCGGCATCTTCGCCAAAATAAGAAGTGGTGGCGCTTTATCACTGGAAGAAAACAGGAAATTTAAATCGGCCATGCTGGTCACTTTTGCAGAATGGGATTGGGAAAAAGGGTTTGTGCAGCAATATCACCTGGGTGCTTTACGTAATAACAACAGCCGGATGTTAAAGCAACTGGGACCTGATACCGGCTGGGACAGTATCGGTGATTTTTCCCAGGCAAAAGCGTTGGCAAAATTCTTAGATCGCTTAGACAGGGATAACAAGCTGGCAAAAACAATTATCTATAACCTCAACCCTGCCGATAACGAATTATTCGCTACCATGATCGGTAACTTCAATGATGGTACGGCTGCCGGAAAAGTTCAGTGGGGCTCATCCTGGTGGTTCCTCGATCAGAAAGATGGCATGACCAAACAGATCAATGCACTCAGTAATATGGGACTGCTCAGTAAGTTTATCGGCATGCTCACGGACAGTCGCAGCTTCTTGTCCTTTCCCCGTCATGAATATTTCAGGCGGTTATTATGCAACATGTTTGGCGAAGAAGTGGAAAATGGCGAATTACCCAACGATATTGAATGGATTGGCAAAGTGATTCAGGATATTTGTTTTAACAATGCAAAGAATTATTTCAACTGGCAGCATATGGAGGAGTCAGCACCTTCTGCCGTAAAAGCATAAATCATGGAAATCAGATTTCAAAATAGTCCGCAGGAAACAAAACAAATGGATACGGAACAACTCCGTAAAAATTTCCTGGTCCAAAACCTGATGCAGGACGATACGATACAGCTGGTGTATTCACATTATGACAGGGTTATCATTGGTGGTGTCAAACCCGTTAATAAAACGGTGGCACTCCCTAACCATCCTGAATTAAGGGCTGATCATTTTTTAGAAAGAAGAGAACTCGGCATTATCAATGTAGGTGCTCCAGGCATAGTGATGGCAGACGGAAAAGAATTTGCTGTCAACAAGCTGGATTGTGTTTATCTCGGTAAAGGAACAAAAGAAGTAAAATTCAAAAGCAAGAGTAAAAAAGAACCGGCACTATTTTACTTGTTATCAGCACCGGCGCATCACAAGTATCCTAATAAATTGATGACAAAAGAAAAAGCATCACCGGTAAATTTAGGAGATGTGTCTACTTCCAATAAAAGAACAATTTATAAATACATTCATCTTGATGGCATAAAAAGTTGTCAGCTGGTTATGGGATTAACGGTGCTGGAAAATGGCAGCGTCTGGAATTCTGTTCCGCCGCACACCCATACTAGAAGAATGGAAGTGTATTTCTATTTTGATGTGCCGGCAGAACATCGTGTATTTCATTTCATGGGTCAGCCACAGGAGACCAGACATATTGTAACGGCTGACCAGGAAGCAGTTATTTCTGCTCCCTGGTCTATGCACTATGGTTGTGGCACATCAAACTATGGTTTTATATGGGGCATGGCCGGGGAAAACCAGGTGTTCACAGACATGGATCCAGCACCAATAGCAACCTTAAAATAATAGGAACGCTGATGACGCAGATTTAGCTGATAAAAACGGATTTATAAAATGGAGTTGCTACACCACGAATTAACGGACAAAATATTAAAGGCGTTTTATACAGTCTATAATGTTCTTGGGTATGGGTTCCTGGAGAAAGTATATCGTAATGCATTATACATCGAACTGACTAAAATGGGGCTAAGAGTAGAAAAGGAGCAACACATCAAAGTTTATTATGATGGTCAGGAAGTGGGAGAATATTTTGCAGACTTGTTGGTTGAAAATTTAGTGATAATTGAGCTGAAAGCTGCAGAAGGAATTGTAGATGAACATGAATACCAGCTATTAAATTATCTGAAGGCTACAGATAAAGAAGTTGGCCTGCTATTAAATTTTGGTAAGAAGCCTCAGTTTAAAAGAAAAATATTTCAAAATATAAACAAATAAAAATCTGCGCTAATCCGCCTAATCAGCGTCATCAGCGTTCCTATTAATTAAAACAAAAACAATGTCAAAGAAAGTAGTAACACTGGGAGAAATCATGCTCCGCTTATCAACTCCCGATTTCAAACGTTTTGTACAGGCCGATACATTTGATATTACATATGGTGGTGGTGAAGCAAACGTAGCTGCCGCTTTATGCAACTATGGTTTGAACGGAACCTTTGTAACAAAAGTGCCTAACAATCCGATCGGTCAGTCAGCTATCAATCACCTGCGCCGTTATGGTGTGGACACACAATACATTGCAAGAGGTGGCGAAAGGCTTGGTATCTACTTCCTTGAAACCGGTGCTTCCATGCGGGCATCACAAGTTGTATATGACAGGGCACATGCTTCCATAGCCGACGTTGATATTGCAGAGTTTGATTTTGATAAAATATTAGAAGGTGCTTCCTGGTTTCACACCACAGGCATCACTCCTGCCTTAAGTGATAAGGCTGCTGCTTTAACAGAAGCTGCCTTAAAAGCCGCTAAAGCAAAAGGCATTACCACCAGCATTGACCTGAACTACCGTAAAAAATTATGGAGCAAAGAAAAAGCAAGAGAAGTAATGAGCAGGCTTTGCCAATATGTTGATGTATGTATCGGCAACGAAGAAGATGCGGATACCACACTCGGTTTCAAAGCAAAAGATACCGATGTAACCAAAGGCGAGCTGAACCTCGAAGGTTTTAAAGATGTATTCAAACAGATGAAAGAAAAATTCGGTTTCAAATTCATCGCTTCTTCCTTAAGAGAAAGTCATAGTGCCAGCGATAACGGATGGAGTGCTTTGGTTTATGATGGCAACGAATTTTATCATACCAAGCAATACAGTGTACGCATCGTTGACCGGGTAGGCAGTGGCGATAGTTTTGCCAGTGGTCTGATCTACGGACTCGTTACAGGAATGCCAATGCCCGAAGCAGCCGAATTTGGTGTAGCAGCAAGTGCATTGAAACATACAATACCCGGTGATCTGAACCATGCGACATTAAGTGATGTAAAAGATTTGATGAAGGGAGATGGTAGCGGACGGGTGCAGAGATAGTTCGGAGTCTTGAGTCAGGAGTTCGGAGTCGGTTCACTAAAGTTTATGTTTCACCATAACAGACAACATTATGATTGTAGATACAATACAAAACGCATCGAAATATTTTTCAGTGCATCCATTGTTTGCCAAAGCATTTGAATACATCAATGCTACAGACCTGGCAAATGCACCGGATGGCAAATCAGATATTGCTGAAGGATTAAAAGCCATTTTTTCCAATAAGACCGGGGTATCAGCAGAAGCCTCAGTGGCCAAGTTTGAATGTCACAATCATCATATCGACATACAGCTTTGCATCAATGGTACAGAAACGATTGGCTGGAAACCAAGGGAAAAATGCAAAATTGAAAATGGTGGTTATAATCCCGAGAAAGATGTACAATTATACAACGAACAACCTGACATGTATTTTCAATTAACGAACGGGCAGTTTGCCATTTTCTTTCCGGAAGATGTACATGCGCCGATGATTGGAGAAGGAGATATAAAAAAATTAGTGATCAAAGTAAAAATTTAAAATAATAGGAACGCAGATTGGGCTGATTAAAACTGATTTATCCGCAATATCCGTTACATCTGCGTCATCTGCGTTCCCATTCAAACAAAATACAATGAGCAAATCAAAACAAATAGCCGACGCCATCATTGCACAAGGCATGCTGCCTTTATATTTTAATGCAGATGAAATAGTAAGTGTTGATATATTAAAAGCAGTCTATCGTGCCGGGGTAAAAGCATTAGAATACACCAACCGGGGCGAAGCAGCCTTAGCGAATTTTAAAAAAATGGTAGAAGTCAGAAATGCAGAAATGCCCGGCATGTTGTTAGGCGTGGGCACCGTAAAAAATTTACAGACCGCCAAAGACTATATGAGTGCCGGTGCAGATTTTCTCGTTAGCCCCGGCTTTGTAAAAGAAGTTGCCGACTATGCAGTGGCGAATGATATTTTCTATGCACCGGGTTGTATGACCCCGTCAGAGATCATTGCTGCAGAAAACAGCGGCATCGGTTTCATCAAATTGTTTCCCGGCAATATGCTCGGACCAGAATTTTTAAGCGGAATAAAGGATATCTTCCCTAAGCTATTATTTATGCCAACAGGTGGTGTTGATACAACAAGGGAAAATATTGAAGGCTGGTTCAAAGCCGGGGTGTGTGCGGTAGGTATGGGCAGCAAACTCATCAGCAAGAAACTGATGGAAGCAAAAGATTATGCTACCATTGAAAAAATGACCAAAGAAGTGTTAGACTTAATAGGAACGATAAAAAAATAACGACTCGCTTAATAATTGCCATTATGACTACTAAGGAAAAGATTGGAAAATACCGGTGGACTATTTGTGCCCTGTTATTTTTTGCTACCACTGTCAATTATCTTGACCGCCAGGTACTAAGTCTTCTTGCACCAGATCTGTCCAAAGAATTTGGCTGGACCAATACTGACTATGCAAACATCACGGCAGTATTTCAGTTTGCCTATGCCATCTCCATGCTGTTTGCCGGTCGTTTTATTGATAAGCTGGGCACAAAAAAAGGATTTACCTGGGCAATCGTTATCTGGTCGCTGGCAGCTATTATGCATGCCTATGCTATTGAGATTGGAGGAATGTTTCAAGGCATTTTTGCCACCATAAATCTTGTGATACCGGTTTCAATACTGGGCTTTATGGTGTCCCGTGCGGTGCTTGCATTTGGAGAAGCAGGTAATTTTCCAGCCGCTATTAAAGCTACCGCTGAATATTTTCCAAAGAAAGAAAGATCATTTGCAACAGGCATATTTAATTCCGGAGCAAACGTTGGAGCTATTCTGGCACCGTTAACTGTTCCCTGGATTGCGCTACACTGGGGTTGGCAAATGGCTTTTATTTTAGTAGGTGCCATCGGTTTCATCTGGGTAATTTTTTGGTGGTTCTTTTATGATAAACCAGAAAAGCAAAAAAGATTGTCGAAAACGGAATTGGCTTATATCAATTCTGATACAGACGAAGCTGTAGCGGCTACAGAAAAAGAAGAAAAAGTAAAATGGTTTAAACTATTGGGGTATAAACAAACCTGGGCTTTTGCTTTTGGAAAATTTATGACCGATGGTGTGTGGTGGTTCTTTTTATTCTGGTTACCAAAATATCTTGAAGCGCAATACGGAATGGTGAAAACAGACATCATGCTGCCATTAGCGATATTATATAGTATGACGATGTTTGGTAGCATTGGCGGTGGCTGGTTCCCTACCTACTTTATTAAAAAGGGATACAATGCATACGATGGCCGTATGAAAGCCATGTTTATCATTGCACTCTTTCCGTTGCTCGTCTTGCTGGCACAACCGCTGGGTTATATAAGTTTCTGGATACCTGTAATTCTTATCGGTATCGGAGCATCTGCTCACCAGGCATGGTCTGCCAATATATTTACTACCGTGTCTGATATGTTTCCTAAAAAAGCAATTGGCTCTGTTGTAGGTATTGGCGGTATGGCTGGCGGCTTGGGTGGTGTATTAATATCCAAAGTTGGAGGTGCCTTATTCGATCATTATAAAGCATTGGGCCATATACAAACTGGTTATACCATTATGTTTGCAGTATGTGCTGTTGCATATCTTATAGCCTGGTTTGTAATGAAATCACTGGTGCCGAAGTATAAGCCAATTACTGATTTATAAATTGTACTTACTACCCTTTCGGATAAAAAAAACTCTCCAGTAGCTGGGGAGTTTTTTTATACAGCTTTGCCTCAGCGAAGCGATAAGTTGTATTTGCGAAACTTTATTGAGCAGGGTGAAATCTTGCATAAACACAGTTAATGAATTGAAAATCAAGTCAACAATATCGGCGTTCTTTAAAACCTAAAGCTTCGTATATTCGACAATACACAAGTTGGCTGCAAGTTTTACGAACATCCTAATTGTATGAGAAAAATTATACCAGAACTTACTGACGAACTTTTATTGCATTTTAAAGACACATCAAAAATTGGTTCTGCAAACGCTTTTAAGGTTAATACATTTAGAGAATTAGTTGAACATACTGCAAAGCTCTCTTACAAAAATAAAGACCATTTACTTTTTTACAGAGGACAAAGTAAAGACTACAAAAACAAAGCAGGAAATTCAACTTTTTACCCAAGCATTTATCGTGGCGACTATCTTCCTTTAAGAGAAATTACAAATCGGTTTGACATTTTAGAAGGTGCAAGTAAAGCATTGGTTGAACTTTTTGAAACAAATAAAATTGAAGGTTATAAAGAATTGAAAAAAAGGAAATCAATTCAATGGAGTATTTTACAACACTATGAAGTTTGTGGGACACCTTACACAGACTTCACACATTCATTAAGAGTTGCTTGTTCTTTCGCTACTTTAGACAACAAAGATGATGAGGCTTTTATTTTTGTATTTGGTCTGCCTTATTTGACAAATCGCATAAGTTATAATTCAGAACACGATTTAATAAACATAAGACTTTTAAGTATTTGCCCACCAACTGCTTTAAGACCATACTTTCAAGAAGGTTATTTAGTAGGAACAGACGATATTACAACCAACTTTGAGAGCAAAACCGAATTGGACTTTAATAACAGACTAATTGCAAAGTTTGTTATTCCTAATAATGACAGTTTTTGGGGTGGCGGTTTCCATAAAATTCCTAAAAAATCTCTCTATCCAGACAATGACCCAATTTGGGAACTATGCCAGCAAATTAAAGATATTGCTGACAAAGAACTTAAAACAGGCGACTTAGGAGAATTTTTAAAATCGTGGGCGGAATTAGAGGAGAGACTTGTAACAAACGCAAGGAAGTCCACAGAAAGAAATTTAAGTATAAGAGAAGCTATCAGAGAATTGTACAGCAGACAAATTATTTCCAAAGACTTGCTTTATCAATTTGACAGAATGAGAGAATTTAGAAATAAGTTAGTTCATACACCAAGCAAAATTTCGCCATCAGAAGTCGTTAAAAATATTGACATCCTTGACACACTCAAAAAGGAGTTACAGACATAAACCTGCAGGCAACATTGGGTTTTGTGCAAGTTGGGCAGACGGAATAACAATGAGCATTTGTAATTCTGTTCAGCTTTTGTTCGGGCAGGACGTACATCGCTGAACTTTTGTACTTAACTTCAACTTTATATTTTCAATCAGCAGCGGTTTCAGGCAGACGGAATGCTATTTCCCAACCTGCACAAAGCCCTGCTCGTTGGCAGCAATAAGTCTGCCGTCTCCGAAACACGACAATAACAATAACAGGCAAAAACTAAAATGTGCAAGGTTCATAATTCTGTTGGCTGCTTAACAACCGTGAAATCTCACTTAAAGCGACACAACATTAATGACTTCAATTCTTTAAACGAAGTATTAAACTTTCAGAAAAACTTTTCGATTTTAAGACAGCAAATCATTTCAAATCATGAGCAATTAATTGAACAAGAAAAGACAACTCTTATTGCAGACATTTCACAATTAGACAACTCTATAAAGGCGGACAGAACTTACTATGAAAACTACTTTCTCAACGAAATTGAGGATATAAAGCAAAAGCTAAACAGCCTATCAACTTCGGGTAATTTAAATTTTATCCACCGAATTGTCAACTATGTAAAACAAAGGTCTTATAAAAGAAAAATTAAGGATTTAGAAATCCATTTGGATACAAAAGTGAACTACTCAGTTAGAGAATTAGTTCAGCAATATCAAGATAAAACTAATCGCTATCACTATATCACTTCAAATTTTAAAGATGCTGTTTACGAGAGCTGTTTAAACCAAGTGACGGAACTTGAAAATAAACAACGAGCAATTGATGAAGTAAAAAATTCAATTTATGGAGCATTGGGAGAACATAAAGTCGTAAAAGAATTAGAAAACTTATCAGACGAAAACATTTTGATAAACGATTTTGCTCTAACGTTTCATCCCGCTATTTATAACCGACAAGAAAACGATCACATAAAGTCGATTCAAATTGACCACTTGCTTGTTACACCTTCGGGCATCTTTCTTATTGAGACAAAAAATTGGAGTGAAAAATCATTGAGCAGTTTGGATTTGCGTTCTCCTGTTCAACAAGTCAAAAGGACAAACTTTGCACTCTTTAAACTACTAACTGGAGATATTGCAAACGACAGAGTGAAACTTAACCAACATCATTGGGGAGATAGAAAAATACCAATAAAAAACCTGATTGTATTGACAAACTCAAAACCAAACGAGGAATTCCAGTATGTAAAGGTTTTGACTGTGAGTGAACTTCTTGGCTATGTCAGGTATTTCAAACCAACGTTTACAAGTGCAGAGACACAAGCCATTTCAAATTACTTGCTGAATTTGAACAACCAAAAACACTTGACACAAAGAGCATGACGACCCAAGAAATCTTACTGCCGCCAACAAAAGGTTTGCCGCAAACGTTACACTAAAACACACACACCCAATAAAAAATGCCCCGCATCACCGGGGCATTTTCTTAAAATTTATCATCAGCCGTTGGGCCATACAAGCCCGGCACTTTATTGCCCGTTGCCCGCAGGTACACAACCAATTCTCCACGGTGGTGGTAGAGATGGTTAAATAAAAATCCCCGCACTACCTGTATCCGTGGCATGGGAGGAAAAATATCATTGCCACCCATGGTCATTTTCCACATGGTCATCATGCTTTCATCTTTTGCATTTTCTAAAACCGCCTGGGCTTTCTTTACATTCTCTTCGAACTTCGCCACAATATTGGCCGCTTTGGTGATATCACCTTTGTCGTATTTGTAACCGCCCATGTCCATTACATCAAGGTTAAAAGTGGGGTCATACCAATTATACACTTCGGCAATATGAGAAGCCAGTTGCCCGGTGGTCCAGTTTTTCTCCGATGGTTTATACTCCAGTGCACTATCCGGAATTGCCATTAATAATTTACGGGTGTTTTCTGCTTCATGCAGAAACTCTCCCAATAATGATTGTACAAGCATATGTTTCGTTTTTAGCTGTCAAATGTAAACAGATTGGCTATAAAAAAACTCCCCCAATTTTGGAGGAGCTCACTATTAATTATTAAATAATTTACCCTTTCTATTCGCCCCAGATATTATCCTTGCCATCTAACCATAATTTCACGAGATCAGTCGTTACGGACTTAGGTCTTTCTAACGGGAAGCCAAGGGCCCTGTCCCAGCAAAGACTGGCCAGTACACCCAATGCACGGCTTACAGCAAACAACACGGTGTAAAATTCAAATTCCTTCATACCATAATGTACCAGCAGGGCACCGCTGTGTGCATCCACATTCGGCCAGGGGTTTTTAATTTTTCCGAGTGATTGTAAAATGGGCGGCACGGTTTCATAAATATCCCAGATCGTTTTTACCAATGGATCATCCGGCATATGTTTTTTTCCGAATTCCATTTGTGCTTCAAAACGGGGATCTGTTTTGCGAAGCACTGCATGGCCATATCCCGGCACCACTTTTCCTTCACTCAATGTTTTCTTTACATATTCTGCTATCTGTTCTTTGGTAGGTGATTCAGTATCCAGTTGTTCCCGCATTTCAAATACCCACTTGATCACTTCCTGGTTGGCCAATCCATGCAAAGGACCGGCAAGTCCGTTCATACCAGCAGCATAACTTAAATAAGGATCGCTTAATGCAGAACCAACGAGGTGAGTAGTATGTGCTGATACATTTCCACCTTCATGGTCAGCATGAATGGTCATGTACAACCGCATCAGCTCTTTAAAACTTTCATCTTCAAAACCCATCATGTGGGCAAAGTTGCCTGCCCAGTCTAATAAACCATTCGGCTGAATATGATCTCCAAATTTATATTTACGGCGATAGATATAAGCCGCTACACGGGGCAGCCTGGCTATCAAATCCATGGTATCATCAAATACGGCTTCCCAATAATCTTTCTTGTTAAGACCGTTGGCATATTTTTTTGCAAACTGACTTTCTGTTTGCAGTGCCATTACCGCTACTACAAACTGTGTCATCGGGTGTGTATTCAGCGGCAAGGCCTCAATCGTTGCAAATACATGATTGGGTACATGGCTTCTCCGTTGCCAGACAGAACTGATATGGTGCACATCATCTTCAGATGGCAACTCTCCTACCAGCATAAGGTAAAACAATCCTTCGGGTAATGGTTCAGATCCATCAGGTGCTTTGGCTAACTTCTCCCGCAACTCGGGAATAGAATAACCCCGAAAGCGAATGCCTTCCTGTGCATCGAGCAAGGAGGTTTCAGAAACCAGCCCGGTAATGCCCCGCATGCCCTGGTAAATTTGTGATAGTTGCACTTCACCAACTACTTTGTTGCCATGCTCTTTCAGCATGTCTTTAATTTCTGTGGAAACCTTGTCTGCTTTGGCTTTAAACCGGTCTTTAATTATTCCCATGACGCCTTATTTTTCTGGATTTTTTGAATGAAATATTCAATACGTAAAGGTAGGCAATGAGCCGTGCAGGAGCAAAAAATAGGGACGAAACTTGTTGCAGGTGATTAATTAACGGAAGCCTGAAACTACTTCGGAGTCTTCCGGTAGAGCCAGTAAGCAATGCCCGCAAAGACAATATTGGGCAGCCATGCAGCAAGTAGCGGCGGAAAGTTTCCCTTTGTGGCAAATACGGTAGAGAACCGGTCGGACAAAATGAACAGGGCTGCGATCGTTATCCCGACAGCAATATGCAAGCCGCTGCCTCCTCTTGTGCGCCGGCTGGCGATAACGGCACCGATAAGGGTTAATAATAGAACAGATGCCGGTGTGGCAGAACGACGGTAGCGTTCTACAAGGTAGGTGCTAAGCCCTTCCGTTCCCCGGATCCTTTCCTTTTTGATATAGTCGATCAACTGCGGTGTGGTGAGTTTGTCTTTCAGGTAAAGGTCTTTGCCAAGCTCTTCTGGTTTTAGATTGAGTGCAAGTGTAAATTGCGGATGCTGGGTAAATCGTTCGCCCATGCTGTCCACGGTTCTCTCGGCAGCATTTGTCAATTGCCATTTTTTAACAGCCGTATCCCAGCGCATCGTCTCGGCCCGCAGATTATAGATCATTTTGTTTCCTTTTATCCTCTGCAGGAAAAAACCTCTTGCTGTTTTGGTGGTCGTATCAAATTCCCTGATCCCAACAAATGTATTACTGTCGATGCGGCGATAATAACAACTCAGGCAGTTACCGTAGGTCTGGTTCTTGGTTGGATCGTTCTTATCTACATACTTTGTTTGAAAATTACTGCGGATAATATTGGCCTTGGGTATCCAATAGCGGCTGCCAACCCAAAGCAGTGCCGACAATAACAAACCACCAATAAAGTAGGCCCTTAAAAAGCGGTTGTAACTGGTGCCGCTTGCCAGCAAAGCAATAATTTCTGACTGGTTGGCCATCTTGCTGGTAAAAAAAATAACGGCGATAAATACAAACAAAGGAAACAAGAGGCTCCATATATAGGGCACAAAACCAAGATAATATTGATTGATGGCTTCTGAGGTACTAAAGCCGGCCCGTACAAATTCATCCATCTTCTCGCTGCTATCCACCGCCACGGCCACTACCGTAAACATCAACAGACAAAAAATAAAAGTGACGAGGAATTTTTTCAGTATGTACCAGTCAATTTTCTTCATCGGGCTCAAAAGTAGAAGAAAAAACGTTGCGGGGTTGTGAAAGATGCCTGACCACAGACCTGCCTGCCGGCAGGCAGGTTACACGGATTAACACAGATTAATACAATCGGCAACCCTTACAGCTTTTGTTTTGTTCTTTCTATCATCTCCTTTTTCCAGCTGTTAAAATCCCCTTCCTGAATATGTTTTCTTGCCTCGCCTACCAGCCACAGGTAAAAAGCAAGATTATGAACACTGGCAATAGTGTAGCCTAAAAATTCTTTAGCTTTCATCAGGTGGCGGAGATAGGCTTTGCTGTAATAATTGCTGACCTCACATGGAAGCCCGTCATCAATGGGTGAAAAATCATTCTCCCATTTTTTATTATCTATGTTAATGACCCCATTGGTAGTAAACAACATGGCATTACGGCCATTGCGGGTCGGCATTACACAGTCAAACATATCAATACCCATGCTGATACATTCTAAAATATTCCACGGAGTACCCACACCCATCAGGTACCGTGGTTTATCAGTGGGCAGATGGTCGCAGCACCAATCACATATCTCATACATCACCGGTTCTGGCTCACCAACACTTAAACCACCGATGGCATTACCAGTTGCTTGCTTCGAAGTAATGTATTCACAGGATTGTTTCCGCAGGTCTTTGAATGTACCACCCTGAACGATCGGAAAAAGATTTTGTGTGTACCCATATTTTGGAGCTGTGGCATTGAACTGTGTAAAACACCTGTCGAGCCAGCGGTGTGTCATCTCCATTGACTTTTTTGCATAATTGAATTCACTGCCACCGGGCGGGCATTCATCAAAAGCCATGATGATGTCGCCACCGATCGACCGCTGAATATCCATCACTCTTTCAGGAGTGAATAAATGTTTGCTGCCGTCAATATGAGATTGAAAGGTTACTCCTTCTTCTTTGATCTTTCTGGTGCCCGCCAATGAAAAAACCTGGTACCCGCCGCTGTCTGTCAAAATAGGTTTTGGCCAGCCATTGAATTGGTGCAAGCCGCCGGCTTTTTCCAGTACATCTAACCCGGGTCGTAAATATAAATGATAGGTATTGCCAAGTATGATCTGTGCCTTTACATCATTGAGCAACTGCTGTTGTGTTACTGCTTTTACACTACCCACCGTTCCTACCGGCATAAAGATGGGCGTTAATATTTCACCATGGTCAGTGGTTATTTTTCCAGCCCGGGCTTTTGAATCAGTATCTGTATGTTGCAGCTCGAAGGTTAATGAAGACATATAAAGAAAATGGAACTCGCAAGATAACCACAAACTCTAAACTAAAAACTACAAACTGTTTATCTTCGCCGCTATGCCACCAATTCCCTGGGGAGAGATTATTTTCTATTCTTTCGCCGCCGTTACTGCTGTCCAGGTATTTTATTATACATGGTTTTTTTGCCGGGTAGCTTTTTATAAAGCCCGGCCAAAATCCAAGTCACAGCAGCACCCGGTGTCAGTTATTATTTGCGCCAGGGATGAAGATGAAAACCTGGCCCGCAACCTGCCGGGAGTATTGGTACAATCTTATCCCAGCACTTATGAAGTAGTAGCCGTTAACGATAACTCACTGGATGATTCAAAATACATTCTGCAAGAACTGAAAAAAACTTTCAAAACGCTGAATGTGGTGGAACTGACACAGGAAGCTGTTCATATCTCCGGAAAAAAATATCCTTTATCAATCGGTATCAGGGAAGCCAAACATGAAGTATTGTTATTAACCGATGCTGATTGTGTACCTGCCAGTGAACATTGGGTTGAAAAAATGCAGGATGGTTATGATGAGAATATTGAAATCGTATTGGGTTATGGTGCTTACCACAAGAAAAAAGGATTGTTGAATAAATTGATCCGCTTTGAAACGTTTCATACGGCCCTGCAATATCTATCCTATGCGCTGGCAGGAACGCCGTATATGGGTGTAGGCAGAAACCTGTCGTATAAGAAAAGCTTATTCTTCCGCAGCAAAGGGTTTTCATCTATTAATCATATTCCAAGTGGTGATGATGATCTGTTCATCAACAAAACTGCGACCAAACACAATACGGCTGTAGTAATAGACCCCGATGCTGTTACCCGTTCTATTCCCAAAACGACCTGGGGCAGCTGGCTTCGGCAAAAGTCGAGGCATTATACCACTGCCAAGTATTATAAGTTCAAACATAAATTTTTATTGGGTTTATATTTTGCCACCCAATTTGTTTTTTATCCATTACTGGCCGCTTCAATTATTTTCTATGACTGGCGTTTTGCAATAGCCGTTTTTAGTGTCCGTTGTTTATTACAGGGGTTCGTTTTATATAAGTCTATGAAAAAAATGGGCGAAAAGGATTTGTGGCCCTGGTTCATCCTGCTGGATATGTGGATGTTCTTTTATTATATCATCTTTGCGCCAGCATTGTGGAAGAAACCAAGAAAAGGCTGGTAAGCACAGAACCTTTACCAGCAGATAACACTGATGGATTTAATACTCAAATATTTTGCTGACTTTACGGAAGAACAACTCCGGCAAATAAAATTGCTGGAACCTCTTTACAAAGAATGGAATGAAAAGATAAATGTGATCTCCCGAAAAGATATTGACAGCCTGTATGAAAAGCATGTGCTGCATTCATTAAGTATTGCTGCTGCTTTTGAATTTGCGGACGGTATGGAAATAATTGACCTTGGAACCGGTGGTGGCTTTCCGGGTATTCCGTTAGCTATATTTTATCCGGAAGTAAAATTTTACCTGGTGGATAGTATCGCTAAAAAATTGAAAGTAGTAGAAGCAGTTGCCGAAGGTATTGGCTTGAAAAATATAACCACCCAGCACAGCCGGATTGAAGATATCAGAAATCGCAAGTTTGACTTTGTAGTATCAAGAGCGGTAGCGCCGCTGAAAGATTTGTGGCGATGGAGCAGGCCTTTATTAAAAATAAAGACTCAAACCGAGTTTTCTCCCGGTCTTATCTGCCTGAAAGGCGGCGATCTTGCTACAGAAATCCAGGAAAGTGGTGTACGGCCCAAAATAATGGAGATCAATTCAATTTTTCCTGAGGAATTCTTTAAAGAAAAGTACTTGCTCTATATTACCCGCTAAAAATTACCTGTTAGTGGTATTGCCAGTGTAACCGGGATATCGGAACTTTAGTCAATATGAAAGAAATATCAGTTTGTATAGTAGATGATAATAAGGAGCTGAGAAATGCCCTGGAAGAAATAATCACTATGTCCGAAGGCTACAAATGTACTGGCACAATAGGGACTGCAGAAGATGCCGTGAACCAGATTCCCATTCTTCGGCCAGATGTAGTGCTGATGGACATCAACCTTGGCACTGTAGAAAGCGGTATTGATGTTGTAAGAGTATTGAAACCCCGTATGAAGGATACCAATTTCATGATGTGTACGGTGTATGAAGAAGATGATAAAATATTCCAGGCATTGAGTGCCGGTGCCAGCGGATATATATTAAAGAAAACAGACCCGGCCCGTATGCTGGAAGCTATCAGTGAATTGTACCAGGGCGGAGCCCCGATGAGCAGCCAGATAGCCAGGAAAGTGGTTGTAGCTTTCCAACAGCAACCAGTGAGTAACACAGACGGAGAAAATCTTGATATGTTGTCCAACAGAGAAAAAGAAATACTGGAGCTGCTCTCCCGGGGATTAATGTATAAAGAGATCGCATCGCAATTGTTTCTGAGCCCGGAAACAGTTCGTAAACATGTTTACCATATTTATGAAAAGCTACACGTAAATAACCGGGTAGCTGCGGTAAACAAATTTTACGGAAGATGATTTTTGCAGCTTTTTGCGGGTGAAGGTTGCCGTTTGAGTCAAAAAATACCACAAAAAGGGTATTGTTCGTATTGTGAGGCAACCCTAATTTTGAATATCAGTCAAGAAATTAAACCCCAAAACCATTGACCATTAAACCTTGAGTAAGCAAACGAAGAAGGGGCCTTGATCGAAAACCGTCCAACAAGCCCTCCGTTTATCAGCAACGGAGGGTTTTGTATTTAAAGACAGTTTAAAGTTTCTACCACTTCAGATCAAGTTTATTATTTTTTCTTTCTACATCAGCCAGTCGCAATGATGGGTCAATTTCAACAATTGTAAAATCAGCCAGTTTCCTGGTAGTCTCAATTGTGTAAGTATTGTGTGTCCACTTCCATGGTTCATACACTTTACGGGGAACAGTTGGATCCTCATCTGGCTTTTCGCCATACATGAGATTCATCGGAACGTAATGCAATTCTTTCGTTCCGTCTTTGAAAGTTATTTGCAAGTCGATTGGCATAGGCATTAAACCAATGCGGATCATCCTTACTTTCGTCTTGCCCCCTTCTTCCCATAAACTATCAATAGCATAGTCAATCGTCTTGGTGGAATTGATCCAGTATTCTTTATACCAGTCTAATTTCATATCACTTACTTTTTCTGCAATACGCATAAAATCAGCAGCATTGGGATGTTTAAAACGCCATTGCTTATAATACTCCAGTAATATCTTATCCCGCACCGGAGCACCCACGATATAACCTAACTGTTCAACAAATACGGCGCCCTTGGAATATACAGCAGGGCCATAAGCAGCATTCAGGTTGTAATGGTCTGCATGTGTAGTTAACGGCTCTTCCTTACCGCTTTTTACCAACGAATAATAGCTGGAATAATTATCAATTTGTGCAAACCCATTACTATTATTCAAATAAGCAGCAATCCTTTCTTCAGCATATTGGGTAAATCCTTCATCCATCCATGGATATAATGATTCATTAGTGCCGAGCAAGCCATAGTACCAGCTGTGCATCCATTCATGTAATGCAGCACCCGGGCCAATACACAAAGTTGCCATCGGGTATTCCATACCACCATCTCCGCCATGAATAAAGGAGAATTGTTTATAGGGATACACTCCAAACGTTTTCTCAATAAAAGGCAAGGCCTTCTCTGCCATAGGCAATAAATCTTCCCATGATTTTGCGCTGGAGTTAGTAGGCTTATACAAAACATGAATGGTAAGACTATCTCTTAGCTTTTTTGATATATGAATAAATTCAGGATCGGCAGCCCACATAAAATCATGAACATTGGGAGCAATGAAACGCCAGGTTAATTTTTCTCCGGCCGGCTTTTTTACTTTAGCGCCTTTGTCTTCATAGCCAAAACCGATTTGATTAGGGTTTTGCAAATAACCAGTTCCACCCAACATATATTTTTTGTCAATGGAGATACTCACATCAAAATCTCCCCATACTCCGTAAAACTCACGACCCACATAAGGAGTAGGATGCCATCCTTCATAATCATACTCACATAATTTGGGATACCATTGGCTCATCGAAAAACGGACTTTGGAACTTGGATTATCTCTGCCGCTGCGGCGAATCTGCAAAGGCACCTGTGCTTCAAACTCCATGTCAAAGGTAACTTTCGACTTTGGCGGGATAGGTTTGTCCAGCTTCACTTCTAATATTGTTTCAAGTACTTTAAAAGCCTGTGACCTTCCGTTCATTTTTAGGGAGAGAATTTTTTGATACCCGATCTCATCTGGCTTGAGGTTAATTATCCGGTCTTTTACTCTTCCGTCCCAATCCGGTCTGCCCCCGGCACCATTCACAGCACCTTGTCTGCGACTCCTTGTATCCATCATACTTCCCGGCTGAAAAGCATTGAAATAGAGATGATAGAAAACTTTCGTTAGTGTATCGGGTGAATTATTGGTGTATTCCAGCTTTTGTTTACCGGTAAACTGGTTGGTCAGCACATTCATGTCAACGTTCATCGTGTATTTAACCCGTTGTTGCCAGCGGTCGGGCTGCGCATAGATAACAGAGGAAAGCGTAAAAATGATTATTGAGAAAAGAGAGATTTTTTTCATGCAATATTATTTGAAGTGGTAAATTTCGCTAAATAGATGTTATGGCAAAAACAAAATTGATTGATGGTTACCCTTTTGTTGCTTATTCCAGCAAGACTTTTTCTCCCGAAGAGATGCTACAAAAGAGTTATGAATTTTATCAATGGATGGATAAACGGAGAACAGTAAGAGATTTTTCTGCTGCCGCTGTACCAAAAGAAGTAATTGAACACATAGTGCAGACAGCCTCTACCGCACCCAGTGGGGCTCACAAACAACCCTGGACATTTTGTATAGTGAGTGATCCTGATCTAAAGAAACAAATCCGGGCAAAAGCGGAAAAAGAAGAATTTGAAAGCTATAGCAGCCGGATGCCGGATGAATGGCTGAAAGACCTTCGGCCATTACAAACCGATTGGAAGAAAGAATTTCTAGAAACAGCTCCCTACCTCATTATTGTTTTCAAAAAAAGTTATGAACTGAAAGAAGACGGGAGTAAAGGGACAGTTTACTATGCTACAGAAAGCTGCGGACTGGCCTGCGGATTTTTATTAGCCGCTATTCATCATGCCGGGTTAGTTGCTCTTACTCATACGCCTTCTCCCATGAATTTTTTATCAAAAATTTTAGCCAGGCCGGAAAATGAAAAACCCTTTTTACTAATACCGGTTGGCTACCCGGCAGAAGAATGCTGGGTACCCGATCTAAAAAGAAAAGCTATTGAACAGTTCACAGAATGGTATTAAAGAAAGCTGACAACTATCAGCATGGCCCGCAGTAAGCTCACCTGCAACTATCAGTTTATAAAAAAAGATGAATGACTTTTATAATGCCACCGTTGTTCTTATCAACCGGCCTTCTGTATTAAAAAAAAGGAATTTATTCTCTACATCGTTTTTAGATACTTTCAGCCGGTATTGTATTACATAACCCGGCAGGTACAACACTTTTACATCAAGCACTTGCATACCTGCATACTTGCTTTTTGTAAATCCCTCTTTTATATCGGTTGCCAGTTTGTCGTAAGTCCAGTCTTTCAGCGTTCTCTTCCAAATTCCTTTGTTATTGTATTCGGCGTTCATTTTGTTGCTATCCTGCTCAAACCGGGCATTGACATTCACCACATCATTTTCCCATTGCACATTTTTAGCGTCAGGATATTGTTTGAAAAAATTTTCTTTGGCTTGTTCAGGAATAGAAGTTACCTGCGCATTACCGGCGGTAGAAATTACCAGTACAGCGGTCAGGCATACAAGGAAGCGAATGGGTTTCATAAATATGTGGTTTTAAATGAAAGAATTCAGGGGCAAAAATAGTAACAGCTTTTCATAATAAAATGCTATTAATCTTTACCAGCCACTACAATCACTATCTCGCCTTTCACTGTTTTTTGGTTAAAGTAGTCAGCCACTTCCCGTAATGTGCCCTGCTTGTTCTCTTCGAACATCTTCGTCAGTTCCCGGCTTACACTGCATTGCCTGTCTGCTCCAAAATAAATGATCAACTCTTCCAGTGTTTTCACCAACCGCATGGGCGATTCATAAAAGATCAGGGTTCTCTCATCCTCTGCTAATTGTTTCAACAAAGTTTGCCTGCCTTTTTTTAATGGTAAAAAACCTTCAAAGCAAAAACGGTTGGTAGGGATACCACTGTTTACTAATGCTGGTACAAAAGCCGTAGCACCGGGCAGGCATTCCACTTTCACGCCAACTTTAATACATTCTCTTACCAACAAAAAAGCCGGATCGGAAATACCCGGAGTGCCTGCATCTGTTACCACCGCCATTTTCTTTCCTTCTAATAACTGGCTTACCAGGTGATGCAGCACTTTATGTTCATTGTGCTGATGATAAGGAGAAAGAGGTTTAGTGATCTGGTAATGATTCAGCAAGTGTGATGTTGTCCTTGTATCTTCTGCCAAAATAAGATCAACTTCTTTCAGTACTTCAATAGCCCGGAGGGTGATGTCTTTTAGATTGCCGATGGGTGTGGGAACTAAAAACAACATAGGTTATTCGTTAATTAGTGTATTGGCTAATCAGGCTTTCAGCGGTGGTGATAACTCTTTGAATTAAAACCCCAATTAACAAGTTAACCAGCAAACTAATTAACCACCACCTCGAAGTACTCCATCACAGGATTAGCCAACAGTTTCTTACTCGCTTCTTCTGCGATCTGTTTTGCTTTATCCGGTGAATCAGCAGTTACCTGCAGGGTAATATTTTTTCCTATCCGCACATCTTCCACGCCATTGAGGCCAAGATTTTCCAACCCTCCCATCACGGCTTTGCCCTGTGGGTCTAATAATTCTTTCAGCGGCATTACTTTTATCTGAACTGTATAGGTCATGCTGTTTTGTTTTTAAAGAGCAAAGATAAGGCAACAATAAAAGCCAGTTATGCTAAATATCAATACTATTTCTGTTCCAAATCCCCGTACTTATGAAACAAATATTCTGCCCATAAATCGTAGCGAAACTTTGTATAATCCAGTGTAAATCCGTTTTCTTGCTCGAAAAACCCTTTGTACTTTTCTTCTAATTTATAGCCCATTATTTCCAAATGAAAATCAAGTTCATCTTCAAAAGGGTCAATGCCAGGTTCTACATATTCCAATACCTTTTCCAACACATTTGTCGGCACATAGTTAATGTAAAAAACCTTTGTTAGGTCATCGCTTTCCTTATCAAACTCTGCCAGTTTAAGTACTTTGGGCGATAGGACTGGGCCTCCTCCATTTATATCGCTTTCATACCGTATTCTTCCCTCTTTCATTAATTTATCTACCATCGTTCTAAACTCTCTTCTATTGGTCATATCCAATTTTTCAAATAATTGGGTCCGGCTTAAGCAAATGTTCTCTACTAATACATCAACCGCATTGTTATGGTAAGAATTCATGGATGTAATTTATTTTTCCCAAAAAAACAGGTTGACTTTTACCAGTAATTTTTTTTATACACTTAAACTTGAAAAAATAATACTTTTAAGGAATTTTACAAAATGAACAGTTATGCCTATTCCACTAAATAATCTTCCATTTACAGGCACTTTTTCAGTTTTCCAGTGCTCACAGTTTAATTCAATCGACGAAAGCCAAAAAAAACTTGATTGGGTAGTCACCGTTGAATTTTTAAATAAGCAAATAACAGTAATTTTTTATATCCCCGAACAAACTTTCATTTTTAAGATAAAGAATATATTCAAAACAGTTGCCCGAGGAGGGTATGAGTGTTTTGTTTTAATTTGTGATAATACAGAAATACTCCATTTGTTTCCTAATGGGTTTGTAAACTCTAATCTGAAAAATGTTTTTGAATTATTGTTACCGATAAAAGATCAAAAATCTTTCCTTTTAACTTTGAATAAATAAGAGAATATATAATATAGAAAATGGACATTTTTCTATGTCAAAGTGTATAAAAAAAACTTTATTTTACCTTCTCCCAACATTCTAAAATATAGTTTCTTAAATTTTCAGATAATTTCTTTGCGCCTATATCAACAGGATTACGAGGCGAAACGGATAAATATATATAATCCTTTTGTGGGTTCCCCATCATAGGCCTATATTCAAAAAGATTTTCAATAGGTTCTTTAGTTTCTAATGATAGATAGTCTTCCTTTAAAAAATCGGTCAAATCCGATTTTATATATTGTCTAAACAATTCAAGCTTGGCTTTGTCTTCTTCTCTTATTTCCATTTTGATTGATTTAAAAAAAACATGGCCTAAAGGAATGTAAGATTCAAACTTATTTTCTTTTTGGCATAAATGTTAACGACAGCATAACGTAAGCAAGTATAACTAGCGGAATAGCCAGCCATCTTAATAGTACAAAAGCAACAATAGCAATTATTACCAGTAAGTATTTCGGCACATTATTCTTAACGCTGAAATCTTTAAACTTCAACGCCATTAAAGGCAAAGTAGAAACCATCAGCCAGGAGAGTGCCAGTATCAATCCATACAAAAACCATTTGTTGAGCAACAGTGTTCTGATACTTTCTTCATTTACATTCCAGTATATTAATGGGAGGGAAGCGACAAGAAGCCCCACCGCCGGTACCGGCATTCCCTTAAAAGAATAAGACTGACTGGTGTCCAGGTTAAATCTTGCCAGCCGCCACGCTGCCGCACAAGGCAATAGAAAGGCAGGTAACAACCAAAGCAAGGAAACATCAAGTCCTCCCGGATGTTGAGCAAAGCTTAATCGCAAAAATTGGTAAAGAATCAAACCAGGAGCTACGCCAAAACTTACCAGGTCTGCCAGGGAGTCCAACTGCTTACCCATTTCGGAACTGGCTTTAAAAAGGCGGGCCACAAATCCATCTAAAAAATCAACTAAAGCAGCGATTCCTATAAAAAGCGAGGCCATCCATATTTTTTCAGGGATGTAGAGTAACTCGGTTCCTTCAGCATCCACCGTAATCATGATGCCGTTCTGCAGCGTAAAGACAATAGCCAAACAACCGAAAACAAGATTCAGTAAAGTAAAAAGATTGGGGATTTGCTTCATGCGGGAAAGTTCATTGTTAATAGTTTATAGTTCATAGCAAGAATCTCAAAGCTATAAAAGTTATTAGTAATAATAGGAAAATACCATGAACCCTTAACTAAGAACTATGAACACTCTATCCTTTCATCAACGCTTCAATCTCTTCTACGGTAATGGGAATATTTTTCATTAAATCCTTATTGCCATTTTTTGTAATCCAGAGATTGTTCTCAATCCGTATTCCCATTTGCTCTTCTTCAATATAAATGCCGGGCTCAACAGTAAATACCATACCGGCTTTAATTGGTTCTGTTCTTGTCCCCAGGTCATGAACATCAATACCAAGATGATGAGAAATACCGTGGTACAAATATTTGCGGTACGCCCTGTTTTCAGGGTCTTCATTTTTTACATCGCTTTTGCGTAATAAGCCAATTTTTAAAAATTGTTGTGTGGCTTCCTCTCCGACTTTATCCGTATAATCAAGAATGCTGATCCCGGGTTTCAAAATACTTTTTGCATAATCATGTAAATGCAGGCAGGCATTGTAAACTGTTTTTTGCCGGCGTCCAAATTTTCCACTTACGGGAACTGTTCTTGTCAGGTCAGCACAATAGCCGCCATACTCGGCGCCAAAGTCCATCAATATCAATTCACCTTCTTTACATGCTGCATTATTACTTACATAGTGCAATGTTCTTGCCCTGTCGCCGCTGGCGATGATGCTGCCATATGCAGGGCCGGTAGCCCGTTGGCTGAGGAAAGAATGAAATATTTCCGCTTCTATTTCATATTCCATTACACCCGGTTTGATAAATTTCAACAACCGGCGGAATGTATTATCAGTAATATCAATGGCTTTTTGTAATACTTCTACTTCCAATGCAGTTTTAACGCCCCGCAGTTCTTTCATGATCTTTGCCGCCCGTAAATAGTTATGCAGCGGATAGCGGCTTTTCATTTCGTCAACAAAACGGTATTCTCTCGTTCTCAGGAGATTTGCTTTGCGGTCATTCTCATTACTATCCAGGTAAATATTATCAGCCAGGTGAATCCAGGGTTGCAACAATCCATCTAGACTGTCCAGCCAAACAATAGTTGTAATACCACTCATTTCCTGTGCTTCATTTACCCGCAATCTTTTTCCATCCCATTTTTCTTTTAACTCATTGGGGCGGACCAATACCAGTACTTCACGGTATTTAGGATCCGGATTATCAGGAAATAAAATAACCATGCTGTCTTCCTGGGTAACACCGCTCAGCCAAAACAGGTCACTGTTTTGTTTGAATCCATAAATAGCATCGCCGTTTGACGACACTTCATCATTACTTACAAAAATGGCAATGGATTTTTTTTGCATCTGGCCGATAAACCGATTCCGGTTTTCAATAAAGATGTCTTTGTTGAGGGGTAAATATTTCATGAGCTAAGGGTTGGTTGGTTTAAAGCAAGCAATTAAATATTGCTCTAAAGATAATGAGCAAACTTATCAGCCAAATATCTTTCATCACAAAACTGGAAAAGAGAATAAGAATTGAACGATTTTCAACGTTTTTGGGGTTTAGGCAGATTTATTTCAAAACAAAAAGGACTAAATGAATGACTCCCAACATCCAAAGGAAAATTTTAGCTTCCTTTTAATGTGTATTACTAACACTTGTTTGTGTTTAAATAGTTTTGATACTTACCTTTGTGCCTTCAACAAATTCGATTGCTAATATGTCTGTTCCTACTATTACTTTCCCTGTGAAAAACTTGCTTAAACTGGGACTAAAAAACACTGAATCTATTCATTATCAATCATCTCCGGAAGAATTAGTACAGGATACCATCCGCATTGGCGAAGGTGTACTGAATGATACCGGCGCATTGGTAATTCAAACCGGTCAGTTTACCGGGCGGTCGCCTAAGGATAAATTCACTGTAAAAGATGAAACTACAGCAGATTCTGTACACTGGAATGAATTCAATATTCCCATTGAACCCAAATACTTCGACATTATTTTCCAAAAAGTTACCGACTATCTCAGCACTATTCCTGAGATATGGGTCCGTGATTGCTATGCTTGTGCCGATCCCCGCTACCGGCTTAGTATCCGGGTGATAAATGAGAAGCCCTGGAATAATTTGTTCGCTTATAACATGTTTCTCCGCCCGACTGAAGAAGAACTGGAAAATTTTGAACCGGAATGGCAAATCCTGAGTGTTCCCGGCTTGAAACTTGACCCTAAAGAATGTGGCACCCGTCAGCATAATGGAGCCATCGTTTCTTTCAAACACAAAATGATTCTAATTGCCGGCACCGGCTACACAGGTGAAACCAAAAAAGGCATCTTCACTATCCTCAATTACATTTTACCACACGAAAAAAATGTATTGAGCATGCATTGCAGTGCTAATATGGGTGATGATGGCGATACAGCAATTTTCTTTGGCTTAAGTGGCACCGGTAAAACAACTTTAAGTGCTGATCCCAAACGTAAATTGATTGGTGACGATGAGCATGCCTGGACGTCTGATAATATCTTCAACTTTGAAGGTGGTTGTTATGCAAAAACGATCAACCTTACTGAAGAAAAGGAACCAGAGATATTTCATGCGATCCGCCCCGGTGCATTGGTAGAGAATGTCACCTTCTATCCCGGCACCAACAAGATAAATTTCGACGATAGTTCAATCACTGAAAATACAAGGGTTTCTTATCCATTACATTTTATCAGTAATGCATTGGAACCATCGATAGGCGGGTTGCCTAAAAATATTTTCTTTCTTACCTGTGATGCATTTGGAGTGTTGCCTCCTATTTCCAAACTAACCCCCGGACAAGCGATGTACCAGTTTATTTCTGGCTACACAGCAAAAGTGGCCGGTACAGAATTAGGTGTAACAGAACCCAAGCCTACTTTTAGTGCCTGCTTTGGCGCACCATTCCTTCCATTGCATCCCGGTAAGTATGCACATATGCTGGGAGAAAAAATGCAGGAGCATAAAGTAAATGTGTGGATGATAAATACTGGCTGGACTGGTGGCCCTTATGGAATTGGAAACCGGATGAAACTAAAATATACGAGAGCTATGATTACAGCTGCCCTCGAAGGAAAACTGAATGATGTTGAATTTATTACTGACCCCACCTTCGGAGTAGCCATTCCAACGGAATGTCCGGATGTACCCGCAGACGTCTTAAATCCCATTAATACCTGGACAGATAAAACAGCTTTTACACAAAAAGCAAAATACCTGGCCAGTTTGTTTGTAAGGAATTTTGAAAAATACGCCGATGGAGTGTCCGCTGAAATTCTGGCAGCAGCCCCAAAAGCATAGGCTATAAACCCAGGACGTTTTTAAAGAACCCCGTTTCGGTAAAACGAAACGGGGTTTTTCATTTATTTAACGACCAGTTATGCAGCCGATAAAACTTTTACACCGACTTTACGTTGATTTTACTGCAATGAAATACCTGTTGAACTATTTTCTTATTTGTCTGCCACTTTTCCCTGTGACACTCTATGCACAAAACAGCGATGAAGAAGTGCTGCAATGGGATGCCAACCGGAAACTGACTTGGACTGATTATAAAGCAAACCCCAACCCCGAAAGTGATGCAGCCGCATCCACTACTACTTATCTTGGTATAAACTATAATATTACCAGCACCAGCTTCAGTTATAAAATATATTCACGGTTTTCTAAAACCCGGTCATGGGGTTTGCATAAGACATCCTACATCCTGAGTCATGAACAAGGTCATTTTGATATTGCAGAGATCTTTGCCCGTAAGCTGTATCAAAAAATGAGTGAGTATAAGTTCAATCGAAAAACGTACGAGAAAGATCTGAAGAAGATCTACGAGGATATCACCAAAGAAAAAGAGGAGACTCAAAATAAGTACGATAAAGAAACCAATCACAGTATAAAAAAAGAAGAGCAGGCAGCATGGTTAAAGAAAATTGCAGCGATGCTGGAAGAATATGCTGATTGGGCTGACTACTAAAGCTCAAAAGAAAGCCTGACGTAAGATTTTACACAATACCCGTTTTGTACAGAGGGAAACCATTTACCGGACGATTTTAAAAGCCTCAACACTTCTTCGTATTTCTGATTGGGAGCTTTGTTCAGTAACAGAAAATTTGCCAGGTCACCATTTTTATCAACCTGGAACCGAACTTCTACCGGATGACTGCCTTTAAAGCCTTTATCCATATTCTTCTTTACATATTTCTTCCAGTCTTCATCACCGCCGGGATAATAGGCCGGTTTTTCAGTACGGTCAAATATCTTATTATCATCCTCAATATTGATGTTGTATTTGCACTGACAGGTAAATCCCCGTACAGAAAAAGTAGTATCTGTAAATTCCTGTGAGTAAGTATTTAAAGCGGAAAATAAGGAAAGCAGTAAAAATAATTTCCTCATAATCGTTTATTTAAAATAGCCCGTAGAGCTGCCCATCCACCTTCCGGATGATCTCTCCAAAGTCCTCATCCTTTTCGCCGAATTTGTTTTTGTCAACATCAATGATAAGCAATGGGCCTTCTTTGTATTCGGCAATCCACTTATTGTAGTACTCGTTCAGTTTTTTTAAATAATCCAGGCGGATATTTTCTTCATACTCCCTGCCTCTTTTTTGTATCTGTCCAACCAATGTAGGTACAGATGCATTTAGATAGATAAGCAAATCCGGTGGTTGCACCAGTGTTTTTAATGTTTGAAAAAAATGAAAATAGTTATCAAAATCCCTTTTGCTCATCAGCCCCATTTCATGCAAGTTGGGCGCAAAAATATTGGCATCCTCATAAATGGTCCTGTCTTGTATAACCGTTTCCGTCCCTTTTTGTATTTCTACTAACTGGCGAAGACGACTATTTAAGAAAAATATCTGCAGGTTAAAACTCCAGCGGGGCATGTCCTCATAAAAATCCATGAGGTAAGGATTATGGTCCACATCTTCAAAATTGGGAATCCATTTGTAATGCTTACTCAGCATTTCAGTTAAAGTGGTCTTACCGGCACCGATATTTCCGGCTACTGCGATGTGTTTTGGTTTTTTTGATTTTGCCATGCACTGATCCGTTACTGACGGAAAATTTAGAAGTTCATAAAAATCAAATCTAAAGTCTTATATCGTAAATCAAAAATAATTTAAGCCTATAGCCTCTCTTACCAGGCGCATCGTGGCTTGAGCACTTTTTCGGGCTTTTTCAGCACCTTTTTCCATCACTCCCTTTAGATACTGCTCATCATTACGGATCGCCTCTGCTTTCTCCCTGATTGGACTGATAAATGTTACCATATCCTCTGCCAGTTGTTTCTTCATGTTGCCATAACGTATAGTACAGTTACTATAATCTCTTTCAAACTTATTAATTACTTCATTGCTGCTGACTAATTTCATCAGCCCAAAAATATTCTCAATATAATCAGGCTTGGGTGAGTTGGGCTCTGTGGGGCCATTATCAGTTTTTGCCTTCATCACTTTCTTGCGGATCAGTTCATCATCATCCGACAGGAAAAGTGTTGCATTCTGATTTTCACTCTTACTCATTTTGCCAGTTCCATCAAGGCCGGGAACTTTTACCAATGCATCCCCATAATTAAATGCATGTGGTTCCGGAAATACATCACCATAACGATGATTGAAACGGTTAGCAAAATTGCGGGCCATTTCTAAATGTTGCTCCTGGTCTTTGCCTACCGGCACATACGATGCCCGGTGCAGGATAATATCAGCTGTTTGCAATACAGGGTACGTTAACAAACCGGCATTAATATTCTCCGGGTGTTGGCGTACTTTATCTTTAAATGTTACTGTTTTTTCCAACTCGCCTATGTACGCCAGCATATTCAGGTACAAATACAATTCAGATGTTTCGTACACATGGCTCTGACAATAAAGAGCTGCTTTATCAGGGTCAAGGCCGCAGGCAATATTTTCTGACAATACCCGCTGCACATTTGTTTTTAATTCTTTTGTATCCGGGTGTGTGGTAAGAGAATGCAGATCGGCCACCATGAAATAACACTCAAACTCTTCCTGCATCCTTACATAATTTCTTACAGCTCCAAAATAATTACCAAGGTGTAAAAAACCAGTGGGCCGGATGCCACTCATTACTATTTCTTTTCTTTTGCTCATGCGGCGGCGAAGATAACAAAACCTTACCTACCGGCAGGCAGGTAGTCAGGAGTCTTAAGTCCATAGCCAGGAGTAATACATTTGACCTGAAAACGACTTTGCCTACCGACTACCTGACTCCCGGCTAACGACTATATTTGCTTTATGGAAGTGAACGACGCAATGGTGGATAAACTGGCGCATCTTTCCCGGCTACAGTTTACTGAAACCGAGAACGCAGAAATCAAAAATGATCTGCAAAGGATGATTGCGTTTGTAGAAAAACTCAATGAACTCAACCTTGACGGGGTAGAGCCGATGTTATTCATGAGTGAGGAAGTAAATGTGCTGCGGGAAGATGAGGTAAAGGGCTCGGTAAGCCGTGATGAAGCACTGAGAAATGCCCCGTTACATGATGGTCATTTTTTTAAAGTACCCAAGGTGATAAAAAAATAAAATGGCGATTATTCATCTCGACAATATTTTGAAAAGCTACTTCATGGGCAAACAGGAGTTGCAGGTGTTAAAAGGCATTTCTTTGAATATTCTTAAAAATGAATATGTAGCATTGATGGGACCTTCCGGTTCAGGCAAAAGCACTTTGATGAATATTCTCGGTTGTCTTGATACGGCATCAAACGGTAAATACATTTTAAATGACCAGGATGTTAGCCAGATGGAAGACAATGCACTGGCAGAGGTTCGCAACCAGGAAATTGGTTTTGTATTTCAGCAATTTAATTTACTACCGAGATTGACAGCCCTTGAAAATGTAGCACTGCCATTAGTTTATGCAGGTATGAGCCGGAAACTCCGTAATGAAAAAGCTATGCAGGTGCTGGAGATGGTAAGCCTGACTGACAGGAGTCATCATAAACCTAATGAGCTTTCGGGTGGGCAATGTCAGCGGGTTGCTATAGCAAGAGCATTAGTGAATGATCCTTCGATCATTTTGGCCGATGAACCTACCGGAAATCTTGATTCCAAAACATCCCAGGAAATCATGGATATTTTTGGTGATATACATAACAGAGGCAATACCGTAATCCTGGTAACCCATGAAGAAGATATTGCCAATCATGCACACCGGATCGTGAGGCTAAGAGATGGAATTATTGAAAGTGACAGGAAGAAAGAGTTCATGGTTCATAGTTCATAGTTCGGCAAAGCTTTCCACTGAATTAATTTCTTTATTAATTTAAACTTTAAGCATTCTATTTTTGTTTAACCTCTATTCATCGTTCAGGTCCAGATTTGAACTATGAACCATCAACTTTGAACTTCCCTATCATGGCAATGAAAATTTATACTAAGACAGGTGACGATGGAACTACCTCATTGATTGGGGGAACAAAAGTTCCTAAATCACATCTCCGCATAGAATCGTACGGAACGGTAGATGAACTGAATTCACACATCGGGTTATGTAAAGATTTATTGTCTGATGAAAAAAGTCTGAAGACTTTGCTGGAAGTGCAGGACAGGCTGTTCACTATTGGCTCATCATTAGCCTGCGATCCTGTTAAAGAGCCTAAAATGCGGATCCCTGATTTAATAGAAACGGATATTGAACTACTGGAAAAAGAGATAGACCGGATGAATGAAACCATTCCACCTATGAAAAATTTTATTTTACCCGGTGGGCATACTACACTTTCTCAATTACATATTGCCCGTTGTGTTTGTCGCAGAGCAGAACGCTGTTGTGTAAGACTAGAACGGGAAGTGGAAGTCATCATTATAAAATACCTGAATAGGCTAAGCGATTATTTATTTGTGCTGAGCCGTTACACGGGCCAGCTGCTCAAAGTGGAAGAAATTCCCTGGAAACCAAGAGTTTAGTATGGAGGATAGCTTTATCTGAAATTACATTAACTAATTTTTTTCTGCCATTTAGACTTTTAAGGAGCGTCAACCGTTATAGTGCTATCACCAAATAACTACCCATGAGGATCACTCTTTTTACACTATCAATCTTTATTATACTTGCAGTAACTGGTTGTCAGCCGACAGATATAATAAATCCTCCTCCCCCACCTCCCGGCCCTTTAAGAGACACAACAATCAATAATATTTCTTACGGAACAAATGCAAGTCAGAAATTTGACCTTGGTCTTCCGGCGGGCAGAACAGCAACTACACCACTTGTCGTGGTAGTGCATGGCGGGGGTTGGTCTACCGGCGATAAGAATGAATTGACATGGCTGCTGAATGGTTTAAAGCAACGGGGTTATGCAGTGGCCAATATCAATTATCGGCTTACACTAAACCAACCCGATAATTACAAAATGCAATTGGATGATGTGGACAGTGCTGTGCAATACACATTAAGGTTGTCAACAGTGCACACTTTCAATGGCCAGAAATTATATATCGTCGGACATAGTGCCGGAGGCCATCTTTCCTTAAGTTATGCATACACAAGAAATGCAAGCGGGAAAGTAAAAGCCGCCGGTTCCCTGGCAGGCCCAACGGATTTATTCGCCATGTCCTATTACAATTTCAATATTTACAATTCTATCCTGGAGCCGTTTTTAGGTGTTCCTTTATTTCCCTCTACACCTGCCGCCACACAAAGATACCAGGATTGCAGTCCCCGGTATACCGCCACAGCAGCAGCTCCGCCTACTATTTTCTTTCATGGCGAGTTAGATATTGTTGTAACACCTGACCAAAGCTCGGGGATGTACACCAAACTGGGAACACTGGGAGTTGAGAGAAGGATCATTTCATACCCATTCACATTTCATGACTGGTGGACAGACGGTACAAAAACCAACAACACAATGGATGAATTGAAGACATGGTTCACCAACCACCCTTAAGAAGAATACTATCAGATAATTTTTCCGTCTTTCATATGCAGAACCCGGTCACTTAATTGTGCCAGTTCTTCATTGTGAGTTACGATAAGAAAGGTTTGGTTGAATTGCTTTCGCAAATCAAAGAACAATTGATGTAATTCTTTTGCATTGGCAGAATCAAGATTGCCGGTAGGTTCATCCGCAAAAATAATATCCGGTTTATTGATCAAAGCCCTTGCTACGGCTACCCGTTGTTGCTCTCCGCCAGATAATTGATTAGGCTTATTTTCCATTCGTTGTGAAAGGCCCAGCATCCCTAATAATCTTTCCGCTTCGGTTTTCACTTCGGCCTTTTTTCTACCTGCCAACCAACCGGGGATACACACATTTTCTGTGGCAGTGAACTCCGGTAATAAATGATGAAACTGGAAAACGAAACCAATATGCTTATTTCGGAAAGCCGCTAATTTCTTTCCGTTGAGGGAATTGATAACGGTATTATTCATACTTACAGCACCGATATCTGCTTTATCCAATGTGCCCAAAATATGCAGCAAAGTGCTTTTCCCAGACCCCGAAGGCCCCACAATGGAAACCACTTCCCCTTTATTGATCTCCACATCAACTCCTTTCAACACTTCCACCGTCCCGTAGCGTTTATGAATATTTTTTCCGGTTATCATGCAGCCAAATATGCGTTTAATAAATCAAATATCATTAAAAGGAACCCACTCACAAAAACTGTAATTGTAGCCCGATGCCTATTTTTAAAAAATCCTTCAAAAACCGGTGTACAACTAAGGATTTGGAAAATTCGTTAATAAAGCTACATTTGCCGAAAATTAGGGTGCTAAACCCATTATAAATTAAACCCCTGCGAAGATGTTTTGGACTTTAGAATTAGCCTCGTACCTCGAAGATGCACCCTGGCCAGCCACCAAAGATGAGCTGATAGATTATTCTATCCGTTCCGGAGCCCCTATTGAAGTAGTAGAAAACCTGCAGGAGCTGGAAGACGAAGGCGGCGACGTGTATGAGACAATTGAAGATATCTGGCCGGATTATCCTACCCAGGAGGATTTTCTGTTCAATGAAGATGAATATTAAGAGAAAAGCTGCTAGCTGTTAGTTTCGGGATACGAGACCTTATAAAATTGAAAGCCTCCAATTACGGAGGCTTTTTTATTTTTTGCCCAGCAAATTATTACTATCATCGTCTGTTGCGCCTGTCCCGGGTTTAATGATAATGAATAATTCGGGGTCACACACTTGATGTTCTATTCGCTATACAGCAAACCAGAATCGGCTTACTCCCGACTAATGACTCTCGACTCCCGGCTATCCTTGCTCCACTCCCAACTTCGTCATCACTTCATTGCTCACACCGGTAGAAGAATATCCACCATCATGGAATAAATTCTGCATGGTAACCATTCTGGTCAGGTCTGAGAAAAGTGTGATACAATAATTAGCACAATCTTCCGCACTTGCATTTCCAAGCGGTGCAATGGATTCTGCAAAGTCGAAGAAATCTCCAAAGCCCTTTATACCTGTTCCGGCAGTTGTTTTAGTAGGTGATTGAGAAACGGTGTTGATACGGACCTTTTTATCTACGCCATAATGATAACCAAAACTGCGGGCTATAGATTCCAGCATGGCTTTAATATCAGCCATATCAGTATAGAAAGGATAGGTGCGTTGCGCCGCCATATAAGTCAATGCGACTACACTGCCCCATTCGTTGATGGCATCAAGTTTTTTGGCTACAGCCAGCATTTTATGAAACGACATAGCTGATACATCAATGCCTTTCATGAAATAATCATAATTAGATTCTGTGTATGGAATTTTCTTTCTGATGTTTACACTCATCCCAATGGAGTGCAATACAAAATCAATTTTACCACCCAGCACTTCCTGCGATTTGGTGAAGAGATTAGTCAATTCCTCCACACTGGTAGCATCTGCCGGAATAATTTCTGATTTTGTTTTTTCTGCCAGTTTATTGATCTCTCCCATTCGCATGGCGATGGGAGCATTTGTTAATACAAAAGTGGCGCCTTCTTCATAGGCCTTTTCAGCTACTTTCCAGGCAATGGAATTTTCATCCAATGCGCCGGTAATGATTCCTCTTTTTCCTTTTAAAAGATTATAAGCCATAAAATCTGTTTGTAGTTTTTGATTTGTAGTTAGGAGTTCTGGCGTAAAAATAAGGAGATTCTTCTAAGCTTGAGGAAAGAGCATTTTGATAATAAAAACCAGCAAAAAAGTATACGCAAATATAAAAATAAAAACCGTCAGTAACCAGGAAAGAAATCGCTGCATTGATTCCCTGGGCTTCATCACCCTTTGCAGATATTTATAGAACAAGTACACCGGGAAAAGTGAAAATATAATGATCAGCAATATAATAATGGCTGTTAGTTTCAATTGCAACTTTTATTAAGGATGTAAAGAATAATGGAGTGTAACATTAATACTGTTGGGTGTATGTAAAGGTAAAAAACAACCGTTCAAATCACTTATGATTTCAATAGAATGCTACCTTTACTACGCCTCCTTAATTTTACTTTTACATATTGTTATTATGGGTACGAGAACAATCATAACCGGAACCGGTTGCTATATTCCCCCTGTTATTAAGTCTAACGGTGATTTTGCCTTGCAGGATTTTTATGATGAGGAAACAAATCGTATTGCTACTCCTACAGAAGAGATTGTAGAAAAATTTGAGCAGATAACCGGTATCGAAGAAAGACGCTATGTAGCAGAAGAAATGAATTCATCAGACATGGCCATCATCGCTGCAAGACTTGCCATAGAAGATAGTGGAATTGATCCGGAAGAATTAGACCAGATCATCTTGGCCCAGAATTTTGGCAATGTTATGAAACATA
>CALRVH010000026.1:0-37306 GCA_943371565.1 Chitinophaga pinensis | reverse complement strand
GATCCGGTTTATCTCTTTAGTTAAATTAAAGTCGTCTGCCTCATTTTCCAGATTAATAATTCTATTATAAGAAAACAAGCCTGATACCAGTTGTTCAATTTGCGTGAGCCCATTTCTAATCAGAGTAATATATTCTTTGTACTCGGGGTCATTTCTGGAGGAAAACTCTTTCTCCTTAACCCGTTTCAAAAAATATGCAGCAACATGTAGTGGGGTTTGCATACTATGTGAGGCTGCAATACTGAATGTTTTAAGATCATCATTTTGAACCAATACAAGCCGCTGAGCCTCCTCTAATAACAGTTGCTTTTCCAGTAGATTTCGCTCCCGCAAAGTATTGATATATACTACAGCCAGTACATCCATTACTACGGTCAGTATTACACCAAATAATATTATTTTATCGCCACGTTGAAAATTATTGATCAAATTAAGGCTTGGTAGTTGATTCTGTAAAGTGGTCGATTCAATAAAAAAACAAAGCAGTGAAAGGAAAATAGAGAAAAATAGCCATTTTTTTTCCTTCGATGTATAGATAAAATTGGCATTTACTGCTATGCACAAAAAATAATTATCCAGAACAGACTCATGTGAAAAAATACAAGAGACAAACAGAATGACTATATTAGTATATAAGATATACCCAATACGGGAAGCCAGTTTTAAGCCATTCCTATTCAGGTAAAAGGGCCAGAATAATATACCAAATCCTCCGACAAGCATAGCAAAAGATGCTAAATATTCATCAACACAATAAAAGACAATAGAGGAAATAATATTTACAATAAGGGTAACAATTGCAATAAGGTTAAGGTATATTATATAGCGGTGTTTTGATTCATCCGGTTCATTTTTCACCCCTTTATAAGCATAATAAAATAACTCCTGACTGAGTTGTCGGGTGAAATAATTAGCTAAATGTTTTAATTTTAACAGCACAAAATGAATTAAATTAATTATTATAAGCAGTGATTATGATTGCTAAAAACCTGCTTGAGTGGTGCTTGAGGTAGATAACGAATATAATTTTTTTATTCCCTGCAAAAAGAGTTTCCTGGCATACTACACAAGAAATATATTTTCCTACACAAAGGAGTAGTAAATTCAAACCACGAAGTTTCATGAACATTTGCTAAACATCCTTTCAACAAAAAGACCATAATCAGCATACACTAAAACTAAGTTTCTTTGCTACTGACTATTGGTATGTTAAGTTGAAACACAGTTCCATTTTGGCTACTCTCCACACAAACCAGGCTCCCTCCCATTCGCTCTGCTGCCCGTTTAGCACCGGCCAAACCAAGTCCATTTCCAGCACCAAACATAGCCTCTTGTTGCATTCTTCTGAATGGCACAAAAATGCTATCAAAATGTTCCTTAGGAATACCAATCCCATTATCCTTAACCAGAATTTCCACGCTACTCCTATTCAAATTAAATTCCAATTGTATCTCGGGTGTAGTGGAACGATTATACTTTAATCCGTTATCAATTAAATTATGAATAATAATATTGAATAACAGTTTATTTAATACCAACTTCTGGCCAATTTTTGGTATACGTATTTTTGAGGCTGGATAACGGGGAAGCATATTTTTTTTAATTTTATCCGATTCTTCCGTTAAATCAAAAGCAGTGACCTCGTTTTCAAGGTTAATAATTTTATTATATGAAAAAAGGCCTGACACCAGCTGTTCAATTTGCGATAATCCATTTTCAACAAATGCTAAATACTCTTTATACTCCGGATCTTTTGTGCTGGCAAACTTATTATCATCAATTCTTTGCAAAAAATACCTGGAAACATTAAGTGGTGTTTGCATACTATGTGAAGCTGCAATACTGAACGTTTTCAGGTCGTCGTTTTGAACTAATACCAGCCTTTGCGCCTCCTCTAACAATTTTTGCTTCTCAAGCAAATGCCGCTCCCGCAAACTATTGATATATACAGCTGCCAACACATCCAATACTACTGTTAGTATTAATCCAAACAATATTATTTTATCCCCTCTTTGAAAATCTTTTATCAAATTAAGAGATGGCAAGAAATACTGGAATGGAGTAGACTCAACAATAAAAAAAGCAAGCGTAATGAAAAGAGAAAACAACAGCCATTTTCTCTCCTTTTGGGTGTACATAAAATTACAGTTAACTGCTACACATAAATAATATTCATCCAGTGAAGATTTATGGGAAAATAAACAAGAGGCGATTAGTATGATGATATTTGTATATAACACTATTCCTATACGGGAACTTAATTGCAAGCCATTTCTATTCAGGCAAAAAGGCCATGCTAAAAAAAGGGTTCCGCTTATCAACATCGCCAGGGCAGCCAAAAATTCATTAACGCAAATAAAAATTAATGCAGAAATGATAGTTACACAAAAGGTTATTATCCCGATCAGGTTGAGATAGATTATATACCGGTGCTTAGAATCGTCTATTTCATTTTTTACTCCCCTATAAGCATACTGTAATAGTATTCGGGTGAGTTGACCAGAAAAACGAGTAACAGATTTTTTCAATTTAAATAGCACAAATAGAATTAAAATAGTTAGTACAAAACAGTCGTGACGCTTGGTTCACTAAACTGTTTTGTTTGTGCCAGAGGTAGGGTACGAAAATAATTTTTTTTTATAACCTGCACAAAAGACAATTTTTATTCCCCAAAAGGGCAGAAATAACTACGATTGCCAATAGTACTTTTATGAAGGGGAAAAACAGTTATTTGAAAAAAAAATTACGATAAAAACATAATAAAAAATCAAAATATATAAATGAAATGACACAGCTATATTAACAAAAGCAACCTATTGGACGTAAATCCTACGATTAAAAAATGAGAGACCAACCATCCAAAAGCCTTCGTTGCCTCAACCCAATGAGGGCTTTTAAAAAACACTACCCAAATGTCAAAAAAACTATTGTGGACCGGACTACGACCCCTTTCCAAAGAGGGTGAATTGAGTGAGAAAATTCAAATGCCATCAGTATTCAAATCATTAAATTACATAGCCTTTATTGTTTGTATCTTATATCCAATTTTCATTTTTCTTTCTGGTAATATGAAAATGAACTTTTGGAGTATATCGACCTGCCTGCTCCCCGCATTTTTGTGTATTATAGTCATCTTCTTACTACGTATAAAGAAATTAGGTACTGCAATGTTTACTACATTTATTCTTGTTCCAATTGCTATAACAATAAAAGCCAATTTTGAACCAGTTGGCGGCATCATGTTATATCCCTTAGCTCAGTCAATTGTCTGCTTTTTTGTTTTGCGCAACAAAATTCAAATTATCACAGTTTATCTTACTTCTATATTATGCTTTTCTGAAATTAATATATACTACGAATATCGGATAAGCAAAAGTTTAAGCCAAGAATTAATTTTTCTGATTATTGGCCTGGTGCTGTTTATCGTTATGCTTTACTTCATATTCAGTTATGTAAGAAATACCATTGAAGAATATCATACAGTGACAACAATAAATCAAAGAGAGTTATCTGGAAAAAACAACGTTCTCAAAATCCAGAATACTTTAATAAGGAAACAGAGTAATCAACTGGAGAAAAAGCAGAAATTATTAATAGAAGCGGCTGATCTGCATCAAAGAATCAGCTCTTTACTTTCTCATGATATCAGGGCCTCTGTAATGTCCTATAAAAACATATTTGCTTCCTATAGAAAAGGCGCTGTTTCAAAAGAAGAATTCCTTGGGTATATTCCGGTCCTCGAAAAAGAGGCTGACAATATGAATACTTTATTTGAAGATATTTTGTCCTTATCAAAGGAACAGAACATGTCTGATGAACAGCTCAGGGAAAAAATAGATCCCCAGGTATTAATTAAAGAAATATGCCTTGCTTATAATGGAATAGCTGACAATAAAAATATCGGACTTCATTATTATATATCTTCTTCGAACCTCGTATATGTTAATCCAAAGTTTGTGCGGATTATTTTACGCAACCTTGTTTCGAATGCAATAAAATTTACCCAACCGGGTGGTAATATTTGTATCAGCAGCAGTATTAAAGATGGCGGCAGCTACAAAATTCTAGTACAGGATAATGGTGAAGGAATGTCAGCAGAAAAACTGGAAAAAATAAGAAAGGGGGTCGGACTTACTACAAAAGGAACTTCCAATGAAAATGGAACCGGATTAGGCCTTAGCTTTTGCAGGGAGTTTGTTTCCAAATGCGGGGGTATACTTGAAGTGCAGAGTGAACTTGGTAAAGGAACTACTTTTAGTTTTACTCTTCCTTTAGCTGACTATAAAGCCTTTGCTTAGCTCATCAGCCAGGCCAGCACCAACCCATCAAATTGACGATAATGGATAGTCAATGCTGTTTCCGTTTTTAAAAAAAAACAATCTATTATTTCAGAACCGGCATGTTGTTTTTGTAATTGAATCTCCCGGCGGAAGTCAACCCCTCCATTACCATACCATTTAAAAACTGCTTCTTTAGCAGACCAGAGTAATGTCGGCTCATCATACGACATCACAACAGAACTGCTTTCTGCCCCTGGAATAAGATTAAATTGACCATGCTCTTTTGCGCTGAGATACTTGTACATGATCCTGCCGATCTTTTCTACCGGTATTTCAATATCGATTCCTACTCTTTTATCCCTGCTTACAATAGCAGCTGCATAATCTCCGCAATGCGAAATAGAAAAATGATACTGTTCAGCTGGTAAAAAAGGCTTCCGGGTATCGGCGATCTCGATCAATTGATACGGAAAATCCGGAAAAAGAAATTGCAGCAGGAAGCGGCCTGCCAGGTGTTGCAGCCGCTTGTGCGGATGTGTCACTTCCCGGTGCAGGGGTACATTTCCTCTGAAGAACTCTTCGGTTTCCTCGATCTTCCACACACCCAGCCGTGTGTTTTCGTTGATTTGATGTTGAAAAAAAATCGGCATTAGTTACTCTTTCCTGTTTACATTGCCACCATAATAAACCGAAGATAGAAAATGATACTCTCAGATACCCGGATACTTGAAGAAATAGAAAAAGGAACTATCAAAGTTGTCCCATACGACAGAGAATGCCTGGGCAGCAATTCTTACGATGTTCATCTTGGCAAGACCCTGGCTACTTATAAAGAGCATATGATTGACGCAAAGAAGCACAACCAGATCGACTACTTTGAAATACCAGACGAGGGTATTGTTCTATACCCGCATATTTTCTATCTCGGAGTTACAGAAGAATATACCGAAACACATGCCCATGTTCCTTTCCTCGAAGGCAAGTCTTCAACAGGAAGATTAGGAATAGACATTCATGCAACAGCCGGCAAAGGTGATGTTGGTTTTTGCGGCAACTGGACGCTGGAAATTTCGGTAAAACAACCGGTGAAAGTGTACAAAGGCATGCCAATTGGGCAATTGATCTACTTCCCGGTTGATGGGGAGATCGAAATCAAGTACAACCAGAAGAAAAATTCTAAATACAGTAACCAGCCTGATAAGCCGGTAGAGAGCATGATGTGGAAGAATAAGTTTTAACCGCTTATTATTTTGATGAAAATGATCCTAATGAAACTGCCCGTTTTGTCGGGCAGTTTTTATTTGTTTAATTGCCAGATCGTATAATTCAATATCGTTGCAAAACTTACCCAACTGATATAAGGCACGAGTAACCATGCGGCCGTTTTATTCACTTTCGCAAATGCAAAAATGGTAAGTAAGATAGTTAACCACATAGCTATTATTTCTACCAATGCCCAACCGGGTTGTTCCTGATTGAAAAATATAAACGACCAGAAGAAATTCAAACCCAATTGTACAGCAAATAAGGTGATAGCTCTTTTTTTCAAGGCTTTACTGGCATTTGATTTCCATACGAGGAATAGTGATATTCCCATCATTATATATAAGGTGGTCCAAACCGGTGCAAAAATCCAACTGGGCGGATTCCAGGATGGCTTGTTGATAGTTTGATACCAACTGTCAACACCCGTAGCAGTAAAAAAACCAGCAGTGGCGCCAATAGCTACAGGTATAACTATAGAAATAATCAGCTTTGAGACATTATTCATACACTTATAACAACGAACTGAAATTTTTGTTTAGAGAGCATCCACTCCAAACTTCTTATAATAGGCAATTAGCCAGGCCACCACTTCATTATAACTTCTTTTACCTGCAGGCTGGTTATTCGCTTTTAAAAAATGCCCATAGCCCCACATAACGATGGGTTCAATCGGGTTTTTATAACGGCGATAAAAATCCCGGAATTCCTTTTGGTCTTTCAGTACCTGCGGATGTGCTTTTTGCTGGTATGATTTTGCAAGCGAAGTATCTCTTCTGGCAATTTCTCCAACTGTATAATTATACATATCGATATATACTGAATAGCGAAACACATTTGAATTATATGTACGGCAGGCAAGAAAACCAACAAAATTGGCTTCATTCTCTTTTCCATAACCAAGTTGATGTGCCATTTCATGTGTAGTAACATACGGTTCTAAAAACCGGGGCACTGTTGTGTTCACCTGCCCCTCACCTGAAAAAGGATTGTAGTACCCCTGGAACCCGAGGTAATTTCCCAGGTAGCTAAACAAGGACGGCTTGATTGATTTTGGCCAGTATTTTAAAAACGGATACTTCCTGGCCGCTTCATCAAATGCCTCAACCGCACTACTAAACAACCTGCTTTTTTGGTCAAATGAATCTCGCTGAGCTTCAGTAACAAACCCAGCATAAAAGTTTGCCCGGCTTTGAATAACATTAGCCAATGTATCCAGATCGGCCAACGAATATTCCTCCACTTTCAGATCAAGCTGGTAAGCGATGCCACGTCGGTTATAGTTTAGCCCCCAAAGCAGGTTAAAGAAAACATACAGGAAGAGTAAAATGAAAATACCTTGTTGTAATGCCACTACAAAATAACTACGGGTCAGCTGCTTCTTAAATAAGAGCCTGAAAAATTTGAATACCTTATAAAGAATAACTACGATCAGAAAAGCGTAGAACAAATCGCCAATGCTGAATGAGGCCCAGCCAAACAAGAATCGCTGCACCCTGGATATCACCGGGTATACACCCTGGCTGTAATTTCTCTCTACCCAACCCGGGTACCACGACGCCCATTTTATGAGGATAGTCAGCACTACCAGCAAAACCCAACTCCAGCTTTTCATCAGGCGGCTAAATAAACGGGCAATAAATTGTTGCAAGTAATTAATAATTAGGGGTTAACGAATTTAGCTAAAGTAACAAGATTCCGATAAAAAAAGTGCAAATTACTAATTACCAATTCCTTGATTTACCTTACCTTTGCACACTCTTTAAAAAGTTGATAAATGAACCGCCGCCGGGAGTTTGAGATAGCTTTTGTGGGGTTGAAACCCGGGGTACATGAATTTAGCTATTCGGTTAATGATAAGTTCTTTGAGGCATTCCAACAGCAGGACTTTCGCCACTGCAAAGCCAATGTAAAGCTATCGCTTGATAAAAAAAGCAGCTTTATGTTATTGAAGTTTGAAATCGGTGGAACACTAGAAGTAACCTGCGACCGTTGCAATAATAACCTGCCATGGGAACTGTGGGATGAGTTTAACATCACAGTAAAAATGGTAGATGACCCGGAGGTGATGAATGACCAGGAAGAAGACCCGGATATGTACTACATCGGACAAGGCGAAAGCCATATAGATGTGGCGAACTGGATTTACGAATTTATCGTCCTTACCATCCCTATGCAAAGAACTTGTGCATATGAAAAAATGGATGGACCACATTGCAACACTACTGCCATGGACATGCTGAAGAAAATGGAGCCTGTAGAGAACAAACAAATTGAAAACCCGATCTGGAAAGGATTGGAAAAGTTTAAAGATTTAGAATAATAATAAGTGACTAGTCAATAATGAACAGTGAATAATTCACTAAAGACAAAATTGACCATTCGCCATTCACAATTGACATATTTAATATTTGAGTTATGCCAAATCCCAAACGCAGACACAGTCAGCAAAGAAGTGCCAAACGCAGAACGCATTATAAAGCTACTGCTGCTACATTAACAACCGACAGCGCAACAGGCGAAACACATGTTCGCCACCGTGCCCATGTAAGTGAAGGTAAACTTTACTACAAAGGTAAAGTGGTAGCAGAAAAGGCTCCGTTAAGAGCCCAATAAGCACTGCGCCAGAATAGCAGAATATTAATTCCAGATCCAGATGGCTTAATTGCCATGATGGTATTTGGAATTTGTTGTTTTGTAACAGGTACTTTAATCATAGAATTTATACCTTAAAGTATGAACATTGGCATTGATATGATGGGTGGTGACTATGCCCCGCTGGAAGCAGTAAAGGGTGTTCAATTATACCTGTCAGCTCATAATATACCTGCAAACCTGGTGCTGATTGGCGACAAAACTCAGATAGAAAAACTTCTTACAGAAAATAGCGTCCCTTCAGAAAAAATAAAAATCGTTCATGCTGAACAGGTGATTGACATGCATGAACATCCCACGAAAGCTTTAAAAGAAAAAAAACAATCGTCTATTGCGATTGGTTTTCATTTATTAGCCTCCGGCAAAATGGATGCTTTCATTAGTGCAGGTAATACCGGCGCCATGTTGGTGGGGGCCCTTTTTAGTATTAAAGCATTGGAAGGTGTATTACGACCCACTATTTCCAGCATCATTCCAAAAGCGAATGGAGGAAGTGGACTGTTACTGGATGTTGGTCTGAATGCAGACTGCAAACCTGAGCAACTCAACCAATTTGCCATCATGGGATCTGTGTATGCACAGCTTATCCTCGGGATTGAGAATCCTAAAGTAGGTTTGATAAATGTTGGTGAAGAAGAAGGAAAAGGCAACCTGCTGGCACAATCAACCTATCCCCTGCTAAAAGAAAACAAACACATCAATTTCATTGGGAATATTGAAGGCCGGGATGTGTTATTGGATAAGGCTGATGTTATGGTTTGTGAAGGTTTTACAGGCAACATCATTCTTAAAATGGCTGAATCGTTATATGAGATCAGTCATGCGAAAAAAGTGAAAGAAGAATTTTTTGAACGATTCAACTTTGAAAACTACGGCGGTACACCCGTTCTTGGTGTCGCCAAGCCCGTAATCATCGGCCATGGTATTTCGGGGGCAAAGGCATTTATGAATATGATACACCTTGCCCAGATAATGGTGGGAAAAAATGTAATGCAAAAGATGAAAGAAGAACTTTCCTGATTTTTATCCCCAGTTATATAAATACCGTTTTAAGGGTATAAAGTACTTCTGGAAGTAAAGTATCTTTAAATCAAATACCTGACCTTGAAGCTTCTTACAACCACCATTTATATATTCCTTATTTCCACAACCAGCATTGCCCAATCGGGGGAATCCAATTTTTCTGTCAGCAAATCCCTTTTCCTGCCAGCAGAGAAAACTGTTTTTTATAAAATCGGGGACCGTAACATTCCAATCAAAGTTTTACTATACGGAAATGAAACGGACATTGTATGTATTAATGTGCATGATAATGAAGGCACATCTGTGCAGGCAGCCAAATCCATACTAGAAGAAAGTGGCGGCGCCCTTATTAAAATTGAAAACGGCCGGCAACGGGTAATTTATTTTCGGTTAAGAGGTATCCGGTATGGGTTTGACCCCAACAGGATTTTCTCAAGGATTGGTATTGAACAAACTTTGCGGGACAACCGGAGATTTAGCTATGATGCGGTGGTTGAAGTGGAAAAATTTGCCCAAAGAATACTGCAATTGATTCCGGATAGTGTCTCCTGTGTTGTTGCATTACATAATAATACGGAAGAAGCTTTTTCTGTAAGAAGTTATCTACCGGGGAGCGACAGGCAAAATGATGCAAAAGCCGTTTATGCAGATAGCCTGCAGGATGTGGATGATATTATTCTTACAACAGATAGTCTTATCTATCAAAAAATGGCCGAAAGTGGCTACAACAGTATCTGGCAGGATAATAAGAACGCCAAAAAAGACGGTTCCTTAAGTATCTACTTCGGCGAAAGAAACAAACGGTACATCAATATAGAAACTCAGCACGGCAAAGTGGAGCAATACAAAAAAATGTTCGGACAATTGCTGGCTATTCTTGCTGCAGACAAGAAGAATCCGGAAGAAATTACCAGGAATCCCCAATAAGCTTTGAAAATCAACAAAAACTGTTGATAATTAATAGAAAAAGTTTTGGCGCAAAAGGCCTGAGACTGTATTTTTGCACTCCCAAAAAGGGAAAGGTAGATCTCGTAGCTCAGTTGGTAGAGCAATACACTTTTAATGTATGGGCCCTGGGTTCGAGTCCCAGCGGGATCACCAAAGCCCCGTCTCGTTTCAAACGAGGCGGGGCTTTTTCATTTCCTGACCTTTCCGTTTTGCACATTTTTAAAGTAGGTTTGTATTACTAACCAATTATTCATGTCAGTATATTTTAAAGACAAAGTAGTAGTAGTAACCGGCGGCACTGAAGGTATCGGCAAAGCCCTTGTTGATGCATTAATAAGTATGGGTGCTAAAGTTGCCACTTGCGGACGTAATCATGATAAGCTTTATAGTCTGCAATCAGAATATCCATCTGCCCACCTGCATACCATGGTAGCTGATGTTAGCAGCGAGAATGACTGCCGTCGTTTTATGGAAACAACTATCAAAGTTTTTGGTGGTATTGATATTCTTATTAATAATGCAGGTGTTTCTATGCGGGCATTACTCAAAGAAGCAAAAACTGAAGTTATTCACAAAGTGATGGATATTAATTTTTATGGTACTGTTAATTGTACCAAATATGCATTAGACTCTATCATTGCCAGGAAGGGAACCATTGTCGGCGTATCTTCTATTGCTGGTTACAGGGGCTTACCGGGAAGAAGCGGCTATTCCGCAAGTAAATTTGCCGTGCAAGGCTGGCTAGAAGCTATCAAAACAGAATTGATGGCAGATGGCGTACATGTTATGTGGGTATGCCCTGGCTTTACAACTTCTAATATCCGCAATGCTGCTCTGAATAAAGATGGCACTTCGCATGGAGACACACCAATGGATGAGAGCAAAATGATGACGGCGGAAGATTGTGCCACGCATATTTTAAATGCCATCCGGAAAAAGAAAAGAACTTTGGTGTTGACTTTTACCGGCAAGAGAACCGTATTCATGCAAAAATTCTTTCCAAGGCTTGCTGATAAATTAACGTATAAATTTTTCTTCAAAAACGGAAAGCTTATTAAATAAATTATTTCGATCACCGATAAACACCAAATCACAAATTTAAAATCATCTTGCCTTTACTAACCCTTACATCTGATATCGGCAGCCCTGATTATTTAGTCGGGGCGGTTAAGGCGCAGCTTTTGCAACTCAACCCGGATTTTCAGATCATTGATATTTCGCATAATATTCCTCCTTTCAATTATCCACAGGCGGCTTATGTTTGCCAGAGTGCTATAAAAAATTTTCCGGATTTTACTTACCACCTCATCCTTGTCAACCTGTTTGAAAAGAGACCAGAACAACTATTACTCGCCTTTCACAAAAATCAATATCTCCTTTGTGCCGATAATGGTTTACTGACAATGATTCTGGAAGAAACACCAGAAATCGTCATTGGTATTCCGTTAGAAAAAACAGCCATCAAAAACACTACCTACCTCAGTTCAATAATGGGGAAAGTGGTAAACCAGTTAGTGAACGGGGAATCCATCATGAGTATCGGGGTTTCAGATACCAAATACCTGGAAAAGCGTCACCTAAGGCCAGTGTTGGACAACAATTCAATTGAAGGCCAGATCATTTTTATTGACAGCTTTGAAAATGTGATCGTCAATATCACCCATGAGCAGTTCGAAGAACAACGAAAAGGACGAAGTTTCCGCATCGTCTTCACCAGAAATGAAATGATCGATCGCATCAGCGAAAGTTATGCGGATGTACCGGAAGGGGAAAAACTGGCTTTATTCAATAGTGCCGGCTATCTTGAAATTGCTATAAATAAAGGTAATGCGGCCGGTCTTTTTGGCCTCCGGGGCTTTTCTGAAAAAACAAGGCAAGGCCAGCTTTCCTACCAGACCATTAAGGTTTACTTTGAATAGTTCCAATTCAGAATAGCATCGTTTCTGCAAAAAATGAACATCCTTAAATATTCGCTTTTACAGGCGACTATAAACCACTCCTCATCTTTAAGACTTTCTACTGAAAAACAGGCCCTTACCTGCTGCTGACGGTGAACTGAATATCCCTATTTTTGCTTTCTTTCAAAACCAACCCTTTTATGAACTTTAGAAAAGTCAATAACATTACCGGCTGGGCCGTTTTTCTCATTGCTTTAGCCACTTATTTTCTTACCCGTGAGGCAAGAGGAAGTCTTTGGGACACCGGTGAATTCATAGCCAGTGCAGATAAAATGATGTTGCCCCACCCTCCCGGCGCACCATTGTTTGTGCTGTTGGGTCGTTTCTTTATTATCCTTTTTGGAGATAACGGACATACGGCTGCCAGTGCCGTGAACTTTATGAGTGCATTGGCCAGTGCCGCTACTATCTTATTTCTTTTCTGGAGTGTTACTCACTTTGCCCGTAAAATGTTTGTGACTGCCGGTGAGCAATTAACTGCTTCCCAGACATTCACAACTATGGCAGCAGGTGCCGTTGGCGCATTAGCTTATACTTTCAGTGATTCATTCTGGTTCAGTGCTGTTGAAGGTGAGGTATATGCCCTATCATCTTTCTTTACCGCTTTGGTATTCTGGGCCATGCTGAAATGGGAACATGCCGACGAACATGCCGGCAATGATCCGCAAGCAAGAATCAGAAGTGATCGCTGGATTGTTTTTCTGTTCTTCATGATGGGCCTTTCTATTGGTGTCCACTTATTGAACTTGTTAAGTATCCCGGCTATTGTAATGATTTATTATTACCGTCGTTTCCAGGTAACTACCAGCGGTTCTATTATTGCGTTTCTCATGGGCTGTGCCATTACCGGATTGGTGCAGGTTGGCATCATACAATACTCAATGAAAGCCGCCGGCCAGCTTGATGTCTATTTTGTCAACTCGCTGAATTTGCCTTTCTTTTCTGGATTTGCATTCTATTTCATTGCCTTGTTTGCTCTCATCATCTGGGCGCTGCGTTTCAATGAAAAAAATACTTCACAAGTCAAACTAATCATTTGGTTTGTGTTGTTCCTGTTTTTATCTGCATTACCATTTGTAATTATACCCGGAACAGGTGTAAAGGTTTTCAGGTTATTACTAATACTTGGTGGTGCAGCAGCTATCGGCTATTTTATCAAACTGTCAGCACTGAAGATCCTTAAACTTTCCCTGTGGTGTTATGCATTTATGATGATAGGCTACTTCATGTATTTTACCGCCTTGATTCGTTCCAATGCTAACCCGGCTATTGATATGAACAATGTTGATAATCCTATCAATCTGGTTTATTACCTGAGTCGTGAACAATATGGAGAAGCTCCCCTGTTATACGGCCCCCATTTTGCAGCTAAAGTACCTGATGATATTAACCGGGAAGAGCCTTTTATTGAAGGAGAGATGAAATATGTGAAGGGAGAAAAAAAGTATATCGCCAGCGGAAGAAAAAAAGAATACAATTTCAATAGTGACGTAAAACAGATTTTTCCAAGGATATGGGATTCAAGTAACGACCAGTATCATGCTGAATTTTATGCTGACTGGTTAGACCTGAGAGATGAACGGGGTCAATACATTGCCCCTTCTATGAAAGATAATATTCAATGGTTTTTTGAGTACCAGATGAGCCATATGTACTGGCGTTATTTTATGTGGAATTTTTCCGGCAAGCAAAATGACGTACAAGGCCTTGGCAACAAACGTGACGGCAACTGGATCACCGGTTTCTCTTTTATTGATAATAAGCGACTCGGCGATCAGAGTGCTATGCCTGATAGCCTTAAAAATAATAAGGCGCACAACAAACTTTTCATGCTTCCCTTCCTGATTGGAATTGTTGGTTGTGTTTATCAGTTCCTGAAAAAAAGATCAGACTGGATCGTAAGCTTCCTTCTCTTCTTCATGACAGGAGTAGCAGTTGTTCTCTACCTGAACCAGCCGGGTAACCAGCCCCGTGAACGGGACTATGCCTATGTGGGTTCATTCTATGCCTTTGCCATCTGGATTGGATTAGCAGTTGTTGCCTTTGTAAAAATGGCAAAGAACAAAAAGGATCTGCTGACGATGAAAAACATGCTGATAGGCGGAGGATTTCTTACGTTCCTTATTACCGCAATGAGTGGAGGTGGAATTATAGGTAGCGTTTTCGCTACTGTCTTATATGGAGCTATTACTGCCGGTATTACTTATCTCGGCAACATATTATCATCTGGCGGAAAAAATGAACGGACATTAAATCTTGTAACCGCAGTTGTTTGCCTGGCTGTACCGTTATTAATGGCGCAGCAGGAATGGGATGACCATGACCGTAGCCGCAAGACAACAGGTCCTGATATGGCGAAAGCTTATTTGGAAAGCTGTGCCCCTAATGCAGTCATCTTTACATTTGGAGATAATGATACGTATCCGCTGTGGTATGCACAAGAGGTAGAAGGTGTTCGTACCGATATCCGTGTTATCAATAACAGTCTTTTAGGTATTGACTGGTATATCAACCAGCTTCGTTATAAAATAAATGATGCCGATTCTTTGGATGTGATCTTTAGTACAGATGAAATTCAGGGCGAAAAGAGAGCCTATCTTTCTTTAACAGCTGATAATAATCTTAACCAGGCATACTACAATGATTTGGATACAGCTCTTCGGGCATTCAGGTCCGCAAAATATGAGGACAATATTCCTGTAAGAAAGTTTTCAATAAAAGTTGACAAGGACCTGGTAAGAAAAAATGGAACGGTTAACCCTACAGACAGTGTGTTGGATGTGATCAATTTCGAAATACCCACAAGCAAAAATTACCTCTACAGAAATGACCTGGCCATACTGGCAATAATAGCCACAGCTGATTGGAAACGTCCTATTTATTTTACTTCAGCTTTTGGTGAATTGGGTTTTGGACAATACCTGCGCAAAGATGGTATGTCATACCGCCTTGTTCCTGTAATACCAAAACAACCGCAGGTGAATTGGGTTACCGACCAAACACTCCGGCAAATGCGAATGGGTGGCACATCTATCCGTGAGAACAACACTGATACCATGTTCAATAACCTGATGACGAAGTATGAATTTGGCGGAGCAGATAAGAAAGGAGTTTATTTTGATGAAGAAAACCGCCGTCATATACTTAACCTCAGGGCTCTTTATGCCGAAGCAGCTGGTAACATGGCTGATGCGGGAAGAAAAGAAGATGCTATTAAGTTAATTGATAAAGTTGAGAAAGGCATTGACCCGGAAAACCTTCCTTATGCAATGGCAAGCCGCTATAACGGGCATAACCAGACAGCACTAGTTTACCTGGAAGCCTGTTATAAAGCAGGTAAGTCAGAAATGGCTGAAAAAATAAGGTTGGCTATCCGTAAAGATCTTGTTCAACAGCAGGCTTATTATACATCGCTGAATGGAGGAACAAAACCTGTTATGACAGCATCTGGTGTATCGGTAGACAATCCTTTATTTAAATCTTTAACAACTGAATTCCAGATCAACGAATTAATGATTGAGGTTTTGAATGCGGTGGAGGCAAAATATGCCCCACAAACGCAGATTAAACCAACCACTGAGGGGCCTACAACAATAACCAACACAGCATACCCTGACAGTATAAAAGGTAAAGACACCGGAAAACAGAAATAAGTTTTTCTTAATAGTATGCAGAAAACCCTCCCCTGGCGGAGGGTTTTCTATTTTAAACTTATACTCACAAAAGTTGTTGTTAAGGTGAAACTACAACAGGCTATTTTTCGTAAATTGTATATCCAATGAGAGGATTTCATTTCACCCGGTTTGATGCAGACAGCGAAGGCAAAAGCAAGTTTCAACAATTGCTTGACCTCTTTATGCAATTACTTACGTACACCAGTGGTGATGTGGGAGAAGCTATGCAATGGATGAATGAATTGGACAAACAATATAAATTGACCGATGATGAATATGGCATGGGTGACTTTATCGATGAATTAAAGGAGAAAGGATACCTCAGCGATAATAATGAACAGGCTGAAATAAGAATCACACCAAAAACAGAACAGGGTATCAGAAAAAGAAGCCTGGAGGAAATTTTTGGCAAACTCAAAAAAACAAAACAGGGCGACCATCACAGTTTTAAACCCGGGCAAGGTGACGAACTCAACCCGGATACAAGGCAGTTTCAGTTTGGCGATATGCTGGAACAGATCGATTTTACCGAAAGTATCCGCAATGCGCAGATCAATCATGGTATTGATAGTTTCCGGATGCAGGAAGAGGACCTGAGCATACGGGAAACAGATTTCAAAGCACAGACATCAACAGTACTGATGATTGATATCTCCCACTCGATGATACTTTACGGAGAAGACAGGATTACGCCGGCTAAGAAAGTAGCCATGGCACTCAGTGAATTGATCAAAACAAAATACCCGAAGGATACATTGGATCTTGTAGTATTCGGTAATGATGCCTGGCCGATTGAGGTAAAAGACATTCCTTATTTACAAGTGGGGCCCTATCATACAAACACGGTTGCCGGTCTCGAATTGGCTATGGATATCCTTCGGAGAAGAAAAAATCCGAATAAACAGATATTCATGATCACAGATGGAAAACCAACTTGCCTGAAGATCGGTAAACGGTATTATAAAAATAGTTTTGGCCTGGATAGAAAAGTGGTGAACCGCTGTATCAACCTGGCCGCTCAGTGCAAGAAGCTTAAAATACCCATCACTACTTTTATGATCGCTACTGATCCTTACTTACAAAAATTTGTGCAGGAATTCACCGAAACGAATAACGGAAAAGCATTCTTTGCATCATTGGATAAGTTAGGGGCATTTATATTTAAGGATTTTGAATCAGGAAAAAGAAAGACAGTTTACTAATACAAGAATGCAGGTTTTTATGATCATTAAGATGTACGCAGTAATCTTAATAAATCATCACAATCATAAAAATCTGCGTTCCCTTATTTAAAAATATATGAACATCAAAAAAATAAAAACACTCGGCGAACTCAAAGCAAGCAGCTACAAACCGAAAAGTATCAAAGAAGAGATACGGCAGAACCTTATTGCAAAACTGAAAAAGAATGAACCGACCTTTTCCGGCATTGTAGGTTATGAGGACACCGTGATACCCGATGTGGAAAGAGCTTTGCTCAGCAAACACAATATCCTGTTCCTCGGATTAAGAGGCCAGGCCAAAACGAGAATGGCCAGGCAAATGACAGAGTTGCTGGATGAATACATTCCTTCTGTAGCAGGTAGTGATATCAACGACGACCCCATCAACCCTGTTTCGAAGTATGCACAAGAAGAAATTGCGACTCATGGCGATGAAACAGCTATCCACTGGATACACCGGAGCGAACGGTATGGTGAAAAACTTGCGACCCCTGATGTAAGTGTAGCCGACCTCATTGGTGACATCGATCCTATAAAAGCCGCCAACTTAAAACTGAGCTTTGCTGACGAAAGGGTTTTGCACTATGGCATTATCCCAAGAAGCAATCGGGGCATTTTTGTAATCAATGAATTGCCTGATTTACAGGCTCGTATACAGGTCGCCTTATTTAACATTCTAGAAGAAGGAGACGTGCAGATCCGGGGATTTAAGCTGCGTTTACCACTTGATATTCTATTTATTTTTACCGCCAACCCAGAAGATTATACCAACCGTGGCTCTATCGTTACGCCACTGAAAGACCGTATCGAGAGCCAGATATTGACACACTATCCCAAGTCCCTGGAGAATGCATTGGAGATCACCGAACAGGAAGCTGTGATAAGCGAAGAACAGAAGCAACGGGTAAAAGTAAGCGACCTTGTAAAACGCCTGATCGAGCAAATTGCTTTTGAAGCAAGGAGCAGTGAGTTTGTGGACAAGAAAAGTGGCGTTAGTGCAAGGCTTACCATCTCTGCATTTGAAAATGCAGTAAGCTCCGCAGAACGCAGAGCTATCATCAATAATGAAAAACAAACACAGGTTTGGATGAGTGACCTGGTAGGCATCATTCCTTCTATTACCGGAAAAGTAGAACTGGTATATGAAGGGGAGCAGGAAGGCCCCTACCAGGTAGCCATGAACCTAGTGGACAAAGCTATCCGTACACAGTTTGCACAATATTTCCCGAACCCGGATACATTAAAGAAAAGAAGGAATACCGGCAAACCTTCACAAGAAGAAAAGGCAGATGAAAATCCCTACCGGCCTATTACAGCCTGGTTTGATAAAGGCAATAACATCAATATTTCATTCAACACCAGCGACAAAGACAAAATGTTACTGTTGTATAAGGTAGATGGACTAAATGCACTTGTGAAAAAGTATTTCCCGAAGGCAAATGAAGAGCAGGCGGCCTTACTGATGGAATTTGTTTTACATGGTCTCTCCTCCTATTCACTTATCAGCAAGAAAATATTTGAAAGTAAAATAGAATTCAAAGACCTGGTGGGAAGTATGATGAATTTCAGCGAGAAGGATTTTGAATTTGATGAAGAAGCATAATAAAAAAAAAGCCGGAAGAAATTTCCGGCATTTTTTATCTATAAAATAGTACTAGAATTTTATACCGGCAGAAATACCTCCCCAGGGGAAAAAGAAACCGCCGCCAACAATTACAGGGCCAACGTAAATACGTCCGATAAATCCTTTACCCACTTTTGCATACCGGTAACCTATTGTTGGCATAATAAAAGTAGTGCTGCCTTTTGCATCTTCATCATTAAAAATATCAACAGTGGCCGTAACAGGAGTTACGCCTATTCCAAGTTCCAGGTGATGCGCCTCCTTGCCTGTGAGGTAATTTATACCAACTGGAAAAGTTACAACTGACACATCGGTACCGCCTGCATAGCCAACACCGACCCTAAAGCCAAAACCATTTTCTGCTTTGGTAAATCGCATATCATAATTGGCTGAGAAAACGAGGCCGTTACCACCCAGTTCCCCGTAAACTGCTTTGTTTTGGGCATTGACAAACATTGCGCTAAACAAAAGAATAGCTGTGCTTAGAATTACTTTTTTCATGTTATTGTTTTTGGTTGCGTAATATTATTAAAGACCGGATAAAAATAAAAGTTAAACAATATTTACCTCTCTTTCCAGTATTACTCCGAATTTTTCCTTTACACTTTGCAAAATTTCTGTGCTGAGATTATATATCTCAGTGCCGGTAGCTGTACCATAATTAACCAGCACCAATGCCTGTTTCGCATGGCATCCTGCATCTCCCCGTCGGAATCCCTTCCAGCCACATTGCTCAATCAGCCAACCGGCGGCTAGTTTCATATTCCCGTTCACCAATGAAAAAGCAATGATACCGGGAAAAGCTGATTTCAACTCCTCGTATTTGGTAACTGAGACTTCCGGGTTCTTAAAAAAGCTGCCTGTATTGGCAATTAGTTTTGGATCTGGCAGTTTCGAAGAACGGATACTAATAACCGCATCTGATATTGCTTTGATGGAAAGATCTTTCACTCCCATTCTTTCAAGTTCCTGCTCAATGGCACCGTAGCTAGTATTAAAGCGGGGTTTCTTTCTCAGTTGATAAGTAACATTGAGTATTACGAACTGGTCTTTATATTTTCCTTTGAATACACTTTCCCGGTAACCAAATTCGCAATCGCTACGGGTAAATGTCACCCGTTTTTTTTCTTTAAGGTGATAAGCTTCCAGGTCCCAAAATACATCATCGACCTCCACACCGTAAGCTCCGATATTCTGCATAGGCGATGCGCCAACATTACCGGGGATCAATGAAAGATTCTCCAAACCTGCCCAATTGCGTTGAATGCAATGCAGAACAAACTGGTGCCAGTTCTCTCCTGCCCCGGCTTTTATATAGACATATTCGCTGTCCTCATGTAATTCAGTACAGCCCTTGATTTCATTTTTCAATACCAGTCCATCGATATCTTTTGTCAACAGGATATTACTGCCGCCGCCGAGAATGAAATTTAAGGTCTGATGTTTAAAGGTTAAGGTTTCTTCCAATTCGTCAACATCCTTAAAAGCAGCAAAATATTTTGCCCTTGCATCAATCCCGAATGTATTATAAGGGCGGAGTGAAATATTTTCCTGAATTTGCATACTGCAAACATCCTGAATTTTTATGATAGCAACACTGATTGGCGCCACAGGATTAATCGGAAATTACTTGCTGGAAGAGCTATTAAAAGATGATTTTTATCATACGGTCAGGATATTAATACGCCGTCCGCTGGAAATTACTCACCCCAGGCTGGAAAAGAAGCTGGTGGATTTTAGCGATGCGGAAAGCTTTCGTTTAGCACTGGAAGGCAGCGATGTGGTTTTTTGTGCCATTGGTACCACCCAGAAAAAAGTAAACGGCGATAAAGAAGCATACCGTAAAGTAGATTATGATATACCGGTCAACGCAGCCCGGTTTTGCAAAATGACCGGCTGCGAAAAATTTGTACTGGTTTCTTCAGTAGGTGCTAATAGCAAAAGCAATAATTTTTACCTGCACCTAAAAGGTGAAGTGGAAGATGCTGTGACCGCTGTTGGCTTAAAATCAGTACACATTATGCGACCTTCTGTTCTACTTGGAGATAGAAAAGAATTTCGATTGGGAGAAAAAATATCAAAAGGCATTATGTCTGCCTTTTCATTGTTGATTCCTGCCAGATATAAGCCAATTCATGGAAGACAGGTGGCTCTTGCAATGTTGGCTGCTGCAAAGAGACGGAATGAAGGTATTCATACATATCACTACACCGAAATAAAAACCATTCTTATTCCATAACTTCAATGGATAAATTCTCTATATGAAAAGAATCCAACTACTGGTTTCCCTCTTAGTATTAACAGTACAGCTTTCTTATGCTCAAACTGCAGAAGCATTTTACAAAAAAGGAGATTCACTTTATAAAGTAAAGGATTTTAAGAATTCTGCCATGGCCTATTCTGCCGGAATAAAAATACAGGGAAAACAAACTGACGAGAGTAATTATTGGAGGGCTGCCAGCAGATGGGCCAAGGCAAATGTTCCGGATAGTAGCTTTCATTTTTTAGACCTGCTTTCAAAATCATCCAATATTTCGCAAGGTGATGTAAATGGTATTGAAGCGGATAAGGATTTCAATTCAGTAAAATTGGATAGCCGTTGGACTCCTTTAATGGAGAAAATAAGGACCAGGGCAACGGAAAATTATAAAGTAGATGAATTAATTTATGGTAGAAAAGACGGAGTGGCGTTAACAATGCTTCATATAAAACCCAGAGTGAAATCAAATAACAAAGTAATCGTTTGGGTAATTGCCGGTTCCTGGTTTTCTTCTTACTTGCAGGCGGAAAGAACAATCCGCCCCTCTGCAATGTTTCTGGACAAAGGTTTTACTGTATTCCTGGTTATACTTGGTTCGCAACCACGATATGCCATACCCGATGAGATAGAAGACTTGAAAAGAGCAATCCGTTATATCCGGTACAATGCAAAAAAGTTTGAAATTAACCCGGCACAGATTGGAATTACCGGGGGTTCTGCCGGGGGCCACTTGTCACTGGCTGTGGCAATGGCTGATGAAAAAATAGATAGTATGGCGCAGGATCCAATAAACCGTGTATCATCGAGAGTTCAGGCAGCAGCAGTTCTTTACCCGCCAACAGATTGTCTTAACTGGGGAGGACCTGGTTTTAACTTTATCAATAATAAAAGCCTTCAGGTTGCCAACAATATATATGGGGCATTCGATTTTACAAAATGGAATCCGCTTACTTCAACGTATGACCATATTACCGATTCCAGTGCAAGAATGAACATAGCCAGGGAAATGTCACCCATCTATTATGTTTCGTCTGACGATCCACCCATTTTTATTATTCATGGCGATGCAGATAATGTGGTGCCGTTGCAACAATCAGAATCGTTTGTTGCACAATTGAAACAAGAAGGTATTCAAAACAAATTTATAATTAAGAAAGGCGGGGTTCATAACCCAGCTACTATGATGCCTGAGTTTTTAGATTTTCCTGATTGGTTTGATAAATATTTGAAATAAAAAATGAAATACTTCGAATTTGAACCTTAATATGAGGAAGGCATAGTTATTCGGGAGCTTATTTTATATTATCAATTTCATATACAAAACAAGGCCATGTAACTTTATTAACGTAAATCCCCGTTGACGACCAGGGCGAATATGTTTTGCAATAAAGCATCCTTTTACCCGGATATTTAGTTGACTCATAGGAATAACTAACTGCTTTCCTTAAACTATTATAAACAGAGTCAACAAGGACAAACTGTTTTTCCTTAAAATCACCCATCAGTTGCCGACTCAATGAATCTGAATGTATAGTATGGGCAACTCTCCAATCTTGCATCGGATCAATTGTGACATATAAAGTTGATGACGGTAATTCAATTTCAAGTCCTGCTGTATCTGCTACTATCATTCGGCTAAACGAAGCAAATTCTCCTTTTTTTGCATGAATAAAACTACCGGACTTTTCCTTCATGTACAATTGGATATCCGACAAGTTGTCATAGGCTGACATATCTATCAATTCACTGGCAGACAAAATGGAGATTTCGGATTCTGAACGATTATTTTGAGCTTCCTCATTTACCGTGCTGCCGGGGTCTTGCATTTCAGCGGCTTTATCATCAGATTTACTTCCGCAGGAAAATGAAAACATATATATACAAACAAAAGAGAGGATTAATAATTTTTTCATTCAGATAAAACTTTAATAACATAAAAATACACCCCGCAAATTTAATACATATTTATCCTGCTTGAACGTTTAATCAACCGGAAACTGTACCTGTTTATATCGTCTCAATAACCATGCATTAATCAGCCAGCAACCTACTACCGGCAAGAACAACATCATAAAATAACTTAAATAAGAAATCGTAACAACAGGTCCTGGCATTACTTCTACCAGTAACTGGCTGCCGATTGTATTACCGCAAAAAACAATCATCTGTACGATGTTCCAGCCAAGATGTATGGCGATTGGAATAAACAAGGAGAAAGATTTGGCATAACCATAAGCCAGTACCAATCCCATAATACCTGTTATAACAAATTCAATCGCCATTTGGGCCGGGTTTCCCCATAATTCATGAGAGAACCAGTGGTAGACACCAAAAGCAACTGCAGAAATTATAATAGCCTTTGTGCCACCCAATTTCTTAATCAGAATATAGAGCAACACTCCCCGAAAGATCAACTCTTCAAACAACACCGACTTAACCGTAAACCAGACACCTTCTAAAATAGCACCTGTATTGATAGCAGGATTCAGTACCCAGCTTTGTTTAGCAATCAGCATCTTTAATAAATAACCGGATACTGAACAAGCGGCGGTTATTAAAAAAAATATAGTAAAGTCCCGTAGCCTTTTCTTTGTGGGCATTAATCCAAGGAAACTAAGATTGCCCTTTTCATACAACCATACTATCAGCCAGGAAATGGCCAGTTGAACAATTATACCAATCATGAAAGGAAAGTACAAATAAAAAAGGGAAACAACTGGCTAACTATACTGCATCCACATCCGCAACAATCGTAACACTTCGAAAACTTTTATGCTGATGCAGGATAGCCACCTGTTCCAGTAAATCTTTTTTACACTGATTGATGGTCTTGCCATCTCTCGGTAGTTTCAATAATAATTCCATCAGGTATTGATTCCTGATGCGGCCGATAACAGGCTCAGCGGGACCAACAATGTATTGACCATACTTAATTTTCATAGCATCCGCATAAACCAGTGCAGCCCTTTCCACGACTTCCTTTATTTTATGCTTAAAGCTGATATGAATGATGCGGGAGAATGGCGGATAAGAAAACTCTTTTCGTTTTTTTAGTTCTTCCACAAACATCATTTTATAATCATGCTGTTGTACAAACTGCAATACCGGGTGAGATGGCTGCGAAGTTTGTACCAGCACTTTTCCCGTCTCCTCTTTTCGACCTGCCCGACCACTCACCTGCTCCATCAGTTGAAAGGCCCGTTCATTCACTCTAAAGTCCGCAAAGTGCAATAACCCATCAGCATCTAAAATGCCAACGAGATCAACATTATCAAAATCAAGTCCCTTTACTACCATTTGTGTGCCCACTAAAATATCAATCCTTTTTTGTTCAAATTGTTGTATTAAAACATCATGTGCATTTTTACCCCGAACAGTATCCATATCCATTCTCGCCACTTTTGCATCGGGGAAAGTTTCTTGCAACTGTTCTTCAATTTTTTCAGTGCCGAAATTTCGTTGTACAAACTTATCGCTGCCGCAGGCAGCACAGGTATGTACCGGCGGATAGGTGGTGCCACAATAGTGGCAAACTAATTTATTAGTGAGCTTATGAAAAGTAAGTGATACATCACAATATTTACACTGAGGTATCCAGCCGCAGGTACTGCATACCTGGTACGGGGCATAGCCACGACGGTTCTGAAAAAGAATAATTTGTTTTCCTCTTGCCAATACTTCATTCACTGCTTCCACCAGTTGCGGCGACAACATTACTTTCGATCTGTCTTTCTGGATGATCTTCCGGGTATCAACAAATTCAAGTGGTGGTAGTTTCAGATCACCATAACGTACCGGCAACTCTACCAACCCATATTTGCCGGTACTGGCATTATAATAACTCTCTACCGACGGCGTACCACTACCCAATAAAACCTTTGCATCGAATAGGGAGGCAAAATAAATTGCTGCATCTCTTCCATTATATCTTGGAGCCGGCTCCTGTTGCTTATAGGATGTATCGTTCTCTTCATCACAAATGATCATTCCTAAATTCTGGTAGGGCAAAAATACAGACGACCTTGCCCCCAATATCACCCGCAGTTCGCCATTCTTCACTTTATTCCATATCTCCACCCTTTCATTTTGTGAAAACTTGGAATGATAGATACCGATATAACCACCAAAATGTTTTTGCAATCGCCTTATCACCTGGGAAGTAAGTGCAATCTCCGGCAGCATATACAATACCTGCTTACCCTGTTTGATATATTCTTCAATCAACCTGATATAGATATTCGTCTTACCGCTGGAAGTAACACCGTGCAGTAAACAAACGGATTTCAAAGTAAGCTGTTCCTTTGCCTGCTCAAATGCTTTTTGCTGTGCGGCACTCAGTTCAAAATCAATTAGCACATTTTTAGGTAAGTACTTGATGCGGTCGACTGTTCTTTTTTCGAGACGAAGGATATTTTTTTCAACTAATCCTTTTAATTGTGCATCTGAAGCCCCCGATTTTTTTAGCAGCGATGATTTCATTACTTCTCCTTCCGTTTTCACTAAGTGCAAATAGCTTAACAATAACTCCATTTGTTTTGGAGCTTTTGTCCAGTTATTTAGCAATTCAGATAATTTATCTTCATTATCAAAATCAGGGTTCAGGAGTACATAGGTTTCTTTTTTCGGAGCATAGGTTTGTTTCAATGCTTCCCATACAAAACAAACCTTTTTATTGATCAGCCGGTTAATGACGGGATATACATGAGAAGAGTCTAACAACTGCTGCACTTCTGTCAACCGTAGTTCTTTTTTTATCACTAACGCCTCACCAACCAAATATTCATCATGATCAAGCGCAGAGAAATCGTCGCCATATTCTTCATTGTAAACAATGATCGTTTCACTGGACAGTTTGAAATGAGCAGGCAATGCTGCTGCCATTACTTCCCCTTCGCTGCACATATAGTAAGAAGCGATCCATTCCCATAGTTTCAATTGTTCTTCAAATACTACAGGTTCTGCATCGAGCACATTCAATATATCTTTTGTCTCGATAAATTCAGGCTTATGAGTAAGTAATTTTTTTACAATGCCTGCATACTTTTTGCTTTTGCCAAGATTTACTTCTACCCGGCAGCCGGGTTTTACAGATTCGAGTAAATGTGCCGGGACAGACCAGGTATAGTTTTTGGGTAAAGCGGCGGGTATGATGATTTCAGCATACCCCCCCGCCCCTAAAGGGGAGCCAGAAACTTCTATATTGGAGACACTTTTTGACATTGAAGGGTTAAAGATAACTATGAATTAAGGAGTCTATATTACTCCGCTTTAGGGGTTGGGGGTTTTCTCCATGCTGCGTCATATTCAATTAATTTCCTTTCCATAATTTGATACACTTCTTGTTTTAGCTTTTCGACATCTTTAGATGTGTATCCTGCAACCGGTATTTCATCCAAATATAGAATCCGGCTTTGCCCCGGCGTCATCGAAAACAAACTTTTATAGTTCATCCTGCGATATGCATCCAGGAAGAGAACAGGTTTTACAGGTGTTTGCGTTTCAATCGCCACCCGGAATGCGCCATCATAGAATTCTTTCAGCGGTGTAGTTCCCATATTAAAAGTCCCTTCCGGGAAAACAAGTACTGAAATTCCTTTACTGATCAATGATTTTAAAATTCTCACACTATTGGCCCTGTTGACAGCACTGCTGCGGTCCACGGTTACAATTGCATTTCTGTAAATAAGACCAAACACAGGTACTTTACTCATTTCTACTTTACCCAACGGACGAATTGGCTGACGGTAGGCTTTTACAATGATGGCCGCATCCAGATATGAAATATGATTACTGACAAAGATGTAAGACCTTGTTTTATCATGTGGTGTTTCATATATTTTCTTATGCCAGATAAAAATTAAAGGGAACCACAGATCGGCCCACAACATGCACAGTCGTATCGTCATATTACCGCCTTTGATCCTACCAAAGAAACTGGCGATAATGGCGAACGGAAAAATAAGCAGCATCACTGCCACAAAAGTGATAAAAGCATAAATGCTGTAAATCAATTGTAAAGGCCGCAGTAATATCTTCATTACCGCTGATTTTTATATTTATCATCATCGCCGGGGCAACTGCATTTAAAATCAGTCTCCAAGTCAATAACGGTAACAACAGTTGTTGATTCATTGCACTGGGCATATACGATCCTCACCCGTTGATCGTCATCAGTCACTCCTTCCACTGCATAACGTGGGCACCGGGCATTTTGCAAATCACTCTTACTATAATTAATTTTTCCATCCCGCATTATTTCTTCTACTTCTTGTTGTGATATTTTTCGGCATTGCATCCGGCATTTTGCATGATTGCTGTATTTTAAAAACGAAGTACGGCGATCAAAACCGTTATCCCTGCCGGTAGGGTTACTGGCCGGGTCTTTCGGCTTGTCATTATTGGTAACCTTTGGTTTAGGTACAGGCGCATCACTTTTTTTACATTGTTTGATAACAACAATCGCAACCAGCATCAGTGCTATTAATAGGTAAGGAGCCCATTTCTTGTTCACTCTCAAATATTTGGATAAAAATACATGATTGTTGCAGACAGACCTCTACACGGAAGACAACTTTGGACATTAAACCTTAAACTTTCAACGTATTTTTGTCGGCTCTATGGCAGAATCCAGAACAGTGGCCTTTCATACACTTGGCTGCAAGCTTAATTTCTCTGAAACATCTTCACTTTCCCGTATGCTGGAACAAGAAGGGTTTGAGAAAAGAGAGTTTGACGGTATGGCAGATGTATATGTAATAAACACCTGTTCCGTTACGGATAATGCGGATAAAGAATGCCGCCAGCTGGTTCGTCGTATCCAGCGAAAAGCACCGGAAAGCTTTGTAGTGATAACCGGTTGCTATGCACAATTAAAACCAAAAGAGATTGCTGAAATACCAGGTGTTGACCTGGTGCTGGGAGCTGCCGAGAAATTTAATATTGCAAAACATATCCGTGAGCTGGCCAAAGGCGATTCTGCCAAAATTTGCAGTTGTGATATTGAAGAAGTGTCCGGCTTTCATTCTTCCTGGTCGGTAAATGACCGAACAAGAACTTTTCTAAAAGTGCAGGACGGTTGTGATTACAATTGTTCATTCTGTACTATACCAATGGCAAGAGGAAAAAGCAGGAGTGATACTATTGAAAATGTAGTGAAGAATGCAGAACACTTAGCCAAACATGGTGTAAAAGAAATTGTACTGACAGGTGTTAATCTTGGCGATTTCCGCCCCCCACTACTTACCGGCGAAGCTTTAGAAACTCCAAAGAAAGAAGATTTTTATAGCCTTGTACAAGCTCTTGAAAATGTACAGGGCATTCAACGATACAGAATTTCATCTATTGAACCGAACTTGCTGACGAATGAAATAATTGAGTTTGTTGCTAACAGCGACAAATTCATGCCCCACTTTCATATTCCACTGCAAAGTGGCAGCAATAAAATTCTTGGCCTGATGCGCCGCCGGTATAAAAAAGAGATGTATGCCGAAAGAATTGCACTGATCAAAACATTAATGCCGCATTGCGCTATTGGCGTGGATGTAATTGTTGGTTTTCCCGGCGAAACAGAAGAAGACTTTAAAGAAACATTTGATTTTCTGCATTCATTGGATATTTCTTACCTGCATGTATTTACCTACAGTGAAAGAGATAACACTCATGCATTAGGGATTAAGCCTGTTGTACCAATGAATATCCGCCATGAAAGAAACAAAACACTTCGCAATCTTTCGTATATGAAGTTGCAATACTTTACAGAACAACATGCCGGGCAAACCCGTAAGGTATTGTTTGAAGGAGAAGATAAGAATGGTATGATAGAAGGATATACGGATAATTATATCCGGATAACAACACCCCTCCGCTCCGATTGGGTTAATGAGATTGTGGAATGGAAAATTTAGTGGAACGTACTGGATTCGAACCAGTGACCCCTACTCTGTCAAAGTAATGCTCTAAACCAACTGAGCTAACGTTCCTTCAAAATTTTATTGATACTGTATTTTAATTTTTTGAACCAATTCAGGATACTCTTTTAGGTTTTCAATATACTTTCTACTTTTCATTCTTTTTATGTGATTCTCAATGTCTCTTGCCTGCTTATACTCCAAATCATCAATTGATAAGTAAATAATCCAGTCTTCTGCTTTGGAAGTAAATGCCCCAGCTATTTCTTTAATAAAATGTTGTTCAACCCTTTTCCCTAAATCCTTACCACTGCCAGTATAATATTGGCTCGCTGATTTTGAGTAAAGAATGTATACAAAAGCCATAAAAAAATATCTTATTTCTAATTTCTCAGAATAATGCTCTAAACCATCCCGATAGCTATCGGGAGAGCTAACGTTCCGGAAATATAAAATTAAGCGTTTTCAGGATTCTTTTTTCTCCCCGTGCAACTTTCCTACTTTTAGATTGTCAATTATATAGATGCAAAAATACCTGGCAACGATACATTTCGAAATGAGTGACGAATTTATGGATCTGGTTCCTTCTCACCGCACTTATATCAACTTCCTCATTAATAAGGGAACAATTGATCATTATGCTGTCAGCATGGAAACGCAGCGTTCCTGGATTACGTTAAATGCCGAAGACAAAAAAGAAGTAGAAAAAATTTTGAAGAAATCTCCCCTCTTTAATTTCTGGACCCTTGAAATTGACGAGCTGTTTGTATTAGATGGACAGCATTACAGATTACCAGAGGTCAATCCGAATTAAAAGTTCTCATTCACTATTCACCATTGACCATTCACTTCTATGCCCACTTCGGTTTCTGTTTCATTACTTTCTTATATATGGGGCAAGTAGCAGTATGTGCTCCCGGCAAATACCCTGCACTCATTAAAAACTCATTTACAATTTCACCACCGGTAAACCGAAACGTAATTTTAAAAAGCTTTACCCACTCTTCTTTTGTTTTAGGATGATGACTGTCTAACCAGTTTTTAAATGAGCCGGTCTCTTTCTGAATCAGTTTAATTGCTTTTGCATTATGCACAGCCGCCTCTATTTTCAACCGGTTGCGGATGATGCCTGCATCCTGCATCAGCTTTTCCTTTTTTGTAGCGGAATACCGGGCTACCTTATCAATATTAAAATCATCAAAAGCTTTAAAGAAGTTGTCCTTCTTTTTAAGGATAGTTTCCCAGCTAAGGCCTGCCTGGTTGATTTCCAGTACCAATCTTGCAAACAAAAGGTTGTCATCATCGATTGGAAAGCCATATTCGTTATCATGATAATCCCGGTGAACGGTGTTTTTCCCTTTTCCCTTTACAAAATCGCAGTAAGTGGTTGACATAAAGCTAATTTAAACGAAAATCCCGCCTTGTTTTAAACAAAACGGGATTTAGTGGGAGTTGACGGGTTCGAACCGCCGACCCTCTGCTTGTAAGGCAGATGCTCTGAACCAGCTGAGCTAAACTCCCTTTTTTAATTGGGAGTGCAAAGATAAGGTTGTGAGGTTTTTTGCCAAATTTTTTTTCAACCTATTGGCGGTTCCCACAATTCAATTTTATTTCCCTCCGGGTCCATAATCCAGCCAAATTTTCCATACTCTTCATCCATCGGTTCGCCAACAATGGTTACCCCTTCTTCTTTTAAAACAGCCAGCAAGGCAAACAAATCCTTTACTATAAAATTCAGCATTACTTGTTTGTTGCTAGGGGCAAAATAATCGGAATCACTCTTAAAAAAGGATAATACATTATAGCCCTGTTTCTCACTTCCATCTTCATTGGTAAACGGCAAGACCGTATAGGCTGTTCCATTAAATGCAATACCTAAATGCTTTTCATACCATGCAGCCAGACCCTTTGGATCTTCCGCTTTAATGAAAGGGCCGCCAAGGCCGGTTACTCTTTCCATAATTATCGTTTTTTCAAAAGTACAAAAACAAAAATGTATTTTTGCTCCTCAACGATGGAGGTCAAAAATCAATATCAAACAGACACCGCTGAAGAAACAGAGGTTCTTACGCTGACGGAGAATTCCTGTCGACTTATCGTATGGAATGATGAAGTCAATACTTTTGAATGGGTGATTGAAACACTCATGGATATTTGCGGCCATTCACATGAACAGGCCGAACAATGCGCCTATATCATCCACTACCAGGGAAAATATGCAGTGAAGAATGGTTCTTACGACGACCTGAAACCTCAATGCGATGCCATTACTGAAAGGGGAATTAATGCTACTGTTGAGTTAGTACCGGCTTAGCATATCCCAAAATTGGCGTTTAATACATATATAACTTCTCCACAACGCCTTTTCCTCGTAAAACTACTGGCGACGGTTTATATAAAATCAATATATTGGTTTATATTTCCATTACACAAATCAAAATCAGCTTTTATGTTGCAAAAAAATCTGTTGCTATCAATACTGTTGATGGCAATATCACATTGCTCGTTTTCACAAGTTGAACAGGTACAAGAAAACGGCAAGGGCATTTCCAGCAGGCTTCAGCATGAAATTAATATGACCAAAGACCCTGCATTGGGCTATGTACCAAAGGACAGGTTAATACAGGCGTATGATGTAAGGCAACAACGCCTTCAAAATGCAGCCGGCCGTGCTACAGCATTTACCTGGGTGGAAAGAGGACCCAATAGCGATGCAGTAGGTACCAGCAACGGCAATACAAGACCAGGTAATGGCAAAACCTCCGGAAGAGTGAGAGCTATCTGGGAAGATATGGGTGATGCAACCGGTAAAACAGTTTGGGTAGGTGGTATTGATGGCGGTCTCTGGAAGACAAATGATATTACTGTTACCACACCTACCTGGACTCCAATCAACGATTACTTCGGTAATCTTGCTGTAGCCAGCATCTGCCAGGATCCTACTGATATCAACATCATGTATTTTGGTACGGGTGAAAAAGCAATTAATTCCGATGCAGTAAGAGGGGCTGGTTTATGGAGAACTACCGATCATGGCGTTAACTGGTCGTTAATGGCCGGCACAGAAAATCTCTGGAATGTAAGTAAGGTTGTTTGTGATGCAAATGGAAATCTTTATGTTGGGTGCAACTCAATATCTAATACACAAGGAATACAACGCTATACAAAATCAACAGGAACATGGACTAATATCACACCTGCCGGTCTCGATCCCCGGGTGCCAGATATTGAATTGAGCAGCACCGGAAGGCTTCATATTACCTGCGGCTATTACAATACTGCGGCAGGTAGTTCTGGTTACAGATATACAGATAATCCGGCGACAGTTACCTCTTCTACCTGGACAAGCCCGGTAACAACATTCACCACGCAATACAATGTTGACCTGGCAAGTAATGGTAATACTTTGTATGCATTACCTTCCAATGCAAGCTGGCAGGTGCCCACCATTTATAAATCAACCAATGGCGGGGCCAACTGGGCTGCTACCGCAGCTACACCTTCTTTTACCAGTGGTCAAGCATGGTATTGTATGGCCGTAGCTGTAGACCCTAACAATGCGAATAATGTTATTGTTGGTAGTCTTGATTGTTATAAAACAACCAATGGCGGAACATCATGGTCAAAAATTTCAGAGTGGGTTGGCACAACAGGACAATATGTACATGCTGATCAGCAAATCATAACATGGCGCAGTAATAACCAGGTACTCGTTGGTTCTGATGGTGGCGTTCATTACTCAGCAGCTGGTGGTTCTACATTCCAGGATAAAAATACAGGCCTCAGAATTAAACAATTTTATTCCGTTGCAATAAGCCCAACTTCTACAAATTACTATATTGCCGGTGCCCAGGACAACGGTGTTCACCAACTCTCAAGTGCAGGTCTCGGAAATTCTGTTGAAGTAACTGGTGGCGACGGAGCTTTTGTACATATTGACCAGGACCAGGGACAATACCAATGGGGTTCTTATGTATACAATCAATATAGAAGAAGTACTAACAGCGGTTCAACATGGTCGTCTATTAATTACTCCACCAGTGCGGGGCAATTCATCAACCCAACTGACTATGATGATGTAAACAATATTATGTATTGCAGTGGCAATGCCAACACTTTTGTTCGCTGGAGTAATCCTCAAAGCGGAAGTACATTTACTGCAGTAACAATGAATGGTTTGAATTCAGGAAAAGTAACCGCTGTAAAAGTCTCTCCTTACACTAATCATACTGTCTATTTTGGAGGCGGCGGAAATGGGTTAACGCCAAGCCTGATCAAGGCAACAAATGCAAATGCTACCCCGGTTTTTACCAGCATTATCGGGCCGGGTATGACCACTTCAACGGCAAGGATCGGTTGTATTGAGTTTGGTACAAACGAGCAAAATATCATTGTAACATATTTCAATTACGGGATCAATAACATCTGGGTTACTAATGACGGAGGAACTACCTGGACAACAATTGATGGTAACCTTCCTGACATGCCTGTCAGGTGGGCTATGTTTTATCCCGGTGATAATACAAGAGCTATTATAGCAACTGAAACCGGTGTATGGCAAACAGAATTGATCAATGGCACATTAACTGTATGGGATCCGGAAACAAATTTCCCTAATGTAAGAACGGACATGTTACAATACCGCAGCAGTGACAGAACACTGGCTGCAGCTACACACGGCAGAGGACTATTTACTACTACAATCCCTACAGGACCAGATACACAAGCACCGACTGCGCCAGTACTTAGCACTACCAGTTCTACCACTACTACTATCGGCTTATCATGGACTGCAGCTACAGATAATGTGGGTGTAACCGGCTATGAAGTATATGTAAATGGTGTGCTCAATGGAACTACTGCAAGTCTTGCTTACACAGTTTCCGGACTTACAGCATCTACTGCTTACAGCATTTATGTAAGAGCAAAGGATGCGGCTGGCAATGGCACCAACTCCAACACAATTACCCCAAGCACAACTGCGCCGGGTGATACGGAGGCTCCTACTGCACCAGTACTCAGCAGCACCGGAACTACCACTTCCACAGTAGGTCTGTCGTGGACAGCCGCAACAGATAATGTAGGAGTAACCGGGTATGAAGTATATGTAAATGCTGTATTGAATGGAACAACTACCAATCTGACTTATACAGTAAGCGGCCTTAATCCGGCAACTACCTACAGTATTTACGTAAAAGCAAAAGATGCAGCAGGTAATGGTACCAACTCTAATACAATAGCAGCTACCACTCAAAGTGCAGGTGTTACTACTATTCTTGCCCATTACTTTGAAACAGGATGGGATGGCTGGACTGACGGCGGAGCTGATTGTGCAAGATATACTGGCGTTAATTCTTATGAAGGCAGTTCATCAATCTACATCAGGGATAATACAGGAACACCTTCTGCCATGACTTCTGCAACGTATAATGTAAGTGCATATAATCAACTGGTGATTGATTTCTATTTCTATGCTACCAGTATGGAAGCAGGTGAGGATTTCTGGGTAAGGTATTTTAATGGAACAACCTGGTCTACAGTTGCAACATATGTTTCCGGCACCAGCTTTAACAACAAAGGCTTTTATCATGCAACTGTAACTCTTACAGGTGTAACCTTCCCAGCCAATGCCCAGTTCCGTTTTCAATGCGATGCAAGTGACAATTCGGACCTGATATATATTGACAGGGTAATTGTTACCGGATCAAATGTACCAATGCAAACAACAGCTGGCGGCACAGAATCATCGCAAACATGTGAGCTGGTTGCATTAGGAAGAAATGATCTGACAGCCGGTGAAATGAAAAATTATATTGTAATATATCCAACCCTTGCTACCAGCAGTATTACTGTTCAAACTGCTGAAGTATTATTAAAGGGTGTAAAAATTTACAATATCAATGGAACAATGGTCAAACAATTCGGCACGGTACAAAATGGTTCAAAACTGGATGTGTCAGCACTAAGAGCAGGGATTTATATTGTTTCGTTTGAAACAGCTGACGGAGTTGTTACCCGCAAGTTTATAAAACAATAAACAGAATTTTTTCAGAATATTATAATAAGAGGCTGCTACCAAATAGCAGCCTCTTATTTTTGCAACACATGATATTTGCACTGGATAAAGAAATACAATTCCCGCCGGTACACCTGGCCGAACCAGATGGCCTCTTAGCAATGGGTGGAGACCTCTCCCCTGAACGATTATTGCTGGCTTACCGCAGTGGCATTTTTCCCTGGTATGAAGGAGATACTATTTTATGGTGGTGGCCCCACCCAAGGTTTGTTATATATCCGGAAGAACTGAAAATAAGCAAGAGTATAAAACCATTGCTGAATAGGAATGAATTCGAATTCACTATCAACAAAGCGTTTGCACAGGTCATTCATCATTGTAAAAAAACAAAAAGACCCGGACAAGACGGAACATGGATCACTGATGAGGTAGAGAAAGCCTATTGCAAATTACATGAACTGGGATATGCCCATAGTGCAGAAGTATGGAAAGAAGGAGAACTGGTTGGCGGACTTTATGGCATTAAACTCGGGAAAGTTTTTTTTGGCGAAAGCATGTTCAGCACCATGAGTAATGCTTCAAGATTTGCTTTTATAAAATATGTGGAGCAGTTGAAAAGTGAAGGGATTGAATTAATAGACTGCCAGGTTTACACCGAATACCTTGAAAGCCTTGGAGCAAGAATGATCTCCGGTGTAGAATTGGACACCCTGCTTAAAAAATGTATTGTTTGAAAAATTTGTCATTCTTTCTTCACCAATAATGGCATCCGTTCTCTCAAAAACCACGCATCCATAAAACTACAAACATTGCGATGGCAATGATCCTTCTCATCATGGCTACAATAAGCTAGGCATTGACCACATGCTGAATATAAGACCAGTTCGTATTTAGTAAAATCAATTGACGGAAGTGAATCTGAGAGATACCGGAACATTTGCTTATACCAGGACGAGTCGTTATCACTGAAGATAAACTGTTCTAAAGAGTCTATCGTGTAACGGTAATTATGAAAAACCAGGTGATAAACAGAATCTGAGCTTATTACAAATAGACGCTGCTTTATTTTATAGCTGACTGAATCATCGAGATCATAATACCGGTTGTATGACCGTTCAGGCATTCTAACCGGACGGCCCAGTTCATCCGGAATACTTTTTACAAATGCGTTAACATGGTCATGCTTTTGCCCAAAAATCAGAGTGGGAAACAACAGGCATAAAAAAAGCACCGTCCTCATAAATTGATTTTGAAGAAGATGCTGTTAGTAAAAAATTACACAAAGCTTAAAACCTGGACCCGATATAATGGGGCAGCATAGCCCTCCAGGTATTCCAGTCGTGGGGCCAGTCTTCCCCCCAAACATCCAGTTCATACCAAATGCCCTTGTCATATAGGACTTTAGCAAATTTTCCACTTGCCGCAGGGTCTTCGTAAGAGCCGCTGCCAGTAAGTATATGGATATTTTTACTCTGCCGTATTTGCTCCAGTATTGAATGGTCGGAGAGATTTTGCATAAAATGCCAGGGGCTATTGAAGTAGGCATCATCATCAAAATGTCCTTTGGTATATTCTGATAAATCATAAACCCCACTCATTGCAATAACACCATTAATGATATCCGGACGTTTAAGGAACAGGTTCATACTGTGCAGGGCGCCGAAAGAAGCACCACAGGTAATAATAGGGGTTTCCTGGCTGGTGCTGTTCTTAATAAAAGGAACTACTTCATTAAATACATAATCATTCCACTGCTGGTGCCGCAAAGATTTATCCCTGGGGTTCATTTGGTTATTCAACCAGCTCTCGTTATTAATGCTGTCAATAGAAAACACCCTCACTTTTCCGCTGTCAATAAAAGGGGCAATATGATCCATCAACTGGAATCGTTCATATTCAAGGTAATCGGCAGCAGCCGTTGGTACCAGTAATAAAGCAAAACCATAATCCCCATAACTGGCGATAGGCATTTCCTTATTGAGGGACGGACTGTACCAGGAAGCTAATTCTCTTTTCATGAAGTAGTATTTATATCAATTTTGTACGAATATATTAAGTAATTCTGATGAAATAATACTGGCCGATATTGCTGTTTCGCTTTCTACATAAAACAAGGTAAATTTGCCGCCTTATGGAACTGAGTAAAAACTTTGACCACAGCGCAGCAGAACAGAAATGGTACCAGCATTGGCTTGATAAAAATTACTTTCATAGTGTGCCTGACGACCGTGAACCCTACACAGTAGTAATACCGCCTCCTAATGTGACCGGGGTGCTGCACATGGGACACTGTCTTAATAATACCATACAGGACATTTTAGTACGCCGTGCAAGAATGCAGGGGAAAAATGCCTGCTGGGTGCCCGGTACCGATCATGCATCCATTGCCACAGAGGCCAAAGTGGTGCAAATGCTCAGGGAAAAAGGAATTGCCAAATCATCATTGAGCAGGGAAGATTTTTTAAAATACGCCTG
>CALRVH010000025.1:0-39501 GCA_943371565.1 Chitinophaga pinensis | reverse complement strand
GCTATTCATATTACTTTGAATAACAGGAAAGCAGATGAAGTAAAAGATTATGATGTGAGCCGGAGTTTTGAATTTAAGGGTAACCAATCATTTCAACAGGCTGAAGCAACGCTGCTGGAAGAAATGACCAGGACGCTGACGGATGAAATTTTTAACCGGCTATTTTCCAACTGGTAATATTCTCTTAACTTATAACGATGAATTTGCAGATCAATCAATTAGTAAAATCTCTCTTGAAAAAAGAAAACCTGGAGCAATGCAGCCTTCAGGAACTGGAGCAATTTGCAGACCGGCACCCTTATTTTGGCGCTGCCCAGTTATTACTTACCAAGAAATTACAGCTTGAAAATCCTGAACGATACGATGAACAATTACAAAAAACATTTCTCTTTTTTCATAATCCGCTTTGGGTGCAGCATTTGCTCAACGAAACAGGAAATGCAGAAATTATTATTCCGGAGAAAAAACAAGAACCCATACCTCAGCCGGTAATTGTTGAGCCAGTAGCCGTAGCAATTGCTACAGTACAAGTATTAGAAAAGAAGGAAGAGGATTATCCAAATCAGGCATTGTTAAATGATCACATACCTGAACCAGTTGTTGAATCTGTAACTCAAAAAGAAGAACCTGAAATTGTAATACCGGCATTGAAAATTGAAGCTATCGATCCCGCAACTGCTGAGCTAACGTTTGAGCCCTTCCATACCGTTGATTACTTTGCATCGCAGGGTATAAAATTCAGGGAGGAGGAAAAGCCAACTGACAAGTTTGGTCAGCAGCTGAAGAGTTTTACCGACTGGCTGAAGGCAATGAAGCGGTTGCCGGTAACAGAACTGACCAAGGCTGTAGAAGTGATTGCTGAAAAGAAGGTGGAACAATTAGCCGAACATTCCCTTACCGAACGGGAAGTAGTGACAGAAACTATGGCAGAAGTATGGGAAAAACAGGGAAATGCGGTTAAAGCCATCGAGGTTTATAACAAATTAAGTTTGCTCGAACCCTCTAAAAGCCCTTATTTTGCAGCGAAAATTGAAGAACTAAAGAAAACAATCTGACATGACGACTTTATTTATTATATTGATCATTCTGGCTTCTGCGGCACTGGGTTTCATTGTTTTAGTACAAAATCCTAAAGGTGGCGGACTGGCCGGAAATGTAGCTGGTTTCAGCAACCAGTTCATGGGTGTGAAGCAAACAACTGATGTATTGGAAAAAGGCACTTGGATATTTGCCGGTGTTATTGCTTTATTATGCCTCTTTTCTGTTTTCTTTATTCCAAAAACTGCCGCTACATCCAGCGGAGCCAGTGATGCCAAAAATGCAACACTCCCCTCTACTAATCCAACTGTTCCGGCTAATTCAGTTCCGCTGGCGCCTACTAACCAGCCTGTAACACCAGCTAAATAATTCATCACAATATTATTTCAAACCCCGGCCAAAAACGTCGGGGTTTTTTAGTTATTTTAGGTCTTACTTATGAAGAAAAAAATCATTCTACTCATTCTTGCTGTTCTCGTTTTAGCAGGTGGATTTTTCGGGTATACACTATTCAAACCTGCAGTCTCGAATAAAAAGGACAGTTATTTCTACATCAAAACCGGTGACGATGTAGCAACGGTGAAGAAAAACCTGGTGGATAATGAATTGATCAAAGGAGGCGATTTCGACCTGGTTTGCAAAATTCTCAAGTATAAAAAAGCAAGACCGGGGCGTTACAAATTAAAAGATGGTCTCAGCCTTTTTAAATTAGTGAAAATATTACGTAGCGGTGAGCAATCAGAAGTAAAACTGGTTATTAATAAAGAAAGGACAAAAGAACTGTTTGCAGGAAAGATCGGTCCGGGCAAAAAATATGATTTTGAATGTGATTCCTTCCAAATGATAAATTTCCTGAGCAATAATGATTCGTTGAAAAAATACGGCGTTGACAGCAACACCGTCATGTCTGTTGTAATGCCCTACACATACAATCTGAAATGGAACAGCACCCCGGATAAAATTTTTCAACAATTTTATACAGCATATAAAACATTTTGGACAACAGAACGAAAAGTAAAAGCCGATAGTCTTCACCTCACTTCTTTGGAGGTCATCAGTCTTGCTTCTATTGTTGAAGAAGAAACAAATAAGAAAGCGGACAAATACAATATTGCAAGTACTTATCTCAATCGCATCCGGATAGGAATGAAATTGCAGGCTGACCCAACCGTAAAATTTGCGATGAAAAATTTTGCCTTAAAAAGAATACTTGGGGTTCATCTGAAAACAGATTCTCCCTACAACACCTATATGTATGCCGGAATTCCACCAGGGCCAATATGCACACCTTCTGTAGAATCAATCGATGCAGTATTGGATGCACCAAAAACCGAGTACCTGTATTTTGTAGCCAGCCACAAATTTGATGGTACCAGTGTTTTCACAACTAACTTTGATGACCATTTGAAGTATGCAAGGTTATACCAGCAGGAATTGACCCGTCGGATGGATTCGGCTAAAAAGGCTAACCCCAATAAATAATGCCCCTTCTTACCAAAATAGGCGACAAGATTGCGGATACTACTCCGGCCCGGCTCATTATAGAAAAAAGTAAAACAACTTCGCTACCGGGTTTCAGAGGCATCCCTTTGTATGATGTGATAAAATTTTTTATCGGGCAGGTAAAAACAGTAGGAATGACAGAAAGAGCCTCCGCTATTTCGTTCAATTTTGTCATGGCAATTCCCCCCGCTATTATCTTTCTTTTCACCCTGATCCCCTTTCTTCCCATCACCCAACAGTTCCAGGAAGAAATGTATGGATTGATCAAAGATGTTATTCCTGGAGAAAAAGATAATGCCGTACTGATTAATTTTTTGCAGGACTTCATTAACAAACCAAGAAATGGGCTTTTATCCCTCGGTTTTGTTTTGTCTATGTTCTTTTCATCAAACGCCATGATGGGTATCATGCGGTCCTTTGATAAAAACTATATTGGTTTTAGAAAAAGGAAAGAGCTGCAAAAAAGAGGTGCTGCACTAAAAATCACTATGGTGTTATTTGTAATCGTATTCGTATCCGTATTATTGTTGATCAGCAGAGGGGCCGTATTGCAATGGCTGGGTATTGAAAGCAGGGTGGTAAGAAATATTATCTTAAATGCACGGTGGGCCATCATAGTGCTGCTCTTCTTTGCCTGTATTTCTTATATCTACCGCCATGCTCCTGCCGTTCACAAAAAATGGCGGTTGATAAATCCGGGATCAATTCTGGCCACTTTCCTGATGCTGATGCTTACGGTTTTATTTTCGTGGTGGGTCGGCCGCTTCGGCAATTACAATCAACTATATGGTTCTATCGGCACTGTATTGATGCTGATGGTGCTGATCTTCATCAACTCACTCGTCTTGTTAATTGGCTTTGAATTGAATGTAAGCATCACCTCACTTAAAAAAATAGCAGACGAACGGAAAGATAACCCCGCAGACGGCAGTGAGGAATCAGCATAATGTCCGAAATTTGGATACCATAAAAAATTTAGGATATGAAAAAAATACTTTTTTCCGCTTTGCCGGTTGTTGCCATTGCTGCAATCACATTGGGCAATATTGGCGACCCGCTGCCACTTGGTTCGTCCATTCCAAGCCCGGAAACTAAAATGAAGGACATTTCCGGAACCGAAGTCTCGCTAAAAGATGCACAGACAAGTAAGGGCTTGTTAGTGATGTTCAGTTGTAATACCTGCCCTTATGTGATCAAAAATCAAAGTCGTACTAACGAGACTTGCAAATATGCCCAGGAAAAAGGTATCGGTGTGGCTATACTAAACTCTAATGAGGCCAAACGAGGCGAAGACGATTCTTACGAAGACATGAAAGCCTATGCAAAAGAACAGGGCTACAACTGGTACTACCTGGTTGACAAAAATTCGTCTCTAGCGGATGCTTTTGGTGCTAACCGCACCCCGGAATGTTTTCTTTTCGATGGCAACGGAAAATTAGTTTACCACGGTGCCATTGACGACAGTCCTTCTGATGCAGGAGCCGTTAGCCGCAAGCACCTCCTTTCAGCCATTGACGAAATGAATGCCGGTAAAGAGGTTTCAGTGAAACAATCAAAATCAGTTGGCTGCACTATTAAGAGATTGCAATAGGACATTCAAATAAAGCATGTAAAATCCTTCCCGATAAAATGGGAGGGATTTTTTTATAAAAAATTTATGGAATGTTTTTATGGATGCATCTCAGCCAATAAGTAACTTAATTGTTCACGGGTTCCGCAGCCATCGGCGCCCTAAAAACCGGCTTATGATATCAAGACACACCCTCAACCGAATTATCATTATCAGCTTCATGGTCTTAATAGGCTTTAGCCTTGCCAAAGCTATCTATCACAGGAGTTTTATGGGAATAACATTGGCTCTTGTCAGCCTTGGGGCTGCCGTGTATTTCCTGTATATTTTGGTGAAAGCCAAAGAAGAAATGGAAGCGGAAGAAGCAACTTAGCGTTTTACAGTATAGCCATGATTTCCTTCTTCAGCTTTTCATGGGAGATCTTTTCTTCTACAAAATTCCGGTAGCCCGTTTTATTATTAATGAAAAGGGTTGCCGGAATTGCTCCCGACCATTTAGCGTCAATCTTCGGGCAGAAATAATCTGCATTCGTCTCATTTAACCAGACAACGGGGGCGGTTATTTTCCGTTTTTTCATAAACTTAGTGATGCCGTCCGGAAATGCCTCTTTAAAATCAAGACTGACAAGTAATAATTGTAAACTGTCTTTTTTGTATTTCTTTACTTCATCCTGGAAATAAGGAAGTTCCTCAATACAGGGCATGCACCAGGTAGCCCACATATTTATTATCAATGGAGTTTTGCTTTCTGCAATAATCCTTTCCACCTCTGTAATCCTCACCGCTTTTATTTCCTGAGCAGTAGCATTTATAGCAATAAATAATAAAAATACTGTTATAAATTTGCTTCCCTGCATACATTACTATTGACTATTGACTATTGACTATTGACTATTGACTATTGACTTCTCTCCCATTATTTTCCCATTCCTTAAAAAGCTCATTATACCTGACGGCATCCAGGCTCTGCTGGTTGTACTGGCCGGCATTCATCTTTTGCCGGAAGGCTTCGTACAACGTAACTGCACAGGCCACACTGATGTTCAGTGACTGGATAATACCCACCTGCGGTATAATAAAATTGCCATCTGCCAATGCTCTTATCTCATCACTCACACCACTATGTTCATTACCAAAAACAAGGGCAATGCTCTTAGTAAAATCAATGCTGTGTAAACTTACTGCATCACTGCTGAGATGTGTCGTTAAAATGGTTGAATAGCGTTTTCTCAATGATGAGAAGCATTCCTCTGCATTTTCAAATTGATGAACGGTTAACCATTTAGCAGCACTGGACGAACTTTTTGCCCCCCATTTCTTGTGACGGGGAATTTTGGTATTGAGGATATAAATATCCTGCACGCCTACAGCATCAGCCGTTCGCATCACTGCAGAAATATTATGCGGGTCAAATACATTTTCCATGACAATGGCGATATCACCCTGTCGTTTATTTAATACCGATGTAAGCTTATGATGCCTTTCCGGGGTCATTGAAATTGAAGTTGTTAGGTTGCAAACTTCGTTAAATTACTTATATTTATAAGTGACTTTTAAAATTGATAATTATTGAACCGCGGAGACACAGGAGTCACAGTGTTACACAGATATCCTCTGTGCTACTCCCTGCCTCTGTGCCTCCGTGGTTTATAACAAAATTTAATTCGCATGAAATACTCTCCTACCCAGAATTATATCAACGGGAAATTTGTTGATGCCAGTTCTCAACGTACACTCGATATCATCTCCCCGTTGGATGGCACATTGCTTTCTACAGTGCCAATGTCAACCGCTAAAGATCTTGACGATGCTGTGAAAGCTGCCAAAGCCGCCTTTCCAAAATGGAGTAAAACACCCATCAAGGAAAGAGTCCAGGTATTCTTCCGGTATAAAACATTATTGGAAAAACATTTAAAAGAATTATCAGAACTGGTGCAGGAAGAAAATGGAAAAACCTATAGCGAAGCTGTAGCTGAAGTGGAAAAAAGTATTGAACTCACCGAGTTTGCGACTTCATTACCCCAATTGGTGACAGGCGAAATATTAGAAGTAAGCAGAGGTGTAGAATGCAGAACCGAGCATGTACCACTCGGAGTCGTAGCCTCTATTGTTCCTTTCAATTTTCCGGCGATGGTTCCCAACTGGACAATACCCAATGCTATTGCCCTGGGAAATTGTATGATCATGAAACCTTCGGAAAAAGTGCCGTTGAGTACCATAAAATTGGCTCAGCTTTTAAAAGAAGCTGGCTTACCTGACGGAGTTTTCAATATTGTCAATGGCGACAGTGAGATAGTCACCGCTATCTGCGACCACCCTGGTATTGAAGCCGTTTCATTTGTTGGTTCTACCAAAGTTGCCAAAATAGTTTATCAAAGAGCAACACAAAATTTTAAGAGAGCATTAGCTCTCGGCGGAGCTAAAAACCATTTGATGGTATTACCCGATGCTATTCCCGGAATGACGGCCCAGAATGTTGCAGCAAGTATGAGTGGTTGTGCCGGTCAACGATGTATGGCTGCATCTGCTATGATAGGCGTTGGTAATGTTGACAGCATCATTGATAAAATCTGTGAGGAAGCCAGAAAGATTATTCCCGGAGAAAATCTCGGCGCTGTTATCAGCAAAGAAAGCAAAGAACGTATTGAACGATATATCGGCGAAGCGGAAAGAGATGGTGCCAAAATTTTGGTAGATGGCCGAAATACCACCGTGAAAGGAAAAGAAAACGGTACCTATGTTGGCCCAACAGTGATTGATTATGTAACACCAACCATGAGTGTTGCAACAGAAGAAATTTTCGGCCCCGTTATTTCTATTATGCGTACCAACACCGTTGATGAGGCATTGGCGATTGAAAATGCAAATCCTTACGGAAATGCTGCTTCTGTCTTCACCCAAAATGGTGGTATGGCCCGTTACATCATTGACCGTGCCAGTGCCGGTATGATTGGTGTGAATGTAGGTGTACCTGTGCCAAGAGAGCCTTTCTCTTTCGGCGGCTGGAATGAAAGCAAATTTGGTGTGGGTGATATAACCGGAAAAAGCTCGATTGAATTTTGGACGAAGTTGAAGAAGAGTACAACGAAGTGGAATGCAGAGGCGGGGGTGAATTGGATGAGTTAAGACGCCCTGTCCCTAAAGGGAACTTAGGTCGATGATTCACTCAAGTAGTAATATTGTTTAAAGCAAATAGTTCATCTTTCGGACACTTCCCCCCTTGGGGGCGAATTAAGGAAAATTATTTTCTTTGAGAATATGGGGTGGTTTATGTAGTCAGCGACATTACAACTATCAACTGGGCTAATAAAAAAAACACTATGAATACAAAAACAATTTCAAAAGTATCGGAGTCTGAAACCCCTCCTTCGGAGGGGCTTGGGGAGGCCGTCATTCAAGACAATCTCGACTACACCCTCTTCTCCTGGTCCAAACAAAAAGGCATCACCCCTATCGCCGTTAAACATGCCGAAGGTGTGTACCTCTACGATTACGAAGGCAAACGTTATATCGATTTTTCATCGGGATTGATGAATGTGAATATTGGTCATGGCAACCAACGGATAACGGATGCAGTGGTAAAACAAATGCAGGAAGTATCGTATGTAACCCCGAGTTGTGTAACAAAAGTACGGGGCGAGCTGGGAAAGAAACTGGCAGAGATTTGTCCCGGTGATTTAAATAAAGCATTCTTTACGTTGTGTGGTGCTACGTCAATTGAAAATGGAATTAAGCTGGCAAGATTATATACTGGTCGTCATAAAATACTAACCCGTTATCAATCCTATCATGGTGCATCGTATGGTGCTATGTCCGCAAGCGGAGACCCAAGAAAAATACCAATGGATGCACAGCAGTCGCCCAACTTTATTCATTTCGATTTGCCTTATTTATATCGCTGGGAATATGGTGAACAAAACCTGTTGAAAGAATCCGTGGCTTCATTGGAAAGAGTCATTGCCTATGAAGGTGCCGGAAACATTGCAGCCATATTATTAGAAGGAGAATCTGGCTCATCCGGTTGTTTACAATATCCTGTTGGCTATTTAAAAGCCGTAAGAGAGATATGTAACAAACATGGTATCTTATTAATCATGGATGAAGTAATGAGTGGTTTTGGAAGAACAGGCAAATGGTTTGGTTTTGAAAATCATGATATCGTTCCAGATATGATTGCGATGGCAAAAGGATTGACCTGTGGCTACCTTCCATTTGGTTGTTTAATGGTAAGCGATAAGATAGCTTCGAAGTATGATGAAGCAATGTTACCGCTTGGCCTCACCTACTCTGCCCATCCTGTAAGTTGTGCTGCCGCTTTGGAAACATTAAAAATTTATGAAGATGACGGATTGATTGAGAATTGCGCAGCGATGAGCAACCATGTAAATGCTGAAGTAGAAAAATTAAAACAAAAACATCCAAGCATTGGTGATTTTAGAAATACTGGTTTATTAGGTTGTATTGAACTCGTAAAAAACAGAACCACCAAAGAACCGATGGCTCCTTTCAATGCCAAGCCGGATGAAATGGCGGTGATGAATAAAGTAGCAGCAAAGATCAAAGAGTTGGGTATGTACACTTTTGTTCGCTGGAGTTATATTTTTATTGCCCCACCACTTTGTGTTACGAAAGAACAGATTGATGAGGGGTTGAAGATTATTAGTGAAGCCATTTCTATTGCCGACGAACATATAACTCCGTAGGAGTTTACTATTTATAGAACGAGACATTACAAAACGGACGCCGACTCCGCAGGAGTCGAATAATTATAAAAGAAAAAATGCCAAATACATACACACAATTATACATCCAATTTGTATTTGCTGTTAAATGGCGGAACAGTCTAATTCAACCAGCATGGAAAGATGAATTGTATAAATACATCACAGGTATTGTTCAAAATAATAAAAGCAAAATGCTGGCGATAAATGGGATGCCTGACCATATCCATATTTTCATTGGTTACAAACCTTCTGTGTCTATTCCAGATTTAATAAAAGATATTAAAGTCGCTAGCAGCTTGTGGATTAATGAAAGGAAACTGGCTATCGCAAAATTTAACTGGCAGGAAGGCTATGGTGCTTTTTCGTACCGATTAAGGGATATTGACGAAATATGTAAATACATTCAGAACCAGGAATTACATCATCATAAGAAGACTTTCCGGGAAGAATATACTGAGCTTTTAAAAGATTTTCCGGTAGAATACGAGGACAAATATTTATTTGAATTTTTTGATGAAATATATTCAACTCCTGCGGAGTTGGTAAAACCTTGACATTAAAATCCTATAAAGATTTGTCTCCTACGGAGACTTTAGAAAGATGCAGAAAAAGAGTAAAATACTATCAGCTTCTATTTTCGACAAAGAAGCATTCCCGGGAGACTCTTCTCTTATAAACGAAGACCTCGCCCCAGTCCCCCCATCCAAACGAACATGGGGCACCTGGAACTATGCAGCTCTATGGATCAGCATGAGCCTTTGTATTCCGACTTACACCATGGCCAGCTCCATGATCAATAATGGAATGAGTTGGTGGCAGGCAGTACTGACAATTTTCATCGGTAATGCAATTGTACTGGTACCCATGTTATTGAATGGTCATGCAGGTGCAAAATATGGAATACCATTTCCAGTTTTTGCAAGAGCAAGTTTTGGAACAAAAGGTGCAAACATTCCTGCAATGCTTCGTGCAATTGTTGCCTGCGGTTGGTTCGGCATACAAACATGGATCGGCGGTGAATCGTTATATCATTTAATACGGGCATGGAATCCATCACTCGCAGAAATTGATACGACTTCGCTTTTCCCACAAGCATTACCGATGATATGCTTTGGAATTTTTTGGCTGTTGAATATGTTTATCATTTACAAAGGAGTAGAAAGTATAAGAAAGCTTTTAGTATTTAAAGCCATCTTCTTACCCATTGCGGCCATAGCATTATTTTGCTGGGCAGTAATTGCTGCAAAAGGTTTAGGTCCAATATTGAGAGAACCTTCTAAATTTACTGACAGCGCTTCTTTCTTTAAATTTTTCTTCCCGGCATTAACAGCTGTCGTTGGTTTTTGGGCAACCTTATCATTAAACATTCCTGACTTTACGAGATATTCAAAAAGTCAGAAAGCACATATTAAAGGACAGGCAATTGGCTTACCTCCTTCCATGACATTATTTGCATTTGTTGGCGTTGTCGTTACTTCTGCATCAGCTATTATTTATGGAAGCCCTGAATGGGATCCGGTAAAACTGGCCAGTCATTTTGATAGTAAACTAATGGTAACATTCGCCATGATCGGTATTATCATTTCTACATTAGCCACCAACATTGCAGCAAATATTGTTAGTCCGGCCAACGATTTCTCTAACTTATCACCAGCAAAAATTAATTTCAAAACCGGCGGTTATATCACTGGTATCATTGGAGTATTAATCTTCCCCTGGAAATTAATGGCCGACCCGAATGGCTACATCTTTACCTGGCTCATTGCGTATTCTAGTTTGCTCGGCCCCATTGGCGGTATTATGATTGTTGATTATTATTTCATCCGTAAAAAAGAGTTAGTTGTAGATGAACTGTATCAGCATAATGCTCGATATAGATTCTCTAACGGATTTAATCCGATTGCCATCATTGCATTACTTGCAGGCATATTGCCTAATGTACCGGGCTTTCTGTTAAATATAAAAGTTGTAGGTGCCGATGCAGTTCCAACATGGATAAACGAATTATATCATTACGCCTGGTTCGTTGGGTTTTTTGTAAGCGGTATTGTATATTTATTATTGACGAAGAAAAATAACCGCTGAGACGCAGAGGTGCAGAGAATAAAACTCTGCTTCTCCCCGCCTCTGCGGTAAAAATTAATTGTATGTCTGTATTAATTAAAAATGGGAGAGTAATTACTGCTACTGATGATTATGTAGGTGACATTTTCATTGAAGGAGAAACTATTAAAGCTATTGGCAAAAACTTATCTGTAAAAGCGGACAAAGAAATTGATGCCACCGGCAAACTCGTTTTCCCCGGCGGTATCGACCCGCATGTGCATTTAGACATGCCATTCATGGGAACCTACAGCAGCGACAATTATGAAACCGGGACAAGAGCTGCGCTGTACGGTGGCACTACAATGGTCATTGATTTTATCTTACAGAAACAGGGCAATAGTTTACGTTCTGCATTGGAAGAATGGAAAGGCAGAAGCGATAATAATTGTATAGGTGATTATAGTTTTCATATGGCCGTCACCGATTTTAACGATAACACAAAAAAAGAAATCCAGGGAATGATTGAAAAAGAAGGAATCACTTCTTTCAAAACATTTATGGCCTACAAAGGCGCCTTAATGATTGATGACCGGCAGATGATTGGATTAATGGAAGAAGTAAAGAAACATGGCGGTTTAATAAATGTACATGCGACTAATGGAGACATGATTGATTACCTAACACAGAAACATCGTGGCGAAGGAAAACTATCTCCTATTTATCATTATCTATCACAACCAGAAGTTACCGAAGCAGAAGCGTCTGAACGATTTGTAGTTATGAGTAACTACACAGGTTGTCCCGGCTATATTGTTCACCTTACCTGTGAAGGTGCATTGAATGCCGTTCGTAATGCAACCAGAAGAAATCAGAAGGTATTTGTTGAAACTTGTATTCAATATTTAATCCTTGATGCGTCTCAATATGAAAAAGAAGATGGAGCCAAATGGGTAATGAGTCCGCCGTTAAGAGAAAAGAAAGACCAGGCAACTTTATGGGCAGGAATCAACCAGGGATTAGTACAAGTAGTTGCTACCGACCACTGCCCTTTTATGTGGGAACAAAAATTACTGGGAAAGGATGATTTTTCAAAAATTCCTAACGGACATCCGGCTATTGAGAATAGAATGGAATTACTATACAGCGAAGGAGTACATCAAGGAAAAATTACCTTGAATAAATATGTGGAGGTTGCTTGTACAAACCCAGCAAAAATATTCGGCATGTTCCCCAAAAAAGGAACAATAGCTGTTGGCAGCGATGCAGACATTGTGATTTTTGATCCGAATGAAAAACATACCCTTTCCACAAAGACACATCACATGAATGTTGACTACAGCGGCTATGAAGGCCGGGAAGTTACGGGTAAAGTGAAAACTGTTTTGTTAAGAGGACAAGTAGCAATTGAAAATAATAATTGTGTAATAGAAAAAGGTTTTGGTAAATTTATTAGAAGGAATAAAGTTGAAAATAAAATTTAAAATAAACCACAGAGTCACAGCGGCACAGTGATACACGGAAATTCTCCGTATTGCTCCGTGTCTTTGTGTCTCCGTAGTTCAAAAAAAACTTATGGCAAGAATAATCAAGTCAGGATTAATTCAAATGAGCCTTCCAAAAACAGAAGGCGAAGGAACGATTGCAGAAATTAAAGAAGCAATGGTGCAGAAACATATTCCGCTTATTGAAGAAGCGGGGAAAAAAGGTGTGCAGATATTATGCTTCCAGGAAATTTTTAATACGCCTTACTTCTGTCCGGGACAAGATAAGGCCTGGTACGAAAGTGCAGAAACTGTTCCCGGTCCAACAATAGAACGGATGCAGGAATATGCGAAGAAATTTAATATGGTAATGATTGTGCCGGTGTATGAAAAAGAACAAGCCGGTGTATTATATAATACTGCCGCAGTAATTGATGCCGACGGAACTTATTTAGGCAAGTATAGAAAAAATCATATTCCGCATACCTCCGGTTTCTGGGAAAAATTCTTCTTTAAACCTGGCAACTTAGGTTATCCGGTTTTTCAAACGAAGTATGCCAAGGTTGGTGTATACATCTGCTACGACCGCCACTTTCCTGATGGTGCAAGATGCCTCGGATTGAATGGTGCAGAGATAGTGTACAATCCTTCTGCAACTGTTGCTGGGCTCTCTCAATACTTATGGAAGCTGGAACAACCTGCCCATGCTGCCGCCAATGGATATTTTATGGGTTGTATCAATCGTGTAGGTGAAGAAAAACCCTGGAACCTTGGCAAGTTTTATGGCACTTCTTATTTCGTCGATCCAAGAGGACAAATTTTTGCCCAAGCATCAGAGGATAATGATGAGTTATTAATTGCTGAATTTGATTTGGATATGATTGAACAAGTAAGAAATGTGTGGCAGTTTTTCAGAGATAGAAGACCTGAGACTTATGGAAAATTGACAGAACTTTAATGTGGAAATTAGGAAATGCGAAAATGAAACTAACACATCAAAAGCATTTTCACATTTTCCACATCTTCACATTTTCACATTAATTGATAATATGGCTATTAGCAAAAACAAGTTAACCTCAGAACAATACGAAGCCAACTTCGCCGACATTCACCCGCCGTATGAAAACATAACAGCGGCTAAAGTGGATGCCAACCGTTGCTTGTTTTGTTATGATGCACCCTGCATGAAGAGTTGCCCTACCAGTATTGATGTTCCTAAATTCATTAAACAGATTGCCACAGAAAATATAAAAGGTTCGGCCAAAACAATTTTCTCTTCTAATATTTTGGGGGCTGGTTGCAGTAAAGTTTGTCCCGTAGAAAAATTATGCGAAGGTGCTTGTGTGTATAATTTACTGGAAGAAGAACCAATTCCTATTGCCAGACTGCAACGCTATTCTACAGAAAAGGCAATAGAAAAAAATTGGCAGTTGTTTCAGCGTAAAGCAGCAACAGGAAAAAAAATTGCAATAGTCGGGGCAGGTCCAGCCGGATTAAGCTGTGCCCACTCCTTAGCCAAAGAAGGTGTTGATGTAACGATTTATGAAAAGGAAAGCAAAGGTGGTGGCTTAATGACCTACGGAATTGCAGCCTATAAAGTAACGCCACAGTTCTGCGAAGACGAAGTGAATTATATTTTATCTATTGGTGGTATAGAAATAAAATACAACCGGGAATTAGGAAAAAATATTTCATTAACTGATTTACAAAATAACTACGATGCTGTGTATCTCAGTCTTGGAGTTGGTGTTGCAAGGCAATTAGATATTCCCGGTGAAGATTTAGTAGGTGTGGAAGATGCCATTCATTTTATTTATGAGTTAAGAAGCAAAAGTTATCCCGCCATTCCGGTTGGTGATAAAGTAGCTGTAATTGGTATGGGGATGACTGCTATTGATGCAGCTACACAGGCAAAAAGATTAGGCGCCAAAGAAGTAACTATGTTGTACAGACGAACCGAAGACGAAATGCCTTGCACCAAACATGAATTGGATATTGCCATGCTGGATGGTTGTGAAATTATCTGGCTGGCTGCACCGAAAGAAGTGAAAGGTGTCAATGGAAAAGTAACAGAATTGATTTGCACTAAAATGCAATTAGGCGAACCCGATGCCAGTGGTCGCCGCTCCCCTGTCGATACCGGCCAAACATTTTCATTGGAAGTGGATATGGTTATTAAAGCAGCGGGGCAAGTACCGTTTGAAGAACTGATTGAAGAAATCAAAATTAAAAATTCGAAAGGAAAAATTGTTATTGATAGTAATTGCACTACAAACTTAAAAGGCGTATTTGCCGGTGGCGATGCAGTGAATGGTGGCAAGGAAGTGGTGGATGCAGTACAGGCGGGGAAAGAGGGAGCAAATGCAATTTTTAATTATTTAATGAAGAAATAAACCACAGCGACACAAAGGCACGGAGATTCACGGAGCCCTCTGTGTTACTTAGTGTTCTCTGTGCCTCTGTGGTTCAAAAAATTTTTTATGGCAGACATCAGTTCAAACTTCCTCGGCATCAAATCTCCCAACCCCTTTTGGCTGGCGAGTGCCCCTCCTACCGATAAAAAATATAATGTACTCCGTGCATTCGAAGCTGGTTGGGGCGGTGTGGTTTGGAAAACATTAGGCAGCCAGGTAAAAAATGTTTCATCAAGATATTCAGCAGTTGATTTTGGTGGGCATCGGGTAATGGGTTTTAATAATATTGAATTGATTAGCGACAGACCACTCGAAATAAATCTCAAAGAGATTGCAGAGTGTGTAAAATTATTTCCGGACAGGGCTATGATTGTTTCGCTGATGGCCGACAACGATAAAAAAAGCTGGCATGAAATAATAAAAAAAGTAGAAGACACCGGCGCACATGGATTGGAATTAAATTTTGGTTGTCCGCATGGAATGACGGAAAGAGGAATGGGCGCCGCTGTTGGCCAAGACCCGGAAATTGCCTGCATGGTGGTGGAATGGGTGATGGAAGCCGCTACCCTTCCGGTGATTACAAAACTTACTCCGAATGTACATTCCGTTGTACCAACAGGACGTTCGGTAGTAAAAGCTGGTACCAATGCATTATCACTAATCAACACCATACAATCTGTAACAGGAATAGATTTGGATACATTGGTCCCGAATCCTTATGTAGCTGGCAAATCAGTATTCGGTGGTTATTGCGGCCCTGCAGTAAAACCAATTGCATTAAAATTTTTAACCACGATTGCACAAGATGAGTTGACAAAAAAAGTTCCTGTCTCCGGCATCGGCGGCATCAGCACCTGGAAAGATGCGGTGGAATTTATGTTGCTCGGTGCAAGTAATGTGCAGGTGTGTACTGCTGCTATGAAACATGGTTTCCGTATTGTTGAAGATATGTGCGAAGGATTAAATAACTGGATGGATGAAAAAGGTTTTGCAACACTCGATGATTTCATTGGCAAATCAGTTGATACGATTACGCATTGGGAAGACCTCGACATCAACTATCATCACATCGCCAAAATAAATCAGGATAAATGTATCCATTGCGGCCTCTGCTATATTGCCTGCGAAGACACTTCGCACCAATCCATCAATTTGGAATATGGAAAGCCTTACAACAAATACACCATTAAAGAAGAAGACTGTGTGGGCTGCAATCTTTGCCAATTAGTTTGCCCGGTAGATAAATGTATAACGATGGAAGAACAAAGGGTGGCTCCTGAATATGTGAATTGGATTGAGTGGCAGAAAAGAGGTTTGCCGTTGAATGATCATTAACCCGGCTTCAGTATTTCATAGCATCGTCTGTTGCGTCGCACTCTTCATCGTTCGGTAATTCTATTGAGCATTTGCGAAGCTCACTTTGTTGTTCTGAAGTAACTTTAATTCAAATCTTTTTCTAAAATTTCAACTTTCCTGCCCGCAGCAGATATTTCCATAAACAAGCTTCTGCTCTGGTCATTTCTTTTCACAGTCAGTTAGCATAGGATTGCAGGTTTTTGTTATAATAATGATTACTGTATTTTTCGGTCATATATAGAAATTACGGTTATACCGCATACTTTTTTGCCGCAGCGTAAAAGCTACGGCTCTCCCTGTCTTATTTCTATAGTTCATCAGCTGTCTTACTTTTATAATGCTGTAACTGTGCATGGTAAAAAAAAAGGAGCCTGTCATGAACAGGCTCCATCCAATATAAAATGACATAATTTAATTTAATAACCAGCTTTATTTCTTTGCAGGATTGGAAGAAACATTCATATCTCTTATGCAAACATATTTGCCGTCACGTTTTTGGAATAAAGACATATAGTGACCGTTGTCTTTTGCCGTTCCATCACTGTTAGTTGTATTCCAAGAACCAATTTCCACCACCAGGTTTCCTTCGGCAAAAAGATCAACCACTTTATATACATTTACCTGTCCGGTGGTATCTTCAGCAATACCCTTTGCAATAGATTCTTTTATAGCAGCTTTACCCACACTTGGGGCTTTGTTCCTGCTATAACTTACGGCATCATCAGCATAGTACACTGCAACGGCATCAGCATCTTTTGCTTTTTCCCCGGCAGCAAAAGCATCTTCCATAGCCTGGATTTCAACTTTTAATTTTTCCATATCAACAGGTTTTACTTGTTCTTTTGATGAAGAGCAAGCAGAAAAAGTAAATGCGGCCAACCCGATTAAGGAGGCTAATCTTAGTTTGGTTCTCATTTTTATTTTTTTAAAGGTGAAAAGAGGATTAAGGTAACATTAATATTCCGGAACACTTTCCCTAATTCAAATTAAATTTCACTTTGGCTCAAGTAGAAAGTAAAATATGTAAGCCCGGTTTCACTTACGAACTTGACCAAATATCATCCTGATAGTCTAAGTTCTTTTACCATAGCAACTACGAATAATTCATTAACTTTCTTTGCCTTTGTTGGCCTTCGAAAAAGTAAGCGGCCTTTGTTGGTGTTGCGCCAAGCCCTGAGAGTAGGGAAATCACCAACAATCGAATAGGGGAAACTCTAACTCAGTCCGCCATGCCTTCCGCAAATAAATTGGTGAAGCCAACACAAGCCATAGCACAACACTAACAGCAGTGTAAAATTGAAATAAAAAAGGGCAATCATTATCTCAAAATGACTACCCTTTCATCAAAAAGTCGGGACGACAAGATTCGAACTTGCGACCCCCAGCACCCCATGCTGGTACGCTACCGGGCTGCGCTACGTCCCGAACAAATAAATACTTATCCGGACGTCAAAAGTAGGGCTTTTTAGCATTTTTCTGTAACGAAAACAACCTTTATCTTCGCTCCTTAATGAACCTACTCATTAAGCAAGCCAAAGTTGTTGACCCCTCCTCTCCTTTCAACGGACAAATAGCTGATATTTTTATTGAAAAAGGGATGATTACCAAAATTGGTACATCAATTACTGACAAAGCCGACAAAGAAATTTCAGGTGAAGGATTATGTGTATCTCCCGGATGGGTGGATGTGTTTGCCAACTTTGCAGATCCGGGTTACGAATTCAAAGAAACCTTAGAAACAGGTGCTGCTGCAGCGGCTGCCGGAGGATATACCGATGTGCTGGTAATACCCAATACGAATCCCTCTATCCACAATAAAGCCGGGGTTGAATACATCGCACAGAAAAGCAAATCACTTCCGGTAAATGTTCACCCCATTGGTGCTATCACAAAAAATACTGAAGGAAAAGAACTGGCTGAAATGTATGACATGAGAGCCAGCGGTGCCGTTGCTTTTAGTGATGGTATCAACAGCGTTCAATCTGCAGGATTGCTGGTGAAAGCCTTACAATATATAAAAGCTTTTGATGGTATATTGATACAGATACCGGATGATAAAAGTATCAACCCGCATGGACTGATGAATGAGGGAATAGTTTCTACCCGGTTGGGTTTGCCTGGTAAACCTGCTATGGCAGAGGAACTGATTGTTGCAAGAGATATAAAGCTGACCCGTTATGCAGGATCCAAACTTCATTTCACCGGTGTAAGTACAAAAAAATCATTAGAGTACATAAAAAGAGGAAAGGATAGCGGTGCATCGGTCAGCTGTTCTGTCACACCTTATCATCTTTTCTTTTGTGATGAAGACCTGCAAGGATATAATACTAATCTGAAAGTAAATCCACCTCTTCGCAATAAAGAAGACCGTACTGCCTTACAAAAAGCTATTACAGATGGAGTAGTAGATTGTATTGCTTCGCATCACCTGCCTAATGAATATGATAGCAAAGTACTTGAGTTTGAATATGCCAAATTTGGTATGATCAGCCTCGAAACAGCCTATGCAGTTTTAAATACAGTTTTGCCCGATGTGGCAACTGGTAAATGGGTTGAACTTCTTTCCATCAATCCCCGGAAAATATTCGGGCTGGAACCAAGTTGTATCAAAGAAGGAAATAAAGCTTCTATTACCTTATTCAACCCTACAACAAAATGGATGGTGACCGAAAAGGATTTCAAATCAAAATCAAAAAATTCCCCTTTTATAGGAAAAGAACTTACCGGAAAAGTAGCCGGAATTATAAACGGCGATAAAGTAGTATTGTCTTAATTTTTACTTTCATGAAATTATCTCCCCTTGTCAAAGGAATAATAACGGCTATCGTAATGATCAGCTTTTCTTTGGTCGCCTATTATTTTCTTCCTGAAAGATCTCCGTTGCATTACCTCGTATATGGAATATATGCGTTAGGTATCTGCTGGACATTAATTGCATACAGGAACTCTTCTTCATTCACTGGCAAATTTGGCGACAGTTTTAACACCGGTTTTAAGTGCTTTGTTGTCGCTGCATTGCTGATGGCCCTGTATAGTTTTACATTTAATAAAATGCATCCTGAATTTGCAGCAGATGCTGCCCGGCTATATAAAGAGCAACAATTAAGTCAAAAAGACAACTCAAAAACACCAGTCGAAATTGATGAGGCGGCAGCCCGTTACAAAAATGGATACGCCATGGCTGTAGTTTATGGTTCTATTTTCGGATATTTGATAATTGGAGCAGGAGTAACAGCTGCTGTATCCGCACTTTTAACCAGGAGAAACTAAATAATGGACCTATCCATCGTCATACCACTTATAGATGAGGCAGAATCACTGCCGGAATTAACAGCATGGATTGAAAAGGTAATGGATGAAAATCATTACAGCTACGAAGTCATTTTTGTAGATGATGGCAGCAGCGATAATTCATGGGAAGTGATAGAAAGCCTGAGAACAAAAAATGCAAATATCAAAGGGATCAAGTTTCAACGCAACTATGGCAAATCAGCCGGGTTGAATGAAGCATTCCGGGCCGCAACCGGTGATGTGGTAATAACCATGGATGCCGACCTGCAGGATAGCCCTGATGAAATACCAGAGCTTAGGAGAATGATCGTGGAAGATGGTTTCGATATGGTGAGTGGCTGGAAAAAGAAACGGTATGACAATACTTTGACCAAAAATATCCCTTCCAAATTCTTTAATGCAGTTACCCGAAAAGTTTCCGGTATTACACTTCATGATTTCAATTGCGGGTTAAAAGCCTATAGCCGCCGGGTAGTAAAAGGTGTTGAAGTGTATGGAGAAATGCATCGGTATATCCCTGTGTTGGCAAAATGGGCAGGGTTTAAAAAAATTGGTGAGAAAGTCGTAGAGCACAGGGCAAGAAAATACGGTGTTTCCAAATTTGGCTGGAGAAGATTTGTTAATGGCTTCCTGGATTTACTTTCTATCACATTTGTAGGTAAATTTTCAAAACGTCCCATGCACTTCTTTGGATTATGGGGTTCCTTATTCTTCCTCGCCGGACTTGGTATATCAATTTACCTGATCGTTTCAAAATTTATTGACAGCAATTTCGCATTAACCAACAAACCCGGATTTTACCTTGCCTTAACCTCACTCATTATTGGAATGCAGTTGTTCCTGGCAGGCTTTATCGGTGAATTGATATCCCGCAATTCTCCTAACCGCAATGCATATTTAGTTGAAAAGAAAACTGGTTTGTGATGGCAAAAGTCATCATCATAGGGCCCGGCCATCCGTTACGGGGCGGAGGTTTAACGACATTTAATCACAGACTGGCGAAAGAACTTATCGAACAGGGGCATGACTGCCAGCTATATTCTTTTTCGTTACAGTATCCTTCGTTTCTTTTTCCCGGCAAAACACAATATAGTGATGAGCCTGCGCCGGAGGGAATTACAATCAAATCGGTTATCAATTCTATTAATCCTTTCAATTGGATAAAAATTGGCAACCGGCTAAAAAAAGAAAAAGCTGATATAATCATTGTCCGGTATTGGTTACCGTTTATGGGGCCCTGCTTAGGGACCATTCTCAGAAGAGTAAGAAAGAACAGGCATACAAAAATTATCTGCCTGGCTGATAATGTAATTCCTCACGAAAAAAGATTGGGCGACAAGCCTTTCACCAGGTATTTCCTGAAAAGTTGTGATGCTTTTATTACAATGAGTGAAAAGGTAATGAGTGACTTACGGTTATTTCAAAAAACAAAACCGGCCATATTAGTTTCCCATCCGTTATACGATAATTTTGGCGCCATTATTTCGAAGCAAGAAGCAAGGGAAAAATTAAAAATCAAAACTGACGAATTAGTCATTCTGTTTTTTGGCTTTATCAGAAAATATAAAGGACTTGACATACTATTTGAAGCAATGGCTGATAAAAGAATAAAAGAAGCAGGCATTAAATTATTAGTAGCCGGAGAATTCTATGAGGATGAAAAAAAATACCAGGAACAAATTGATACCCTTGGTATAAGAAACCAGTTGATCCTGAAAACAGATTTCATTCCTGATAACGAAGTAAAATATTATCTCTGTTCAGCCGATGCAGTAGTACAACCTTACCGAAGTGCCACACAAAGCGGTGTTAGCCCCCTCGCCTATCATTTTGAAAAGCCCATGATCGTAACGAATGTTGGTGGCCTGCCTGCCCTGGTTCCGGATGGCAAAGCAGGATTAGTAACAGCACCCAACCCCAAAGCAATCGCTGACGCCATCCTTCAATTTTATCAATTAGGAGAAAATTATTTTATTCCTCACCTTCGTACCGAGAAACAGAAATACAGCTGGACCAATATGGTCAGCACCATTTTTGAGTTGGCAAACGAGACACAGAAGTAATGAATAAAAAAATTCAGGATATCATCCAGGCATCAATAGATACCAAGTTGCATTTGTTGCAAAACGATGAGTTGTTGGGAACAATTGATAAGGTAGTTGATACGCTAACTACCGCTTTTAAAAATGGCAATAAGCTTTATTTATGTGGTAATGGAGGCAGTGCTGCAGATGCACAGCACCTTGCTGCTGAATTTTCTGGCCGGTTTTATACAGATAGAAAAGCTTTGCCGGCTGAAGCATTGCATTGCAACACCTCTTACCTGACTTCTGTTGCCAATGATTATGGCTATGATGCAGTTTACTCAAGAATGATTGAAGGTGTTGGAGAAAACGGCGATGTCCTTATTGGTCTTTCCACTTCAGGGAATTCTCCCAATATCATTAACGCATTTGATGCTGCCAAAGCAAAAGGCCTTATTACGGTTGCATTTACCGGTATCAGCGGCGGCCAATTGAAATCTATCAGCGATCATCTTATCAATATCCCCTCTACAGATACACCCAGGATACAGGAAAGTCATATCCTGGTGGGGCATATCATCTGCCAGTTAGTGGAAGAAAAATACTTCAAGAAATAATGATGCAGCAAAAACCTTCTCTTGATTTTATTACGATTGATAAAAGCTGGACACTATTTTTAGACCGTGATGGTGTTATAAACGAGGATAAGATTGGCAGTTATATTTTTAATCCGGATGAATTTGTTTTTATGAAAGGTGCTCCGGGAATTTTTAAAAAATTAGTGGAAAAATTTGGGCATATTATAGTTGTAACTAATCAGCGGGGTGTTGGCCGTGGCTTAATGTCTGAAGATGATCTAACCGCTATTCACAAAAAAATGGTTGCAGAGGTAAATGAAGCGGGTGGCAAAATTGACGGTATTTACTTTGCAACTTCTATTCACAATGATAACCCAATGCGGAAGCCCAATCCCGGAATGGCATTGAAAGCCAAAGAAGACTTCCCTGCCATTAATTTTTCCAAATCAATTATGATCGGGAACAAGCATAGTGATATGCTTTTTGGAAGAAATGCCGGTATGTACACTGTTTTTTTGGCTACCACCAATCCCGAAGTCCCCTTCCCCCACCCTGATATTGACCTTCGATATGACCTGTTGCAGGATTTTGTCAAAGCATTATGAGCCTTTACAAAATTTTACAACCTTTTTGACGTTGTAGGCATCTGTGATTAGCTGTAACTTAGCCCCTAAATTCAAAACAATCCTGGTGAAAAGAATACTGGTCAAACTTTCCTTATTTTTTTTATGCTTGCTTAGCTTTTCTTCAGTCGTGTTTTCTCAGAAAATCACTTCGGCTGATATGAAAAAACTCAGGGCTAAAGAAGATACCCTGAAAGAATACTCGCTATATCTTAATACTGATACCCTCCCTGAAGACAGGATGATCTCTGACAGCATTTTTACCAAGACGTTGGTAAGAGCCTTACAGATAAAAAATTCATTTTTTTTCCCGTTTGATTCAGTGTTGGGCATTTCAAAACTCTATGCACCGGATACTTCTTTCCGAATTTTTTCATGGAATATCACTTACGACGATTATTATTCCAGGCAGCGGGGTGCTATACAATTCCGTACTGCTGATGGCTCATTGAAGCTGGTACCATTGAGAGATATTTCAGAATTCACCGAAAAACCGCTGGACTCTGTTCGGACAAGAGCTAATTGGATTGGTGCGATGTATTACAATATCATTAAGACCCAGTTTAAAGGGAAAAATTATTACACCCTTTTTGGCTTTGACAATAACAATGCCCAGAGCAGTATGAAATGGATTGAAGTATTGACTTTCAACGAAAGAAGTGAACCCATATTTGGCGGACCTTTTTTTACCTACGATAAAGACTCCATTCCCAAACCTCCCAAATACAGGATAGCACTTGAGTTTAAAAAAGGAGCCCGGGTACTGGTAAATTATATTGAAGAAGAAAACTTAATACTTGTTGATCATTTAATTTCTGAAACCGATCAGCCCGAACTTCAATGGACTTTTATACCAGATGGCGACCAGGAAGGTTTTAAATGGGAAAATGGGAAATGGGTACACATAGATAAAGTATTTAATTACAAATTACAGGATGGACAAGCCCCGGTTGGCGACCCGATTCTCGATTCCAAAGGAAATAAAGACGAAAAAAAGCTACAGGAAAAAACTGACAAGAATAAAACTAAAGACAACGGCAAAACACCCGTTAATTACGACAATTAAGCTTTCTCCCTCACCCTTTCACTTTCACCCTGCTTTGGTTATCTTTATGGCCAATGTCTAAGTTCATCACTAATATTCATCCGCCTTCAGGTTTTTCACTGGGACTGAAAGAGTTATGGCAGTACCGTGAGTTGTTTTATTTCTTTACCTGGCGGGATATAAAGGTGAAATACAAGCAAACTTATTTGGGCATAATATGGGCCTTATTACAGCCATTGGGGATGATGCTCATCTTTACGTTCCTCTTTTCCAAAACATGGCCTATCAATACAGGCACCATTCAATATCCTGTCTTTGTGTTATCCGGTTTGATTCTCTGGAACCTGTTCAACAGTGCTGTATCACATGCCGGCGAAAGCATGATACAAAACGCCAATATTATTAATAAGATATATTTTCCAAGACTCATCATACCCGGCTCATCGGTATTAGTGGCGTTGTTTGATTTTCTGATGGGCTTTATCATCTTCGTCATCCTTTGTTTTTTCTATCAGCAGAATATTCATTTCTCGGCCATCTGGTTTTTTCCGGCGGGTATCATCGTCACTATCATCGCTGCATTTGGTGCGGGCAGTTTTTTAGCAGCCCTGAATGTAAAGTACCGTGACTTCAGATATACCATTCCTTTTATGCTGCAGGTATTATTCTTTGGTTCACAAATTATTTACCCGCTACAATCCATACAGCAATCATGGTTAAAATATGTGCTGGCCATCAACCCTGTCAATACAGCGTTAGAATTTTTCAGGGCACCACTATCTGCCGCCAAAGTTGATGCTGCCGTAGTCGGCATCGGACTGACAAGCACCTTTTTGCTATTGCTGGCCGGTATATATTTTTTTAGAAAAACAGAAGCATACTTTGCTGACCTTGCATAATGAAGCCAGCCATTGAAATACGAAACCTGGGCAAAGAATACAAGCTGGCTGCATCACAACCCTATGTGGCGCTTCGGGACATTCTATCGAATGGAGCAAAGAATTTATTTAAAACAAAAAAAGAAAAAGAAAAATTCTGGGCCTTACAGGATATTAATCTTGATATACTGCCCGGCGAACGGGTGGGTATCATCGGTCGTAATGGTGCCGGTAAAAGCACTTTATTAAAAATCATCAGCCGCATTACCCCTCCTACTACTGGTTCGGCGATCATCAGGGGAAGAGTAGGAAGCCTATTAGAAGTAGGCACAGGCTTTCATCCGGAGTTAACTGGCCGGGAGAATATTTATCTCAATGGCTCTATATTGGGTTTAAAAAAAGCCGAGATCAATAAACAACTGGATGCCATTATTGATTTCAGTGGAGTTGAAAAATTTATTGACACCCCACTCAAACATTATAGTAGTGGAATGCAATTACGCCTTGCTTTCTCCGTAGCAGCCCATTTAGAGCCTGAAATATTACTCATTGATGAAGTACTGGCTGTTGGCGATGCAGAGTTTCAAAAGAAATGTATTGGTAAGATGGAAGAAGTAAGTAAAAGCCACGGGCGGACGATTGTGTTTGTGAGTCATAACCTCGATAGTCTCCGAAAATTCTGCTCTACAACTTTGTTACTTGATAATGGAAGAATTGTTGAACAAGGGAATACGGAGAAGATCATCTCGCTGTATGTTTCAAAACATTTAGATACAAATGCGGAGGTCTTCTGGGAGAAAGGAACCAGTTCTTATAACAACGAAATAATTCTACACAAAGCATGGCTCCATGATGAAACGAAAATAATTCGGTCAAGATTTGACACAACTGAGAATTTGGGTATCAGTATGGAGTATGAAGTGCTAAAAGAAGATATTTCATTCACACATGGTATAAACATCTTTAACCAGGAGCAAGTTAATATTTTCAATTCGCATGATGTAGTAACCGGAAATAAAGAGATGAGAAAGAGAAAAGGCCGTTATACGGCAACGGCCTGGATACCCGGCAATCTGCTGACAGAAGGCGTCTTCAGTATCAGTGTTGCAATCTTTCTTCCTAACCCGGTTCATGTAATGATACACGAACAAAACATATTGAGTGCTGAGATATTTACTGACTTTTCAAAGCTCTCTGCCAGGGGAAATTATGCAGGTGATTTTCCAGGGGTGATAAGACCTTTGTTGAAATGGGAATTGGCTAAAAAAGACTAAATAAAAAATGATAGGTTCTTCAAAATATAAAAGTTTCAAACTAAGTGATATAGACTCCGGTCATCACCGGGTTACATATAAAGGAGTTCCCGCCATTAAGTGTCCGTTTGATTATGTACTGTATCAAATGCTGATCACAGAATTAAAACCTGATCTTATCATCGAAATTGGAACTAACAAAGGAGGTTCTTCTCTATACCTGGCCGACTTGCTGCACCTTAATGGCAAAGGTGAACTTCATACAATTGACCTACCTACAAACACAGAAGATAAATTGCTACACTCTCATCAACGGATAAAGATTTTTAAAGAGGGGTTCACTGGATATAACACAGACGGTCTGTCGGAATATAAAAAAATACTGATTATTGAAGATGGCTCGCATCAATATGAAGATGTATTAGCAACGCTGGAAAAATTTGCTCCATTCGTTAGTCCGGGTTCTAATTTTATAGTTGAAGACGGAATTGTAACTGAATTAGGCCTGGAAAAACAATTCAATGGCGGCCCGCAAAAAGCTATCCGGGAGTTTCTGAAAAAGAATAACAAATTTACAATAGATAGAAAATGGTGCGATTTTTTTGGACCTAATGCGACCTTTAATGTAAATGGTTATTTAAAAAAAATAGTGACCACCAATGAGTAAAATGGCAGGATGGACAGGAGAAAGACTGGAAACTTTTGTATTCAATGGAACAACTATTGAACACCTGCACCGGTATGCCCTTGCAATGGAGCTGGCTGCCGGTAAAAAAGTGTTGGATATTGCCTGTGGCGAGGGATATGGAAGCAATTTACTGGCCACGAAGGCAACACATGTTACCGGTATGGATGCGGATGAAATAACCATTGAAAAAGCTACAGCCAAATACAAAAAGGACAATATCTGTTTTGTCCAATCGCAGGCAGAAAAAATTGCTGCATCTGATAATGAATTTGATTTAGTGGTAAGTTTTGAAACATTGGAACACTTAAGTGACCATACTACAATGATGAAGGAAATAAAACGGGTCCTCAAACAAGGAGGGTTGCTCATCATCTCAACACCTGATAAAAAAGAATATACAGATAAAAAAATGCATGAAAACCCCTTTCATATAAAGGAACTCTATCGCAATGAATTTGAAGAACTCCTGAAATCTACTTTTAGTCATGTGCAGATCTTCACTCAGCAAATGACATACTCCTCTTTCATTAATGCTGCTGCAGTAACCGGACTTAACATCTACTCAGGAGATTTCACTGATATAAAAAGAAATCACCCAGCTGAATCACATTTCCTGTTTGCCCTTGCCTCAGATGCAGGACTGCCAATATTATCCAATAGCCTCTTTAACGGCAATTCAATAATAGAACAGGCTTTAACTGAACGAGAAAAAATGGTAACGAATACTATCACCTACCGGCTCGGGCATTTCATTCTGTATCCCTTCAAATTAATCAGGGACATTTTTAAAAAATAAGCTTGTCAGAATGATTCAGTTCTCCGTCATAATCCCCAACTATAATCACTCCAACTACCTCACGGAAAGGATAGAATCTGTGCTTAATCAATCGTATCAGGATTTCGAAATAATAATCCTTGATGACGCATCAACAGATAACAGCAGGCAAGTCATCGAAAAATATAGAGCACATACTAAAGTAAAAGCTATCATCTATAATCAAAAAAACACAGGCTTGCAAACCCTTCAATGGATAAAGGGGATTGAAGCGGCATCATTTGACCGGATATGGATTGCCGAAAGTGATGATATAGCTGAACCCAATTTCCTGAATTACGCTGCCACAGAAATTGGTAAACAAAATAAAGCAGTTGTATACTATACTGACTCCTATCACATGAAGTCTGCACAGAAAGATCTTAGCCAGCAGAAATTCTCTTCGATGAAAGGTAATTATTTCAATACCCAACACTGGAATATCAATTATTCAGAAGATGGTATCGTAGAAATCGACACTTACATGAAATATGTATGTACTATCAACAATGTCAGTTGCTGTGTTGTCCCTAAGAAAGAGGCGCTTGATGTTCTTTATCAATTTCCGCATATGGTTTTCTACAACGACTGGCTTTTTTATATCCAGATGCTGGAACGCTGTCCTGTTGTGTATTCTGCCTCCTGCCAAAACTGGTACCGCATTCACCAGGAAAGTCATTTCAGTACCCGGGGAACAGGCCTTATTAAAAGAAAGGAGTGTTTCAACATACTGTGCTATTTGTATAAGGCGCCATATATTACAGGGAAGAATAAACTGGTCAGGTTCTTTACTGAACAATACCTTGGCATAGGAATATGGAAAGAAAGAAAATACATTGTCCCTTTATTTGCATTCTGCTTAAAAAGAAGTCCGGCCGTATTCTTAAAATTTCTTACCCATTTATTAGTTATTAAAATCACCCGTAAGAAGATCAAATACATATTTTAACTGTTACAATATGCAAACCAATGCTTCTTGTGAGCAATGCTAATGAAATAAATTTATTCGGGTGGGTTGATCTTCTCTAATATACCTTCAATAGCTTTCTGTGTATAATAACCGCAGGAAATTTGTATTGAAAAACGCCTGGCATTTTCAACCATCTGCTGGTAGTCAGCTTCCGGTATTAGTTTTATTTTTTCTCCTATTTCAAATAGGGAAGAGACACAAAATCCGATTTTGTTTTGAACTACAAATTCGGCCATAGCTGCATCCTCATGTATGATAATTGGCAAAGAGCTCAGCAAATAGTTTGAAAGCTTTAATGGACTCACCCATTTCAGGTATTGCCCATTGAAATTTGAAATATCAGTAATACTCTCCCCCTCCCACACAAGCCCGTACGAGCCGGCTAATAGTTGCCGGTCAGTTACTTCATTGCTCAACAAAACCGGGTTAACATTCTGGTGACGCTGTACATCATTACCAGAATAAATATTCCATTGTACATCTGTGATTCGGAAAAGGTCCTTTATAAAAGGACATTTAGAAGTATTACCTGCAAATACAATCTCATTAGAATTATTTCGTTTCACTTCCGGTGAAGTAAACAATAAATCAAAAAGCTGGATATTGACAGAATCCTTATTACCCACTTTCATTTCTGCAAAGGACTTCATCCTGTCATTTTGAAAAATAAAGTAGCGTATTCTTGCCCAATAGGAGATTTCCTTATCAACTTGCATATCAACATTCCTGAGACTGTTAATATCAGAAACAATACAAACTACTGTACACTTTTTAAAAAGTGAAATATTTAAAATGAGTTGGTTGGTTCTTGCATACAGAGGATGGATAAAAAAAAGAATGTCCCCTTTTCGAACCTTGAAAAAAAACTTTATAAGAAAAATTAATTTCGAAAATGCACCCTTGGGGTACTGAACGGGCAGAAACTTATTCTTATCAAAAAGAGTTTCAATCTGGCCCTGGAATAATTGCTGAGCCCCAGGTGCGCCAAACTCTTTGATATAATAAATTTTATTCTTCACTAACAGGGAATTATATCTACCGGGAACTAACGTATAAAAGACTCAGCCGCTATTCACAAACTATAACTATAGAACAAATTAATCATCCAGCTTCAAAACCGCCAGGAAAGCTTCCTGTGGCACTTCCACATTACCTATCTGGCGCATCCGCTTCTTACCTTCTTTCTGTTTCTCTAACAGTTTGCGTTTACGGGATATATCACCACCATAACACTTGGCCGTAACATCTTTCCGCATGGCCGATATCGTTTCTCTTGCCAGTACTTTAGCACCAATAGCAGCCTGTATGGCAATCTGGAATTGCTGACGGGGAACCAGCTCTTTTAATTTTTCGCAAAGCTTTCTTCCAAACTCCTGTCCTTTGCCACGGTGTATCAAAGCACTTAATGCATCTACTTTATCACCATTCAGCAGAATGTCCATTTTCACAATGTCGGCTTCCCTAAAGCCTATCGGATGATAGTCGAAAGAAGCATATCCTCTTGTTTGTGATTTTAATTTATCGTAAAAGTCAAATACGATCTCTGTCAATGGCATTTCAAAGATCAGTTCCACCCTTGTAGTAGTAAGGTAACTCTGGTTCATTAAAATACCTCTCTTACCCAGGCATAGCGTCATAATATTACCAATATATTCCGGTTTGGTAATGATCTGCGCTTTGATAAAAGGTTCATCAATATGGTCAGTCTTTACCGGATCAGGAAACTCGGTAGGATTATTGACAATAATTTTTTCGCCTTTCGTTGTATAGGCGATAAAACTAACGTTGGGAACAGTAGTGATTACAGTTTGATTAAACTCCCTCTCCAGTCGCTCCTGGATGATCTCCATGTGCAGCATGCCGAGAAAACCGCAACGGAAACCAAAACCAAGGGCCTGTGATGTTTCTAATTCATACGTCAGTGATGCATCGTTCAGTTGCAGTTTATCCATGCAATCCCGCAGCTCTTCAAAATCATCTGTATTGACCGGAAAAATACCTGCGAATACCATTGGCTTTACTTCCTGGAAACCTTTAATGATTTCTTTAGTTGGATTGGCAGCCAGGGTGATCGTATCACCTACTTTCACTTCTTTTGCATTTTTAATACCGGTGATCAGGTAGCCCACATCACCGCAAAGCACTTCTTTTTTCTCCGTCATCTTCAGTTTCAATATGCCTACTTCATCTGCTTCATATTCCTGGTTGGTGGATACAAATTTTACTTTATCACCTTTCTTTATCGAGCCATTCCTCACCCGAAAATAAACAATGATACCCCGGAAGGAATTGAACATACTGTCAAAGATCAGAGCCTGTAATGGTTCATCAGGCTTCCCAACCGGAGCCGGGATCCTCTTTACAATAGCTTCCAGTATTCCTTCTACACCAATACCGGTACGGCCACTGGCATGTAAGATCTCTTCCCTTTTACAACCTATCAGTTCCACTATCTGGTCCTCTACTTCTTCTATCATAGCACCGTCCATATCAATCTTATTGATGACGGGAATAATCTCAAGATCATTATCAATTGCCAGATATAAGTTACTGATAGTCTGCGCTTGAATGCCCTGCGTAGCGTCAACTAAAAGCAAGCAACCTTCACAGGCAGCCAGTGCCCTGCTCACTTCATAACTAAAGTCTACATGGCCGGGAGTATCGATCAGGTTCAGGATATATTCCTGCCCGTCAGTGTGCTTATAATTGATCTGTATGGCATGGCTTTTAATCGTAATGCCTTTCTCTCTTTCCAGATCCATATCGTCCAGTACCTGGTCCATCATATCCCGATCGCTAATGGTGCCGGTGCTTTGCAGCAGGCGGTCAGCCAGGGTAGACTTGCCATGGTCAATATGTGCGATAATGCAAAAATTTCGGATGTTCTTCATGTACGTTTTTTACCCCTCCTCCCTATCGGAAGGCAAGCTTTTTTCAGGTGGGCAAAGGTAGGCTTTTTAGCCTTGTAAAATAAAGTGTAATAAGACAGATTAAATCCTATGCCTCCATGCTGAAATTGATCTTTATCCCGGATACAATTCTTAATTTCCATTAGTTACAACGATTCTTTAAGATGGGGCCAATTTTATTATTATACATTTGTCAGCCTCACAAAGTTCAACAAATTGTTCATGGCCAAATTGTATATACAATGCAGAAAGCTTGCGTTAAGCATCATAGATAAACTAACGATAAGGAAGGGGATTAAAATAACCATTAATGGTGTCGGTATAAGGGTTCCCGGTCGTTATTTACGATATTTCGAGTCTAACTATGAAAAAGAGAATTTTACATTCCTGAAAGAAAATATAAAGCCCGGCACGACCTGTCTCGATATCGGTGGGCACATCGGCATTTATGCAGTATACATGGCAAAAATGAAGGTGGCAAAAGTTTTTAGTTTTGAACCGACCCCCGCCTCATTTAGTACATTAAAAAAAACGGTATCTCTTAACCACTGCGAAAATATTATACATATTTATCAGGCTGCAATAGCTGAGAATACCGGGAAAAGCAACTTTTACATTAACAAATATCGAACTGCAGGTGCTGACACTACGAGAATTGCAGAAGGAAACAGTCTTGTTTACTTTGACTCCGGTGAAAATATACTTAAGGAGAAATTTCAAGTTCCGACTTATTCTATTGATGACTTTGCACAACAGCACAATCTGAAAATTGATTTTATCAAAATAGATGCGGAAGGTGCAGAACTGGATATTTTAAAAGGAGCCCAAAAAACAATCCTTAAAGATCGTCCGGCCGGCATATTGAGCATACACACTTTTGCATTTTCAGACAAAGGCAAAACGCTGTTGGATATTTGGGAGATAGCCAATGAGTTACATCTTAAACTGTTGTTTGACAATAAGGAAATAACAAAACAGGAATTGCTAACCTCGGATGAAAACGGCTTAATGGATTTGCAATTTATCCCAAATCCATAAACGATTTTTGTTTTTTTGAAAAAAGGAGTAACTTAACACAAAGCCTGTTATATGAATTCAGCCCAACCCGCCGAATTTTTACACCTCGCCAGTTCTCTGCAAAAACGAGGTTTTAATTTTGACGAAATATCGTTGCAACTCCGTCAACATGGTGCACCGGAGAATTTGTTACAGGATATAATTCAACAGCTGAAAAATTTACACCTTACCCGGAAGAGGAACAATGGTTTTGTCTGTTGTGGAATCGGTGTAGCATTACTCGTTATCGGCTGCATGCTTACACTTTTTTTGTATGGCAGTGGCGGCAGTATCAAATTTGCTATGTATGGCCTGACAAGTATCGGTGTAGTATTTACCTTAAAGGGTTTGGCCGACCTGATGGGTTGGTAAAGGCACCACCCTCTCCTACCCTTTAAAGTATTATAGAGAAAATATCAACATCCCCTCTTTCGTATCTTATTACATTTCTCCGGTACCGCTGAATAATTACTTCTTTTTTGTTCATTACAAAAACCAACTATTATGAATCAGCAATTAGAAGAACTGCGGGAACAACAAAAACAATCCTGGAACAAATTTTCTGCCGGCTGGAAAAAATGGGATGACCTGACAATGGATTTTCTTCTCCCAATGGGTAAGGAAATAATTGCCCGGATAGACCCGTCGGGTCCACAAACAATTCTGGACATAGCAGCAGGTACCGGCGAACCCGGACTTACCATTGCCGGTATGCTTGATGGTGGTAAAGTGGTTATTACTGATCTCTCAGAAGATATGCTGGCAATAGCAAAAGAAAATGCGACCCGCCGAAACATCAGTAATATTGAAACAATTACCTGTGATGTTTGTGAACTACCCTTTCTTGATAATAGTTTTGATGCCATCAGTTGCCGTTTCGGATTTATGTTTTTCCCAGACATGCAATTAGCCGCCAATGAAATGGCAAGAGTATTAAAGCCTGGCGGAAAAATTGCAACTTCTGTATGGAATGTGCCGGAAAAGAATTTCTGGGTTACAGCTATGATGGGAACCATCAATAAAAATATGGAACTCCCACCGCCGCCGCCCGGCGCACCCGGAATGTTTCGTTGTGCCAAACCCGGCCTGATGAAAGAGGTATTTGAAAAAGCAGGTTTTAGAAACATAACCGAAAAAGAAATAGCATCCAAACTAAAAAGCGGTACCGTGGATACTTATTGGAATATGATGACAGAGATCGGCGCCCCAATTGTGGCAGCACTAAGTAAAGCTGACGATACAATGCGACAAAAAATAAAAACTGAAGTGTTCGAATTGGTGCGCCAGCGGTATCCTGATCATGTTGCTATAGATGCCGGAGCCATTGTAATCGGTGCAGAAAAATAAGTTCAGTTTTCCAGGTTTTATTACCAAGCCAAAACTTAAGGTGCATTGCAATATGCAGGTAAGATCTTCTTACTGTTTTCTTTTAACTATCAGATACCAGACGAGAACCTGTTGAAAAATCTCGACTACTTGAATAGCTATGATGGCACGACGAAATAGTGAAATTCGTATCTTCATTTTATGTCCTTATCTAAAGCAAATAAAGAAGATATTCCTGTATTAGTAGCATTGATCAACAGTGCCTATCGGGGAGAATCCTCCAAAAAAGGATGGACCACTGAAGCAGATTTGCTGGATGGTGAGTTACGTACAGACATCCCGGCTCTTACAGCGCTGTTGGATAATTCAGCGGCAGCTATGCTAAAGTACACGGCTAAAAAAAACAGCATCTTGGGTTGTGTTTACCTGGAAAAACAGGAAAGAGGCTTATATCTCGGCATGTTAACAGTATCACCTTCACAACAGGCCAATGGTATTGGCAAGCAACTGTTATATGCTGCTGAACAGTATGCCCGGGAAAATAATTGCCGCTGCATTTTTATGAGTGTTATCTCTGTTCGTGATGAACTGATCGACTGGTATGAAAGGCTGGGCTACCACAAAACCGGGGAAACAAAACCTTTTCCGGCTGATAATCTTTTTGGCACACCTACACAGCCGCTCGAGTTTATCATTATGGAAAAGAAGATGTAAAGCCTCATTATTTACATGGGTGGTAAGCTTCTTTACAGAACCCCGGTGTACCTTAAAGTATAAAAGCAACCCACCATGAAAAAGATCATCCCTGTTTTTCTTCTTTGCCTTAGCATGAAATTTTCAACAGCACAGGATACTAAAGAAAAAATAGAAAGGGCTTGCCTTGACTACATCGAAGGATTTTATGAAGGAGATACCACTAAACTTATACGAAGTCTGCAACCAACCCTGTACAAATTTGGATACTGGAAAAACAAAACCACCGGCAATTACGGTCCTGATGGACAGATGACCTATCGCCAGGCAATTGATTACGCTAAAAGAGTATTGGAGAAAAAAAGTTTTGCAAAACAAGATGCTCCTAAAAAAGTGGAAGTACTTGACATCATGAACAGCATCTCAGCAGCAAAGGTTACAGCCTGGTGGGGAGTTGATTATATTTTATTATCAAAACAAAAGGAGCAATGGATGATAGACCAGGTATTATGGGAAGGCCCATTACAACAATAAATAATTGATTTCATTTAAAAAGCATAATCATGCAAAAAAACAAAGTAGCAATACCTTTTATCGTATTTGCTGTGCTACTCTCCGCATGCCAATCCGGTAATACAGGCGACAAACAGGAAAAAGCAAAAAAGGAAATTCAACAGGCAGAAAAGGATTTTGAAAAAATGGCAGCCGAAAAAGGTATTGCGGAAGCCTTCTGGTATTTTGCTGATTCAAGTGCAGTCATCAGGGGTGCAAACGATTCACTGATCCGGGGGAAAGAAGGAATCAGGAATTTTTTCTCCGCTGATCGTTTTCAAACAGCTTCAGTTAAGTGGTCTCCGGATTTTACAGATGCTGCTGAATCGGGTGATATGGGATATACTTATGGAAAATATACCTGGCTGTCGAAAGATAGTACCGGCAAGGTTAGTGAGTCCAGGGGTGTTTTCCATACGGTATGGAAAAAGCAAAAAGATGGCAGCTGGAAATTTGTCTGGGATTAAAATTCGGACCATTTTTACCTTCCTCCATTTTCTCGCAGTAACATTGCAGCATGTTACAACAGATCGCTCCGTATTTCGGTTACCTCGCCTCCTTGTTACTTGCACTGGGGTTGCTGGTCAATAATGACTTAAAATTCCGGTTGCTAAACACTGCAGGCAATATTGCGTTTATCATTTATGGCGTAGTGCTTGGTGCCATGCCCATTATTCTTACCAACAGTATTCTGTTAGCCATCAACCTGTTTTATCTCTATAAAATTTATAACCGTAAAGAACATTTTGAGTTATTGGAATTTAGTTCCGGCGGCATCCTTGTTGACCGTTTCTTATCTTTTTATCAAAAGGATATAGCTACACATTTTCCTGATTTTAAAAGAGAGCAGCTCGAAGGCAATCTCAATTTTGTGGTATTGCGGGATCTGGTCATAGCCAATATCTTCAGTGCCCGGCTGGCTGATGATGGAACAGCAGAAGTGATCCTTAATTATACGGTTACCAAATACCGGGACTACAAAGTAGGCCGTTTCATTTTCGATACGGAAAATCAATACCTGCTTTCAAAAGGAGTGAAAACAATTTATTATAAAACTGTTGCCCATAAGCGGCATGAAAAATTCTTACTGGTAATGGGATTTGTTCAGCAGCAGTTTAACGACCAGCGATATCTTGCGAAGCATATCGGGTAAGGTGTTATACCAAAACTTCAACTTCCATCATAAAAGAAATCATTAAATTCTGATTATACGGATGACCGTATCTCTTACCCCATTGATCTGTGAACTGTACTTGATCGTATAATCACCTGATCCGAGGAATTGAACGATTGGATCCCGATCCGTTTGGATTAACCCGTTACCAAAATCCCACACTGTATTGGTAGAAGCAGGATTGACTGTTTTAAATAATGCCCCAACCGGGTAACCGCTGCATTTATCAAAGAAATAAGAAAACTCGGATTTGTTGGGTGCCGGAAGTGTTGCAACAGACAATAACTTACAAATTGAATCGCTTCCAGCAGGGCCGTTTACTCTTAGTTTCAATAAATAAGTACCGGCAGCCGAAAAAGTATGAACAGGATTTGATTCTGTTGAAGTAGTGCCATCCCCAAAATTCCACAAGTAGCTTGTGGCATTCACTGAAGTATTGATAAATGTGATCGGGCAGGGAGCAGATACCTCATAACCTGATACAGAAAATTTAGCATCTGGGTCATTGTTATCCGGTTCATTGTTTTTATCACAGCCTTGTATCAACAATGTGGCTGAAGCGAATAGAATGGCAGATAATGTTTTCATAAATTGTATTTGGTAACCGAATTAGCAAAAATATCAATTATCCTGGTATAAGCAGGCAATTCAACTGTTAAGATTGATACATGTAAGCCCTGAATTTTAGCTTTCCGGGTTTTGTTTCTTTCGTTCCCTGAGTTTTTGCCGTTGGTTTTCTACTTTAATATTATGGCGGATAACATCCCAGTATTCTTTACCATACTCTACAAGTATCTCTGCCCCGGCAGGAATATCCTTTACTGACTCGATATATACTTTTAACCCATCTTCTGTGTATTCTGCATTATTCGAAACCCCTTTTACCCGTTGCAAACCCCGGGCATCATTAGCATACCTGGCCAATGCACTGGCATGCCGGCTGGCATCTATCACATGATTTCGTTTTACATAATAGATATAACCGTTGTTACCGTCATTGTCATCCACTTCTTTCCATGTAGTGATTTTTCCTTTGTACTCTACTATCCTACTGCCTTTCGGAATCAGTTCTTTTGCAAATAGCCCTTTACCGGCTCCCGGAAGAACTGATACTCTAACCTCTACTTTCTTTTCTAATAATGCCATACAATTAAATCCATTTATGTGAAGAAAGCCGCAAAGATAATGGTGACAACGTTTTACTATGGCAACCCGTCTGTTTTTTTATTACCGGCAATAAATCCTCAGTAAGAAGCTATTTTTGCATCTCAACTGTACTAATATTATGAAAAAAATATACCTGGTTCTATTATTACTGTTACCTGTTATCGGGTTTTCCCAACATTTCCTGGGCAAGAGCAAATTCCATGTAAAAAAAGAACTGCAACAGCAAATTAAAAAAAACGACAGTATCTTTATTTCGCTTACTGATAATGATTCCTCTCTTGTATTTTCAATAAAAGACAAAAAGGTTTTACCAACTGATTTTATTTACAGTTTTAATAAAGCTGGTAAATGCCAATCAGAAAAAATAATAGCCGGTTGTGAGGCCTGCTACCAAAAATACCTGAAGGCTGTACTTACTGAAAAAAAGTATGAATGGAAAAAAATTAATGAGAACCAGTATGTATCAAAATATGCCGCCCGGATGATGATTGAATTACCAACCGACAACAAAGATTACCATTATACGATTCTCAAAACAGAATGGACCAAAGAACTCTATGATATGCTAACAGGGAATTAGCATTCCCGGTTATTGCTTACCTCTTAATTCTCCAGCATCCCATCCTCTTTCCATTTCTTAAACACTGCAATCGTACTGTCACTCAGTTTAGCTGTTTTCTTAAAAGGCATAAACCCTTTTACCGCAGGTTCCAGTTCTATGCGGCGGATGATCTCATCAATATCCGTCTTTACATTAGCAAAATTATCATAAGGTTTCTTTTTGCCTCCATTGGCCGGAATATGACAAGGTGAGCAACTATTCATTATAACTGCTGATACATTAGTGGTATATGTTGATTTTGGAATCTCTGTTGCTGCCGATTTTTTAGCTGAACTGCAATTAGATAAAGTTAATGCTGAAAAAGACACACCCAGTAGTACGAAATATTTTTTCATGTTGGTTAAGTTTGAAAACTGAAAATAAACAAAAAAGCAAAGTAAAGGCTACCATCTGTCAAATCGTTTTCTTTCTGAAGTTAGTTGCTTGTCTATTTGCTCATTCGGTAACTTTACCTACTTCTATGCTGAGTGCTACAGCCAAAACATACCGGAATGCATATTCGGGCCTGTCCAAAGAGACCTGGCTGCTGTCATTGATAATGCTTATCAACCGTAGCGGAACAATGGTCGTTCCGTTTATGTCCTTATACCTTACCGACCCGAAAATGGGCTTTTCCGTCGGGGACGCTGGTATTGTATTCGGTTTATTTGGTGCAGGTGCTTTTTGTGGTGCCTGGCTGGGTGGCAGACTTACGGATAAAATTGGCTTCTACCCCGTACAGCTATTCAGCCTTATTGTTGGCGGCATTTTATTTATGGTACTCGGGCAAATGAAAACCTACCCGCTTATCTGTACTTTCACTTTCCTGCTGAGTTTTGTAAATGAATCATTCCGGCCGGCCAACTCTACAGCTATTGCTTTTTATAGTAAAGAAAATAACCGCACCCGTTCATATGCATTAAACCGGCTGGCAATTAATATTGGGTGGGCAGTCGGCAGCGGTTTGGGCGGCTTTTTAGCGGATATTAATTACGAATTACTTTTTTGGGTAGACGGGTTTACAAATATTAGCGCTGCCATATTAATGTGGCTCGTACTAAAACCGGTAGCCTATAAACCACCTGTAAAAACAAAAATTGATGACCCACTGATACAATCGGCGTATAAAGATAAGACCTATTTATCCTTTGCACTTATTACTATGCTTTTTGCCTGTTGCTTTTTCCAGTTGTTTAACAACTTACCATTATACTTTGAAAAAGATCTTCATTTTTCAAAACCTTTCATTGGTATATTGATGGGCGCCAATGGTATCATCATTGCATTAATTGAAATGGTGATGATATTTAAACTTGAAGGCAAAAGGAATATCATGATATATATCACCCTTGGTGTTTCAATGGTTGGCATCTCCTTTTTAATGTTAAATCTGCCAGGGGCATCAGTAGCTGTTGCCATCAGCATGATTGTGATGGTCACTTTTGGCGAAATACTTTCCATGCCATTTATGAACAGTTACTGGATTGCCCGGACACAACCATCCAACCGGGGACAATATGCAGCCCTCTATACAATGGCCTGGGCTGCTGCACAAACACTTGGACCGATGGGAGGTGCCCAGCTTGCAGAGTATGCTGGTTTTAATGTATTATGGTGGGTGGTGGGAGGACTATCTATTTTCACAGCTTTCTTTTTCTGGAAGCTGCACCGCAATGATTGATTGCCTGTAATTTCTTACTGTAAAAATTCATCATCTGCATTACCTT
>CALRVH010000024.1:0-39740 GCA_943371565.1 Chitinophaga pinensis | reverse complement strand
GCTGATGTTCCCAATGGTATTGCGTATGATTCGGCAACTAAGAAAATGTATATCACGGGGAAATGGTGGCCTGAGTTGTACGAAGTGCAGTTTAGTCAGTAAAGACCTCCCTGCCCTCCGAAGGAGGGTTCTCAGAGTCTGTTACCAATTGAGTCGTTTCATTTCACCCAATAAAGTATTGGCATATTGAATAAACCTGTTGATAGAATTCAAAATCTCCGGGAGGGTATTATTTTCCAATGATATAAATCACCGAGCTACACCGCTTCACATCACCCATTGCTCTTATATTGGAACGAAGGCCATTGAAAAAAGAAGCAACAAGGTTGGTTTTCCCGTTTTTATATTTACTGCTCAGCATGGAGACATAGAAGCTGTCATACCACATCGGTTTGCAATGCAGTAATTTCAATCCATGTTTTTCAACCAGCACCTGCATTGATTCAGGAGAAAAATGATACAAATGTCTTGGCACATCATAAGCCGCCCAATGCTCTCCGTAAATAGCCGCATCTTTTGAAGTATAATTGGGAACAGCTATGAAAAGTTTGCCGTTTTCTTTCAATAGTAATTTCAGTTGTGCAATATACCCCTGCAGATCATGCACATGCTCGAGCACATGCCACATGGTAATAGCATCATACCCGTTGGCCTGCAATTGATAAAAGCGGCTGATATCTTCCAATTCGATATGGTAAGATTGTTTACCGACTGTTCTTGCGTCATCATCCGGTTCAAGTCCGGTCACCTGCCAGCCGGCCTCTTTCATGGTTGCGGCAAATGCACCTGTGCCACTGCCAACATCTAATAAGCAGCCTTTTGTCACACCCGTAGCTTTCTCGATCAATCTCCTTTTCTGCTTCAATGTTCTTTTTCGTACCGATTGATACAAACGGTTTATTAATCCTTTAGAAGTATTTGTATGAGAAATATAGTTCTCCGATTTATAATAAGGAGAAATGGAAGCTGCATCCGGTACATCCTGTGTAAACCGCAGTGTACAGGCATTACATTCGGCAACAACAAAGACTTTATTGCTAACGGTGTAATCCTTTGCTGATAAAACATTTTTAATACCCGCCGAATCACAAACAGGGCAATTAGTATAATGAATTAGTTGACTCATACAAAAGCTCTCCCAATAATGCGGGACAGGCAAAGTAAATTGAATTTGATTAAATGCTTTTGAGAATTTAAGGAAGTACCTGGTAGGTTGTACTTGCTTCTTCCGGAACTAATTTCTGTCCATTAGCCGTTGAAGCAACCTCCAACCCATTTTCCGAAAGATGCCAACCGATAAATAATATCGCCACTAATGCTATTGCCAGTGCATAAGCCCACCAATAGGATTTTTTTTCTTCCTTGTGGCTGAGCATTTCAGTCATTTCAACAGATGTCTTTTGATCCTCTCCCACCCTTATCATATGCTCCGCCCTTTCCCTGATTACCTTTTCTGCGGCAACAGGTTTTTCAAAGATCATTTCTGTTATGGAAGGTGTGAATTTTACATCTCCGGCAAAGCCTCTGTTCAATGTGCCGACCCCGTTCCAGTTAATAACGCTGCCATCACTTATCTGTTTTCGCATGTCAAATGCAAAATCATTGAAACGGAAGATGGCTTCCCGGTCTGTTATGCCCAATGCATAGGCCAACCAGGTGAAAAAATTTTTGCCCGGAACATGGCTGTTTGATTGAAGTGTAACCGTATAAGAAGGCGGCTTTATCTGCTTATTGGGAAAATCACCTTCTGCTGATTTTCTCTCTAATAAAAAAGTGCCGATGCCCGGCACTGGTAATTCTTTATGTTGTAAAAGGTATAAATATAATTTGTCGTACATCATCAGTTCTTTTGATCGAACGAAAATACGACTCCGCCGACAAAGTTGAACCCATAAACCGGATATTGGTTCCAGCGTTGGTATTCTTTGTTGAAAATATTATTGAACTGTGTCCACAAGTTGATGTTTTTAGTGATCTTAAATTCAAGACCGGCATTGAGGTCTGCAGCTCCCGGCAACCTGTCGGCGCTGCCATCTTTCTTCAAATACTGTGGCCCAGTCCAGGCAAAAAGGTCTGTTTTCAACCATAGGTCTTTTATTACCTGGATTCGCATAGTGGCTTTCAATTCCAATGGTGTCAACCCCCATGCTTTTGCATTATCCTTTAAGCCTGAATATTGGTTAAAGGTCAGTCCCGTAATAAGTGAGAATTTCTCATGAATCGCAAAACCAAATTCACCGCCAAAGTTCACTACTTTGATTTCCCTTTCATTTATAACCCGGAAAGATTTGCCACCCAAACCAGTGGTATAATCATTGACGAATAAGGGTTGGTTATTGAGTTTATTGAACCCAACTTTAGCGGCATAGCTGAAATGATCACCTACAGAACCTTTGAAACCGGCAAATCGTTCTTCGATCCATGTATTCTTAAATGTTGCGGGCAGCCACAACCAGGGATTCTGTGAGGCAAGATACTGGTAAGTTGTTTTTCGGATATAACCGGTCCATCCCACCTGGAAAGTAAATCGCTTATCAGAAGTTGTTATATCAGCCAATACATTAGGGAACATTTTAAAAGTCCTGTTATCCCAAGACGGCCTGATACCAACTTGCGCATTGATCTTTGCAGTTTTATACAACACCGATGGTGAGATATAATACATCGTATTATTTAATGCCGTTTTATTGGTAGGCGAAAGACGGGTCAGGTCGAATGTAATGCCAAGGTTAACAGCGAATTCTTTCCCAAGCGTTTTTTGCAAGGGGAGATTCAGCACCGTGTTACTTTCTGAATTCTTCAGGTTATCGCTAAACACATCGATCTTTACTTCCGGCCAATAGGTCAATCCAAATTCTGTCTTATTAATATTATGAACTGCTACCCGTGCTGCAATCGTTTGAAAATTTTGTTTGAGTGAATCAACAGTAAACAGAAGTGTTTGTGGTTCGTATCCATACTTGTAAGTTCTGTTTTGTTTCATAGCGATACTGGCATCCCACTCAAGGTTATTACCTGACTTAAAGAAGCCTGCCAGTTTTACATCCGTATTGGCAAATTTTTGATACTCTCGTTTACCATCAGAGCCTACATGTTTGGCATAAATATTCAATCCGGCTGTTTTACCATCTCCGAATGAAAGACCTGCCTGTACAAACGGCGTTCGCAAACTGCCGAAGCCAACTTTTACATAACTGCTATTATCAAATCCTTTGACAGAATCAATATCAAGAGCCAATGGTTTCAGCGAACCCGGTTGGTAGGCAAATAATAAATTCTGGTTGGGTATATCGTAATTCAATTTTGCCTTCGTAGTATCCGCCGATGGTGGAGACGCATTGAAATTGATCTTAGCAGCTTCCCGGAGCACCGGCTTAAAACTGGAGACAATATCGATCCCGCCTTTCTTCGTGGTATCTTTTTGGGCAAATGAAATTCCAAAAGAAAAAATCCCCATTGCAAGAAAAAGCGATTTATATAATAGTTGTTTCTTCATTACCAATTTCGTTTATCAATTATTAACCTTACTTGATTTTCCTTCTTCTTCAGTTACCTGGTTCAGTTTTGCCTGTGCTTCACTTTTCAATTCAGCGTTGATAGTATTGTCAACAATGCTCTGGAAAGTAGCTTTAGCATTGAAATAATCCTTTTGTTTAAAATAAACATCGCCAAGCAGGATATAAGCTTTCGTTACCCAATAATCATACGACCCTGATTTATTAATGGTTTCGAAGGCCGCTTTCTCCGCTTCACTCAATTTATTAACTTGGAACCAGCAATTGGCAATTTCATACCGTGCTTCTGCTGCCAATGCAGCCTTGTTCAGTTGAACAACGGATTTGAAATTCGCAATGGCCAGGTCATATTGACCACCTACCTGGTAAGATTTTGCAATGGCCATATTGGCTAATGTTTTATCATCTGCACTACTGCCTTTCGCCTCAGTCAGTTCTTTTGCATTCTCAACCGCTTCACTCCATTTTTGCTGTTGGTATTGGGAACGCAACAATCCCCGCATCGCTTCCAGCTTATTTTCCTGGCTGGCGGTGATCTGTTTTAATTGTATGTAATACGTCTCTGCCCGGGGATAATTTTTCAGTTCAAAGAAATTGATCCTGGCGGCAGTCAGTACAGCCCTTTCAGCGTACTTGTTCGGAGCGTTAGCTGCAACTGCATCATATCCAACTAATGCATTGTTCCAGTCCTTCTTTGAATTATATATTTCTGCTTTATTGAAATTGGCATCCAATGCATATACTCCGTCAGGGAATTTTTGCAGGTAATTATTAAACCCTGTTAATGCTGCATTGATATTCTGGTCATCATATTGCTTCTCTGCAGCAGCATAGGTCAATGAATCTTCTGTACTCACACTTAATGGACGGCCCGCATCTCTCATAAATCCGGCATACTCTTCGGGCTTGCCATCCTCTATGTAAATTGTTTTTACATTATCCAATGCATCCTCCGCTTCCGGTGAATTCGGATATTTGTCAATCAATATTTTGAATTGCTTCAGGGCTTCGGCATTATTATTAAGATTGTAGTAAGCAGTTCCCATTTTGAGATAAGCCTGTGGCACCAGGCTCGCATTACCACTTGTTTTTGCTACGTTACTTAAATAAGGGATCGCTTCGCTGAATTTCTCATCACTCATATACGTATTGGCAATCTCCATATTGGCATCAATAGCCAATGATGATTCAGGAAACTTCCTGATCATAGTATTCATTAAAGTGATCTTGTCTTTTGGATTTTTTACACCTGCCAGCATCGCATTCTGGAAAGTGGCATAATCCTCGGCAGGCCAGGAGAATTTTATCACATTGTCATACATGGTCTTGGCCTTTGCATAATCCTTCTGCATATAATAACAATCAGCAGTGCGGATATAAGCATCCTGTGTGAATGAATTGGAACTCAGTGACGGGTTTCTTCCCAATGGTTCAAAATAAGTTAGTGCAACTGGATAGTTCTCTTTTCTCAGGTACGAATAACCAAGATTATAATTAACATTAGTAAGATTAGCTTCTCCACTTGTCGGGGAACCACCTTTTACATATTCATGGTAATATTTAATAGCATCATCTAATTTATTATTGCGATAGGCTAATTCACCTTTCCAGAAGTTCAATAAATGAAGCACTGATCCATTATTAGGATCGGCCAATGCTTTATCCAGCAAGGCATCCGCTTCAGCCAGCCTGCCATCATTTATTAACTCTGTGGCACGGCCATATAAAATTCTCGGATAAAGCCGCTTGGCGTTCTCCGATGGTTTGGTTAATCCTTCCAGCAAAGCCTGCGCATCTTTGTAATTGTTGGTATTAGCCAGCATATCGATCATTAACTCCTTTGCCTCAGCAGTATAAGTTGAAGCAGGATAATCAGCGAGAAAAGCACTCAGGCTGTTCAGTGCTTCATCCTGGTAACCTAATTCGTAAGAAAGCTTGGCATACTGGTATTTGGAAATTTCCTTTTGTTCTGCATTGCTGCTGTTGGAAGAACAAAACAGAAAGGCATTTCTTGCATTTGATTTCTGACCGGTCTTTAAATAAGCATCTCCCAGCAAATACATAGCATGCTGGCTGAGTGAATCATCCTTGCCGCTTAATTGTTTAAAGCCATCAATAGCTTTTGACAGTTTATTGCCCTGGTAATAGCAATAGGAAAGTTCATACAGATCTTCCCGGCGAACTTTTTTAGAACGGCTTACATAATCCTCGAGGTAAGGCAACGCTTTTGCATATTCCTTCTTTTCAAAATAAGCATGACCAATCAACTGTTTTAGTTCGAGGTCATAATATTGCGAACTGCTGCCTGACTGTAATTTATTCTGAATGTAAGTGATGGCCTCATCTTTCTTCCCCTGTATATAATAAATCTGGGCAATGTAGTAAGGCACTACTGTGCCATAGCTTTTATCGTTCTCTACAATTTTAAAAGCCTCTAATGCATCTTTGTATTGACCATCCCTGAAAGCAAGAAAACCATAATAGTAGTTTGCATCCTTGTAATTGGGATCGTCTTTGATGGTACGTATGCTGTTAAAAGCCGGCTTTGCCTGTGCAAACTGCTGCAAGGTGAAATAGGAATAACCCTGGTGAAATTTCATATCTGCAATTTCACGGTTGCTGAGATTGGCAATATTTGTCTGCTCATATTGCGCAGCTGCTTCTGCAAATTTTTGCTGGGTAAAGTAGTATTCCCCGAGATGATAACTCATCATCTGGGTTCTTGCCGTATTTTTTTCAATATCTATGTATTCCTGTGCTTCACTTTCTGCCCTGCCTTCTCCTTGTTTCAACGCACAAACCGTCGTGTAGTAATTGATCTCCTGAACGGTGATGGCGGTATTGGCTTTGTCCGTTTCCCTTACCGATTGCTTTAATTCCTTGAACAATGGATAAGCCAGGCTGTACTGCTCTTTTTGAAAATATTCTTTTGCTTCTTTGAATTTGTCTTCCGGGTCAGAATAAAAACGGGTCTGCTGGGAATAAACGGAGATACTGAGAAAAGTGGCAATAGCTAATAAACTTTGATTCTTCATTGAATTTGTCCTTTAAAACCGTTGGTGGATAACGTTGCGAATATTCAAATTATTTCAGGTCAATCCAAACATCATTCCAAACAGGTGTGGATAAGTGCTGGTGTAAGGTATGTTTTAACATTTCATTCATGCTTACAGCTGATCTGATGATAAAATTTCTTTCAGTAACATTGCATTTTAAAGAATTACTACCCATGAAAAAATTATTCAGTACAAAGTATTCCGACAGGTCTGTTTCATTTGCATTGTTATTGCTTCGCCTCTCACTTGGCGGTTTGATGATTCCTCATGGTTATGATAAACTAATGAGTTTTGCAGCCAAATCTTCTGGCTTTTCCGACCCTTTTCATATCGGGGGACCGGCTTCAATGAGTTTAACAATTTTTGCAGAATTTTTTTGCGCCGTATTTATTGTTTTAGGGCTGATGACAAGACTTGCCTGCATTCCCCTGATCGCTACCATGTCTGTTGCGTTGTTTTATGCTCACCATGGACAAATATTTGGAGATGGCGAACATGCTGCTCTTTACCTTATGGGGTATACAGCTTTATTGTTTACGGGGCCGGGTAAGATCAGCATGGACAAACTGATAGGAAAATAATAATTAGCTTCGAAGATGTTTACTACTGCAACACAAATAAGAGTCCGCTATGCAGAAACCGACCAGATGGGTGTCGTATATCACAGTAATTTTTTCCCGTATTTTGAATCTGCCAGGGCCGAGTCGATCCGTGAATTAGGGTTTACCTACGCCGATATGGAAAAAATGGGTGTAATCATGCCTGTGGTTGATGTGCATTGCCGCTATCTCCGCCCCGCTAAGTATGATGATCTGTTAACGATCAGGACAATGCTGAAAGAATTACCTGTTCATCATAAGATCGAATTCCATCATGAAGTTTACAATGAAAAAGATGAGCTGCTGGCAATAGGAAAGATCATTCTATACTTTATGGAAGCCCATAGTATGAAACGAACTACTATGCCTGCTGAATTGCTGGAGAAACTACAACCCTATTTTGGTTAATTTTACCCGATGGACAATTTTGAAGAGCCTTTACCCTCCGACAAACCAATGAGTAACGAAGAGACAACTCCTTCAACAGAAGAAACTGTTACATATCCTCCCAAATACAGGAAACCAGAACAGGCAGCTAATATCTGGTTACGATCAATTGCAAGCCTTGCTCTTTACCTGGCCTTAGGTTATTATATATTTAAGAGATGGGAAATTCTTTTGCTGGTGACTGCTATTGTAATGATACATGAGCTGGGACATTTTTTTGCCATGAAATATTTCAGGTATAATGATCTGGGCATTTTCTTCATCCCATTGCTGGGTGCTTATGTATCGGGAACCAAAAGAGAAGTATCGCAAAAGCAGTCCGCAGTTATACTACTGGCAGGTCCTTTGCCGGGAATTATTATTGGTTGCATTTTTTACCTGCTTGACCAGCAAGGTTCCGGTTATTATTTATTGAATATCCCCTATTCAAGGATCGGGTTGCTATTTATTATACTTAACCTGATCAACCTCTTTCCTGTATACCCGTTGGATGGCGGACAATTACTGAACCGTGTATTCCTGGACGAGGAAAGTATAATGAGCAAGGTATTTATTTTTCTATCCATCGGTTTTATGTGTTGGTTTGCTATCCAAATGCCTTTTTATCCATTGCTTATTTTTCCTGCGATGATGTTGCTGAGGATGGTTGGCGAAAACAAAATAAATAACATTGAAAAAAGGATAGAAGCAGAAGGCATCAATACCGACCTTGAATACGAAGACCTGCCCGATAAAGATTACTGGAGGATAAGAAACATCCTGATAGAAGAACACTCTTCATTCAAAGATCTACCCCCAACTCCGCCGTTTGAATACGATGAAAAGGAAGAACGGATTATGACGACGATTCAACATCTGCTGCATCGTCACCTTATCCAGGATGTGTCAATAGCCGGAAAGATCTCCATCTTTCTCATTTGGGCTGCCGGAATAGCATCGCCCTGGCTTATTAATATGGATATGTCCTTCTTTAAGCAGTTTGGATTTTAGAAAGTTTTCCACGAAGGCACAAAGGACACAAAGAAATCCTTTTTTTTACACCCTATGATAATCGGCTCTCCAGTTTTTGATAGCTTCTTTTATTTGTTTTTGAGATAGCTGTTCGGCAACTGCTTTTTTTGCAAGACCGGGAAGTTCTTCATCACTGGCAAAACGGAGAGCAATGATCTGCCCTATTCTCAGTTGTGCATCAAATGGCTTACCTGTTAGAATATAATGCCGGAAATTTTCTTCGGCACGGATGGCCCTGTCCTGTGCTTTTAAAGCAAATACTCTTGCATACCAGAAAATACCAATTAAACTAAGGAAGACCACAACAAGCAGCGCTGCTGAATAATGAGTATGTGCATCAGAATGAATAAGATTAACGATGCTTCCGATTAGACCAGCTAAGATTAATAATCCTGTAACACCATGATACCCTGTTACCAAGCGAGTATGATTTTTAAAGTTTTGTTCCATGAGCAGTTGTATGTTTTAAGTAATAAGTTATAATGGGCTACACAATATAACTAATTTCCCTGCTTCTCTTACAACTTATTACTTATAGCTTATCACTTGAGTTCATCCAAAACCTTATACATCTTGCTTACTACCCCGGAAGTTTTCCCGCTGTAATTATTCACGAGGAAAGAGAATATATACTCTTTTCCGTCTTTGGCTTTATGGTAACCACAAAACCCTTTTACATCGCTGATGGTACCGCTTTTCATCACCATTCCATTATAAATTGGCAAAGAATTGTAGAAATACTGGAACCAGTCTTTTGATTTTGCATATTTCAATATCTCCACCTGCGCATGAGTAGTGACCCGGTTGAGTGGAGAAAGACCTGAACCATCATAGATATTCAGCTCCTCTTCATCCAGTCCTTTCTCTTTCCAAAATTTCTTTACTATAGCAACACCGCTATCGGTAGAACCAAAACCTTGCTTTTCGTAAGCAAATGTTTTTATTAAAGCCTCGCCGTATAGGTTGATACTTTTTTTATTGAACCAGTAGATGATGGAATCAAGGGAGGGGGAAATAAGAAAATTAAAAGGACTTACATTATACTTTAAAATCTCGTTATTAACTTTAAAGCCGAGACTTGTTGTACTATTACCACTAATTGTAATTAAAGCATTAATAATTTTTTTTTCTAGCTGAGTAATAAAAACAAACGAAACGTTTGGAATAGAACCTGAAATAGAAAACTGTTTTTCCCCCATAGGTATTGTTCCTCTTACAAATCCACTAACTGAATAAGGCGGAAAATAAATGTACCCATTATCACCGCTGCCTTTAGGACCTGTTTTTAATTCATTTATTATTGAATAAAATATATCCTCTGGTTCTGTTTTGATGATTTTCACATCATCCCCTTCTTTTTTACCGGGCTCTAATACCAGTTCATATTGATTTTCGATCCAATTAAATGCTCCTGCACCTGCACCATAATAATTACCGATATCTTCCCAAATCCACCCATTGGGTATAGTATTAGATTCAAAATTACTTTCATCAATCACTATTCTGCCTGCAATATGCCTGATGTTTTTTTGCTTTAGCATATTTACCACAGCTTCAAGTATCATGTCTTTTTTTGTAACCGAATACCGGATAGATCCAATAGTAGGATCTCCAACACCTTTTATAATAAAATCGCCGTTTAATGTATCGTTCTTAACGGGGCCATTCAAATAAAAAAAGGTTTTATAGCCAAAATCTCTTCCCAACAATTCAAACGCAGTAACACTTGTAATAATTTTTTGTGTAGAAGCCGGTGCTAATCCTATTTGTGAGTTATTATCAAATACCACCTCCCCTGTTTTTGCATTAATCACATACAACGAACTGATGGCATGTTTTAACTGGCTATCCGCTTCAAATTGTTGAAAGGCTTTTTGCAAACGCTGCGAGACGGTTTGGGCAACGATAACGCTAACTAATGACAAACAACCCGCAACCAGTAAGAAAACTTTTTTCATAGTCCAGTGGTTATAACTTTGCGCCTGCCTGCCGCAGGCAAGGTCAAATTACTTCTTTTCGTTCTAATCATATCTTAAATGAGTACTAATTCTGTCAACGCCTCCATCATCACCATCGGCGATGAATTATTGATCGGCCAAACCATTGATACCAACTCTGCTTTCATTGCACAAGAGCTGAATAAAATTGGCGTATGGGTTCGCCGTCGTGTTGCCGTAGGTGATGTATATGATGATATCTGGAATGCTCTTGATGAAGAAGGAGCACAATCTGATATTGTTATTATAACCGGCGGCCTCGGCCCAACGGCAGATGATATTACCAAACCCCTGCTCTGCAAATATTTTGGGGGCAAACTGGTTGTCAATGAAAAAGTGCTGGCACATGTAAAATATTTATTTGAAATAGTTTTTCGCCGCCCGGGGCCCATGCTGGAAAGAAACCTAAAACAGGCCGAAGTGCCGGATGTATGCACCGTGTTACACAATGCAAGAGGGACAGCCCCGGGGATGTGGTTTAATGCGGCGAAGCCGCTTATGGAGAAAGTCCCCCTTAGCGGGGGATTTAGGGAGGCTGCTCCTTTGGAGGGTAGGGAGGTCAAAACCAGGACCATCTTCATTTCCCTGCCCGGTGTACCCCACGAAATGAAAGGCCTCATACAAGATGAAGTAATTCCCAGGTTATTGCAAGAATTCAATCTGCCTGCTATCATTCACCGCACTGCTTTTACTTTCGGACAAGGTGAATCTATGTTGGCCGAAATGCTGAAAGATTTTGAATCTTCTCTCCCACCACACATCAAGCTGGCCTACCTGCCCAATTATGGAATGGTAAAACTAAGGTTGACTTCGCAAGGAGATAACAAAGAAACGGTGGGAAACGAATTGGCTCCCTATTTTGAAAAATTACAGGAAATAGTGAAAGAATATCTCGTTACCAATGAAGATGAAGGGCTCGAAGTGGTGATTGGAAATATCCTGAAAGCAAAAGGCCAAACAATGGCAACGGCCGAAAGCTGCACCGGCGGGTATATTGCCCATTTAATTACTTCCGTTCCGGGTTCATCAGCTTACTACAAAGGAACCGTAGTATGCTATGACAATGAAGTGAAAGAAAATGTGCTGGGTGTTCAGCATAATACATTGGTATCAGCCGGGGCTGTAAGTGAAGAAACAGTAAAAGAATTGGTGAAAGGAGCCATCAATAAATTGGACGTTGATTTTGCCGTAGCTACTTCCGGCATTATGGGCCCTGATGGCGGCACAGAAGAAAAACCTGTTGGTACGGTCTGGATAGCCGTAGGTAATAAAGAAAAAACAGAAACATTAAAACTCAATCTTCGGTTTGACCGGCAACGGAATATCAGCATTACTACCAACAATGCTCTCAATTTCCTTAGAAAATTCATACTAAAGAACTAAGATTAACCGGATTTATCGGATTAGCCGGAAACATTTACCTTTGAGCCGAACGATTGTAAGTCAACATATGGTTTTGCCTAAAGATGAGGTGATTGCCTGCTTACAATATGAAACCTGCTATCTAACTTCTTAAATTATTATATGGCTGTTGTTGATTTAGTAATGCCAAAACTGGGTGAAAGTATCATGGAAGCCACCGTGTTGAAGTGGTTTAAGCAACCCGGTGATTCTGTAAATATGGATGAAACCATCCTGGAAATCGCTACCGATAAAGTGGATAGTGAAGTGCCCAGCACTGCCGCAGGAGTTATAGAAGAAATATTATTTAATGTCAATGATGTTGTTCCGATTGGCACCGTGATCGCAAGAATAAGAACGGGTGCTGCACAGCCAGTGTCTTCAACTCCAATGATATCAACACCGTCAAAGGAAACAGTCACTCAACCTGTACAGGAAGCTGTAGTAGTCGAGACGTCTCAACTACAAACTGCTAATCTGTCTACCGGACAGGCAGGCTACAAACCAGCAACTAATAATGGTTCTTCCAACCGCTTTTACTCTCCTCTTGTTTTGAATATCGCCGCCAGCGAAGGTGTAAGTATGACTGAACTGGAAAACATTCCCGGAACCGGTAATGAAGGAAGAGTAACCAAGAAAGATATTTTACAGTATGTAAGCAGCCGCAGGTCTGGAGGAAGCAGCCGTGAGTCATCAGTAAGTACATCAGAGATGGTGATCCCCGTTGCAAAAGTTGAACAGCAACGACAAACAAGCAGCAATCAACAGTTAACCACATATACCGGCAATGTTGAGATCATTGAAATGGACAGGATGCGGAAACTGATAGCAGACCACATGGTGAGAAGCAAACAGACCAGTCCGCATGTTACAAGTTTTACTGAAGCCGATGTAACTAACCTGGTACAGTGGCGGGATAAAGTGAAGAAAGAATTTGAAAAAAGAGAAGGGACGAAGATCACTTTCACTCCTCTCTTTATTGAAGCAATTGTTCGTTGCATTAAAAAATTCCCGTTGATCAACTGTTCGTTGGACGGAAATAATATTATTATCAAAAAAGATATCAATATAGGAATGGCAACCGCTTTACCAAGCGGCAACCTTATTGTTCCTGTTATTAAAAATGCTGATCAGTTAAATCTTGTTGGCCTGACCAAACAAGTAAATGGATTAGCAGATGCAGCCCGTAACGGCAAACTAAAAGTTGATGACACAAGTGGCGGTACATTCACGTTGACCAATGTGGGAACTTTTGGCAGCCTGATGGGTACACCGATCATCAATCAACCACAAGTTGCGATCATGGCAGTTGGTGCTATTAAGAAGAGACCTGTAGTAATAGAAACTCCGGCGGGTGACAGTATAGCCATTCGTCACATGATGTACCTGAGTATGAGTTATGACCATCGAATTGTGGATGGAAGTCTTGGCGCAACCTTCTTAACTGCAGTAGCAAAAGAGTTGGAGAATTTTAAGAGTGACCGGGAATACTAATTTAGCCGCCAACCAACACAAACTAACACCCATAAATACAATCCTGAACTTTGTTCAGGATTTTTTATTCAGTAGGTACACCATATGTCTTTCCTTTGAAAACATATTTACTCCCCTTTCTCTTTATTTCATAAAGATTATCGTAGTCAGTGTCCTTCAGGTCACCGGGAACAACAGTTGAGCCGCAGAGTTTATTAGCAAGGTCATCGATCGTATTAGAGTGACCAACAACCAGTACGTTCCCTTTTTTAATGGTTTTCAATTTCTCGATAAAAGTATCCATAGAATCCTTCTTTGCACTGTAGTACTCTGTCTGTACAGAAAGCAGGTATTCATCAAGAGGTTTTGCCGTAGAAACGGTTCGTTTATAATTTGTCGAAAAAATATACCGGATATTTTTACCCTTCAGTTGATCTTTTAAAGCAAGGGCCCTTAACTGACCTGAATCAGACAATGGCGGGTCGCTGGCTTCCATCACAGACATCCCTGCCAATGGCTTTGCCTTTTCTGCATGACGAACTACGTAAAAAGTATTACCACAGGAAAAAAGGAATACAGAAAGTGCCAGTACCAAAAATCGCATATAGATGTTTTAACAAACTAAAATTAAACTTCCTTTTCATTAGTTACGTCTTTTTTGTAAATTAGTTTATACAAACCCAGACAACTATGAAACAATTATCCGAAACCTGGTTTGCCGAAGGCCGTATTGATTTTGAGTTGAAAAAATATACGCTGCTTGCATACCTGCAGGAAGTAAACAAATATTTCACCGAGAACAAGCTATACCCCCAACTCGCCGATATTATTTTTCATTACAATAATATTGTTGCCTTCCGGGAGAATAAAAAATACCTGCAAGAACATTTCCCCAAGAAACTTACGGGCATACAATTGGAAAAACTTCAAATATTGTATGAACAAATGATTGAAGATGATGAGCTGATGGCAGAACTGGAGGAGATCATTCATTATTCTGCCGGGAAAATGAAAAGCATTATTTACAATGGCACAGAGATCTATGAATTTGTAGAAGAGAAAATAAATATAACCCCGGTTGGATTAATTCCCCTGAATATACAGGAAGGATATTTCTTTTTAAGCAGCGGCAATGTAAAAAACACAAGGGTCTATCAATACCGCCTTTCTTTTTTTGAAAAGCATGATGAAAAATACCGCAGCATAAAAACTACTTTTCTCGACAACTGGCAACGTAGTATTTCCAGTACGTACGAACATATTAAAGCGGAGCTGATAAAGCAAAGAAAAGACTTACCCAACCCGGCTGTTTATTCGATAGAAACAGAACTAAGCTTCCCGGTTGATGAAACCTTGTTGCCGATCGCCAAAAGGAGTTTGGTGAAATTTATTAGCCCGGCTGCCTGACCGTTTAAGAATGGAATCTCTCTAACTAATTAAGCAGTGATCAGCCGAAGAAATTGAACCTTACTGTACGATTTCCAGGCCCCAGTCCTTTCCTTTATTCACCGCAGGCACCCCTTCGGTTATCCATTTAGCAGGTTTATCTCCTTTTAATATCCAGTCGAAGAATTGCTGCATACGGATCTGATAATCCTTCATGTCCTGCCTTTGTGTAAGTCCGTGGCCCTGTCCGTTGTAATTAAACATCCAGGTTTTCTTGCCTAATCTTCTGAGACCTGTAAACAATTCAATGCCCTGGTACCAGGGAACAGCACCATCTGCATCATTGGCCATGATAACCATTGGAGCTGTCACTTTATTCAAATGAAACAACGGAGAGTTTTCTAAATACAGCGGCAATTTTTCCCATAAGGTTCCGCCGATGCGGCTTTGTGTTTTCTCATATTGAAATTGGCGGGCCACGCCGCTCTCCCATCTTATTCCTCCGTAAGCACTGGTCATATTGGCAACAGGTGCACCAGCCCAGATTGCTTTAAAGAGTTTTGTCATTGTTGCCACTTGTGCCGCCTGGTAGCCGCCCCAGCTATGTCCTTGTAATGCCATATTGGTGCTGTCCACAAATCCTTTTTTAACCAAGGCTCTTGCACCACTTACAATATAATCGTATGCACTCTTTCCGGGATAACCGGTTTTGTAAGTGATATCCGGCATAAAGATGACATAGCCCCGGCTGACAAAGAATGGAACATTGATAGCACTTCTTATTGGAGCAGGTTCTTTATAATCATATAAATTATCGCTCAGCTTTTCATAGAAATAAACGATCATCGGGTATTTCTTCTTTGGATCGAAATCTTCGGGCTTGTAGACAATGCCAGTTGCTTCTTTACCATTGTAGGCTTTCCAGTTGAAAAGTTCGGCGGTTCCCCAGTTATAGTTATTTTGCTGAGGGTTGATGGCAGATAGTTGCCGACTGAACTGGTACTGAGATTCCGAATCAATTTTTCCATGGGAACTTTCAACTATGCTGTAACTTGAATAAAGGTTTGGTGATTGGGTAAATGTTTCTTTCGTAACAACTAAAACGTCTCCATTTTTATCTTTTATTAAAGATGAATAATTACATTTTTCCCTCGTATATTCGAGAATAGCATATCTACCTCTAGATGAAACTCCAATTTGTACAAGACCCTCTCTCTTATCTGACTCATTTACCATTTTCAACCATTTCAGTTTAGATAAATTAATCGACTTCTCATCCTGGTCAAGTTTTAAGTATCTATAAACATCCTTATTACTCCTTCCTTTTGTAACCCTAAGTGTATCATGACTATCGTTTAGCTTTATCTGCCATATATCATACTTGTCATATATAAATAACAAAGAATCCCGTTCATACCAGCCCATTACGCCATAGTTACCGGGTTCACTTGGGGTATCCCAATCTTCAACGTACAACGGTAGTTTTATTTTTGCCGTTATATTTTTTGTTGTGGTTCCATCCCAGGCAAAATAATGTTTGGCTTTCCTGTCGTACCACATTATATATTTTCCGGTCGACGATGGATACACCTGTCCCATCAGGTTTTCCTTAACTAATTCCTTTTCGCCTGTGTTTACATCAATAGCATAAATATCTTTAAGTGTAGCACCGACCCACTGGCTTTCTATTCTTTTACCAAAATCTGTCACACCAATAAACCTGTTTCCATCTCCTTCATTGGTTTGTATAACCTGTGGAATTTCTTTACTCCCTAATTGAGTAATGGTTTTTTTTTCAAGATCATAGACCGCCAAAAAGTTTTCCTGCTGTGTGGCTCTCAATCTTGCAGGGAGTAATTGCACTGTTTGCAGATAGTCATCGTTATAGTGCCATATGTCAACTTTTGGTTTATCCATTTCAATAATACTGGTGTCTTTCGGTGGTTGTACCGGTGCAGTGCCGAAAAAAAGACGTTTGCCATTTTTACTGAAATTCAGATTGCCAAATTCGCTGATACCCATTCCAAGATGCATGTCAACTGTATTTTTATCAGCGAGTAAACTCGCAGAGTCCATTCCCTCTTTATAGTACCAGATACGGTAAAATTTTTGCAGCTCTTTTGGTCTTGCATCCCGTTCAGCCAGGTAAGCAAGTTGGGATCCGTCATCCGTCATTGCAAAGTTTTTGAAATCATTTCCCCCTTTACTCAAGACAGTTGATTTGGATTCTTTTAAATCGTAAAGCAGTACTGTTGCTTTGCTTAATGAATCTTTTGGGTTCTTCGCCTGCTCAATCAGCAGTTTATCGCCAGTCTTGCTAAAATAATATTCCAGTACATTGGCAAATATTTTCTCCTCTCCTGTTGCCAGTTTCCGAACAACCAAATCACTTCCGGCATCGGCAGCAGGTCCGGCTGGATCATCACCATCAGCATCGGTTGCTTCAATATCATCTTCCTCTTCGCCATCCCTTGTTCTTTTTTTTCGCTCCGGTATTGCCTGGATAATGCTCTGCAGGGAGTCAATAATATGTTTCAGGCTATCAGCTACTTTGGTTTTATTATTGGTATCTGGCATTTTTGGTTTTGCCGGCGACTCTGGTGTTTTCTCTACCTGGTAAGCCACCCAACCAAATGATTTCTGCGGGGTCTTGTAACTTTTTGTTTTAGCAGCCTTCCATATCTCCTCTTTGCCTAATTCAATTATCGCTATGGAGTCTTTGGGCATATCGTCTGCTTTTTTCTTTTTGATCTTCGCTTCTCTTGTGTCCTTATACAGGGGTTTTATTTTAAATACAACAAAGCGGCTGTCTTCGGTAATAAGTGCCGTATAACCTCTTGGTACAGCTCTTTTATACTTCGCATCGGATGATTGTATCACCAGTTCATTATCCCCTTCTTGCGGGTCAATGGTATAAACTACCCATTTACCATCGTTACTGATCAATCGTTCGCCGATATGCTGCCAGCTATCGTAGACAGAATGGTCAAGCGGTTTTTTTTGTGCAAAACAAATAGAAACAGAGATCAATAACAGGGAAGAAAGAAGAATACTCTTCATAGCAGATAGTTTGTGTGCCTTAAAGATAAAGGGATTCCTTGTTCGCCGAAATGCCAGGACGCTATTTTTTAGGCCTTAAGTAAATTAATATTAATTAACCCGGCTTTTTACCAGTGATCAAACCATATTGCCATAAACCCTTTTTCATACCCTGGTATTGAAATTTACAGGCCCTGATATTCTTTTTCTGCATCTCCGTAGCTGGTTTTGAGAAATTGATTTTTTTCCAGGTCAGGTATAGGCTGGCTAAAAAATAAAACTTATATAACCTTCGGGAAGAATGACAAGCCTCCTTGGAAATATCACGATAATTAATATTTAGAAATCCGGATTGCTGCATGAACAGCTCAAACCGCCCGGATGATTCAAGGTAATTCACCTGCCAGCCATCCAGCCATTGCCGTATGATGGGGTTATCATTGTTTTCGAAAGCTGAAACAAAGCCATCCGCCACCACCAGCCTTCCGCCGGGCTTTAGCAATCGAAATGCTTCTTTAATGAATTGCTCTTTACTATCAGCATAACAAATGCTTTCGCAACCCCATACTACATCAAAGCTTTCATCCGGAAAATCGGTAGCGCAATAATTCATGGTTTTAAAATCAACCAACTCCTCTATTCCCTTTTGTTTTGCATTGCCAGTTGCCTGCTGTACTTGTCTTTCGCTTAAGGTAATGCCCGTGACTTTGCAACCTAATGTTGATGCTAAAAAAATACTGCTGCCTCCAACGCCACAACCTGCATCCAACACTTCATCAGCCGGCCTAATGTCTGCCGCATTCATCATCACTTCGTTCATTCTTATTAAAGATTCAGGAAATGATTTTACAGCTCTATCCCAATAACCATAATGAATAGCGAGGCTGTTATTCAAATCCCAGGAATCTTTGTACGCATTCTCGGTGTCCTTATAGTATTGTATGATTCTTTCGTGGTACTCAGTCGGCTGCATGCTCGGTTAGTTTTCGTTCTACTTTCAACAATAAGTAAAGATGAATGATTAATGCCACTGCAATGATAGCAAACCCAACGAAAAACCATTTGCTGAGAAACTGGTTTTCCTTATAGACAATAAAAGCAAGGATGATTCCATATACCGGTTCAAGATTGTAGGTCAGGTTAACCGTAAAAGCCGACAATCTTTTAAGTGCATTGGATGAAAATTGAAAAGCAATAACAGAACAGAACCACGAGAGTACCAGCAACCATCCTAAATTCTCCATACTTGGAATAAAGTTGTCTGTTGGAAATTTTTGCAGGTAAAAAGGCAATAAGACAGACAATGTCAATAATCCCCCGGTCTGTTGCCAGGTGAGCATCGTTTCCACATTGGTCCTCTTCAAAAACTCCCTGTTGAAAATTGGAAATAAGGAAGCCAGTATTGCTGAAATGATCCCGACGATGATACCGGTCTTATATTGAGTATCAAAATGGAAGATGATATATATTCCGCTTAATGTTATTATTCCAAGTAACAGTTCTGCCCAGTTCATCTTCTTGCGTAAAATAAGGGGCTCAAATAAAGCTGTAAAAAAGCTGATGGCTGAAAAACAAACTAATGCCACCGAGACATTGGAGTATTTGATTGACCCATAGAATGTAACCCAGTGCATGGCAGCAATAAATCCCACACCGGCAATTTTCAAAATGTCAATGAAGGGGATCTTTTGCAACTTCTTCATCAGGCCGAATAAAATCCACATCGTGGCGGAGGTGAGCAATAACCTGTACCAGACGATCATCCCCTCATTCAATGTAATAAGACGACCGAGTATCCCGGTAAAACCAGCCAGGAAAACAGCAATATGTAATTGGAGAAATGCCTTTTTCATTAAGGCTGCAAACTAAAGAAAAGCTCTGGGTTATTTGCTCTCTGCCAGCACTTCGTTTTGGGGGATTGTTTTGTCCGAAACAGTCGTTATTTCAGTTTTTTTTACCCGTTTCCTGTAGTTTTTAAACAGGCTGTGCCAGCGTAGCTTTAGCACACCGATGATACCTTCCTTTACAATACTTTTATTCATTTTAGAAACACCATGCGTCCTGTCCTGAAAAATGATTGGCACTTCTTTGATTTTGAAACCCAATTTCCAGGCGGCGAATTTCATTTCGATCTGGAAAGCATATCCCACAAAACGTATCTGATCGAGGTTAATAGTTTCAAGCACTTCCCTTTTATAACAAACAAAACCGGCAGTCGGATCTTTTACCGGCATCCAGGTTATCATTCTTGTATAAAGTGAAGCTCCTTTTGAAAGTGCGATGCGATTTTTAGGCCAGTTCACGACACCTCCATCTTTTACATAACGGGAGCCCACAGCAAGGTCGGCTCCTTCATTTTTGCAGGCATTATATAAACGGGGCAGGTCGGCAGGATTATGAGAAAAATCAGCGTCGATCTCAAAAATAAAATTATATCCTTTGGCAATAGCCCATTTGAAACCATGGATATAGGCAGTACCTAATCCAAGCTTACCTGTTCTTTCTTCAATAAATAATTGTCCGTTGAATTTTCCCTGAAGATCCTTTACAATTTGTGCTGTTCCATCTGGCGAGCCATCATCAATCACCAGCACATGAAAGCCTTCATTTAAATTGAAGACAGCATGAAGAATATTGGTGATATTCTCCTTTTCATTATAGGTTGGTATGATGACTAGTTTCTCCAAATCAATACAAATGTGGTGGAAAACGAATTTACTGAAAACAGAAGAGATGTCCTGTTAAAAATTGTTCACCGCCGGCCTGTCCGACACACAGGCCTTACTGCCGGCAGCCAGACAAAAAAAGGCATCAATTCTTTTTCAGTATTGTACGGGTATATATCTCTGTAAGCTTTTGTTTGGTGTGTTGCGGAAAGTCACCCTTCATCATCCAGTCATAGTATTGTGGTTCAGACTTGAGCACATCCGACACCGGGCGGCCTTTGAATTTTCCAAAATTGAAAACCTCTGTACCATTATCCATGACAAAGCGGCGGGCAAAGTCAACAATCTGGTCTTCACCTATCACTTTTAATATAGAGTCAATATTATTTCCCAGGTCGGGGTATTTTACAATTTGTGCTTCCAGAATTTCATGGGTAGCTGAGGCATCTACTTCTGCACCGTGAGCACCTTCCAGGGCTTTGCCACAATAGAATTTATAAGCTGCACTCAACGTTCTTGGTTCCATTTTATGAAAAATATTCTGCACATCCAGCAACTTCCGGTTCTTCATATCAAAGTCAACATCAGCCCTCAAAAATTCCTCCATCAACAATGGAATATCAAACCGGTTAGAATTATAACCAGCAAAATCGCATCCGTCGAGCATTTGTTTCAGTTCCTGTGCCACTTGTTTAAAAGTGGGGGCATCTTTTACCATTTCATCCGTAATTCCATGTATGTCACTGGAGCCTTTGGGAATTGGCATTCCGGGATTAACCAGTTTTCTTTTAACACTCCGTGAACCATCTGTAAGGATTTTTACAATGGCTATCTCTACAATTCTATCGGTTCCAGGATTGATGCCGGTTGTCTCCAGGTCAATAAAGGCAAGGGGTTTCTTCAGTTGCAACATCGGGTTAATAGTTTCTCTTAGTTTTTGTTAATGAGGAGGGTAAAGGTAACTTTTTGCTGTACTTATCAAAATCAAATTTGGAAGCAGTAAAACTTTATGAAATAAAGATAACCAGTTGTTTAGCATAACCAATGCTTCCCGAAAAATCAATATTTAAAGGCACTGCAAAATACCGCAACATTCTTATCTTTGAATTAACAAAATAATCGACGAGTTTTATCGTTTAACAGTCAAATATCCACCTGACATGAAAAATAGATCCCTCTTAGCATTCATCCTTCTGGCCCTTGTTGTGGCAGTTTCGTCTTGTGCTTCGCAGAAATATGGTTGCCCCGGCAATCCACAAGCAAGCTACAAATTCAGAGGATAGACTTTCCCTTTTGAAATTGGAATAATATTTATGCCTTCCGGGCTTTGCGCCTAAACAACCTTCTGTGTCGTTTAGCCATGTCTTCTTTGCTTACCGAAAGACAAACAGCATACATTTCTACTTCCTGCTGCTTTCCTTTTAGTTGAAAGGCGCCTAATGAATCCACCTGCAGGTACTTTGGCATTTCCGCTTGTTCAACTATATAATCAGAGATAATAAACTCGGAGGCAAAGTCATGACATTTACTAAGCATCCTTGCTGTAGTGTTCAACACATCTCCATGATAAGCAATTTCAGATTTATATTTTCCAACTTCTGAGACTACCACTGTTCCCCCGTGTAAAGCGGCTTTAAACTCGGGCACTCTTCCATATCTTTTCTCATAATAACTTTTATACCGCCGGATTTGTTTTTGTATCGCAAAAAAACAACGGACACACACAGCATACCTGAAGCCTTTCTTCACCGGCCATGTTACCACCGCCTCATCCCCCACATACTGGTACACTCTTCCAAAATACCGGGCAATAGGTTCGCTGATATCATAAAAATAATCCTGTAAAAAATGACTGTACTCCATCTCCCCCATTTCCTCGGCTATATCAGTAGAATTGTTGAGGTCTATAAAAAGAAACAATCGTTCTTCCTGCTTTACCTGGTGATACTTTCCTAAGATCAAATTATAAATAGCATCCCTGCCCAGTTTCCGATGCAGTTCATCCAAAAAATTAGAAAACAATGAAATGATAAGGGCAATACCAAGAAATTCAAAAACTTTTCGGGTTGCAAAAAAATCATGCAGGTTGTTTGGAAAAATAGTTTCGTAGGTATTTATTTTCAACCAGTTTACAATAACCATAATGAAAAAAAACAATACCATGAACCAAACCACCACCCTGAATGTGCGGTATACCAGGTAAAACCAAAAGCTGGTGCGTCGGTGCCTGCGTCGAAACTCCTGCGACTGCGTTTCAAAAAAGGCAATGGCAAATCCAATCGGCACACTTACAATAAGAGAGGTAGATAAAGCGATCCCATTAAACCCATGACGGGCAAACGCATAAAATGCAAATAACAGAACTGACAGATATATTATATATACGTTGTTTTGTGAAATAACCTTCCATGGCTGTAGCAGGTCGAAGCCGGTAACAGCACTACGGTCAGCATAATTGCCTATTGATGAGCCCAAATCTCCGGTCTTTATATCTTTTTCATCAGCCATTAAGGTTAGTTTGGCGGGAGTACTAGAAAGGCACCCGGTTTAAAATTAAAACTAAAATATCTTACGAATAAGAATTATCCTTACTTTTGCAACTCAATCATGAGAACATACACACATAACCATCATCATTTCTTGCTCTTCCAGAGTAGGCCATGAGGATATTATGTATAAACATAGTCAAGGGCTTACTTCACAGTAAGCCCTTTTTCATTTTAAGAAATAAAAAATATGCAAGAAACATTAAAAATCGCTGTACAGAAATCGGGCCGCCTCTATGAGGGCTCTATGAAACTGCTGAAAGAATGCGGTATTGAGGTCAGCAATGGGAATAATCAGTTGAGAGTCATTGCCGCAAATTTTCCGGTAGAAGTTTTCTTTTTACGGGATGATGATATTCCAGAGTATGTGCAGGATGCAGTTGCCGATATTGGTTTTGTAGGAGAAAATGTAGTGACTGAAAAAAATAAAGAGGTTGATTCAATAGAAAAATTGGGGTTTGGGAAATGCCGTTTGTCGTTGGCGGTGCCCAAGAATGGTTCTCTGCAATCACTCAATGACCTGCAAGGCAAAAAAATCGCAACCAGCTATCCATTCATTCTTTCCAATTTTCTAAAAGAAAAGAATATTACCGCTGCAATTCATGAAATCAGCGGATCAGTGGAAATAGCACCTAAAATAGGCCTGGCGGATGCTATCTGCGACCTTGTAAGTTCAGGCAGCACCCTTTTTACCAATGAACTGAAAGAGATTCAAACAATTCTTTCATCGGAGGCTGTATTGATTAAAAATAAAAAATTAGCGGATGAAAAAAATATTATCCTGGAAAGCCTATTGTTTCGCATCCGTTCAGTAAAAAAGGCAAAGAATAATAAATATGTATTACTGAATGCGCCCAATGACAAGCTAGAAGTTATTTGCGGCATATTACCAGGCATGAAAAGCCCGACTATTCTGCCATTAGCTGAGCCCGGTTGGAGTTCTGTTCATTCTGTTATCAATGAAGCCGATTTCTGGAATGTAATTGAATTATTAAAAGCAAACGGTGCACAGGGAATATTGATTATCCCAATTGAAAAGATGATTATATGATGAAAATGTATACACACCCGGACAAAAAATTATGGCCGGAAATTAGTAACCGGCCGGTTGCCGACAATTCCTCCCTCGAGAAATCGGTAAAAAAAATATTGCAAAAGGTCAAAGAAAAAGGGGATAAAGCTGTCAGAAAATTTACCCGTCAATTTGACGATGTGAAGTTGAAAAACAGTACAGTTACAAGCAAAGAAATTATTGCAGCTGAATCCTTATTAAGTGATGCGTTGAAGCAAGCCATTCAACAAGCTAAAAAAAATATCGACCATTTTCACTCTTCTCAAAAAGAAGAAGTAAAAAAGATTGAGACAATGACTGGTATAATTTGCTGGCGTCAGTCTGTCGGCATAGAGAAAGTAGGTTTGTATATTCCAGGCGGCTCTGCACCGCTTTTCTCTACTGTTTTGATGTTGGCCATCCCTGCCCAGATTGCCGGATGTAAAGAAATTATTCTGTGTACACCGCCGTCAAAAGACGGTACCATCAACCCTGCCATTTTATATACAGCACACCTGTGCGGAATCACAAAAGTATTTAAAGCCGGCGGAGTGCAAGCCATTGCTGCAATGGCGTATGGCACTGAAAGTATTCCAAAAGTGTTTAAAATATTTGGACCGGGAAATCAATATGTAACATTAGCGAAACAACTGGTACAACAAGAAGGGCTTGCTATTGATATGCCCGCAGGTCCCTCTGAAGTTTTGATAATAGCTGACGAAGCTGCCATTCCGGAATTTATTGCTGCTGATCTTTTATCTCAGGCTGAACATGGGCCTGATTCGCAGGTTATGCTGGTTACTTGTTCTTTATCACTGGCTGATGAAGTCAAAAAAGAAATTGAAAAACAGCTGGGTACATTAACGAGGAAAGAAATTGCCATCAAAGCATTGGAGAATAGTAAAATCATCCTGGTAAAAGATATTGAAGAAGCCGTTTCGTTCTCCAATCTCTACGCCCCGGAACACCTGATATTGTCTTGCAATGAGGCTGAGCAAGTCGCCCAAAAAATTACAGCAGCCGGATCTGTATTTATAGGAAGTTATTCCCCGGAAAGTGCTGGAGATTATGCCAGCGGTACGAATCATACATTACCAACAAATGGATATGCAGCTATGTACAGCGGCGTTTCACTGGATAGCTTTGTTAAAAAAATAACTTACCAACAACTGACAAAAGAAGGATTACAAAATATCGGTAACACCGTTATGACCATGGCCACCGCAGAAGGGTTGGATGCACATAGCAAAGCAGTTGCCGTACGACTAAAAAATTAACTATGGAATTCAGTATAGAAAACCTCGTAAGAGATAATATTAAAAAAATGACCCCCTACTCCTCAGCAAGGCATGAGTTTTCCGGGGATGCAGCTATTTTCCTTGACGCCAATGAAAATTCTTTTGGTTCACCCTTGACAGAAAATTACAACCGCTATCCCGATCCGATACAATCAAAGCTGAAAGCGAAAATAAGCAGCATCAAAGGCGTGCCATCGCAAAACATTTTTCTCGGAAATGGAAGCGATGAGGCGATAGACCTTTTATTCAGAATTTTCTGTAACCCCGGAAAAGATAATGTTATTGTCTTCCCTCCCACTTATGGCATGTATGAAGTATGTGCAGCCATGAATGATGTACAAGTGAAGAAAGTTGCGTTGTTGGAAAATTTTCAATTGAATCTTGAAAGCATAGAAGAGGCAATCGACCCAAATACGAAGCTCATGTTCGTTTGCTCGCCCAACAATCCCACCGGCAATAGCATTAACAGAAATGATATTGAAGTATTACTTAACAATTTTGATGGATTAGTAGTGATAGATGAAGCTTATATAAATTATGCAAAGCAAAAAACTTTTATTCCTGAATTGACGGAATACCCGAACCTGGTTATACTGCAAACCTTATCCAAAGCATGGGGCCTGGCAGGGCTCAGACTGGGCATGGCTTTCGCCGGACAGCCTATTATCAACTTCCTGAACAAAGTAAAATATCCTTACAATATCAATACGGCTACCCAGCAACTGGCCATTGAAGCCCTCGGCAATATTTCCAGTGTCAATAATTGGACAAAAACAACAGTAGAACAAAAAGAGTGGTTGCAACAGGAATTACTCAGGCTACCATTTACACAAACTGTTTACCCTTCTGATGCAAATTTTATTCTTACAAAAATGTCAGGGGCTTCAGCTATTTACCGCTACCTGGCTGATAAAGGAATCATTGTCCGTAACCGTTCAACAGTGATATTATGTGATGATTGTCTCCGTATAACAATTGGCACTCCCGAAGAAAACATACAATTAATAGAATCATTAAATGCATATACAGTATGAGAAAAATATTATTCATAGACCGGGATGGCACTTTAATAAAAGAAGCCCCTCCTACTTACCAGATAGACTCATTTGAAAAACTCGAATTTTATCCGGACATGTTCACCTGGATGGGACGAATCGCCAACGAACTGGATTTTGAGTTGGTGATGGTAACCAACCAGGATGGATTAGGTACTGCCGCTTATCCAGAAGAAACATTCTGGCCTGTTCAGAATTTTATACTAAAGAGCCTGGAAAATGAAAACATCATCTTTAGTGATATCCACATTGATAAAACATTTGCAGCGGATAATGCAACTACCCGTAAACCGGTAACAGGGATGCTCACACATTATCTTAATAACCCGGAGTATGATATGGCTGGTTCATTTGTTATTGGAGACAGAGTTACCGATGTACAACTCGCAAAAAACCTTAATTGCAAAGCTATCTGGCTGAACAATGATGCCAGTCTTGGCGCTGCAGAACTTACCAATGACCTGACGGATCTGCAATCAACTATTGCCCTGGAAACAACAAATTGGAAATCGGTGTATGAATATCTCAGGCTTGGAGAAAGGAATATTCAACATGAAAGAAATACCAATGAAACAAAGATTAATATTTTGATGAACCTTGATGGGAAAGGAAATGCAACAATTGATACCGGTCTGAATTTTTTCAACCACATGCTGGAACAGTTAAGCCGTCATAGTGGAATCGATATGGCGATTAAAGTGAATGGCGATCTGCATATTGACGAACACCATACAATTGAAGACACCGCCATTGCATTGGGCGAAGCATTTGCAATGGCATTAGGAAATAAAAAAGGAATTGAACGTTATGGATTCACCTTACCCATGGATGATTGTCTGGCTCAGGTGGCCATCGATTTTGGCGGAAGAAGTTGGCTGGTCTGGGAGGCTGAGTTTAAAAGAGAAAAGATCGGCGACATGCCTGCGGAAATGTTCTATCATTTCTTCAAATCGTTTTCAGATGCTGCCAGGTGCAATATTAATATTAAAGCCACAGGCGACAATGAGCATCACAAAATAGAATCCATCTTCAAGGCATTGGCAAAAGCTATCAAGTCAGCAGTGAAAAGGGATGTTGACAATCAGCAGTTACCCAGCACCAAAGGAATCTTATAATGAACGTAGTAATTATAAAATATAATGCCGGCAATATCCAATCTGTACTATTCGCATTGGAACGAATCGGTATTAAGGCAACTGTTACTGATGATGCAGCTCTCATAAAAAATGCTGATAAAGTAATCTTCCCTGGTGTTGGTGAAGCCAGTACAGCAATGAAATACCTGAAAGAAAGAAAACTAGATGAACTCATTCTTTCCTTAACACAACCTGTCCTGGGCATCTGTCTAGGCATGCAATTGCTTTGTAAGCACTCAGAAGAAAATAATACTGACTGCCTTGGCATATTTGAAAATGTAAAAGTGAGGAAATTCAACCCGGCTGAAACAACTGTAAAAGTTCCGCAAATTGGGTGGAATACCGTTTATGATCTTCAATCGGTACTATTCAGTAACATAACAGAAAACAGTTATTGTTACTTCGTTCATGGTTATTATGCAGAAACAAGCACTTATACAACAGCAACAACTGAATACATCAAACCTTATAGTTCAGCTTTACAAAAAAATAATTTCTACGGTGTACAGTTCCACCCGGAAAAAAGTGCAGTCGTTGGGGAACAACTATTAAAAAATTTCTTAGCCTTATAAAATGACAATTATACCTGCAATAGATATTATCGATGGGAAATGTGTAAGACTAACTAAAGGAGATTACAGTCAAAAAACCATTTATAACGAAGACCCGCTGGAAGTTGCCCTGCAGTTTGAAGATGCCGGAATAAAAAGAGTCCACCTGGTTGATCTTGACGGAGCTAAAGCAGGCAATGTTAAAAACTGGAAGGTTCTTGAAAAACTGGCTGGCAAAACCAGGCTGGTCATAGATTTTAGCGGGGGCATCAGTTCAGATAAAAACCTGGCCATTACTTTTAATTCTGGTGCCGCCTATGCTGCTCTCGGTAGCATTGCCGTTAAAGATGAATTTACCCTTTCCGGGTGGTTATTGGCTTATGGGGCTGAGAAATTTATCATTGGTGCAGATGTAAAAGATGAAATCATTGTAATAAAAGGCTGGACAGAAAAAACAGTATTAACAGTGTTTGAATTAATGGAGACATACAAACTAAAAGGCGTAAAAAAGTTCTTTTGTACAGATGTAAGTAAAGACGGGATGATGCAGGGGCCAGCAACTGATTTGTATAAAAAAATCATGAATGAGCATCCCTCTATTGATCTTATTGCCAGTGGCGGCATTTCAAAAATAAACGATCTGGATGAATTAAGAGAAGCCGGTTGTGACGGAGCTATCATTGGCAAAGCGATTTATGAAAACAGAATCACATTAAAAGAATTAAAAAGATTCCTGTAATAGAAATGCTTACAAAAAGAATCATACCATGTCTTGATATTAAAGATGGGAGAACTGTAAAAGGCACCAATTTTGTTCAATTAAGGGATGCCGGCGACCCCGTAGAATTGGCTTTGCGATATTGTGAAGAAGGAGCTGACGAATTAGTGTTTCTTGATATCACTGCAACTACTGAAAATAGAAAGACTTTAGCAAGGCTTGTACGGGAGATTGCTACTCATATCAATATCCCCTTCACTGTAGGCGGTGGAATTAACACTATAGACGATGTAAGTATATTACTGGAGAATGGGGCTGATAAAATTTCAATTAATACATCGGCTGTCAAAAGGCCGGCCTTAATTGACGAACTGGCAAAAAATTTCGGCAGCCAGTGTGTTGTCGTTGCCATTGATGCCAGGCTCATCCATCACCAATGGATGGTGGTTACACATGGTGGCAGAAACCCAACTATGCTCTTTACATCAGATTGGGCAAAAGAAATAACAGCAAGAGGCGCAGGTGAGATACTACTTACATCTATGGAACATGATGGCACAAAAGGAGGCTTTGCAATTGACCTTACAAAAGAAATTGCCAACGCTGTTTCTGTCCCCGTAATTGCATCAGGTGGAGCCGGAAATATGGAGCACTTCGCAGATGTATTCAAAAACGCCAATGCTGATGCGGCCCTGGCGGCAAGCATTTTTCATTTTAAAGAAATAGCCATACCAGACCTTAAAAAATATTTAGCTGACAATAAAATACCTGTAAGACTATGAGCCCCGATTTTTCAAAATACAATGATGGATTGATTCCGGCAATTATCCAGGATAGCAACACACTAAAAGTGCTGATGCTGGGCTTTATGAATGAAGAAGCACTACGCAAAACGGAAAAAGAAAACAGGGTGACTTTTTACAGCCGTAGTAAGCAACGACTATGGACAAAAGGAGAAACCTCTGGTAATTTTCTCCTTGTAAAAGAGATGCATATTGATTGCGATAATGACACCTTGCTCATAAAAGCTGAGCCAACCGGCCCTGTTTGCCATACCGGTTCGGACAGTTGTTTCAATGAAAATAATTCAGCCTTTACATTGGAAATACTCGAAATGGTGATTGCCAATCGAAAAGACAATCCGGCGGAGTCTTCCTATACGTCTTCCCTGTTTACCAACGGCATCAATAAAATTGCACAGAAAGTGGGCGAAGAGGCCGTTGAATTAATTATTGAAAGTAAAGACGATGATAAAGAAAAATTCTTAGGTGAGGCTGCTGATCTCCTATTTCACTACCTGGTTCTTTTACAGGCAAAGGGTTATTCACTTAAAGATGTAACAGACGTATTAGGCCATCGGCATAAATAAAATTCAGAAAGACGTACCAGAAAAATCGGTGCTCCCTTTCTTTTATCAAATAACATTTCAGATAAGAGCATTCTCTAAAGCATAGCGGGTAAGATCGGCATTCGACCGCATACTCATTTTATCCATTATACGGGAACGATACGTACTGACTGTCGTAGTACTTAAAGATAATTGTTCACTGATATCAGTAACTGATTTTCCGGTTGCCAAAAGTTTTAAAACATCAAACTCTCTGCCTGAAAGATTCTCATGCAGTTTTCTGGAGCCACCGGCATTAAAAGCAACAGCCATCTTTTCAGCAATGGCAGTTGTTATGAATTTCTCACCCAACCTGACGGTCTCAATAGCTTTTACAATATCATCATGAATTGTTTCTTTGCCAAGATAGCCTGAAGCACCTGCTTTCAACACCCGCAGAGCATATTGATCTTCGGGATACATACTCATAATAAGTACCGGCAATCCCGGTGATGACTGCTTTATCTGGTTCAGCGCATCTAATCCGCTGCGTCCCGGCATGCTCATATCACAAATCACCACGTCCCATTCTTCATTAAGAGCGGTAAGAATAAGAGTTTCCGCATCAGCTACTTCTCCAATATGTGCGGATGGATAATGATCCAATAAAATCTGCTTTAACCCTTTCCGAACAATGGCATGATCGTCTGCGATGAGAATCCGAATCATAGTGCCTTTAGTTTACGCTGTTTTTCAATGGAATTTGCACAAGGACTTCTGTTCCCTTTCCCAGTTCACTTTTTATTTCATATTCACCACCAATCATTGCTATCCTTTCTTTCATACCTAAAATACCCAAAGTTTTCTTTTCTGCCACTTTTTGTTTATCAAAGCCTTTCCCATTATCGGCGATAGACATAATAAGTTTACCATTCCCAATTGTAATGGCAACAGTCACCCTTGCAGCATTTGAGTGTCTCGCAATGTTTGTAAGTGATTCCTGGAATATTCTGAATAAAGCCGTTTTGATCAAATCGGGTAAATGTAAATCTTCGCCAGCATTGGTAAAACTGGTAGCAATTCCAGATCTTTTTTCAAACTCACCCAATTGCCATTCCATTGCTGCAACAAGACCAAGATCATCCAACAGGCTTGGCCGCAGTGCTGATGAAATACGTCTAACAGTTTTCACAGTTTCATCCAGCATTGTTATCAGATCATTTAATTTGAGTGCAACAGCTTCATCTGTCGGACCGATTTTTTTCCGAAGCCACGATACATCCATTTTAAGCACTGTGAGCTGCTGACCCAGTTCATCATGTATTTCTCTTGCAATGCCCGTTCTCTCTTCTTCTCTGATATTCTGAATATGCCCGGTTAATTTTCTTATGTCCTCATAAGAGGCAGCTAGTTCCTTTTCTGCCTCAATACGTTCTGTAAGATCCCTTATCACAGATAGAAAACGACCATCGGGAAACTGTTGCGATCTTACTTCTGTTTCTACAATAGTGCCGTCCTTTCTTCGCATTCTTCGCTGTTTAATAGTTGATTTTCCTTCTCTGAGTAATTCATATTGCACCGGGTTGCTTTTAATTTCATCATCTGTCAAAATATTCTTTAACGACATCCCTATCAATTCTTCCTTGGTATACCCCAGCAAGTTTACAGATCCCGTATTAACATCCAGCAATACTCCGTTAGCATCATACAGTGCAATAGCATCAATAGCCTGCTCTACCAATGTTCGGTATTTCTCTTCATTTAATCTCAATTCAATCTCCGCCTTTTTCTTCTCTGTAATATCCCGGATAAAAGCACAAAATAACTCTGACTCTCCCTGTTTTATCGGGATAATTGATAATTCGATTGGAAACTCCTCTCCGGTTTTGTTAAGAGCAGCAATCTCAATAATCCTGTTAAGCACAGGGCCAACACCCGTATCCAGGTAATGTTTAAATCCTTTTTCATGACGTTTCTTATATTTTTCCGGGATGATCGTTTCGGTAAGTGTCATGCCGATTGCCTCCGCTTCTTTCCACCCAAATAATTTTTCCGCCTGTGGTGTCCACACTGTAATAACTCCCTTCATATTTATGCAAACAATAGCATCAAGTGCCGAACTCATTATAAGCCTTCTCGTTTCCTCGCTTGCGCGGATTGCTTCCTCAATTTTTTTCTTCTCCGTAATATCCCTGGCAATTGCAAGATTATTCCCATTTGATAACATTTTATAACTGACTTCCGTGTCAAATACCTCCCCGCTCTTTTTCTTCAATCTTCTTTCCATTATGATAGTTTGTCCCACCTTTAACTCTTTTGCTTTTAGTATATTCATCGGAGTCTCTCCAACCGGCAGAATATCCACGGCAGACATTCTTACGATTTCATCCCTGGAATATCCAACCATTGAACACCCGGCGGGGTTTGCATCGATATAACAGCCTTCATCATCTAATATAAAGATCCCATCGGATGCTTGTTCGATCATTGACCGGTATTTCTCTTCGCTTTCCTGAAGAGCAGCTGCGGCTTTTTTACTTTCCGTAATATCTACATCCATACAGACAAAGCAGGGTTCTCCTTCGATGGAAGGAATTGAAAATACAGTGGCGATACAAAATCCTTTAGAATTGTCGCGGCGGCGAAATGTGAATTCATAAGGCCCAATAGTTCTGCCTGTCTGTTTTACCTCTTTGAGAGTATTCATGAAATCGGTCATGTCAACCGGGGTTAAAATAAGGCGGTCAGGGGTTTTGCCCATGGCTTCAGAAGCACCCCATCCAAAAATCAGCTCTGAAGCATGATTCCAAAATAATATTTCCCCTTTATCATTGTACCATTGTACTGCTACGTTAGGTGTATTTTCAATAGAAGCCAGCAACTGGGCTTCCCGCTTCCGTAATTGTTCCTCCGCTTGTTTATTTTTGGTAACGTCCATCATGCTACCCAAAATCTTTATTGCTTCACCTTTCTTGTTCCGCACTATATAGCATCGGTCATAAATATTTCTGTATCCCTCTTTCTCAGTTTTAAATCGGTACTCTGTAATGAAGATATTCGTGTCAGAAGCCAAAGCATCTTCCTGTCTTTTAATCAAAATAGCCCGGTCATCAGGATGAATTCTTTCCTGCCATTCTTTTTCATCCGGAACAGGATCAGACATCTTTAATCCGTAAAGATGCTGATGTGTTTCGTTCCCCCACATCTCTCCGGTTTCCAGATTCCATTCCCAAACAGCGTCGTTTGTAGTACGACCAATCATTTCAAAACGTTCATTTGAACGTATCATCTCTGCTTCTGCTTTCCTGATTGCTGAAATATCCCTAAAAAAAACAGATATACCGGTGGGTGATGGATAAATATGAACCCTTAACCATTTTTCAAACGCTTCATAATAAAAATCAAGCTCCCCATACTCCTGATTTTTAAATGCCTTATCATATGCCTGGTAAATAGGATACGACATTGCATCCGGGTATTCTGTCCACAAATTTTTTCCTATTAATTCCCCGGGTGTACGTCTCATAATTCCGGCGGCGTAACTATTAATATAAGTAAAGCACCAATTTTCATTTAGTGAATAGAAGCCGTCGCTTATTCGTTCCAGGATACTATTAATTAAGACCGTTTTTTCTTCCACTTGCCGTGCAAGTTCTTCGTTAAAATTCTTTAGAACCTGTTCGGACATTTTTCTTTCTGTAATATCCCTGTGCACAGCTACATAACCTTCTATTTCCTTTAGGTCATTCCGGAGTATGGAGACAGACGCCTGTATATGTATAATCTCCCCGTTTTTTTTAATCGCATCATACTCTCCCGTATTATATCCCTGACTTTTTAAATCAGCGAGCCTATTATTAAAATCCCCCTTGCTATTTCCAATTTTTAGCAAAGCGCCTACTCCTTTTCCTATTGCTTCTTCAGAGGAGTACCCATACATTTCCATTGCAGCGTTGTTCCAACTTTTTATAATCCTGTCGGCATCTGTAGAAAAAATTGCATCACTGGTTTTTTCTGTAAGACCTGCGAGATAAGATATTCTTTGTTCATATGCATCTCTTAGTTTCATTCCCTTCCTTAAACGCCAGAATACAACTGACAGTCCAAGAATAAATAATACGGCCAATCCTATAAAGAGATTGGCAGTAGCCCTTGCTGCAATTTGACGCTCCAAATTGGAGGATTGGAGAACAGCTCTGTCCTCCGTTTCAAGCAAAGTAATAACACTTCGAATACTGTCCATTACTACATTGCCAATACCTGATTGCACTTTTTGATTAGCTGCGTCTTTCCCATTGGTATCAACAATTTTTACATTGGTCTCGGCAATCTCTTTTTTTTGCCTAACTAATTTCATCAATTGCGTAAATATTTCCTCCCGGTCAGGGTATAACCGGATTAGCGATTTTACGGCAGCAGTATCTTTTGCAAGTTTATTGAGTGCCAAATAGTAAGGATCAAGAAAATCTTTATTACCTGAAATAATGTATCCCCGTTGCCCGGTTTCCATATCCTGCATATCATCCATCAAATCTTCTAATGCCTGTAAAGACTGCAGTGTAGCATTAACAGTTTTTGATTCAATTACAGCTTTATTCATATTGCGATAGCTGTACAAAACAAAAAATATAATAAAAGCAAGCAATATTGACAGACCAACAAAAATATTCCGCCGATTATAATATTTCATCATAGACCAACAATTTTTGATAGTATTATTCTTTATAATACACCCACAAAATAAAAAGTCGAATATCTGTAAAATCAGAAAAGTCAAGCGATCAAACAATATTCAAAAATTCACTAATCAAGTAATTTTAAGTTAGAAAAAAAATATAAGAATTCGCTTTTTATTTTATTATTGCTCAGTAATCTTACAACCCATTTTGCAATTCGGAACGAAGGATCTTTTTACTTTTCCTGTATTGTTAGAATTAAAATAATATAAAAAGTCATTTTAAGAAAGTCCACCTAGCCTGTTTCAAAAAATGATGAAGGTTTGTGGGGATGAAATGAAAGAAGCCGGTCCCTGATGGGGCCGGCTTCTTATTATTGTGGAGGCGACCGGAGTCGAACCGGTGTCCAAACATATTCGTCGAAAGCTTTCTACATGTTTATTCTATTTTGTTATGTCGGGAAGCAACTGGGAACAGACAACCGATTACTTCCTTAGCTGTATGGTCTTAAGCAATCAGCACAGCCTTTGATTGCAGCATCCTGTTTTGTTTTTAAGTCGGCGGCGGGGCATGGTAACAGAACAACCGGCCCGGCGGCCCTAATGACTACTTAATCACTGATTAGGCAGCCATGGCATACTGAGTATTGCCATTTATAGGTTTCGTATTCAGATTCAACTGCTAATTACGCAACGCAGTACATGCTTACACTCTCAAAGATCTACGCTGTCAAAACCAAACGCCCCCATTTAAGAATACGGGTCAAAACAGTCTGTAAAAATAACAATGTTTCCCCGTAACAGTTCTAAAAATTAAGATAAAACTTCCTTTCATCGCAAAGAGTACAATGCCTTAGAAAGACTGGCTGAAATAGTTATTTTTACCAGATGATAATTAAAACTCCCCTGGAGAGATATCAAGAACAAATTTCAGTTCATACTGCTACACTTAGTAAGTATAATAAACGGGGAGTTTTATTTGGCTGGCTTCGGTTTATTACAATTGTTTCAGCATTCGCCAGCCTGTGGGGGTTATGGACAAACGGGTTGTTTTCTTTATTTTTTTTCCCCCTATTTCTTTTTATAGTGTTCTTTTATATACTGTCAAAAGATGTGAACAATAAGGATGCTATTAAAAACCTTCTTCGTTTACTTCAAATCAATGAAACAGAAATAGAAGTTCTCCAGCACCGTTTTACTCACCTACCTGACGGCAGTTCGTATAAACCTGGTTCGCATGATTATGCCAATGACCTGGATATTTTTGGCCGTGCATCGCTGTTTCAATACACCAACCGTACCAATAGTGAGCAGGGTAATAAATTATTTTCTGAATGGATGCTTGGTCCTGCTCCGGCAACTATAATCCGACAACGACAGGAAGCGGCTAAAGAATTAACGCTGGATATAGAGTGGCGCCAGCAATTGCAATCATATGGAAAAGAAACTACTGTTACTATTTCCATGCAGCAAAAAATTGATAACTGGCTGCAACAACCCACTCAATTTGTCAATAAAAAGAAATGGCAACTCCTCCGGTTTGTATTACCTGCAATTAGTTTTAGCTTTCTCCTCTTACATTTAACAGGCATTTTACCTTCTGCTTTTTTTTATGCTTTAATCTTTTTGCAGCTTATTATTTCACTTGGGATATCTAAAAAGGTAATGCCAGCGTACTTTCAGCTCAACAAGATAGCCTCAGAATTAGCATCTTTATCCGGCAGCATCGGCTGGATTGAAAAAAAGGAATTCAACAGTATCCTGCTTCAAGAAATAAAAAATAAATACGACACAGGGGAAGCAACATCCTCTGCAAAAATCACAAAGCTGAGAAAGATCCTTGACATGCTTGACATCCGGTTAAATCCGCTGGTATTTATTCCGCTGAACACATTTTTTTTCTGGGACTTACAACAGATTTTTTCATTGGAAAAATGGAAAACAACCAATAAGAAAAACATAGATGATTGGTTTAATGCACTGGCTGAAACGGAATGTCTTTCATCAGTGGCAACTCTTTCTTTCAATCACCCGGAGTGGATATTCCCTGTTATTTCAACCGGCGAAGGAATATTTACAGCAGAAGAATTAGGTCATCCATTGATTCCAAAAGAGAAGCTTATCAGCAATTCATTTTCTACTGAGGGACTAAACCAGATGAATCTTATAACAGGTTCGAACATGGCCGGCAAGAGTACATTTCTGAGAAGTATCGGGGTGAATATTATATTAGCCATGATGGGTTCACCGGTTTGTGCTAAAAGCCTTGCTGTTTCTCCAATGAAAGTAATGAGCAGCATGAGAGTAAGTGATAATCTCGAAGAAAGCACTTCCACCTTTTATGCCGAACTCAAAAAATTAAAAGAAATAATTGATGCGGTGTACGAGAACAAAAAAATTTTCCTCCTGCTTGATGAAATCTTAAGAGGTACCAACTCAGCCGACCGGCACACTGGTTCAAAAGCATTGATCAAACAACTGATACAACACAAAGCAGCGGGGCTGATTGCCACACATGACTTAGAACTGGCAAAATTAGCAGATGAATTTCCAGGCAGTATTCATAATTATCACTTCGACGTGCAGGTAGCCAATGATGAATTGTATTTCGATTATAAATTAAAAAGAGGCGTCTGCCGGAGCATGAACGCCTCTATTCTTATGAAGAAGATTGGTATTGAGTTATAGTCCCTACTTAAACATCCTGAAAATATCCAGTCCTAAGGCATAGGCCATAAGACCCAGTAATAAAACCATTCCCACCATCTGTGCATACTCCAGGAATTTATCACTTGGTTTTCGGCCCGTAATCATCTCAATCAATGTAAACAATGCATGCCCGCCATCCAGGCCCGGTATTGGTAATATATTCATGAATGCCAGGATAACACTGAATACGGCTGTGAGTGTCCAAAATATTTGCCAATCCCAAACACCGGGATAAATACCACCAATACTAAATACGCTGCCTACAGACTCACTAGCTTTAGCTTTACCATTAAACAACTGTTTCAATCCTTTCATATAATTGCCTAATGTGCTCCAGCATTCATTAAATCCGGCCGGGATTGCATTCAGGAAAGAATATTTCTGGGTCTCAAACTGAAAGCCCATATCATCAAGGCTTTTTGCATTCACACCAAGTTTACCGTTCTTATCAAGTTCGACAGCTATGTTCATAGTATCAGCTCCTCTCAAAACAGTAAAGCTTACTTTTTCACTTTTCTTATCCTTTACCAGTTGAGTAAACTCGTCATAGAACAATGCCTGCGTTCCGTTGACCCCAATTATCCTGTCACCAGCTTTCATACCTGCTTTTTCAGCATTGGATTGTTTGGCAAATTTGTCAATAAAAAAAGGTGCCCTTATCGAAATAAAATTACCTGCATCTCTTGTGTTAAGTTTCCTTACAATCTTATTATCATAATTGAGAACAATAATACTATCGCCTCTTTTTACAGTTATGGTACTTGGCCCTTCATTGTAAACAATATCGCCCCTTAACTTTAAAAGATTCTTTACTTCTTTGTCCCCGACTTTTAAAACATGATCTCCATTCCTCAAACCGATCGTTTGTGCAAGGCTGTCTGCAGCTATACCATACTTTGCATTAGCTGGTGGCATATATTCTTTACCCCATACCCACAGTATCATAATGAAAATGAGAATGGCCAGAATAATGTTTACGATAATACCACCGAGCATGATGATCAATCGCTGCCAGGCCGGTTTACTGCGAAACTCATGAGGCTGTGGCGGAAGTTTCATTTGTTCTTTATCCATACTCTCATCAATCATCCCCGAAATTTTTACATAACCACCAAGGGGAATCCAGCCGAGACCATATTCAGTTTCTCCCTTTTGCTTTTTCCATAAAGAAAACCAGGGATTGAAGAACAAGTAAAATTTTTCTACCCTGCACTTAAACCATTTGGCGGTGATGTAATGGCCAAATTCATGCAACAGGATCAGAATAGAAAAAGACAGGATGAACTGTGCTGCTTTTACACCAACAGTACTCCAGTCAATAGCTAATAAGTTATTCATATTATTAAAAAACATCCCAACCAGTGGTTGGGAACTTTTATAGTTTAATTATATCGGCAGCGAAGTTACGGGCCTCCCCGTCGCTTTCAAAATATTCCTCCAGTGTAGGACTCCCGATGAAAGGTATGTTTTGCATCGTCTTTTCGATAGCATCTGTCATGTCAAGGAAGTTGATACGGTTGCGCAGAAAGGCATACACAGCTATTTCATTCGCCGCATTCATAATACAAGGCAGGTTCCCGCCTCTATTCAAAGCTTCTTGTGCCAATGCTAAATTTCTGAATGTTTTAACATCAGGCTCTTCAAAATTCAATGTGCCCACCTTTTTAAAATCAAGCCGCGGAAAATCGTTCTTAATCCTCTTCGGAAACCCAAGAGCATATTGGATCGGCAATTTCATATCCGGCAATCCCATTTGCGCCTTTATGCTTCCATCCTCAAACTGCACCATACTATGAATGATGCTTTGCGGATGAATGACCACCTGTACTTGCTCAGGTTTTAAATTAAATAACCATTTTGCTTCAATCATCTCCAGCCCTTTGTTCATCAGGGTAGCTGAATCAATTGTAATTTTAGCACCCATCGTCCAGTTGGGATGCTGCAAGGCATGTTCTCTTTTTACATTTACTAAATAGTTAGGCTTGCGGCCGATAAACGGACCGCCTGAAGCAGTTAGAATAACTTTCTCAATCCTGTTCCTTGTTTCCCCAACAAGGCATTGAAAAATGGCTGAATGCTCGGAA
>CALRVH010000023.1:0-44621 GCA_943371565.1 Chitinophaga pinensis | reverse complement strand
TCCATAGTAGGAAAGGCCAAAACCTGCTTCAAGGACGGTCTTATTATTAAGATAGTGGCCGTATTTTACCCGGTAAGAAGTTTTGCCGGCTCTTTTTCTTGGGTATTCTGTATCGATTGTAAAAAGGCCAAAGAAACTTGCTATTTGCTTATCTCCAAAACCGGAACCGACCATACCAGACTCGATATTTGAATTAGCATTACCGAAATAGGCGCCGCTTTCAACGCTGATGTAGTTTTTTTTCTGTGCCCTACAAATGAAACAGGAGATTAACAGGAGCCCGGTGACCAGGAACGTTTTTTTCATAACAAGAGGTTTATTGATGGTTGATTTATTTCCGCTTGTTTTCAAAAGGTGAATTGCACTGCCAAATTATGATGATGATAGCTTAGCCCCATTGACAAATGTCAAGAGTCGGAGGGTTGTCAAAACCGTTGACATTTGTCAACCGGCAGCAGGGCGTCAAACTTTCTTTCTATGGAACTTACTGCGAACCCTGCTTAATGTTTCTTCGTTCATGCCGAGATAGGTGGCGATGTGTTTCAATGCTACCCGTTGCAAAAGGGTGGGATGATTAGAAAGAAAAAATTTATATTTTTCTTCCGCGGTATGTTTGCGGAGAATTTGTGTTCGTTGTTCTGCCATGAAAAAACCATACTCTGCCTGCTTCCTTCCTACTATATTAAATTCAGGAAAATCGGAATACATTTTTTGAATGTCGGAATAATTGATACAGGCAAGGGTGGTTTCTTCAAGTGCTTCTATAAATTCATTACCGGGTTGTTGTGTATAATAACTTATCCAGGAAGTGATGATGAACCCTTCATCCATAAAACGGGAAGTGATGTCTTTATCCTCGTTAATATAATAAGAACGGGCCAGCCCTTTTATAACCAGGCAGGCTTTATTACAAACCTGCCCTTCTTTTAGAATATAATCCCCGGCCTGGTAGGTAACCATCTTTGTAGCAGAACTAATCCTCTCCGTCAACGCAGCACTGAGGGGGTGAAATTTATTTAATCGTTCCAGGAGAGCTTCAATCATACTCTCTAATATACAACGAATTAGCTGAACATCCCGTCTTCCTACTCAAATATCAGTACCTTTAAAAACTTCAAAGCAAGAATGGCTACTGACTGGCAATTTTGTCAGCGAAAATTTCAAAACCTGTATTAAATTTCTAAAAATGAAAAAGATTTTATTATCTGCTTTGTTGTCTTCCATGCTTTTTGGTTCTTGTGATATTTTATCAAAATTACCAACCACTATGGGCGGCGTTACAGAAGCCGAAGCCGGCGACGGTATCAAAGAAGCATTGGGACAAGGATTGGTGAAAGCTGTATTACAACTCAACAAACCCGATGGATTTTTTAAGGACGCCTTATATAAAATATTACTGCCGCCGGAAGCTAAAAAAATTGAAAACACTTTACGAGACCTGGGGATGAATAAGATGGTGGACAAAGCGATCCTCCAGATCAACCGGGCGGCTGAAGATGCAGCCGGATTTGCCAAACCGATTTTTGTGGATGCTATTAAAAGTATGACGTTAAGTGATGCGATAGGCCTGGTAAGGAATGGGGATACCAGTGCTACTCATTTTTTCCGGGTAAAAACAACGGACAAGCTGATTGCAGCTTTCCTGCCTGTTATAAAATCATCCCTTGACAAGCTGGATGCAACAAAATATTATAGCGATGTAATAAATACATACAATAATTTTCCTACCACTTTCAAAAAACTAAATCCAGATCTACCCGGTTTTGTTACTGACAGAGCTACTAGTGCCTTGTTTGACCTGGTAGCAAAAGAGGAAGTGAACATCCGCCAGAATATTGCTGCCCGTACTACCGACCTGCTAAGGAAAGTGTTTGGGGCAAAATGGAACTAGCCTCCATAAAATATCGAGTCTGCCGCAACTATTGACATAAATAAACGTCAAATCTTGCGGCAGACTTTTTGTTGCTCTCAAACGCTGCTATCTTGCAGGCGGTTATAAATTTATACTTATATGAAAACTTTAGTAGCCCTTGGCTTATTCACTTTTATGCTGGCACCGGCAACCGGTTTTTCGCAAATTACTTTACCCAAAATTCTCACCAGCAAAAAATCAACTACCGGTATAACTGAGAATGAAGCCGGACAAGGTATTAAAGAGGCCTTGCTGCAGGGTGTAACAACCGCCGTACTGAACCTCAATAAGACGGATGGATTTTTTGGTAGCGAATTTTATAAAATGCTGCTTCCCGAAGATGCAAAGAAGGTAGAGAAAACACTCCGGAATATTGGTATGGGAGCACAGGTGGATAAAGCCATTCTCTCTATCAACCGTGGTGCGGAAGATGCAGTGGCTTTTGCGAAACCAATTTTTATTGATGCAGTCAAAGCAATGACACTGACCGATGCATTAAATATTATTAAAGGCGATAAGGATGAAGCCACTAAATACTTTAAGAATAAGACGAAAGAGAAATTAATCACTGCTTTTACTCCTTCCGTAAAAACTTCACTGGATAAAGTGGAGGCCACTAAGCATTATTCAGACATCATCACTTCGTACAATAAACTACCTACTACGTTTAAGAAAATTAATCCTGACCTTACTTCCTACGTAGTGGGGAAAGCGGTAGATGCATTATTTGACCAGGTAGCAAAAGAAGAAGCCAATATCCGGGCTAACCCATTGGCAAGAACTTCTGATATTTTGAAAAAAGTGTTTGGGAGTAAATAATGAAAGGGTTCGTTTCCGGTGACTACTTATTTTTATAAGTGATCTTTCTTTTCAACGTTTTGAGAGTAGTCCCTTTCTCATCTGTTTCGTTTCGTTCTATCCAGTTACCTGTGCGATCATAAAGATTATATGTATACCTGGTAGTAGTTATATCCGGTAAACTATCTGTCATCACTATTTCAGTTACCAGGACTGGGTCCATTTTTTCATTCAATTGTATGGTTGTCAAAAAGATTTCTTTGCCATTATTATCTTTTATAAGCCCGCCAACCCATATTTGTTTAGTGTAGTTGTTAATAATGGTTTCTTGTAAAATGCTGTCAGGGGTAAATTTTTTCATGAGTATGATCTTACCATATTCATTCAGGGTTATCCCGGAATAGTAAAATTCCAGTTTTCCTGCAGCATCATAGATCCGGGTGTCGCCATATTTGCCCATAGTATCTAAAGAACCTGAAAGGGTGCTGATTGTTTTACCATTTTGTGTAAAGTGAATTTCTTTAGGCTTGCCATCGTTGTACCGGCTGATATAGGTTTGTCCATTTTTTTCATTGCCATTTATATCTTTGGTGAACTGCCTGCTTCTGTATCCCTTATCATCATATTCAGTAATACTGGTACAGCAGGAGTCAGCGATTCCTATTTTCCCTGCGCTATCAATGCGATAAGAAGTTTCTTCTGTTTTTTTTATTTCACCTGTTAGGTTGTCAAAAAAAAGATCATTGTAATGAGGAATAGACTCTTTTGTTTCATTACAAGAAAAAAAGGCCGGCATCATTAAAAGTACAGCACAGGATATCGCAACTAGAGATTTTTTTATTTTCATAAACTGATCTTTAGAGTAATTGAAGGCAGGGCTTTTTGTACAATACTCTTGTTTGTTAGTTGTGGTACCTGAAAATTTTTAAAAGACAGGCTCATAGCCCGTTGTTCATTTTTCCTTGCGGCACTTCGCAATGGGATGCTGATAATAGCTGCCGCAGCACCTGCACACAGCAATACTGTGGCAGCCGAAAAATTATCCTTGTCGGTTGGATCTAACACACCACCAACGTCATCACTAATCAGAAAGAGACTGGTAAGTGCTAATGCGGCACCCCCATACCTGAGAATATTGGCAGTAGTTTTTTGGCTTTTACTTTTTTGCAGATAATCTTGCCTGGTTAGCGGAGCAGTAGTAATAGTATCCTGGCTGAATGAAGAAAAGGCAATCGCCATAAAAATAACCACGGGACCAGATTTTTTCATACTCATTATTAGTAGATAAATTATTCATTAAATAGAAATTTTCAAGGAAAGGGCCGGATAAGAATGGGTTACAAGATTTCTTTGCTGTATAACCGGTAGTCTTTCCATTTTAAAGCTAACAGCGGTTGCTCTCTTTTTGTTTTTTGAGGAAGCAATAAAAAAGGGGATGCTGGCTAATACAGAAACGCCACCAATTAGCATGGCTGGTTTACCTTTTGTACCTCCCTCATTATTATCCTGGTTCATATATTTAGAAACGCCAACTAGCCACATTACGGTACCACCACCTACCAGCACCCAGGCTGTTGTTTTCTGTTTTTTACTTTTTTGCAGGTAATCTTGTTTCGTTAATACTGGAGCCGGACTACCCGGCTGGCTGAAAGAAGAAAAGGCAATGGCTGTAAAAATGAAGAAAATGATTAATTGTTTCATGTTGGTAATTTTAAGTGTAAGGAAGACGTTGGTTTATGTTAGTTATTCTTTTTAGGAACTATTACATCCCTGATAATATCTCCGACAGGTAAAATTGGCCTCTCCAGAGGTTTTTCTTTTTCTTTATAGCTATTATAAGGTAGTGGTTTTATAACCGTATTGTTCGGTTGATAGGGATTATAAGCAGCCGTGTCGCCTGGTTCTTTTTTCCGCTTTGACTTTTTTGTAATTTTCAGACTATCTGTTTGAGCAGCGAAGGTTGGAACGGAAGCTATCTTTGTTTTTGTGAGGGTGTCTTTTATTACTGCCGGAGCAACCGGTTGTACCTCTTGGGCCGTTGAATGAATGGCTATTACCGGGAACAATATTGACAGGCGGAGCTTTTTCAAGATGTAAGGTTTTACTAAAGATAAAAAACTCAATTTATTCTGAAAACGATATTTGGTATCCGGCTACTTTGATTTGGCCAAATATGTCTGTAACTTAATACCAGCATCTGCTCCTGTCCCCAACTATGATAACTGCTAAGCAGGAAAGGCTAACGGCCAACTTCCTGACTCTTACTAAAGTATAGCTGATTAGTTTTAAAACTGAAATGATACTAAAAAGAACCATACTACTATTGTTGGGAATTTCTTTCCATTGCCTTGCCATCGGTCAGTATTTTAAAAGATTTGCCTTTGATTCACTCGGCATTACTCCTTATGAGTTATACGTAACAAAAGAAGGGGTGACACATATGACCAGCTCAATTGGTATGTGGCGGTTAAAAGGCAGGACGTTTAGCGGTCCTTCAATCAGTACTGGTATTATGTATGATGATAAGGGCAATCCTATACCTACAAAAGTTAAAATCAGGCAATATACTGCTGAAGATAGTGTAAGAAGTATGGCCCAGGGAGCTGATAGTATTTTTTATTTTGTATTACAGGATAATTTATTTCTCTGGCGGCCAAACGGTGAGTCAGGTGGTTGGGGATGGTCGCCAATTAACTTTCCGAAAGCACCCCGTATAACAAAAATCTGGATTGATGATGGAAACTTATACGTTGGTACAGCCGCCGATAATTTTTTCTTTATTAAAGATGCAGCAAGAACAAAGACCTGGACTGATTTTAAAGCCGGGGCAGATAAAGACAGTAATTACTTTGCCGTTAGCGGAGCAAAAAAAATAGAACAGATAATTATTCAACCGGGAATCGGGGTCTATTCTTTTTCTCCCGATGCGTCAGATAAGAATAGGGTTTGGCTGGGAACTAACCGGGGTTTATTTTCTTATGATAAACAATCGGGAAAGGTAAACCCTGTTGCAGGAAAGGATAGGAATGATTTTACTATAACTGAGATTTATACCGGCGAGAAAGGGAATATCTGGTTTAGCACATTGGAGAAGGGAATGGGAGTATACAATCTTGCTTACCAAACAATGCAGTTTTATCCCTACAAAAAAATAAACCCTGGTAATTCGGCAACGTTTCCTATCAAAACATTTTGTTACAAGTCCCCCGGACAGTTTTTTGTGGCTGTTATGGATTCACTCCCGGCTATTTTTAATACACAAAGCAGAACCTATTTATTTTTTACAGACTCTGTAATTAATGCAACACCAAACAAGACGACAGATATAAAAGTTGACCGGCAGGGAAACCTCCTGCTATTAAAGGGGGGTAGTTTTTACATCGCTGATGTTTCAAGTAGTGATTTATTAAGAACGACTTTTAACAGAGATAGTACGCTGTTATTTCCATTTATTAGAGGGATAGAACTACCAGACGGAATAGCCCTGGCAACGTTGGATTATCACCAGGAGCTGCTTAAGAAAATCACTTTAAAGTATAATCAAAATTCAATCAATATTTATTTTGATGTAAATGATTTCAGTGATGAAAAAGATATTCAGTTTGCCTGGAGAATGAATGGCTATTCAACAGATTGGATAGTAATGCCATCAATAAATCTTGATAGTAGCCGGGCCGCATTTCTTCAGGACCTTTCACCCGGTAAGTATAAGTTTCAGGTGAAAGTAAGGGTTGGTAAGGGAGAGTGGAGAACTCAAATAGCTGAGATGGAAATTGTGATTAAACCAGCTTTCTGGCAAACAGGGTGGTTTTGGTTGTCGGTATTGGCAGCAATAGGGATACTGATATTTTTAATAGTGAAATTGAGAGTAAAAGCTGTTCGCAAGCAAGAAAGAGTCAAGGCGGCCCATGAAAAACAATTATTAGAACTGGAAGCGAAAGCCCTCCGTGCCCAAATGAACCCTCATTTTATTTTTAATTGCCTCAACTCTATAAAATCATTAATTCAGGAACGGCAAACAGAGAAAGGCGTTACATACTTAACTACCTTTTCAAAATTAATCCGCACTTTATTTAATAATGCCGATAAAAAGGAAATCACCTTATATGATGAAATTGAAACTTGTAAACTCTATTTACAATTGGAATCCATGCGATTCGATACGAAATTTTCCTACCAGGTAAAAGTTGATGAAAATATTGATTTGAAATCGGTACACGTTCCTGCATTAATTATTCAACCCTTTATTGAAAATGCTATCTGGCACGGCATTATGCCAAAAAATGTGGGCGGGACTGTTTTAGTACATGTGTCTGAAAAAAATGGCCATATTGAGATAGCAATAGAGGATGATGGGATTGGAAGAGCAGCATCGCAGCAGAATAAATCTATTAACACGGCACATCAATCCAAAGGGGTGAACCTTACACAGGCCCGGCTGGAGTTGGATAATTTATTACAACAGCGACAAGCTAGTCTTGTAACGATTGATAAACAAGATGAAAATGGAAAAGCAGCCGGAACAAAAGTTATTATTACTATAAAAGAAGAAATATGATACGGGCAATTATTATAGACGATGAACAGCATTGCATCAGGGCTTTGTTGAGCGACCTGCAGCAAAACTGTCCCGGAGTGGAAGTGGCAGATGTATGCCACTCTGCCAAAGAAGGTATGATGAGCATCAAGAAACATAATCCTGATCTCGTTTTCTTAGACGTGGAAATGCCCTGGATGAATGGCTTTGAAATGCTGGAAGTGCTGGGAGAAATTAACTTCTCCATCATCTTTACCACCGCACATGGTGAGTTTGCCGCAAAAGCATTCCGCATCAGCGCCATTGATTATTTGCTGAAACCGATTGATGCTAACGATTTAAAATCGGCGGTGCAAAAAGTAGAAAAGAAAATGGCAGAGGGTAGCAGCCTTCAGCATATCAGCAACCTGCTCAGTAATATGAAGCAACCAGGTGGCGAACAGAAGATCGCTTTGCCGCAGCGGGAAGGCTACGAATTTGTTGACGTTTCTTCAATAACTTATCTAACAGCTGAGGGAGCCTATACTAAAGTGTATATAAAAGATAAAAAGACAATGCTTATCTCCCGGACACTGGGTGATGTGGAAGAGTTGTTGCCACCAGAGTTATTTCATCGTATCCATCACTCCACACTGGTGAATGTAAATTATATAGCGCAGTTTTTAAGAACAGATGGTGGTTATGTTGTGCTGAACAGTGGCGAAAAACTATCTGTAAGTAAAGCCAAAAAAGAAATGCTGATGACAAGGCTTGGATTAAAATAAAATCATTTCAAATTATTTGTTATGAAAAAAATATTACTGCTGCTGGGTGCTGGTCTTATTTTTTTACAAAGCCATGCTGAACCAGTTGCTTCAATAGCGGATACCACTATTCCACGTATTCTTATCATTAATGCTTTTGATGCTTCGGAAATAAAGGCCCGTAAGAATAAACAGGAACTTTTTGCAGAACTGGCAGACAGTCTTAAGCAATATTTACAAAGCGAGATAGGACGTTATACCGATTTTGAAACAGTAGTAACAGGAGAACTTGTAAACGATACTGCCAGCCATATTCTCAACGCTTTATTACAGAAGCATAATTGTACCAGTGCCATTGTAATTAGTAACCTGAATGTCTATTTTGAACAAACGGATGTAGAAGTTACTAAAAACAGTGACGGCAGTAAGACAAGGGAGGCCTCGTATGATATCTGTTCGGATGTTCGATACCTGTATTATGTTAATGCAGCTACTCCTGAAGTATTGGACAGGAAAAACTGTAAATTTTTTACAAAGAGAAGTGTTGCAAGCGGTATGCTGGCTGCAGGACCAGATATCGTAGGAAAAAGCAAATATACTTTTATTGCTATCCGGTTGAATGCCGTTATGGGTGCAGATGAAATGATCTACTTGTTGAGAAAGAATGCAAATCAATAAGCCTAATCAGGAAAAACGCCCCAGAAAAGTAACACTACTCTTCTTCTGGGATCATCTATCTTATAATCATTGAGTTTCGGGTTCGGTAAGGATTCACCTTTTCCTTCATACAGGAAAATAATATTTTTGATATTGGTGCCATCACTGGACCGCCCTTTGGTAAATGTTTGAAAGAGCTCAATCACTGATTTTGCTCTCTTGTTGGATAACGCCTGGTTTAAGTCATCATTTGTAATTTCACTTTTTCCTGAAAGCCTCAGGTCATCTTTAAGATCTTTATAGAGGGAAGAAGTTTCCGAAATAGTAGTAGCATCTGCATATCCTTTTGCAGTAATAACAAGTGACAACGGAAAGTCAGGATACTTTTTTACAAACAGATCGATCTCTTTGGATGCTGGTTCAAAGAACTTACCGAGAGTGGCAGCTACCGAAGGGCTTACTGTGTATTTGCCGGGTTCAAATAATACATCCTGTTCCAGCTTTACTACCGTATTGCGGTTGATCAGGTCATTCAGCAGGTTTACCTTATCATTGATCAGCTTCGATGTTTTTTGTGAAAGGGTGAGAGCATCCTGCATCCTGTTCCAGTCATTTTTATTTATTTCAATATCCCCGATGAGAACAGAATTCTGAGCTACTAATTTGTCAATCTCTGCATTGGTCATCCCGATAAATTTTTTAATCCTGGAACTGGCCGTGTCGTCCATTTCGTTTTCGGTTTGCTTTTTTTGCCGTTTTTTATCCAGCTCGTTTAAATTCTTTTGATGCTGGGCCAGCAGGCTGTCAAGCGCAGATAATTCCCGTTGGTGGGAGCTCACCTTTTTTTGAGGTACACAGGAAAAAAGGTTAATAACAATGGTAATGGCAAATAGGATATATGGTGTTCTTAAATTACGCATAGAACAACATTTTAGGGGTGCCTATTAAAGATAGAAAAGTATCGGCAGAAAAAAAATAGTTTACAAACTGGCCAGCAAAATCTGCCAGGCCTCTTTTACTTTCCCGGAATCAAGCAATTTTTTAGCGTATAAATGGAGCTCTTTCTCCATTTCGTCGGGATTAATACTATAATATTGAATGATTTGTTTCAGGTGAGCATCCTCAAAAGAAGGTTCAATTACCGGCATATCATGCACATTGGCCAATTGTCCCAGGTTATTGCCGGACAAAAATTTACTGTTACGGACCGAAGCGGGCAGGGCATCTATCCCGATACCCAACTTTGTATTCGGCTTTTCTACCTGGAAAAGATTGCTTTCGTTTACCACACAATACCAGTCGCCGCCCAACCGTGCCACATGATTAATTTTTCGTTGATCGAGTTTCTTGTTTTCGTCCAATAATGAATCATCTATATGTATGACCAGTACTTCGCAGATAACTAAATTACCAGCTCCGCCTTCTGTACCTAACGGTTTTACTTCAATCACTTTGCATTCCAGTTGCACTTTACTTTCTTTTACCATCGGAGGCCTGACTACTGCAGAAGGGATAGCTGTAAAACCTGCTTTTATAAATTCATTGTCACTTTTGGGAAACTCACAACTGGCCAATGAAGTTTGTTGTACCATATCATAGGTAACGATATTGATCACCACTTCTGGTACTTCCAGTACATTTTGTAAGGTATGCTTGGTCGTATTATCTCTTACTCTTCTTGCCGGGGAAAAAACTACAATAGGGGGATTAGAAGAAAATAAATTGAAAAAACTGAACGGACTCAGGTTTACATTGCCTGCTTTATCAATGGTAGATGCAAAGCAAATAGGCCGTGGAGCAATTACATGCTGCAGGTAGTATTGCTTTTCAGCAGGCTTTAAATCTTTCAGGTTAATAATCATATGAATACATTTACCGCAGAGAACAGGAGAAAAAGAGATTACGCAGAGTTAAAAATTATAAACTATTCTATTAAATCCGTCTTTCAGTAAGGGTACATTAAAATTAATTAAATATCCGAGGCTCTTGTTAGCCAATTTTAAATATGTTATTAGTTGTGCTTTAAAAATAGGTTCAATTGCAACAACAGATTTTGTTTCCAGTATTATTTCCTCCTCTACTAAAATGTCCATAACATACACTTTCCCAAGCGGCTCTCCTTTATATTCCAATTCTACAGGTACTTGTGCCCTTGTTTTGATTCCTCTTAGTTGTATTTCCCTGACCAGGGCTATTACATAAGCAGACTCTAATAAACCAGGTCCCAATTCCCGATGCACTGTAATGCAGGCATCAAGAATAATTCCGCCAATTTCATTTAATTTTTCTCTGGTCATATTCTCTGCGATAACTCAGCGAACTCATGTTCTCTGCGGTTAGTCTCTCAACTCTTCTTCAATTTCAAAATACTCCACTCACTTTCTTCAGCAACAATGGTGTTACTCAATAATCCTAAGCCATCAATTTCCATTTCTACTACATCATTGGGCTGCAGCCATTGTTCCGTATAATCGGGGTCATTTAATTTTCCGGTGCCATTCAATTCAAGAAAGCAACCAGTACCCACCGTGCCGCTGCCAATTACATCGCCGGGATATAGATCAACACCATAAGAAGCCCTTTCAATTATTTCTGCAAAGGTCCAGTCCATATCGCCCACATTTCCTTCACTCACCTGTTTGCCATTCACCCGGCACTTCATCGACAGGTTCCAGCCGATGCCGGTATGATTTTCTTTGGCAGGAATTTCAAATGATTGCAGTTCATCCAGCGTTACCAGCCAGGGGCCGATAGCGGTTGCAAAATCTTTTCCTTTAGCGGGGCCGAGATTCAGCAACATTTCTTCCATCTGCAAGCGTCTTGCACTCAAATCGTTCATGATCATCAGGCCGCCGATGTATTCCTCAGCGTCTTTAGCTTTTATATTTCTGCCTTGTTTGCAAATAACAATGGCTGCTTCCAGTTCAAAATCTAATTTCTCAAAATGATCGGGCATGCAGCGGACATCTCCCGGCCCGGTAATGCTATGATGATTGGTAAAATAAAAGATTGGGTACTGGTCAAACTCTGGTATCATATCCACTTTTCGGTTTCTTCTCGCTGCTGCCACATGCTGGCGAAAAGCATAACCATCCCGGCAACTGGTAGGAAATGGAACAGGTGCCAGCAGCTGAACATCTTTTAACGGAACGCCCTTGTTAGTTGTCCTGGTGCCTTCTTTCAGCAATAGTTCACCCGCCTGCGCTATGGGAAAGCTGTCTTCCCAATAATTTAAAAACATACCCATACTGTTTGGAAGATCGGGATGCAACACTTCCATATCGTAAATCATATCATTGATCAACACGCCGAGCTGTTCTCTTTCTTCTTTGATGTAGGAAACTAATTTCATATTATAATATTGAAGAGCCGCTAAGGTACAATAAGAAATATAAGCAGACGGATGACACGGACTAAACGGATGAACACAGATTTTTCTGTTTCGCAGAAAATTTAGATCATTTCAGCAATCCTAAACCCTGCACAGCAGGATAATCCTTGTTCATCCGTGTGCCAATGTATTTAAATCAAAGGTTGTTTGTAAATTGGGGGAATGAAAAAATGGCTTCTGATTCTGTTACTACCAGTTTTATCATTTACAAATAATGATGAACCGCAAAGCTGGATAAGGATAAACCAGTTGGGCTATACGCCAAATGGGGTGAAAGTGGCGGTTTGGTGCAGTAAGCAAGAGTTAGGAGTAAAAAGTTGGGAATTAGTGGAGGTGGTTTCAAAAAAGGTTGTTGCTACCGGTAAGACTGGAAAAGCATTTGGTGCTTACGGCCCTTTCAAACAAACGTACCGCCTCAATTTTTCTACTTTTAAAAAGCCGGGGAGATATTATCTACAGTCAGGTGGAGCCGCATCTCCTGAGTTTATTATTGGTGATGATGTCTATAAAGGAGCCGCTGATTTTTGTTTGCGGTATATGCGGCAACAACGAACTGGCTTCAATCCTTATTTAAAAGATAGTTGTCATACTCATGATGGCTATGTACTCTACGGAGAAAAAGCTGGCATCAAAGACAGTACACATGTAGATGTGGTGGGCGGCTGGCATGATGCCTCTGATTATTTGCAATATTCTACCACCTCTGCGAATGCTACGTATCATTTACTGATGGCTTATCGTGATTTCCCCAAAGTGTTTACTGATACAAAACAAGCCAATGGTTTAGATGGAAAGAATGGAATGGCCGATGTACTCGACGAAGCAAAGTGGGGATTGGACTGGTTATTGAAAATGCACCCAAGACCAGATTGGATGTTTAACCAGATCGGTGATGACCGTGACCATATCAGTATGAGGATACCGGTGATGGACAGTATGTACGGAAAAGGATATGAACGACCTGTATATTTTGTAAGTGGTGAACCGCAGCAGCGGGGAAAGTTTATGAATGCTACTACTGGAACGAGTTCGACGGCAGCGAAGTTTAGTAGTGCTTTTTCCTTAGGAGAAAATATTTTTAAAAAAATTGACCCTACTTATAGCAACGAATTATTCTTGAAAGCAGCATCAGCATATAATTATTCTGGAAACGTAATGGGTGTTACACAAACAGCTTCAGTAAAATCCCCCTACATATATGCAGAAGACAACTGGGCTGACGATATGGAGTTGGCAAGTGCATACATTTTAGCAAAAGACAAGTTGCCGACGCACAAAATAGTTATTAATGAAACACTAATGAACTATGTGAAGATAGAGCCCATTACTCCCTGGCTTGGTTCAGATACCGCCAAACACTATCAATGGTACCCCTTTATCAATCTTGGTCATTACGAATTAGCCAAACAATTAAAAGATAAAAGAAGAGATACGGTTATTGGTTATTATAAAGAAGGAATCCAAAGAGTCTGGAACAAAGCCCAATCAAATGCCTTCTACCGTGGCGTTCCATTTATCTGGTGCAGCAATAATCTCACCACCTCCTTCGCTATTCAATGTTGTTGGTACAGGGAACTGACAGGGGATAAAACATTTTCTGATTTAGAACAGGCAAATTTCGATTGGCTTTTTGGTTGCAATCCCTGGGGTACATCCATGGTGTATGGCTTGCCATCCTGGGGAGATACCCCGGTTGATCCGCATTCTGCATTTACTCATTTAAAAAATTACCCGATTGATGGAGGTTTGATCGATGGTCCTGTGTACACCAGCATTTATAAAGGGCTTATTGGTATCAAACTGTTTCAGCCGGATGAATATGCTGCATTTCAAAGTGATCTGGCAGTGTATCATGATGACTACGGCGATTATAGTACTAACGAACCCACCATGGATGGAACAGCTTCCCTGATCTATTTACTGGCTGCAAAGGAGGCGGAAAGCAAGCCAAAAAAGTAATAGCCTCCGGTAAAGGAGGCCTCACTTACAGTCATGGTGCTATTATTCGTGGCGACAGCACTCAAAAGAAAATAAGCTTGGTGTTTACCGGTCATGAGTTTGCTGATGGGGGAGACTTTATTTACAAAACCCTGGAGAAAGAAAATATAAAAGCTTCATTCTTTTTTACCGGCGACTTTTACCGGAACAACGATTTTTATCCCGTAATCCGCAAATTAAAAAAACAGGGACATTACCTTGCCGCCCACTCCGATAAACATTTATTGTATTGCGATTGGAACAAACGGGACAGCCTGCTGATAACAAAAAAACAGTTCCGTTTTGACCTTGCCGATAATTATACTGCTATGGCCCGGCATGGTATTAATATACGAAGTGCAAAATATTTTCTGCCGCCTTACGAATGGTATAATGATACAATAACCAGCTGGACCGATCAATTGGGCTTTAGTATGATCAATTTCACTCCCGGCACCCGCAGCAATGCAGATTACACTACACCCAACGATAAGAACTATCGGAGCAGCGAAGAAATTTATAATTCAATCATCAACTATGAACAAACAAAACCTGCCGGGTTGAATGGATTTATACTCCTGATACACATCGGTACTGACCCCCAACGAACCGATAAATTTTATCATCGATTGCCTGAATTGATCAATTATTTGAAAGCGAAAGGCTATCATTTTCAAACAGTTGGGCAATTGTTAAAGGCTGATTAAAATCAGCCCGGCACCCCTTTTTCGACCCACATTCCTTTCCTTATCTTTGCGCCATGCATTTTGAGAAAATTCATAATAAGGGCCAGGTTCGTTTGTTCAAAAACGATTTTTTGGAAGCCCTGACCAAAGCACATCCGCTGGTAATATGGGGTATGTATATTCCTATCCTTACATATATCATTTACCTGGCAGCTACCAAATATGAGTACAGTACCAAAACCATTTTGCTGGTTTTCTTTGGCGGCATGTTTTTCTGGACACTTTTTGAATATATAGCCCATCGCTTTATTTTTCACTGGGTTCCTAAAACATCCCGGGCTACAAAATTTGTGTACACCCTGCATGGTAACCACCATCATTATCCAAGAGATAAACAACGGCTCTTTATGCCGCCAGTACCGAGTCTTATTATTTCAACAACATTATTCAGTTTAATGTACCTGATAATGGGTACATATGTATTCATGTTTTTCCCCGGATTTTTATTGGGCTACCTGATGTATGGTACGATGCACTACGCCATCCATGCCTGGAACCCGCCTTTTAAATGGATGAAAGGATTATGGAGAAACCATCACCTGCACCATTATAAAAATGAGCACAATGGCTATGGCGTAAGTTCTACTATCTGGGACCATGTATTCGGTACGATGTTCGACCTGAAGGGTGAGAAAGAAGATAAAGAAAAAGTAAAGGAACTGATGTTTGAAAAGAAAGAGAAATAAACTCACCACTTTTCATTCTCATCAATATCATTGTCCCGCTGACGAAATTGTTGGCGGGATTTTATTTTCTGTAATTGCCGTTCAATGATCAGGTCAGCGATCAACCCGGCGGCGTTTTCTCCTTCCCGTTGATCCAGCAAATGCCTCATTTTTGATTCATTCACATCAATCCGGTATAATAAAAAAACGAGTTTTTCAAAATCATGGTTGATAAGAGTATTAATATGTGCAATTAATTTTTCTCTTAGCTCTTCGGAAGAAATAGTGTCGGGTAGGCTTATTTCAAGCGACTGATTTATTTCAGGAATCAAATCTTTATTAACGGGTGTCATTTACATTAGTATTTTTCCGTCACGCCTAATCCGAATAGTGCAAAGTCATATTTTACCGGATCAGCAGCATCCAAAGTTCGCAGATATTCCGTTAGTTCCAATGCAGCTTGCCAGTCTGTTTGCTTTCTTTCCAGGATATTAAACCGCCGGGCCACTCTGGCCACATGCAGGTCAATCGGGCAAATAAGCTCAGCCGGGGAAATGCTCTTCCAAATGCCAAAGTCTACACCCTTATTATCTTGTCTCACCATCCAGCGGAGATACATGTTTAATCTCTTGCAACTTGATCTTCTTTCAGGGGTAGCGATATGTTTTTTAGTCCTGGCAGGTACATGCTCCAGCGAAAAAAAATAATTATGAAAACCGGTTAGCATTTTTTCCACTGAACTGCCATGCACGATAAAGGCCGCTTCAAGACTTTTGTGCTTACTATAGTGCTGTTTGAAAAAATCAATGAAGTAAAGAAGGTCGGTTGAGTTAAAAGTCCGGTGTTTGAACCCGGTTAGTCTCTTTAATTGTGCTGTAGAATGTTGCAGGCAAAAATCATACGGGGCATTATCCATCAGCTGCATCAGCTCTTTTGATTTTTGGATGATCGTAGTACGGTTCCCCCAGGCAAAAATAGCTGCAAAGAAACCGGCGATCTCTATGTCTTGTTTTTTGGAGAAAAGATGAGGAATAGAAACAGGGTCGTCTTTAATAAACGAAGGCTGATTGTATTGCTCCACTTTGGCATTTAAGAAGTCGGCAAGATTTTTTTCCGGTGACTTAGTCAGCATTTTTTATTCTTTCATCTTTCACGGGAGAATAATCTGTTTTCATTACCCCATTTACCATCAATTTTTCAAAATAGCATTTAAAGCCGCTGGCACCGACTAATTTTTCCTGGTTCTGGATATGAAAATGCAGGTGAGCTTCTGATGAATTACCCGAGTTGCCACACTGGCCCAGCAACTGTCCCTTTTTTACTGACTCTCCCACCTTTACTTTGATCGAGTTTAATTTGAAATGTGCCAGTAACAGGTATTCATTGGTGGCTGTTTTCAAAACAATACTATTGCCGGTAAGCTGTTCCGGGTTCATCTCGCCGGGAATATTATCTTTCACTCCTTCAACTACTGCTATTATTTTAGCATCACAAGGTGCGATAAGAGGCTGGCCAAATGCATAATAATCTTCGTTGGATTTGCCATCAGTCCGGTATGTTTTTCCGGTTGAATCTGTGATAACCAAATCGAAAGCATGTCTTTGTGCCTTTGATGAAACATGATAGTTCTCTTCTTTCGTATCGCCGCCCCAGAATACAAACCACTCACCGTAAAACGGTAATGACATTTTAGTCTTGTTACGAAGGATACCAGTCTTTTGTTCAGATGCATCATCAAAAGGTGTGAAAAGCAAACCATCTATTTTTCCCAATTTGTTTTCTGAAACATCAAGCCATAGCACTGTATTGGTAAATTCCGCTTTATAACGGGCAAAATTTTCTTTTGTACTTACAAAAGTGAATTTAGTTAACAGACCCGCATCTTTATGTAACTGTGAAAAAAAATCTTTTGTCTTATGCAGGGGAAGGGCATCTTTCATTTCCTGTGAGAACATAGAAAAGATACTATCATAAGACTTCCGGTTGTAGTGATCAACAAAACGTTGTACAGTTGTACCGCCCTTTAAAGGTTCCTGTTGTCCGACACAAGACTGCATAGTAAACAATAAGAAAATAAGAACGAGTTGTTTTATGATAGCAGTAAACTGCATTATCCGATTGCTTTATTGAGATCCTCTATCAAATCATCCGCATCTTCAATACCAACACTTAAACGGATCAAAGAGTCTGATAGACCATTCTTTATTCTTTCTTCTCTTGGTATGGAAGCATGGGTCATGCTGGCTGGATGATTGATCAATGATTCAACACCGCCTAAACTTTCTGCTAAAGAGAATAAATGAGTAGAAGATAAAACTCTCTTCGCCTCCTCCACACTGTCATTTTTTAATTCAAATGAGATCATGCCACCAAAGTCCCGCATTTGTTTTTTTGCAACCGCATAGCCGGGATGGTCTTCAAAACCGGGCCAATACACTTTGGCTACTTTGGGATGATTACGGAGCCAGTTAGCAATGACCTTTCCGTTTTCACAATGGGCTTTCATTCTTACGCCTAATGTTTTTATTCCACGTAATACTAAAAAGCAGTCCATAGGTCCCGGTACTGCACCACAGCTTTTTTGTATGAAATATAATTGCTCTCTCAGGGTGGCATCATTCATTACGAGGCAGCCTTGTATCACATCACTGTGACCACCGAGGTATTTGGTAACAGAGTGCATCACAATATCGGCGCCAAGATCAAGAGGGTTTTGTAAATAAGGAGAAGCAAAAGTGTTGTCCACCGCCAGTAAAATATTCTTCCCTTTTGTGATCGCTGCCACTGCTGCAATATCTGTAATATTCATCAACGGGTTGGTTGGTGTTTCCAGCCATACCAGTTTTGTTTTTCCGGTAACTGCTGCCTGGATATTAGCAACATTTGTTGTATCTACATATTTGAAAACAATACCAAATCGTTCAAAGACTTTGGTGAAGAGACGATATGTGCCTCCATACATATCGTTGGCGCAAATAACTTCATCTCCGGGATTTAATAGTTTGATCACCGCATCTGTAGCTGCTACGCCACTACTAAAGGCTAAGCCAAATTTTCCGTTTTCAATAATTGCAAGGGCTTCTTCCAATGCCTTACGGGTTGGGTTCTGACTTCGGGCATATTCAAAACCTTTATTTACACCCGGGGCTTCCTGTACATACGTGGAAGTTTGGAAAATAGGAGTCATAATGGCTCCGGTTGAAGGGTCGGGTTCTGCCCCGGCATGAATGAATTTAGTAGCAAGCTTCATTGTATTAGTAATTAAAGATGAGAAAGTGCAAAGATGGTGAAATCGGGTCACTTAAAAAGAAAACTAGCAGAGAGATAACGCCAGTCAAAGTTATCAGCTTCATGAGAAGCCAATGGTTGAAATTTCTTTTGTAGGATTCCTGGTTTTAGAACGTTTTCCTTCACTAACTTCTTCCTTGCTTCTTGAATGGCTTCCTGTACTTGTTTATTCTCCATCCAGCTTTTTTGAGGTGGCTCAAAGCCAACTTTATCCTTTCGCCATACAATTGAGTCGGGTAGCTTATTTTTCATGGTTTCCCGTAGCAACCACTTTGTCCATCCGTTCCTAATCTTGAAATTAGCCGGCAGTGAAAAAATAAATTCCACTAATTCATGTGAAAGAAAGGGTAACCGCACCTCTCTTCCATGCGCCATCGAGTTTCTGTCAGCGTAGCGAAGCAGTTCTTCCAATCCATGAATGCAGGTATTGAAATGAAGAACACCATTGAGTGTAAAATGATCAGGTGTTGTATAATAAGCTTCTTTGCTTTGCAGCTTTACAAAATCCCTGTTGAGGTCTTCATGTCTTATTGCTTTCAGTAAGTATTGATTTTCTAACGTAACGGTGGCGAAGCCGGGGAAATAAGCGGCGATCACATTCTTAAAACCAAATTTTTCATTGACATCTATTTCCCGTGCAGCTTTCAGTTCTTTACTCCTGAATAGTCTTCTGTTGCGGAACAACTCCTGCCAATACCATTTATAGTATTTGTGATAACCGGCTAAAATTTCATCAGCGCCTTGTCCATCCAACAATACGTTTACCTGCTGTTGCTTTGCCAGCTCAAATACTTTGTACTGTGCATAGATACTGGCGGAGCCGAATGGTTCTTCCTGGTGGTAGCATAGTTTCTCCCAATCATTCATCATTTCAGTTGCTGAAACTGCAACGACTGATTGCTGAAGATCAAATTTATCTGCTACCTGTTTTGAAAAGACAGATTCATCTTTTTCAAAACCCGGGAATATCGCTGAAAAAGCCTGGGGCTTGGGGCTTGTGTTTTGTAGTTCATTAATTGCTGCAATAATGGAGGAGCTATCCAGCCCCCCGCTGAGTGAAGCACCGATGCCCACATCACTCCGTAATCTTCTTTTAACTGAAGTGGTCAACAAATGACTGAATTGCTCAAGAGCTTCCGCATCTGTTATTTTTTTATTTGTGCTTTCGATATCGATGTCCCAATATTTTTCCAGTTCCAATTCATTTTTGTTGGCAACATATTTTAAAGTGGTAGCAGGTGGTAATTTGCTGATATTTTCAAAAAAAGTCTCTCCGGGTTGGGTTGGATTATCAGTATAGCCAATAGTGATAAAATTGAAAAGCATTTTTTGGTTAGGAATCCGTTTGATGCCAGCAGCCCACAACGCTTTCATTTCGGAGGCAAATAAAAATTGCTGTCCATCAAAAAAATAAAAAAAGGGCTTTTCGCCAAACCGGTCTCTTGCAGCAAATAACTCTTTCTTTGTTTCGTCCCAGATGGCAAAGGCAAACATCCCGTCGAAATGATCAACACATTCATCCTGCCAGCAATCATAGGCTGCTGCTATAACTTCTGTATCTGTTTGTGAATGGAAAGAGTATCCTTTCTTTTGTAATTCTTCTTTAAGTTCAATGTAATTGTAGATCTCTCCGTTGTGAATAATTGTGTAAGGGCCCAGGTAATTCATTGGCTGATGCCCAGCATCACTTAAATCAATAATAGAAAGGCGGCGATGCCCCAATAAGACATTGCCGGTTTCATTCTGCCACAAGCCTTCGCTATCCGGTCCACGATGCGCAATAGCATCTGTCATCTTTTTCAGATGAACGTTGTTATACGAAAGATTTGTTTGAATAATCCCGGTGATGCCACACATGGTGTAAATATCTGACTAATAAAGCAGAATAGCTTTATCCTCGATCAGAAGCTAAGAGGAAGCCGGGTTTCTATATCACCCCAGGCCATCAGTAAATCTGCGCCCGTCTTTGTTTGCTGAAATATCATAGTGAAGAATTCAAATGAACTACCTGCCTGGCTCACCGGAATAGTAAACCGGGCAATATCTTTTGACACATCGGGGTGAAGGCCCCAGCTGTCAATATTACTATTCAATGCGATGGTCCAAGTATCCTGTTGGGGGACACAATAAAGAATATACCGGCCGGCTTTTATTTTTTTTCCTTGTATGGTGGCGTCCTGGTAAAGATCAAGTTCAGTGGCTTCATTTGCACCAAGCCGCCACGGCTCACCGTATTTCAGTACATCCTGAAAAAGATTGCGTCCCTGCAGGTGCGGACGGCTATATACTACTCTTGCAAGCGGAGGCGTAGTTATTGAATCAGACATTTTCAGTATTGGATAATCAGCCGGGAAATAACTTATGTCCATCGGTGACACATCAACCGGTGCATAAGCATTAACTGAATTCTTGGCTTTAGCAGTTGCAGAACTATCTCCTTTTGTACCCTTATTTACATTGATACTGTTGCTTTCCTTTTTATTATTACAGGAAAGAAAGAAGAGAGAGCCTAACAATAATAAAGCAGGTATTTTCATAAAAGATTTTAAAAAGTGAATGGAACTGAAGCCTTAATATTATCCCAGGCAATGATAAGGTTAAAGCCAGTCGCAGATTTTTCAAAGGCCATTGCCAGCGATTCTATCGGGGCATTTGTTTTTTGCACAGTAACTTCTTGTCTTGCCACATCTTTCTTTGCATCATACTTAAAAGAACCCCAGGTGTCTGTTTCTTTATTCACAATAAGGGTCCAGGTGTTTTCATTTACAATGGCGTATAACGTATAGCGGCCTTTATTTATTTTTTTTCCGCCAAGACGTACGTTTTTATAAAACTCAATTTCAGTGGCTTCATTGGCTCCCATCCTCCATACTTCGCCATACTTAACCAACCCGCCAAAAATCGGACGGCCGGCTTTCTGCGGACGACTGTAAATCACTCTTGCCGCAAGTGGCTCGGTTATTTTATCATTGATCTTTTGCACCGGGTAGTTAGCAGGGTAATAACACATGTCCATCGGTGACTTATCTACCGGGGGCAATGTTGTTTGTGCAAGCAGGCAAATAAAGAATAATTGAAAGAAGGAAAGAAGTCCAATAGCTTTTTTCATAATAAAGAGTATTTACAAAAGTAAACGATTTGTTTATTCGGATTGCAGTATGTCAAACTGTTTTCTGGCAAAGGGTTTAACGGATGCCCAGAAATGACGGAAACATTCCTGTAAAAGTTGATAGCGTTGCTCAAATAATTGATAAGCGGTTTCACTTTCAGTTAAATATGCGGCACGGCGAACAACACCGCCAAGACTTTTCCCGGTTCCCCAGCGGGTGCGGTAGTTAAATAACCAGTTATGTTCTTTCATATAGGGGAACATCAGGGCAAACCGTTCGGGCATCCATTGTGCCTGCTTGTCAAGAGTAAAATAAACCTGTTGTGAAAAATCATGAAGGGATGATTCGGTAAATTCTGCTGGCTCAATGGCCAGGAAATGATCATACACTACATCTACAAATGCGCCACTGTATAAACGGTAATGAGGACGAAAAACTTCTTTCGCCTGCTTTGTCGCTTCATGTGTATCTGTAAACGTATCAATATGCCGGTGAAGCATTATGCCTTTTTGAATCCCGGCAGGGTAGTCAAACTTTTTTTTGCCTTTTATAAAATCACTGATCATGTTCCCCGTAAGTATCTCCGGGGAATTAAAAGAAAGATATGCATGAGCTAAGTAGTTCAGGTTTTTCAGTTTGAGGTTGGAAATGAAATGCTATTTTATATTTTTTTCTAACCAGCTGCTTATCGCTTCCAATGCTGCCGGAGAGAATGTTTCTTCCAGTTCTCCATATTCATTGGTCGTACATTTTTTGCAGTTTTGAAAAAGATGGTTCAACCCGGGCAACTCTTTTACTTCATATACTTTAGACTTGCTTCTCTTCAATGATGCCTCAATACCGGGCAGATTTTGGCTGGAAATAACCTGTATATCTTTTTCTCCATTTAGTGCAAGTACTTTACACTTCAACTGTTCAAGGTATTGGGCCGGATTAAAATTGATGAAGTACCTGAACCAGGGTGATTGAATTGTCCGCACCATAGCCGTTACATATTCTTGCCGCTGCTTCGCCGTAGCCATATTCAATTCTTCCAGCACCGCTTTGCTTTTGGTTATCATCCAATTCTCAATTGCGATGGCTGTATTGGCAGTAGCTGACAGGCTATCGGTGGATGCAAGTATTGTGGTCGTTACTTTATTGAATAAGGGCTTGATCTCTTTTAATGCTTCTTCGCTTACGCCACTAGATTTTGCAATGGCCTCGTTTTGCCCCGCCATGAGTTCCGTTATTTTTACACCCGGGCCCGCCAACAGTACAATAAAATTGACTTCTTTTCTTTTTACTGCTACCATTGGTGCTATCATTCCTCCTTCACTGTGACCAATCAGGCCCACTTTCTTTTTATCAACTTCCGGTCTTGATAAAAGATAATCGACACTGCTGCTAACATCATTTGCAAAATCTTCGCTGGTAGCTTCATTGAACTTGCCGGTACTTTTTCCAACACCCCGGTCATCCACTCTTAATACAATAAATCCTTTCCGGGTAAGATCATCAGCAATAACAGCAAAGAGTTGATGGCCCAGAATTTCTTCGTTGCGGTCTTGTGCCCCCGACCCGGTAATCATTACTGCGGCAGGAAAAGGACCGTTGCCTTCCGGGATAGTGATAGTAGCTCCAAGTACTAATGATTTATCTGCGTTGCCATATTCTACCTCTTCACTTTTATACGGAAAAGGTGCCTTAGGTGTTTGTGGTCTTTTTCGCTCCGTTACTTTTTCTGTTTTTTTCAGTACCAGGGGAATTTCTGCTCCCTGGGTAAATGTGCCGTCAATGGTAGAATCATTTATCAGCTTGCCTTTAAAGGAAGCGTTTAGATCGGTCATCTCAATCCCTACTTCATTATCTGCAAAAGTTGAACCACTGCACTTTAATCCATAAGCAGATTGATCCGGGCTGTCCGCTGTAACTTTGCCATCTTCCGCAATGTGGAATACGATGCGGAGTTCAATTCCAACATTCAGAATTCCTTCCCAGGTGCCGGTAAATTTTTTGGTGGATTGTGAAAAAGCTGAAAGACTTACAAAGGCTAACAGCAACAAGCCGGATATTTTTTTAATCATCATAGTATAATTAATAATTCAAAATTAATTGTTTTATCTGCTTTTCTATTGATAAAAGGTTTTAAACTCTGGCCAGCGGTTCACCTTGCTCAACTTATGTTAACAACAGTTAACACTCCCCACCACTAATCATAATTGGCTTGTCGCCGGTTGTAACCTAATCTACTTTTACACCGTCACACTAATCGAAAGAAAATACCAAAAACCCTGTTTGCCTGAAGGCAGACATAACCAACAAAAATAAATGTATGAAAAAGATGATTGTAACACTGGCAATAGCAGTAAGCACTTTAAGTGCCTTTGCCGGAGATGAAAATGTAAACCAGAAAGTATTGGATGCTTTTAAAACTGAATTTGCTACCGCTAAAGAAGTAGAGTGGTCGGTTGGCAGCAACTATTACAAAGCAACTTTTGTTTATAATGAAAAATATGTGTTTGCTTATTATAGCGAAAGCGGGGATTTGCTGGGCCTGACCCGTTATTTAAGCCCTGTTGATCTGCCATTGGCATTACAAAGCAGCCTGAAAAAAAATTACGAAGGTTATTGGGTAAGTGATCTGTTTGAAGCAGCCAAGAGTGATGTTACCAATTATTATATCACCCTTGAAAATGCAGATACCAGGATCGTATTGAAATCTTCCGGGAATACCTGGAGTGTTCATAGCAAAGCCAAGAAGTCGTAAAATAGAATTATTAATATAGGTTCTATGTAGAACTAAGTTTTGGTGTGTGGTAAAACAAGCCCCGTTATTCTGAAAGGAGTACGGGGTTTTGTCTTTTCAGTAGGTAGTTAATAAATATTATTTGACGTTAATGTCATTAACATCAACTACCACAAATCACAATTCACTTGACTTCACTTTTCTGTGACTATACTTTTGAATAGTAAATCGAAAATCATTAACTATTAAACCTTAAGCCATGAAAAAGATTATTATTTCGTTTTCTTTACTATTGACAGCAGGCCTGTCAACAGCATTTGCCTCTGATGATCCCAATCCCGATGAAAAAGTATTGGAAACTTTCAAAACTGAATTTATTACGGCAGAAAATGTGACCTGGACAAAACAGGGTGAATACGATAAAGCCAGTTTTGTATTAGCAGGACGAAGAGCTATCGCTTATTTCAACCAGGCAGGTGAGCTGGAAGGATGTATGAGAGATATTTTCTTTGACCAGCTACCACTTGCGGTGATGACGGCAATAGACAAGAAATATGCTAATGCAGAAATAATAGATGTAAGAGAGGTTAGCAATGCGGACGGTACCAACTATAGGGTCCGGTTTGTAGTTAAAGGGAAAAAATTAAGTATACGAGTCAGCCCAACCGGTAATATTGATGACGTGCAGAAACTGGCAAAGTGAGAGCATTGATTGTACCTGGGTTTAGTTCCGTTCCGCACCTGGCAGAACGGAACTTTTTATTTGTACAAAAATGTATTTTTGCGCCACTTACCGCATTGTCTCACCTTTTTGTGATCTGAAGGCGGATCAAAAATTGCAATATGAACAAAGGTCCCGTTTCAAAATTTATTCAGCATCATTTTCGTCATTTCAACGCCGCTGCTCTGATGGACGCTGCTAAAGGCTATGAGCAACATTTACTGGATGGAGGAAAAATGATGGTTACGCTGGCGGGTGCTATGAGTACCGGTGAATTAGGTATCTCCTTAGCCGAAATGATTCGCCAGGGAAAAGTTGACATCATCAGTTGTACAGGTGCTAACCTGGAAGAAGATGTGATGAACCTCGTGGCACATTCCAAGTACAAAAGAATTCCTAACTACCGTGATCTGACGCCACAGGAAGAATGGGATTTGCTGGAAAATCATTACAACCGAGTAACTGATACTTGTATTCCTGAAGAAGAAGCGTTTCGCCGCTTGCAAAAACACCTGGTAAAACAATGGATGGATGCAGAAGCAAAAGGCGAACGATATTTTCCGCATGAGTTTTTATACAAAACTGTTTTAAGTGGAGAGTTGGAACAGTATTATGAAATTGATCCAAAAGACAGTTGGATAGTAGCAGCAGCTGAAAAAAATATTCCCATCGTTGTACCAGGATGGGAGGACAGTACTACCGGAAATATTTTTGCCAGTTATGTGGTAAAAGGAGAATTAAAAGCAAGCACTGTAAAAAGTGGTATTGAGTATATGGTCTGGCTGACGGAATGGTACCGTAATAATTCATCCGGCAAAGGCGTTGGCTTTTTTCAAATTGGTGGTGGCATAGCCGGTGACTTTCCGATCTGCGTTGTACCGATGATGTACCAGGACCTGGAATGGCATGATGTGCCGTTCTGGAGTTATTTCTGCCAGATAAGTGATTCAACTACTTCCTATGGTTCCTACTCAGGAGCTGTTCCGAATGAGAAGATCACCTGGGGTAAATTAGATATTAATACACCCAAGTTTATTGTAGAAAGTGATGCAACAATTGTGGCACCGCTGATATTTGCGTGGATATTGGGCTGGTAGTATACCGCTTTGTTGAAGATAAAAATGGAACCCCGGTTTATAGCCGGGGTTTCTTTATATATAGAAGGATGGATTAAAATCAGTATTCCTTCTATATGCTGATTTGATAAAGGAATAAAGGGCATCAAATAATTGCCGTGTAAATAGACCGGAGATATTTCTACAGGTTTAATGCAAAAAGCCCCTTCATTTGAAGGGGCTTTTTTTAAAGGCTTAATTCTTTTTTTATCCGATGTGCCTCCCGGGCACTTTGATAACCAGCGATCAGCAGGTAAATAATAATGGCCTTGCCGAGCCATCCGCTAATAGCGCCTTGTCCGCCGGTGCGGTAAATAATATATATCCATAGTCCGATCATAATAATAGCGGCCAGTACAATTGCCAGCATCGGCTCTTTCATAGATAATAAGGCAAGACCCACCATGGCAAGCGGAACAATGGATATAATGAAGATCGTTCTGGGGATTATCAGGTCAACCATCGCCAGGGCCAGGAAATCAAAAACAAAAACGATAGCAGCAATCGTAAAAAGCTTTGCTCTCGTTTTTTTTATTTCAATGGCCATTACTTCTTTTTGTGTTTCCTGGTAGCCGTCGTAGATACCGGAAACAACATTTTCTTCTCCTTGCTGTGTGTCCATAAAATTATTTTGATTCATTAAATAAAATGATATCCCCGGTTGATGAGAACCATGCAAGTATTCCAGTTTCAAATCCGTTTCAACAATCTAAGAAGGAATAGTAGTTGCCAATCAGGCACAGGCTATTTTATTTACTCTTGTTGCATGACGGCCACCTTCAAAATCGGTGGTCATGAAAATGCTGACCATTTTTTCCGCATCGCCTTCCCGTACAAACCGGGCAGGAATGCAGATAATATTCGCATCGTTATGCACTCTTGCTAACTGGGCCAGTTCTTCTCCCCAGCAAATCGCAGCCCGGATGCCCTGGTGTTTATTTGCTGTAATAGCTACACCATTGGCACTACCACATAATAAAATACCGAAAGAGGCTTCCCCTTTTTCAACAGCTGCTGCAACCGGATGCGCAAAATCAGGGTAATCAACCGAGTCTTTACTATGGGTGCCAAAATCAGTAAAAGGAAATCCTTTTCCTTCGAGGAACGAGATCAATTCTTCTTTATAGTCATATCCTGCATGATCACTGCCGATGGCAATGGGCTTGCTGAGGTTGAAGGGAGAATGCATAAATAGTTCAGAGTTTAGAGTTCAGAGTCATAAGCGAACACACTACAAAGGTACGAACTCTAAACTTCGAACTCCGAACTCCGAACTTTCTTTAGCTCCATTCTTTTTGTTCCTTCTCCTGCCGCTTATTAATGCGGGAAGCAATGATAATACTGGCTTCAAATAACAGGTACAGCGGAATGGTAACAATGGTCAGGCTGAACGGGTCGGTAGAAGGGGTGATAATAGCCGCTGCAATCAATATGATGACAAAAGCATGGCGACGATATTTTCTCAAAAATTTTGCAGTAATAAATCCGACCCTTGCCAGTACCATCACCAGCAAAGGCATTTGAAATAAAACACCCACACCAACGGTAGTATAGATCAGGTTTTCTATATAATCAGAAAAATTGGGAAGATTTATTATTTTATCACTCAGCGTATAGGAGAAATAGAAATTGATCATGAACGGAGTGAGTATATAATAACCAAACAAGACCCCGGTAAAAAAAAGTATCGATACCCAGAATATGACACCTCTGGTTTTCTTTAACTCTTTTGTTGACAGCGCCGGCCGTACAAATTTCCAAAACTCCCAGAACACATACGGAAAGGCAATAATGAACCCGCCGATAAAAGCAATCGTAAAGGTGGAAATGAACTGCCCGGTCATCGTATTGCTCTGAAATTTTGCATCTACACCGGCAAGGCACACCATATCACCGAGCCCGAGGGAATGACTGAGATTGCATAGCCATTTATAGGTGACAAAACTATTATCCGCCGGAGCAAACAGCACTTTGTCGACAATATCTCTGGCATAAATAAAAACCACTACGGCACCAATGAGTATAGCAATAACCGAACGGATAACATGCCACCGCAGATCTTCCAAATGATCTATGAAAGACATTTCTGCCTTGTCGTCGTCTTTTTTCCTTTTACTAAAAAAATCAAGTAATGCCATCCGGGTGTTTTAGAAGAGGGACAAAGATAAGGAGGCGAGGGGTGAATAGTTGATTGGTTAATTGGGGAATTGGTTGATTGGGTAACTAGTTGATTGGCTAATTGGGAAACTGGTTAACTGGGTTTTAAAGCGGCAGTTATCCTTCTTGTTTTCGGCGTTTCAGATAGGCGATATAGCCATTGATCTTTTTCAATAATTGTTCTTGCAGATGTTTTAGTTCGCAAAATCGGGCCTCTGTAATGTAGGCTTCGTCCAAGGCACTTGATAAGTGATCACATGTTTCCAGGAGAGAGCCCCGTGCAATTCTGCAAAACTGAATTGCCTCCTGGTAGTGAAACCTCCCATAGCCTTCCGCAATATTTGCTGTAACAGACCGGGCACTATCTTTCATTTGTGCTGTCAAAAGAAATTTCTCATCTTTTGGAAATGTATTGGCAATCTGAACAACATCTTTGCGAAAAGATTTTGCCAGGTTATACACTTCAAGAGTATCTAATGTCTGTACCAAATAATTAAACTTTTGCAGTAAAGGCCTGATTAACTAATCCCCCAATACCCATTTAACCACATTACTTCAACTTCTTCATCTTCACCATCTCGATCCTCGTATCACTAACATTCATGATGTCAAATTCGTAGTCGTCAATAATAATGCGTTCTTTCTGGCGGGGAATGGTTTCATGATAATTGATGATATAACCAGAGAGGGTTTCTGACTCATCTTCACCAAAATCAAAACCATATTTTTCTTCGAGATAATCCAGCTCCAGGCGGCCGGAAAAAATGTATTCATTTTCGGCTAACTGTTTTTCTACAAATTCTTCGGTGTCGTATTCATCCTGTATCTCACCAAAAAGCTCTTCCAGCACATCTTCCATGGTAATAATGCCGGCCGTTCCACCAAATTCATCCACCACCCAGGCAATACTTTTTCTTTCCCTGGTAAACTTGCTGATAAGGTCTGAAGCACTCATACTCTCCGGTACGGCAGGAATGGGTAACAGCACTGCTTGTATAGTAGCAGGCTTCTTAAACAGATCCAGCTGGTGCACATAACCAATGATATGGTCAATATTATTTTCAAACACCACCAGCTTACTGAGTTTGGTGTCAATAAATTTTTTCTTCAGGTCATCAACAGAAGTACGGCTTTCCACCCCGACGATCTCTTTTCTTGGTACGAGGCATTGCCGGATCTTCACTCTCGGCAATTCCTGTGCATTCTCCATCAGTTGGGTATTTCGTTCCTGTCGTTCATCATCATTGGTTTGCTGAAAAAGATGTTTCAGGTCGCTGCGGTTCAGCGGCTCTTTATTTTTTTCCAGCCGGATATTAAATACATATTTCAGTATCCATTCAGACAGATCGATCAATCCGGTAGCGATGGGATAAAACATCTGGTAAAAAAAATCGGTAACATAGGCCAGCCGGTTGAGCCAGCTATTGCTTTTTGCCCTGAACAATGCACGGGGAATAAATTCTGCAAATACTAAAACCACCAGTGTGGCCAGGGTTATTTCCACCACTAAATGCACCGTAGCAGAGCCAACGTTCAGGTTCTTCCAGACAGGGGCCATGACGGTACTGATCTGCAACCCGAGGAATACCAGGAAAATATTGAAGCCGATCAGGGTGGTGCCCAGGAACCGGGCAGGAGATTCTACAAATTTTGACAGTATCTGTAAAGAAGAACCGCCTTGTTTCTTTTTTATTTCAATGCTTAACCGGTTGGCACTGTAAAAAGCCATTTCAATACCCGAAAAAAAACCCATCAACAAAAGGGTCAGAATGAAGAATATGATCGAATTCGCATGAATCATTACACGAAGATATAGCAGGGGAGGGAATTGCCTGTTGGGCTAACCCGTTAATTCGATAAAGGAGGCGAATAGGCAGTTATTATACGCCGAGAAATTCCCTGACGATAGCTTCGGCCTCTGCACAAGCCCTTTCCAGTGTATCATTCATGATGATACGGTCGAACTGGGGTTTAAATGAAAGTTCGTAAGCTGCTTTATTGAGCCGTGCATGTAATGACTCAGGAGTTTCGGTACCCCTTGCCCGCAGCCTTCGTTCCAGCTCTTCAATAGAAGGGGGCTCTATAAACAAGGATAGTGATTGATGAGGATATTGCTGCTGAATATTGATACCGCCCTGCACATCCACATCCAGCAACGGGGTTTTATCTTGCTCCCAGATCCTTGCTAATTCACTTTTCAGGGTGCCGTAATATTTGTCCTGGTACACCATTTCCCATTCTACAAATTCTTTCTGTTCTATTTTGCTGGTGAAGTCTTCTACCGAAATAAAATAGTAATCGACCTTATCTTTTTCATAATTACGGGGCTTACGGGTAGCACAGGAAATAGAAAAAGCCAGTTGTTCCGGGAGTGCCTTTAGCAAATGCCGGGTCACCGAAGTTTTGCCCGCACCAGACGGGGCGGCAATGATGATGAGTTTGGTTGGTTGTTGGTGCATGAAAAATAAGGTGGGCAAATGTAATTATTAATCAGGTGCAAACCTGACTGCTTCCACTACAGCTTAGTGAAAACCCTCTTTTATTCAAACGGAGACATCTCTTCAATATCAGGGATTGCTACTGTACGTTCGTACTGCCCGGGTTACTATTTTACTTTATGAGCTTCCATATCAATTTCGATCAGTTGTCCTGGTATGGCCAACCCTTTTACCTCCAGCCAGGTACCGGTTGGAAATTTTTTTTTATAAATGGAGTTACGAAAGCCGGATACTTTGATAAAATCAGCCATACTGGTGGTGTACACATTTTCCACCACTACATCGTCAAATGTGTAACCATAATGTTGTAAGATCTTTTCCAGGTCGCTGTAGCAATTTTTCATCTGTTGCTCCATATTGCCCGGCGCCACAATGATCCCTGAATCGTTCATACTGACGGCGCCGGAAATTTTAAGGTCGTCGCCGATTTTTACCGCATGTGTATAGCCGTATTCTTTTTCCAGTTTTGGCCGCAGGTTAAAATATTCAAGAGTGTCTGTCGCCGTTGTTTCTTTTTCGGCTGTTGTTTTGGAATTGCCCTTGTTGGTGCAGCTGCTAAGCAATGAAATGCCGATTAAAAGGCTGGAAGCAAATAAAGTGATCTTTAGCATTGTTATTAGGTTTTGGTGGTTGAGTATTTTTTTGGTTAGTATGACGTACAACGTTCGAGGCTTTCTGCTGTGCTGGCATTCTGTGATCCGTCAGCCCGAACTGTTGCTGAATAAAGTTACTGATGTTGAGAATATATTCTGCAGATCATCTGTGTTACGTGATGCTGAGATTGAAGTTGAGTGTTGTTATGTCGATCAGTATTACTGATATGCCCGACCGGCTGACTTTGATCAAAAATATCATATTTACCATTATAGGCATATCTTTATATACTTAAATTCTGGTTGTATAGTTGCCGCTGCTGAAAGGACAACATGTAAAAACGGGAAGAAAATACCCTGCAACCATAAATAAATAATTTCACTAACCTTAAATTTAATTGTATGCCGAAAAAGACAGCTGGATCCAGGAAGAATAAGCCTACTAAAAAGAAAAGCTCAGCACAGAAGAAAGCGAATCCAAAGAAAAAAGCCCGTTAAGATCAAAACGCAGAGAGCCCGGTTCACAGCCGGGCTTCTTATATAAAGTAACTCACAAATAGTGGTGAACATTGCGCATTTCTTTCTGCAATTCTTCCGAGAGCTGAGAATATGTTCTGCAGATCGTCCGTGTTACAGAAGTTGGGGCTGCAGCTGATAGGCGATATATTGATGAGGATATATTCGTAAAGCCCCCATATAGCCAAACCCCATGTTATGTGCCGCCGTTGGTTATCAACCACTCTTCCAGATATTTTCTCATCTCCCCTTCTGTTTTTTCAATGTATTCTTCTTTTGTCAGGCCTTGTACACTATGAAAATCAAGACCGTCCATTTTTTCTTCCCAAATTGAAATGTAGTCTGCGTAACAGGGCATAAGACCCATATCATCACAGTCAAATTCTGTTTTATTGATAGTCTGATTTAGTTTTTCAAACTCAGTGTAGGTGCCAGTTTTTTTGTCAACTATATTTTTTGCATAAAAAGCAATAATGCTGATCAATGCTTCCTTTCTTTCTTTCAGTGTCAGGCCCAGTTCCTTTACCATGCTTTTAAAATAATCCCTGAGAACAAATGAATTATCCGTGATAGTATGTCCGGCTAAAATGCGTAGTGATTCAGCGTCGTAGCCTTCTTCAAGTCCGGTCATTGCAATGTCAGGAAGTTCTTTGTCTGTAAGAAAACCTAAAGTATAAGCCGATAATTTCTGATGAAAAGTCATAGTAGGTGGCACATAACGTTAGGGCTTTGCGTTCGGCGGGGCATTTGGAAAACGTTCAGCCCGGAACCGCAGCCGATGTAAGTTACAAAAGTTGAAAATATATTCTGTTGCTCATCCGTGTTCGGTCAGTCCGATATGCCGCTGATAGTAGCACTAAGATGAGGATATGTTCGTCGCCCCCGCTGACGCAAAACCTCGCTGTTGTGTGTAGCTTTAAAATTCTGGAACAAGTTCTGTTTCCGAATTACATGGAACTTCTTTAAGATGAACTTTTATATTTGATTCTACGTCGACGGAAATAACTTCAAAGCAAGTGTTATTTAACATCAATATCTCTTGTTCTGCATCGTTTAATTCATGCTTATTCCATAAAGAGTAAATATCTTTTGCGTTTGTTGGTTGAATTAAGGCAATTTTAATGCTCCAATTATAGTCGTCGTAATTACCTGTAAAACATTCTCTCTTAGTACAACTTTGAAACTCCAGAAATCTAATTCTTTTCCCTAAATGTGCTTTAAAAAACTGCTTTACTATTTCGAGTTGTGAGTTAATGAAATTTAAGTGTCTATAGATAATGCTTTCCGTGGTTGAGGGAATCTTCGATAACCCGTCAGACAAATCCTTGCAGAATATTTTTTCTGTTGACTCAAGATTGTTGCTTCTAATTTTTGCATTTAAACCCCTGCAATCGGAACTCTTAAACATTAAAAGAGCATCAGCTTCATTTTGAGTAAGGTTATAAACTCGTTTGAGTTCATCTTTTAAGTTTGTAATTTTTTCTGGACGTGTCATCAAGCCGATTTCAATCAAGTTTGGGAACTAATTTTACTGATTTAATAAGCTTTGTTTGACTGATGTCATAAACATAATTCTATCCTTATTAAATGTCAGGGGACTTTTGGTACGACTGATACTTATTGAGGTATTGTCAATATTTACCCCATAAATACCATTTACGTATGCTAAAGGGAATGGCAATGTTTTTTGGATTAGTTCAATAACTTTACTTGGCACTCCTACATCATCTTTTTCAGGTATCACATTGTAAATTGTCGTGACTATTTTCCCATTTTTGATTCCAACAACTATATCATCAATCTGCCTTCCATAATAATACCTATTTTTATATTCTCCAATGTATTGATAGCTATGAACATTTGTTTGTGATGATATACTAATCAACTTAAAATTTTTCGTATTTGGAGAGAGGTCGTCGCCTAAGTAAAATATTTGAGAATCTGGAGCATTGGAATTCTTAACTGTAACATCAGTTATATCTTCCTTTGTATTTTGTATGTCATAATTAGATAAATTGATTTCTGTTAACAGAGAAGGTTCTTTTGTCTTGATGTCGAAAAGAATTTGTGAGACAGTTTTGTTTTCATCTAAACTTGAATATTTAAATTTTGTTTGTCCAATCTCCTTTTCGTAAAAGCTACCGTTAGTGTAAGTATATTTCGTTATCGTGAGTCTGTGATTTGCAAAGTGACTTTCATCTTCGTCAATATTCCAAATCCCCTTTAGGGCCAAAATTTCTTTATCATCTTTTGCATACAAAATATTGGTTAATTCATTGCAGTTAATTAGATGATTTAAGTTGATTTTATTGTCTTTAAAGTCTACAAAATAAATGCTATGTGTAGAACCAGACCCGCCGTAGCTTTTGTTTAGCATGAAATAGAGTTTCCCGGGGCTGCTTAAATTCTGGTCTTGTCCTTTATAAAAAGAATAACCCAAATAAGGGTATTCATTTGGCTCAAAGTCAAACCTCTTTACATAAATCGGGTTGTCATCTGCGTTTCTCGTAAAAGCGACTGTTATTGGTGCCTGAGTGAAATATGGTTCATCGTCTTCTTTAAATTTATCTAAGTGCTCGTCAAATCTGTCACGCAATACATTTATTGCGAGTTTTGCTCCATCAATAAGTACATTCCTAATTACTGTGTCCTTTTTATAAAGAATTTTGTCCGCAAGTAAGGATTTTACTTGGGTTGGTGTTTGTGCATTAGAAAAGGTCAAAAAAATCAGAGAAAAAATCGTCAATAAGAGATATCTGGTTTTGGTCATGGTTGAAAGAATTTTGACGGTCGCTAAAATTACACACAACACATAAATATACGACACTCAAAAAGCGTAATCAAAAAACTGTTCATTGATTTTCAATCAATTGCAGTTCGCAATCTTCATTGCAGATACAGCAATGAAATTTTTTATAAACGCCTTATTCTTCTTCTTTGTTAGAACTATAACCTCGCTTCCAACAATCAAATAACCACCTTCTCCATCTTCCCCAACCATCCTTCATCAATCGTTGCTCCCAAACCAATGGTCTCCGGCACTTTTACAACGCCATTTTTTTCATACACAATGCCACCGGTTACCGGGTCTTCGCTAAACATTAAAGCCGTGTCAAAATCAAAATGCTCGATCAACGGGCTGCATAATGCAAAGTGAGCAAAAGCGGTCATCGCTAATCTTGATTCTATCATCGCACCTACCTGCAAGTGGATACCGGCGGCTTCTGCCAGCCGCACAATTTTCAGGGCTTTAAAAATGCCACCTGATTTTCCCAGCTTGATATTAAAATAATCACAGGCTTTCAGTTCAATCAATCGTTCTGCATCATGGTCGTCACCACAACTTTCATCTGCCATAATGGGGATAGGACTGTTCTTTTTTATTTTACGCAGCTTCAAAAATTTCCACCGGGCAATAGGTTCTTCACAATGCTGAATGTCAAATTCAGCGAGGGCATTTAATGTTTCAATGGCTTCGTTTACTTTCCATCCCTGGTTGGCATCAATACGCAACGGAATTTTATTACCTACGGCTGCACGGATAGCTTTTATTCTTTCTATATCTGTTTTTCCATTTTTTCCCAACTTGATCTTAATAGCCGGGTAGCCTTCTTTTTTTATTTTCAAGGCATCGGCCGCCATTTTTTCCGGCTCACCAATGCTAACGGTGTAATCGGTGATGATAGTTTTGATATTCTCTCCGCCTAAAAATTTATACAAAGGCACACCGGCCTGCTGCGAAGCAATATCATACAAGGCAATATCAAATGCACTTTTGATACTGCTATTGCCATAAATGATGCTATCCATCAGGTTGATGCAGGCTTCAATTTGCAACGGGTCTTTTCCTTTCAACGCTTTGGCAAAATATTGCCCCACCATAAAACAGGTATCCTGGCTTTCTCCGTTGATAGGCATATAAGGACTGCATTCCCCAAAACCAATAATGCCCCGGTTGGTAATTATTTTCACCAGCACATTATCGGCCGATACATCCGTGCCAAGAGAAGTAACAAACGGTTCTTTCAGCGGAATGGACAATTTGTACAATTCAACCTGCTGTATCAATAGATTATCATTCATAGTTTAAATATAACAGTGTAATAAAGATAAAAGCTTCTTTTCAGTCACTCTGGCCTTGTTTTTGTCCTTTTGCCGCATGGCTGAATACGAAAGCCACCTCAAAAGCGTTTATAATCTCAGAACTCCATGTCTATGTATAAAATCCTCATAAGCACCCTTGCCTTGTTTTTATTTGCTGCCTGTAATAAAGAAGTGGAAGAACTACCACCGGCCACCCAAACCGGAGCCAATACATTTGGTGCAAAAGTGGATGGTAAATTCTGGGTGGCAAAGGGCTTTGGTCCTTTTCCTGCTAATGATATCCTGGAAGCAAGAATGACCGGCACCACACACCTGCTGATCAATGCAAGAAATTTTGCTTCTTCGCCGAATGAAACGGAGTTTGAAATACTAGTCTCCGGCATTACCGGTCCCGGTACTTACCAGTTGAATAATACAGTGGCCCTGCCTGCGTCAGTAAGTTATGGCTACTATGTAAAAAGAAATTTTACTCCGGAGAATGAGTGGATTACTTCTGCTACGTACACCGGTTCCGTAACATTGACCCGATTGGATACAGTAGCGAAAGTTGTTTCCGGTACTTTCCAGTTCAATGCACTGAATATTTATAATACTCCTCAGCCCTTAAGTGTAACAGAAGGACGATTTGATCTGCGACTGCAATAAAATTGATCAGAAAAGAATCCGTACACCGGCACCGAACATGGCCACAAACGGAGCGTTGTTATTTACAAAAATGTATTTGCTCGGATAGCTGGTAGTAGGTATCCATACTTTTCCTTCGGTGTAGAAAAACAGGTCACCGCCCAACGGCATTTCCCAGCCCAACCCAACATCCATTGTCAGGCGTTTGAAAATGCCTTCGCCACTTCTCACCGGCACATTGTACAGCGCTGTATCAATAACTACTGAATGTGTATTCTGCACTTTGCCGAACAAAAGGCCAAAGCCAGCGAAGCCGTACAGGTTCCAGTGTTTTTCTGCATCTGGTGTTCCAATGATGTATTTTCTCCAGCCAATAGAAAATTGTTTCAGCCGCATCCGGGCACTGTTGGTATAGTTCACCTGCTGCGGAGTGGTGAGTATAGATTTGGCATCGGCCGTTACATTATTTTTAAACCGGCCATTGGAATAATAAACGAACCACAAATAAACTCCATCTTTTGGTGTGAGGTGAAAAAGTGTCTGGGTGGTATGGCCAAAAGCCCAGTACAATTGTTCTTTTTTAAAGTTTCGCTGAATACTAAGATCAGTGGCGATACTAAACTGCTGCGCAAAAGCAGCAGTGAAGAACAGGGCAAAGAAGCATGTTATGGTAATTCGTTTGTTCAAAAGAAAATCGCTTTGCAATGTTACACAAATAATGCCGCAGTTAAAACAAGAAAGCCATCCCGGTGGTAGTACGGAATGGCTTTCTATAAGTTCAAATACTATTACTTCATCAATTTCAATTCCTTGATAATATTTGTACCGCCACCTAATTTATCAATACACCACAGTACATAGCGGATATCAACACAAATAGTACGGTTCAGGTCTTTATCAAACGCCAGCTTGTGACTGAGGGCTTCATAGTTACCGTCAAAAGCCAGTCCGATCAATTCTCCTTTGTTATTGATAACCGGAGAACCGGAGTTACCACCTGTGATATCATTAGTGGTAATGAAACCAATCACCAGGTCTTTTCTTGTCGGATCCATATACTGACCGAAATCTTTTTTCTTCAACAGTTCAATTTGTTTGGCTGGCAGATCAAATTCATAATCTCCTGCTTTGTATTTCTCCAGCAAACCTTTTGAAGTAGTTACATAATCATAAAAGACCGCATCTCTCGGACGATATGATTTCACCGCACCATAACTAACTCTCATGGTAAACGTAGCATCCGGGTACATCATTTTTGCTTTTACCGGATCCATTTCCATGATACCTTTCAGGTACAGTCTTCCGGCCTCCGCATTCTTGGTGTTGAATAGCTGGAAATAAGGACCGTATTTACTGGTATAGTTGGTAAAGAAAGTACTGGCATGGGCAAATGCAGGATCGCTTTGTAATGTTACTCCATCAGGATTAGCGATAAATGCTTTCCATTTGGCATCATCAAAGATCATGGTCTTGCTGAATAGTTCTGCTGCATATTTTTTATAGGTAGCCTCATCATCCAATGGGCCGTAGGTGTTTTTTAATGTACCGTAAAATCCAATAGGTTGCTGATCTTTTACGATGTCTTCGTAAAACATCTTTGTCACCGCAGCTACTATGTTCTGGTCAGAGGCTTTGTTTTCATCTTCCAGGAAAGCAGCTCTTTGTTTGTCGGCGGCTTCAGCAGCTTTTTTAACATCAGCCTGTGTAGAACCTGTTTTTACTAATGCAGCTTCTAGTTGTAACAAAGAGCCTGCAAAAGAGATCAACGGAGAACCGGCAATCCCTTCATTGATGTATTGACGGTGCTTGGCATAAGGTCTCCATGCTTCATAAGCTTTTTCCCAATTGGAAAATATACTTTCATATTCAGGTTTTCCTTTTGCCCACGCATTGAATTTTTGTTCGAATAATTGCTTTTGGCCAAACACATCATATTTAAGCAACTGTTTTGTTTCTCCATCAAAGAATTTCCAATAGTTGGCAATACCTGCGTAGGAAGAAGCCAATTGTAATTTAGTGGCCGGATCTTTCTTCATTTCTTCAAACATGTATTTCAGTCTTGCATCACGCAGCTTTACTAATGTTGGATTGTTGATATCGGTAGCCAGCTTGATACCATATGAACTTTCATACCGGTTTGTACCACCGGGATAACCCCAGATCATTGCAAAATCACCATCTTTCAATGGTTTCAATGAAACAGGTAAATACCATTTTGGTTTTAATGGAATATTGCCGGCTGTATATTTTGCAGGCATGCCATCGGCACTTGAATAAACTCTGAAAACTGAAAAGTCACCGGTATGGCGTGGCCATTCCCAGTTGTCTGTATCGCCGCCAAACTTGCCAACACTTTCTGGCGGTGTACCAACCAAACGAACATCGGTGTAACGCTGGTAAACAAAAGCCAGGAACTGGTTGCCTTTAAATAAAGAGCTTACCCGGACTTCAATATTTTTTGCAGCGTCGCTCATTCTTTTATTAATAGCTGCTAATACAGCACCCTGGCGCTGCACTCTTTCAGTGCCACTTAAGCCTTTTAAAGAATCGAGTACCTCTTTGGTAACATCATCGATGCGCAACAGAAATTGCACGGATAGGTTGGTAGGAATTTCTTCTGCTTTGTTCTTTGCATAAAAACCATCCTGCAGATAATTATGATCTACTGTACTTGCAGAAGCGATAGCATCATACCCGCAGTGGTGGTTGGTAAATATCAGGCCTTCGGCACTTACAATTTCACCGGTGCATCCACCGCCGAAAATGATGATCGCATCTTTTAGCGATGCTTTGTTGATGCTATATAACTGTTCTTTGGTGAGCTTTAATCCTTTTTTCACCATATCATTATAAACTTGCTGTCCAAGTAATAATGGCAGCCACATGCCTTCATCGGCAAATGATTTAAAAAACAAACTAACGGAGAGGACAATCGTTAAAAAGAACTTCTTCATAATAATGAGAATTTAGGCGACAAACCTACGCAAAAAGGGGTATCAAAAAGCTGAATTTCATCCAAAACCAGTAATTTGAATGCTTAATGACTGCTTATGAATTTCCGGAATAGTATTGCCTGTTTACTGGTGCTGGGTTTACTTGTTAACTCCTGCAGCAAAAAAGGGGGTACCAACCCGCCTCCACCGCCGCCTGTTCCGGGTTGTGCTACCAACACGGCCCCGGCTGCCGGAAGTTTTATTACGAGTGCCAGCTCAACAATGACATTTTCCTGGACTGCCGTATCAGGTGCTACCGGATACGATATTTACCTGGGAACATCAGCCGCAACAGCTTCGGTTATTGCAAGTAATGTAAGTGGAACAAGCTATAATTTTCCTGTTCCAGCTACCCCGTTGTCGGATACCTATTATTGGTATGTGGCACCCAAAAATGCAACCGGTACTACGACAGGCTGCACCAGTACAGCTACATCTTTTACCTACGCTGTAATTCAGGCGCCATTGCCTTTTGGTTATTATGTAGTTGGCTACGTACCTTCTTACAGAAGTATAACTTCTATGCCCGATGTAAAATTTCGAATGACGAATGTGGTGGTATATGCTTTTTATTCAGTGAATAGTTCGGGTCTCTTATCAGCCCCAACTTCTCCATCATCCACCCTGGGTGCTGTGGCAACAAAAGCCAGAGCCAACAATGCCAAAATATTATTAGGCATTAACGACGGTGTAGCCGGCAATTTTAAAAATATGGCCGCAACAGCAACAGGCAGAAACAATTTTATAAAAGATGTAATGAATACGGTACGGGCCAATAATCTGGATGGGGTAGATATGGATTGGGAATTCCCTTCTACTTCAGATGGAACAGATATAACATTTACCGCATTAATGAAAGAATTATCAGATTCATTGCACCGTGATGCCCGTTATTATTTATCCTGTGCTATTACTGCGGGTAAATATGCCGGGGGATTCAGAGATGCTATAAGAAACGAGATTTTCCCGTATGTTGATTTCTTTAATGTAATGGCGTATGACGATTTCAGTACTGATCCACTGCAACAATACCGGCACCACAGCGATTATACTTTAGCAACTGTTTGCCTGAACTATTGGCTGAATACAAGGGGGATGCCTGCTGCAAAATGTGTGTTAGGCATACCTGCATATGGAAGGCCATCGGGCATGACGCAAACGGGAAATATTGTAACATATAATACTGTTTTAACCCAGGGAGGTAACCCCCAATACGATTCGGCAATGGTTACTACTACTGCCACCCCGACTCCGTTTAAAGTGTATTATAATGGCCAATACACCACCAAGCGAAAAGCAAAGCTTGCAAAAGACATTGCTAACGGAGTGATGTTTTGGGAAACAGGACAGGATGCTATGGATAATAATTCCTTATTGAAAGCGGCCTGTGATACTGTGGGAAGAAGTTATTGATTCCTTGATCTCCGAAGCTGAACTAGCTTTTGGACTACCACTATTTTTCAGCAGCTGGTTGGTGTCACAATTATCTCCATCGCAACAGGGCAGGGCATTGGTTTTGCAAACCGGGCATTGGTAATGGCCGTGTACATGGATCATTTGAACGGTGTGCCCGCAGAAAAGGCAATGCTGATCTTGCATAGCTTTCAATTATTCAACAGGTGTATTCAATATTTTCCAGAGCAGATCTTTCAACTCTACCAAACCACTATTAGTAAGAGATGAAATAAACAGGTGAGGTATATGAGCCGGCAACTCTTTTTCAATCGCTGCTTTTAATTCTTCGTCCAGCATATCACTTTTGCTGATGGCGATCACAAATTGTTTGTTGAGCAATTCAGGATTGTATTGCTCCAGTTCGTTTATTAAGATGTCTAATTCTTTTTTATGATTATCGCTGTCGGCCGGAATTAAAAAGAGCAACACGGAATTGCGTTCAATATGACGGAGAAAGCGATGGCCTAATCCTTTTCCTTCTGCGGCTCCCTCGATAATACCCGGTAAATCGGCAATACAAAAACTTTTTCCATCCCGGTAGTCCACCATTCCCAGGTTAGGGGTGATGGTAGTAAAAGCATAATCAGCAATCTTTGGTTTGGCTGCTGTTATTACAGATAGCAGGGTTGATTTGCCGGCGTTGGGAAAACCAACTAATCCTACATCAGCCAGTACTTTTAATTCTAAAACTTTCCATCCTTCTATACCCGCTTCACCCGGCTGCGCATGTTCCGGTGCCTGGTTGGTGGGAGTGGCGAAATGTGAATTACCTAAACCACCACGGCCACCGGGAATCCACACCACCTCTTGTCCATCTTCTAATATTTCTACTTCCTGTTTGCCGGTTTCTTCATCTCTTGCAATGGTGCCCAGCGGCACTTCAATGATAATATCCTTACCATCACGGCCATGACATTTGTTGCCACCGCCTTTTTCACCATCTTCTGCCAGTACATTCTTGTAATAGCGCAGGTGCAATAATGTCCAGAGGTTTGAATTGCCTTTTAGTATAATATGGGCACCACGTCCGCCATCACCGCCATCAGGTCCGCCCATGGCTGTAAATTTATTTCGCTGAAAATGCTTATTTCCGGCACCGCCATGGCCACTGCGACAAAAGATGCGAATCTGATCAACAAAATTGCTGTTCTCCAAAACTGTATTTTTACTATGTGCTGCAAATATACTTTAACAATCATCAAACCACCCGTTAAATGAAATACCTGCTGCTATTACTCATATTCCCATTTCTATCTGCCAGTGAGTGTGGTAAGAAAAAGGAGAAGCCCGGTACTGCAACAACGCAGGATTCTATTCCTGTTTGTATACGTAAGATCCTGGATGACCAAAGCAAGGAAATACCACCGAATCAGCCGGTACAAATTGATGAGTATGCTTATAATGGCAAAACGGTCTATTTATTTACGGCGCAATGCTGTGACCAGTTTAATGTATTGTATGATGACAGTTGTAAAATGATCTGTTCACCATCCGGTGGTATTATTGGAAAAGGCGATGGCAAGTGTGAGGATTTTGCAAAAGAAGCAAAACTTATCAAACTAATTTGGAAGGAACAGGCTAAATAAAAAATGTCCCGCTTTTGCCGGGACATTTTTTATAATGAGTATCAAAAAATTTATTGAACAACAACTTTTGTGCTGAATACAGCTTTGCTGCTTTGGTCTGTCACTTTCACCAGGTAAATACCTTTTGAAGCCGCCGGAGCAAGCTTAATGGTTTGCGCCTGGTTCTCACCACTTACATTTACTATTTGCTGTATTACCTGCCGGCCAGCTACATCCGTTACCTGTACGGTATAACTACCTGCATCCAGTTGATTAAACTGAATTACAAACTGGTTGCTTATAACCGGGTTTGGATAGATATTTACTTTACCATCACCACTGTTAGGTGTAATGTTACGACCCATCACCTCTGTAACTGTTGCTTTGGGTTTAGCACCTGAAGCAAGCAAATTACTGTTAGCCAGATCAGAAGTTTGCCATGCTGCTACACCGGTTTTGTATTGGGTAGCCACCAATGTTTTAGCATCAACAACAAATAAAGAACTGGCTTGTACGGCGCTTGCTACAACAATTTTATTCTCCTCATTAACTGCTGCACCATTAATAGTAAAGCCTGCGGGCAAACCAGTAATGGTACCGAGGTGGGTAGCTACTTTAGATTCAATATTTACTTTGAAAACATGGTTGCGGGCAGAAAATATATACAGGTTGCCATTATCATCCGCAATCATATCACCACCATAACTGCTACAGGAATTGTGTACGGATATGCCTTTATTAGCCTGGTCGTCCACTAAAGAGCCAAGGTCTGTTACCGCTAATTTTTTGCCGGTGCTGAAGCGGAGTAATTGTGTGCCGTCATTTGTCATAGCATATCCATTACCATCATCAGCAATTACCATTCGGGTAACTATATTTCCCTGGTCGGATGATTTTTGTGACTGGCCGCTAAAGCCCTGATCTGCTACATAAAACACTTTCATCGTTTTTAAATCAATGTATCGTAGCTGATCGATGAGCATCGGGGTGTAGTAGATGCGGTTATTTCTTTTATCGTACGCCATCGCTGCTACACCAGTAGCAAAAGCAGCATTGATCATATTTCCATAGCGCATATCATTCAGCGGAGCAGAAAATTGTTTCCTGGTTGTTGCATCATAAGCAAGGAAAGAGGCATCATTGCCGCTGAGTAATACCTGGCTGTACTCACCTGTCTGCAGGTTTATTTTTCGTAAAGAATACCAACCCACACCTTGCGGCTGCACATCAGTAACAGCGTAGGCAAAACGGTCAGCTTGCTGGGCGGATGTAAAGGTTGTCAATAAAACGGTTCCCAGTAAAAGGGAAGAAAAGGGTAAACTTTTTCTCATACACAAGGTTTTTAAGGGGTTCAAAAAAAATTCAACTTTAAATTACAACTATTTATGGGCTGGAGAAAGAAATTTTTATAGAAGGTAAAATGGGGATGATAAAAACAGCTGCCGGTATTATTAAAATTGCTGTAAATCAATATCATTAAAAGCAATTATTCAGTTTGCTTCCATGGCTTATAGGGGTTTTCCGACAGCCCGTTTTTTTCATTTTTTTCCCTCAAAGGCTCACATGATTGCCAGTCCTTGTTCATATCAGCAGGCAATTGCTGGTAAAGCCTGGTCCCTTCTGTTTTCCACCCTATCATTTCATCACTTACCTGTTTGATGATTTTTCCGGGATTGCCCACTACCAAACTACGGGCAGGTATTATTGCTCCTTCTTTAATAAATGACA
>CALRVH010000022.1:0-44794 GCA_943371565.1 Chitinophaga pinensis | reverse complement strand
GGCCGCATCTTCCCAGTTCCACGCATCTAACTGTACAATTGATGATGAACCAGCAAGGAAATCTCCCTGCGGTATTATGTTAGCAGCTAGAATGCCATTGGAGCGAAGTGTATTGATAACTTTTGAATCTGTATTGTAGGCAACAATAGAACGGACATTAGGATTCATGTCACCAATTTCCTTCGTGTCATTCGAAGCTTTCACAGCACTTATTTCAATAAGGCCAAGGTTACTTGTTGGCAGCACCAGGCCAGGATAAACCTGTTTACCTCCTGCATCTGTCACTTCTGCACCTGCCGGTATTTTTACATCCTTACCTACAGCGGTGATCTTTCCATTCTCAATTACAATAATTCCATTTTCTATTACTGCTCCGTCGCCGGTATGTATGGTGGCGTTCTTGATAACGATCGGAGCCTTTTGTGCTGCCGCCGGACGAACATTGGACTGTGAATTTGCACAGATCATAGTGCCCGCCGAGATCAAGACTAAAAATATTTTTTTCATGTGTTTATTTTTATTGTTTGATATTATTCCGGATACCTGCCTGTTTGCAGGACTATCAGGATTAGTCATTATTCATATCATCTGAATCAATCACCAGCAGTCCATGACTATGTCCGTGGTCGCTGCAGGTATGCATGATCTGGTAGCTCGGCTGCGCCGGAATAGTTGGTGCGCCACTTCTTTTTTCACCATTCATTTTTCTTACTAACCGAAGACGTTCTGTATCCACATCTTTTTGCATTAGCTCATCTTTCTTCCTGTCGAAATAGACCGTTCCGTCAACAATAGTGTATAAAGATTTTGCATAAATGCTCAAAGGATTATCACTCCACAAAACCACATCACCGTCTTTACCAACCTTAAGGCTTCCTACTTTATTATCAACATGCAGCATTTTAGCAGGATTCAATGTAACCATCTTCAAAGCCTCTTCTTCTGTTACACCACCATATTTTACAATTTTTCCAGCTTCCTGGTTCAGTCGTCTGGCCATTTCAGCATCATCACTGTTAATGGCAACTGTTAATCCAACTTTCTGCATAATAGCAGCATTATAAGGACTGGCATCTTCCACTTCCATTTTATAAGCCCACCAATCAGAAAAAGTAGATACAAAAGAACCATGCTTCAACATTTTATCTGCTACTTTATAGCCCTCGAGGATATGTGTAAATGTATTTACAGTATAGCCCATTCTATTAGCTACTTCCATCGCCATATTTATTTCACTTTGCACATAGGAGTGACAAGTAATAAATCTTTTCTTTTCTAAAATTTCTACTAATGCCTCCAATTCAAGGTCTCTTCTTGGAACGGATAATCCTTTCTTGTCCTTTGCATCATTATATGGTTTCCATTCTTTTTGATAATCCTTTGCACGGGTAAATGCATCTTCCAATACCTGCTCCACTCCCATTCTTGTATCCGGGTAACGGTTGTTACCTCCGGGGATGTTGAAATTGGAACGCTTTACATTTTCACCTAATGCAAATTTTATCTGTCCCGCCCAGCCTTTAAACTTCAAATCATCATCATTGGCTCCCCAACGTAGTTTGATAAGTTGTGTTTGCCCGCCTATTACATTAGCAGAACCATGAAGTATATGTGATGATGTGACACCGCCACTAAGCTGACGGTAAATATTAATATCATCAGGATTCAGGTTATCAGCAATACGAACTTCGGATGTTACCGATTGTGCCCCTTCATTAATAGAGGCGGCAGCAATATGTGAGTGTTCATCAATGATACCAGCTGTTACATGCTTGCCTGTACCATCAATAATCCTGGCAGAAGCATCAGACAGATTTTTTCCCACTGCGGAAATTTTACCATCCTTAATTAATACATCGGCATTTTCCAACACCCCTTCTTTCTCATTTGTCCATACAGTAGCATTCTTAATAAGGATCGTTTCCTGTTTTGGTTTCTCTTCATCATTCCAGCCAAATGGCACAAAAGGATAAACCACTTTTCCTACAACCGGCATTTCTTTTTTCTTGCTGCTATCTGGTTTTATGTCGGCAAGTTTGATAAGCGTAGCTGTCCATGTTAACGGGTTTCCCAGTGAATCTGTTCCGGTACCATTCCATTCTGTACCATTACTTATCCCACCTAACCTGGTAGCTGTTGCGGGCAGTGCCTGTTCTGTAGCGCCTCCTCCTCTCGGAAAACCGGCAACTCCCGGATTACCGCCACCAGGCCTTCTAGTTGTATCAGGTGTTTGTCCCGGAGCAGTAGCAGGTCTTTGACGACGTGTCATTGGTGCAAAGCTGATTTTAACCTGCTTGCCATCAAAAGTGAATTTGGAATTCAATGTATCTTTTGCATACATAGTAACAGAGCTTGCACTCTTTACATCCAACGTATATTTTTCCGTTCCGGATGGGGTGTTTACAGTAAGAGCATAGGTACCGGCCACACTTGCAGCATCTTCCTTCACGGTATATTTAATTCCCTGTACCCAGTTTTGTAAAATGATTGATCTTTCATTGAAAATAGGGCCATTCGTAATTAAGAAATTGCCCAGTTTACCAGCATCTAAGCTTCCTACTTTATCATAAATGCCCAATGTAGTTGCCGGGGTTTTTGTTAATGCTTCTATCACTTTATTTTCGCTTAATCCATATTCCATTGCTTTACGAAGGTTGGTCCAGAACTGAGTTACCGTTCTCAAATCAGCCGTAGTTAAACAAAACGGAATGCCTGCTTTCTCAAATGCAGCAGCATTAGTAGGTGCTAATTCCCAATGCTTCATATCGTTCAATGAAACAAACCTTGCGTCATTAGGATCTTCTACATCTTGTGCTACCGGGTAATTAAGCGGAAGAATAAAGGTGGCGTTCGTAGCTTTCATCTCTTTAATACGCTGATATTCATTTTGCCCGGCTTTGATGATGTATTGAACCCCGAACTCATCCCCGATTCTGTCAGATCTCAAATCATTCCACTTATCATTGGCTTCAAAAATCTGGGGCAGGCTCTGGTTGTCATTCCATGATTGCAGTGTTGCATTAAAGCCTTCCTGGTATGGTTTCGTTTTATACCAGGCTGCATCTAAATAAGTTTGACGCATCAGGGCAATGTATCCCATCATTGAACTTGGGTATGATTGCGTAGAGGTTCCTTTATTAAAAGAATAGTGAGCTGAGGCTTTTTCTTTTATGATAACAAGGTTTTCCTTTTCATTTGCCAGCGTTACTACTGCACCAGTGCCCCTTGCTACCCCATCTTTTACATGTGTAAGTACAGAGCCAAAGCCTGCCTCCCGGAGGGGCTTAGCAGTAGCATCACTCACACTAAATACTTTAAAAACATCCACATCCGATTTGATGGCCTGGTTCCAGCCAAAAGGTCCTTTTACAGCTGTTTCCAACTGTGGGGGTTGATTAAAATTGAACCCGCCACCACCAGCAGTTTGCTGCCGCGAGGGGGTGCCATAGTCTGAATAAATGTCAATGAAAGAAGGATAGATGTATTTGCCTTTACAATCTATTTCCACCGCTCCGGCCGGGACTTTTAACCCTGCGCCAACAGCTGTAATTCGACCGTCCTTAATAACAAGGATGGCATTAGTTAATGTGGTAGTTGCGTCTTTTACAATAGTCGCATTGGTGAAAGCATAATGACCGTGTCGTGGGTCAGCCACCCCGTTTTCCGGGAAGGTGACTTGTGCCTGAACAACCATAGCTGTTGGTAAAAAGACCAGTACAAAAACCAGTTTAGAAAAGAAGTTGGTTTTCCTCATTACAGTTTAATTTTTTAATTAGATGATTTTTTATCAGAAACCTTGCGCAATAACAATGAGCCGAATTTAAAGTAAATACCGCAAAGAAAAATTGCTACTTTATGAAGGGTAAACAAGGGACCGGAAGCTGCTCGCAAGGCACCACGGAGCTACCTATTCCCGTAAACTTTGGCTACCTTTGACAACCTTAATAAATTGATATATGGCAGTTGCCAAATCTATACGAACGAATCCCAACTTGACTACCAGACAGGCAGATTTCGCCTTGTCACCCCGGATAGACCACGTGGGTGCAGAAGAGAGAGCTTCCCGGTTTACCAAACGCAGTATTAAGAATGACTCGAAAGAGAATGGGCTGAAGCTGGTGCTGAACATGATCGACCTTACTACACTGGAAGGAAAAGATACCGATGGAAAAGTAAAACAGCTTTGTTATAAAGCCATGCATCCGCATGATGCGTTAGTGGGGATTCCGACTGTGGCAGCGATATGCGTTTACCCAAGTATGGTAAAGGTTGCAAAAAAGGCATTAGGTGATTCCGGAATAAAAGTAGCTTCGGTTGCTACCGCCTTCCCCAGTGGACAAGCTCCAAGAGATATTAAAATAAGAGATACAAAGTTTGCCGTGAATGAAGGAGCGGATGAAGTGGATATGGTGATCAGCCGGGGAAAATTTCATGCTGGCGAATATAATTTTGTGTTTGATGAAATAGCAGCGATCAAAGAAGCCTGCGGCGAAGCAAGATTAAAAGTGATTTTAGAAACTGGCGAACTCGGGACTTATGATAAAGTAAGAAGAGCAAGTGATATTGCGATGCATGCCGGTGCAGATTTCATAAAAACATCAACCGGTAAAATTGCTCCTGCGGCTACCATGCCGGTAACATTGGTAATGCTGGAAGCAATAAGAGATTTTTATTACAAGACAGGCAAGATGATTGGAATGAAGCCTGCTGGTGGCATTTCCAAATCAAAACTGGCTTTACATTATTTAGTAATGGTAAAAGAAGTATTGGGAGAAGATTGGCTGAACAATGAATGGTTTCGTTTTGGCGCCAGCAGTTTGGCGAATGATGTGTTGATGCAATTGGTGAAGTTGAAAACGGGGCAGTATCAGTCAGCGAACTATTTTAGTGTGGATTAAAGGCCTCCCTGCCCTCCGAAGGAGGGTTCTTAGAGTCTGAAAATTTGAATATCCTTTATTGGCAGTAAGTGATAGATACTTTATACTCTAAGAAACTTCCCCTCCTTGGAGGGGTGAATTGAGGAAAACAAAGTGTTGTAGGAAAATGGGGTGGGTTGCTGCGAATCTGCAGCTGAACAAAGAACAGAACGATGAAGAGTGCGACGCAACGGAAGTTCATCCGTGTTAATGTCGCTGGCTAAATAAAAAATATTATGGCTGTAAAGAAAAAAGCAATTGCAAGCAAGAAAAGCAACACTATCAAACTAAAATTTGATACCAGTTGGCAGTATGCACCTGCACCCGAAAGTAAAAGTGCAGCAACAATTAATAAGCAGTACGATTTGTTTATTAATGGTGAATGGCAAAAACCATCAAACAAGAAATATTTTGACACCATCAACCCCGCCACAGAAGAAAAGCTGAGTGAAGTAGCTGATGCTAATGCAGCTGATGTTGACAAAGCCGTGAAAGCTGCCAGAAATGCTTACGATAAAGTGTGGAAGAAAATGCCGGCGAAAGAAAGAGCTAAATATATTTTTCGCATTGCCCGGATAATGCAGGAAAAAGCAAGAGAGTTAGCAATAGTTGAAACATTGGATGGTGGAAAGCCAATAAAAGAAAGCCGTGACTTTGATGTGCCAACAGCAGCGAATCATTTATTTTATTATGCAGGCTGGGCCGATAAATTGGAATATGCTTTTCCCAATAGAAGAACAGAGCCATTGGGTGTGGCTGGACAAATTACTCCATGGAATTTCCCCTTACTGATGGCCGCTTGGAAAATTGCACCAGCATTAGCAACAGGCAACACCGTTGTATTAAAGCCTGCGGAAACAACTCCGTTAACAACATTGAAGTTGGCAGAAATAATCCAGGAAGCAGATTTGCCACCGGGTGTGGTGAATATAATTACCGGTGCCGGTGAGACGGGTGCTGCTATTGTGAATCATGCTGATGTAAATAAAATTGCATTCACCGGTTCTACCAATGTGGGAAAAATAATTCAACGGGCTATTGCCGGCACGAATAAAAAAGCAACATTAGAACTAGGTGGTAAAGCGGCAAACATCATTTTTGAAGATGCACCAATTGACCAGGCAGTAGAGGGTGTGGTGAATGCTATCTTTTTTAATCAGGGTCATGTGTGCTGTGCAGGCTCCAGATTGTATGTGCAGGAATCGGTGGCGAAAGAAGTGATTAGAAAAATACGGGATCGTATGCAATCATTAATTGTTGGCGACCCAATGGATAAGAATACGGATATCGGTGCTATCAATTCAAGAGAGCAATTAAACATCATTCAGAAATATATTGCTATCGGTAAAAAAGAAGGTGCCGAAATGTATGAAAGCAGTTGTGCATTACCCTCGAAAGGATTTTGGTGCAGGCCAACCATCTTTAGTAATGTGGCGCAAAGCAATCGTATTGCACAGGAAGAAATTTTTGGACCGGTTCTTTCTATTCTTACTTTTAGAACAGATGATGAAGTAATTGAAAAAGCAAATAACTCACCGTATGGTTTAAGTGCCGGTGTGTGGACTGATAAAGGTTCTAAGATATTCAATATGACGAAGAGAATGAGAGCTGGTGTGGTATGGGCAAACACATTTAATAAGTTTGATCCGACTTCTCCATTTGGCGGTTATAAAGAAAGTGGTTTTGGAAGAGAGGGTGGATTGCATGGGTTGTCGGCGTATGTGAATATATGCCCCCTGTCCCCCTAAAGGGGAGACTTAGGTTTGATTAACCTGATTATTATTTAAAAATAATTCATTCAAAAATAATCTGTGTTAATCCGTGTAATCTGTGGCATATTTTTTTTGTGTTGTTTTGTGTTTATTCGTGGCTAAAATTATTTTATGGAAAAAGCAATTAAAAAATCTTCGCTTTCAATCAGCGAAAATGGTTTAGAGAAAAAGACTTCCGCTAAACGATTGGAAGTATTGAAGACCTATAAAATTTATATCGGCGGACAATTTCCGAGAACGGAATCGGGAAGATTTTATCAACCTGTAAATGCAGCAGGAAAAGTTTTAGCTAATGTTTGCCTTAGCTCCCGCAAAGATTTTCGTGATGCAGTGGTAAGTGCAAGAGGTGCTGTAAGTGGTTGGAGTGGCCGTGCCGCATTCAATCGCAGCCAGATTTTATATCGCATGGCGGAAATGCTGGAAGGAAGAAAAGCTCAATTCATTGATGAGTTGATACAACTGGATTCTACAAAAGCAAAAGCTGAGAAAGAAGTTAATCTAGCTATCGATCGCCTGATATACTATGCAGGCTGGTGCGATAAGTTTCAGCAAATATTCAGTGCAGTGAATCCGGTAGCTTCTTCGCATTTTAATTTTTCTGTGCCGGAACCAACAGGTGTGGTTTCTATCATTGCGCCGCAAGGTGATTCCTTGTTGGGGTTGGTTTCTGTAATTGCCCCGGTTATCGCCGGTGGAAACACTTGTATCGTTTTAGCTTCGGAAACAAAACCGCTTTGCGCAGTTACTTTCGCTGAAGTATTGAACTCATCCGACCTGCCCGGCGGCGTTGTAAATATTTTAACAGGCAAACCAGCCGAGTTAGCTAGCTGGTTTGTAGATCATATGGATGTAAATGCAACCATTTACTGTGAAAATAATTCTGAGGTACAGCAAATGATACGGGAGAAATCAGCAACGAATCTGAAACGTATCACTTTCTATGATAAGATAAACTGGTATTCCGATGAAGGTCAGTCGCCTTACTTTATCATGGACACACAGGAAATTAAAACAACCTGGCACCCTGTTGAAAATATTGCAGGAGCAGGTGGCGGATATTAATTTTGGTAAGATTTTTGAACCTTATGACACACATGAAATTCATTTTTGCAATCGCAACTTTTATTATCTCGACAAGCAGTTTTGCCCAACAAGATACTACCGGCAAAGAACCCGTTGACAGTAATGCTGTAATCGTTCACAAAGATCCACGGCTTGACCTGTTGGTAAAAAAGCAAGCTACCATCAATGAAGTAACCAGTCGTGACGGCAGGAGAACCGATAAAGGTTTCCGCCTGATGATCATCAGCACCAATAACCGGGATGAAGCCCTGGCTGCAAAAACAAAAGTTTATACATTCTTCCCCGACCTGAAAGCCTACATGTGGTACCAGTCTCCTTATTTCAGAGTAAAAGCCGGAAATTTTAAGGATCGTAAAGATGCAGAGGCTTATCAGAAAAGATTGAATTCTTATTTTCCTAAAGGTGTGTTTATCATGAAAGATATTATTGAAGTGAAGCCGGGTAAAAATGGCGAAAATGATGATATAACCCCTTAAAGAAGCAGAAAGACCTTTCTTCAAATAATCCCCGTCTGCCAACGGGGATTATTTATTTTTGCGCCATGCAAGAAAAAATCAAAGCCCTGGCAAAAAAATATGCCCCTGATTTTATAGAGGTTCGTCATCATCTTCACGCCAATCCTGAGTTGAGTTACCAGGAATTTGAGACATCCAAATTCGTTCAGCAAAAATTGAATGATCTGGGAATCCCATTTGAAGTGAAAGCGACGACCGGTGTTGTTGGGTTAATAAAAGGAAAAAATCCTGCATCAAGGATCATTGCCCTTCGTGCCGATATGGATGCACTGCCTATCAAAGAAGAGAATGACATCCCTTATAAATCAAAAAATGAAGGGGTAATGCATGCTTGCGGGCATGATGTACATACCACTTGTCTTCTCGGTGCTGCAAAGATCCTTACCGAATTAAAAGATGAATGGGAAGGAACAGTCAAACTCATCTTTCAACCCGGTGAAGAAAAAAATCCGGGTGGTGCATCGTTGATGATCAAAGATGGAGTGCTGGATAACCCAACACCTCAGGCTATTCTTGCATTGCATGTAAATACAATCCTGGAAGTAGGCCAGTTAAGTTTTCGCAGCGGCAAAGTCATGGCCAGTGCCGATGAATTATATTTTACCATAAAAGGCAAGGGCGGACATGCCGCTTCACCGCATTTAATTATTGACCCGATACTTATCAGCTCCCATTTAATTATTGCATTACAACAACTGATCAGCCGGAACAATAATCCCTTCAACCCATCTGTACTTTCAATCACTTCATTTAACGGAGGCAATACAACTAATGTAATTCCAAATGAAGTAAAACTCATGGGTACTTTCCGGGCAATGGATGAAGAATGGCGTTTTAAAGCACATGATCTGATGTGTAAACTAACCACCGACCTCGTTCATTCAATGGGAGGAGAAGTGGACCTCCATATAGATATCGGCTATCCCTGTGTGATGAATAATGAACAGGTAACGATGGCTGCAATGAAAAAAGCAGCTGACTATATGGGAGCAGAAAGAGTAAGTGAAACCGAACTCCGGATGGGGGCTGAAGATTTTGGATATTATGCACAACAAATACCTGCTTGTTTCTATCGTCTCGGCACTATGAACAAAGCCAAAGGGATTACGGCTGGTGTGCATACTCCCACCTTCAATATTGATGAAAATGCTATTGAAATCGGCATGGGAATGATGGCCTGGCTGGGAAGTTCCGTTAAACCCTAATGCTTATAACTTCCTCATTTTTAAGTAATTTTGTTCAAAATTGCTTAGGATTATTATTTAGTACATTGCATCCCCATTCACAGGTTAGTGCTATAGAAGAACTCAAATAGAAATCTATGTCAAACGATTTGCGCAAACAACAGGCACTTGAGTATCACTCAAAAGGAAGACCCGGAAAAATAGAAGTAGTTCCGACCAAAGAAGCCAAAACCCAACGAGATCTTTCCCTTGCCTACTCACCCGGTGTGGCTGAACCCTGCCTCGAAATTGCAGCCGATGTTGAAAACGTTTATAAATACACTGCTAAAGGAAATTTAGTGGCTGTAATAAGTAATGGTACGGCGGTGCTTGGTTTAGGAGATATCGGTCCGGAAGCAGGTAAGCCGGTGATGGAAGGAAAAGGAGTACTATTCAAAATATTTGCAGACATAGATGTGTTTGATATTGAGATCAACGAGAAAGACCCGGAGAAATTTGTACAGATAGTAAAAGCATTGGAGCCAACCTTTGGTGGAATCAATCTCGAAGACATCAAAGCACCGGAATGTTTTTTTATTGAAAGAGAATTAAAAAAAATAATGAACATTCCTGTGATGCATGATGACCAGCATGGTACCGCTATCATTAGTGCAGCAGCTTTGTTGAATGCTTGCGAATTGCAAAAGAAAAAAATTGATAAAGCAAAATTTGTCGTAAGTGGAGCCGGCGCTGCCGCGGTGGCTTGTATGAAATTATATATTGCACTAGGTGCAAAGAGAGAGAATTTCAGGGTATTTGACAGCAAAGGCCTTGTTCATGAAAGCCGTACTGACCTTGATGAACTGAAAAAAGAATTTATAGCTACCGGCAAAAATGTCACCCTCACCGAGGGTATGAAAGATGCCGATGTGTTTATTGGATTGAGCAGGGGTGGTGTATTAAATGCCGACATGATAAAGAGCATGGCAAAAAATCCTATTGTTTTTGCTATGGCTAATCCCGACCCGGAGATCAGTTGGGAAGATGCAACAGGAGCAAGAAAAGATGTTATCATGGCTACCGGTCGCAGTGATTATCCTAACCAGGTTAATAACGTACTGGGCTTCCCATACATTTTCCGCGGTGCATTGGATGTCCGTGCGTCACAGATTAACGAAGCGATGAAAATGGCGGCTGTAAAGGCGTTGGCAGAACTGGCCAAATCCCCTGTTCCAGATATTGTGAACATGGCCTACAACGAAAAAAATATCACTTTCAGCGAAAACTATATTATCCCCAAACCACTTGACCCAAGACTGTTGGCTACCGTAGCTCCCGCCGTCGCTAAAGCCGCTATGGAAAGTGGTGTTGCAAAACAACCAATAGCGAACTGGGATACTTATGTAACCAGTCTTAATAAACGCCTTGGCCTCGATAACCAGGTAATGAGAGTGATTGGCAACAAGGCCCGTCGTGACCCTAAACGAATTGTTTTTGCAGAAGCTGATAATATTAAAATTCTGAAAGCTGCACAGATCGTATTTGATGAAGGCATTGGCTATCCTATTTTATTAGGAGATGAAACGAAGATTAAGAATATGGCCGCCGCCAACGGTATAGACATAGAAGGCCTCCCCATTTTTGACCCCCGGAGTGATGCTACAGAAGATAGACGAAATAAATATTCAGAAATATTTTTTGCCAAAAGAGGACGAAGAGGATTCAATGCTTATGAAGCAAAAAAAGTAATGCGGGACCGCAACTATTATGGCTGTATGATGGTAGAATGCGGCGATGCCGATGCGATGATTTCAGGCCTGGCAAAAAATTACCCGGACACAATACGTCCGGCCATTCAGACTATTGGTACTGAAGAAGGAGTAAAGAAAATTGCTGGCATGTACCTCATGCTTACTAAAAAAGGGCCTTTGTTCCTGGCAGATACGACAGTGAATTTTAATCCGACTGCAGAAGAGCTGGCGGAGATTACTTTAATGGTAGCCAAAGAAGTTCGCAACTTTAATATCATTCCACGTATTGCCATGCTTAGTTATTCCAACTTTGGCAGCAGTAATTCTCCGGAAGCCCAATTGGTTGCTAAAGCAAGGAAAATTGTAAAACAAAAAATGCCTTCCCTTTTGGTTGATGGAGAGATGCAGGCAAGTGTGGCCTTTAATAAAGAACTGATGAAGGAAAATTACCCTTTCAGTGAACTGGCTGACAAAGATGTAAATACACTCATTTTCCCCAACCTGGCGTCGGGAAACATTGCATATAACCTCTTAAAGGAACTAGAAACTGCTGATGCGGTCGGGCCAATTTTACTGGGTTTAAAGAAACCGGTACATATCCTTCAGCTGGGCAGTTCTGTACGAAGCATTATTAATATGGCATTGGTTGCTGTAGTAGATGCCCAGATAAAAAGCCAGGCAGCCACTGACGAAATTGTAAAAAAATCAAAATGGTGGAAGCGTTTCCGAAATACAAGTAAAGACATGTAAATACGCCAGTTCAGTAATGATTTTCTATTCGGAAAAGCCAGCAGCTAACCGCTAATGGCTTTTCTCTTTTCAAACTGTATCTTGCACCTCAATATGACTATTTTCACCGACATAGGCCGTTACCTTTTGATGTTTAAGGGGATGTTCTCGAAACCCGAAAACGGCAGGATGTATTGGAAGGAATTTATCCATCAGTGTACAGAAATCGGTTTTGGTTCGTTAGGTATTGTCGCTATCATTTCTGTGTTTATAGGGGCTGTGTCCACTATTCAGACTGCATACCAGCTGGTGAGTCCGCTTATTCCACCATCGACCATTGCCCAGATTGTAAGAGATACCGTAATACTTGAATTTGCCCCCACCCTCGTTTGTATCGTATTAGCTGGTGTAGCCGGCAGCCGCATCGCCAGTGAGTTGGGTAATATGAGAGTGAGTGAGCAAATTGATGCATTGGAAATAATGGGTATTAACACCAAAACATATCTGATACTGCCCAAAATCGCAGCGGCCTTATTAATGATCCCATTGCTGGTCGTTATGGCTATGGCCTTAGGTATCTGGGGCGGCAGGCTGGCAGCAACAGCCTCTGGTATTATTTCAGGAAGTATTTATGACAAAGGCCTTCTCGAATTTTTTGTTCCGTTCAATGTCATTTTTGCCTTGATAAAGGCATATGTTTTTTCATTTATCATTGCCAGCATCCCGGCATTTTATGGTTATTATGTAAAAGGGGGCGCATTGGAAATCGGACGGGCCAGCACTAAAGCAGTAGTTATAAGTTGTATTTTAATATTATTTGCTGATTATTTATTGTCGGCATTATTACTGCCTACCTAATAGCAAAGATCAAATATGATTGAGGTAAAAAATATAAAAAAGAGTTTTGGCGACAAAACGGTGATAGAAGATGTTAGCTCTGTGATGAAAGCGGGGCAGTGTAATCTCATTATCGGATCAAGCGGCAGTGGCAAAACTGTGCTTATGAAATGCATGGTAGGACTGTTTGAACCGGATGAAGGTGAAGTTCTATATAGCGGACAGAACTTCACAAAGATGAAAGGTCAGGATAAAACAGAAATTCGAAAAGAAATTGGAATGCTTTTCCAGGGGTCGGCACTGTTTGATAGCCAAACAGTGGAACAAAATGTAATGTTCCCGCTGAACATGTTTAGCAAAGATTCTCATAAAAAGAAATTAGACCGTGTCAACGAAGTGCTGAACCGTGTTAACTTGGTTGATTCCAATAGAAAATTTCCTTCTGAACTGAGTGGTGGAATGAAAAAAAGGGTGGCTTTAGCAAGGGCTATCGTTTTAAACCCAAAATATCTTTTTTGCGATGAACCCAATTCCGGCCTCGATCCGCAAACATCGCTGGTAATTGACCGCCTGATAAAGGAAATTACGATTGAATACAATATCACCACTGTCATAAATACCCATGACATGAACAGTGTAATGGAAATAGGAAACTATATCCTGTATATGTTTGAAGGAAATAAAGAATGGGAAGGCACAAACAAAGAAATCATTTTTAGTAAAAACCAACGGTTGAATGATTTCATATTCGCCTCCGAGTTTTTAAGGGATGCCAAGGACATGCGGATGCTGGAAGAGTCGGGTAAAATCTCAAACGACCGGAATATGGAAGAACTTATGCATAAAGATTCCGCCTCTCTTGTTCCTCCAACTGAAGATTAGTAATAATTTCATTTAACAAACGATTTTATTCGTAAACTGCTGACTGGAACAATTCATGCTGCCTGATAGCATTTATAACCAAAATCAGTCAGCGATGAGAAAAATTTACTCCTCCTTCATTTGCGTTTTACTTTTTTCATGCACACCAAAAATTCATTATGTTGGCCAGATCACTCCTTCAACAAAAAAAAATGTGGATGTTTACATCAGCGAAGGTTCTATTAAAAGGAAGTATGAATTGATTGGTCAAGGCTATCTTAATGTATGGGCAACCCATTCAAAACCTGATAAAATACAAAAGCTTGCTGAAGAAACAGCTAAGAAAAAAGGGGCTGATGCTATACTTATAACCAATTACTTTATCCCAAATACCGGGCAATCAATCAGCAGCACTTACATTACAGATAGTGTGGGTAAAGGGATTATAACTACCGGCAATACCACCATCAGTCCTATAACTTCAAGTGGATTCAGGATATTTTTTGTTAGGTATAACAACTAAGTATTCGTTATTACCCGTTGTCGCATTTCCCTTATTTTTGCCAAATCAAAAAAGTAAGGAAAATGAGCATTCTCATCAATAAAAATTCGAAAATATTAGTACAGGGTTTCACCGGAACAGAAGGCACCTTTCATGCCACCCAAATGATAGAATACGGTACCAAAGTGGTGGGTGGTGTTACTCCCGGTAAAGGCGGCAGCTCACACCTTGAAAGGCCTGTTTTCAACACTGTAGCTGATTGTGTAAAATCAACTGGCGCCGATGTCAGTATCATATTTGTACCCCCTGCTTTTGCGGCTGATGCTATTATGGAAGCAGCTGAAGCCGGTATTAAACTCGTAGTCTGTATTACAGAAGGTATTCCGGTACAGGACATGGTAAAAGTGAAGAACTATTTGCAGGGAAAAAATACAAGATTAGTTGGGCCAAACTGTCCCGGCGTAATTACGGCCGGAGAATGTAAGGTGGGCATCATGCCAGGCTTTGTTTTTATACCCGGACGTATCGGTATAATCTCCAAATCCGGAACCCTGACCTATGAAGCAGCAGATCAGGTAGCTAAGGCCGGTCTTGGCATTTCAACTGCCGTAGGTATTGGTGGCGACCCGATAATTGGTACTACCACCAAAGAAGCTGTTGAATTGTTTATGAATGATAAGGACACTGACGCCATTGTTATGATCGGTGAAATTGGTGGTGGTATGGAAGCCGAAGCGGCAAACTGGATAAAAGCAAATGGTAATAAAAAACCTGTTGTTGGCTTTATCGCTGGTCAAACGGCTCCTCCCGGTCGCCGTATGGGCCATGCTGGCGCTATCGTTGGTGGAGCAGATGATACCGCTGCTGCTAAAATGAAAATTATGAGTGAGTGCGGCATCCATGTTGTAAGCAGTCCTGCAGATATTGGAAAGAAAATGGCAGAGGTTATGAAGAAGTGAATAGTCAATAGTGAATTGTAAATAATGAAAGCCTCCGGATTAAGGAGGCTTTCTTGTATGATAGGGTTATATATTCACTATTCACGACTCACTATTCACTTATCTTGATTCACGGATAAAACGGGCCAGGTCTTCTTTGCTGCTGTTGAAAGTCAGCGCATCATTCAACTGAATATAATTGTGCTTGTCTACTGTTTTGCGATACGCATACTTAGCTACTTCCAGCCTGTTGCTTTCGAACGTAAAGAGCAACATTAACTCTTTCACCTGCTGGGTAGTAAAATTGCTCTTATCAATGATAACTTTGGTAGAAGTGATCCTGTTATTCTCGAACCACTCTTTACGAAGCTGTTCTTTCACTGTTTCCATTTCACGGCCAGTCATTACATTACCACGGCCACCGTTCCAGCCACCATTGTCGTTATCATAATACTCATCTTCGTCAAGATACCATTCGTCATCAACATCGATCCTCCGTTCATCAGTCATCACTTTGCCAAAACGGTTCACCGTAATGTCAAGGTGAAAACCTCTTTTAAGAAAAATATTGCTTTGATAAACAACATCCTCTCTCTTGCCAAATCCACCTCTCTTCTTATCACGGTAGATCTTAATACTATGACGGCCTTCTGCGAGATAGCTAACAGTGATAGAATTGTTTTTCATACTGAACTTACGTCCATCAATTTCAATCTTCATTTCTGTACTGGTGCCTGGAGAAGATATACTCAGGCGGCTGCCATCAAAGGCCAGCAGGGAAAGTGAAAAGACTGAACTGAATAAAAGTGTAAAAAATGTTTTCATAACTTAAAATTTAATTTGATAAAAATTGTTGCCGTTCATTACATTTCCAAACTCATGCCACCGTGCCAAAAAATCTTTCAACAAAATGTTAAAGCAATTTGTGTTGAAAAAATCTGTTTTGCAGGTTTATGCCGGAGTGCTTACCAGTAAAGGCTTTCAAATACTGTAAAAAATACACATTGGGGGAGAATAAATGAATGACTTTTTTTCCTTTAATGCCCGCAAATTACCCTGCCAGGGCTTTTTGTATGAAATTCCCTAACATAGAGCATCTTATCGTCGCATAAGATTAATTACCTTGTACCTAAATTTCAACAGCATGAATGTGCCCTATTTTAAAACCCTTTTCCTAACGATTACCCTCTTCAGTTTATTTGCTATGGATATGAATGGCCAGACGCCTGTAAAAAACTACGATAAAGAATGGAAAAAAGTAGAAGCAGCCGTAAACAAAGGATTACCTAAATCCGCTCTGGAAGAAGTAAGGGAAATTTATACCCTTGCAAAAAAAGAAAACCAGGGTGCACAAGTCATCAAGACATTGGTCTATATGACTTTCTTGCAAAGTGAAAACAGGGAAGACAATGAAGTGTTCTCTATTGCTGAAATAGAAAAAGAAATCACGGGTAGTAAAGAACCTGTCAGGAGCATTTTAAAAAATTTACTGGCTGAGATGTATTATAATTATTACCAGCGACACCGCTGGCAATTATACAACCGTACCAAAACAGAAAATTTCAGTAAAACAGATATTGCAACCTGGGATGCTGAAGATTTTCATAAAAAGGTCGCAGAACTGTATCTGCAATCAGTAAAAGAAGAAAGGCTGTTACAGCAAACAAAACTACAACCGTATGATGCAATTATAGAAAAGGGGAATGTCAGGCATCTTCGGCCAACGCTGTATGACCTGTTGACACACCGTGCATTAGAATACTTTGAAAATGATGAACGGGATATAAAAAAACCTGCCTACGCCTTTGAAATCAATTCAGCCAGTGCCTTTGATCCCGCTGCTGATTTTATAACCCGAAAGTTTCCTACCAAAGATTCCATGTCATTGCAGCATAAAGCATTGCTGATATATCAAAAGCTCATTGCATTTCATCTTACTGATGCCAAAGCAGATGCTTTGATTGATGCTGACCTGCAGCGAATTGAATTTGTTAAGAGTCATTCCACTCATCCTGACAAAGACAAACTTTATTTTAATGCTATCAATCATATCGCCAATCAGTATGCTAATACTCCTGCTGCCGCACAAGCCTGGTACCTGGTTGCATCCTGGTATGAGCAAAAGGCTAATGACTACAAACCTTTTGGCGATACTACGAATCGCTTTGCGAAAGTAAAAGCGAAAGAGATTGTAGAAAGGTTAGTGCAACAGAAAGATTCCTCAGAAGGAAAATATAATGCCCACAACTTACTGAACAATATCAATAGTAAATCTTTACAATTCAGTGTAGAAAAAGTGAATGTACCCGATCAGCCATTCAGGGCCTTTGTCAAATACAAGAATATTGGCACACTCTACTTCCGCATTATAAAAGTGACGGAAAGCCTAAAAAAGGAATTAGAAAAGCAGTATGATGAAAAATACTGGTCAACGATCATTGCGACTACTCCCTTAAAAAGCTGGCAACAAAATCTCCCCGCTACCAACGACCTCCAGCAACACAGTACAGAAGTAAAAGTTGATGGCCTGCCAAATGGTGAATACCTGCTTGCAGCATCCAGTGATAATGATTTCAGCGGCAAGAAAACTATTCTGGGAGCAAGGCTTTTTTACGTTTCCGGTATCAGCTTTACCAATAATAGTGATGATTTTTTTGTATTGGACCGGGACAATGGTCAGCCGCTGGCAAAAGCTTCCATACAGGTGTGGGATCAAAAATATGATTACAAGCAATCACAATATGTGAAAGAAAAGGGGAAAACATACACTACAGATGCGAATGGCTTTTTCAAAATGGATAAAGCTAAAAGAGAAGGTAATGGTTATAGTAACTACTCCTACCTGCTTGACATCACACACAATAACGATAAGCTTTTCATGAATGACCTCGTGTATAATTATTATTATTATAACGAATCAGTAACTGAGGAGCCAAAAGTTACAACTTCAATACATCTCTTTACAGACAGGAGCCTCTATCGTCCAGGGCAAACCGTTTACTTTAAAGGAATAGTACTGAGCAGAAATGCCGAAAAGAAAAAGGGAGGTGTCCGAACTGATTATTCAACTACGATAATTCTCAGGGATGCCAATTACAAAAACGTTGACACCCTTAATGTAAAAACAAATGAATTCGGCTCTTTTAGCGGCAAGTTTCAATTGCCACAAACAGGTATGAATGGGCTGTTTACCATTTATACTAAAACAGATAATGGCAATGCAGGTTTCAAAGTGGAAGAATATAAACGACCTAAGTTTTATGTTGACTACGAACCCATCAAAGGCACTTACAAAGTAAATGATAAGATAAAAGTAACCGGTTTTGCTAAAGCGTATGCCGGTAATAATATTGACGGAGCTAACGTAAAATACCGCATCGTCCGTCAGCCCCGCTTTTTATACGGCTGGATGTTTTGGCGTTGGTGGCAGCCGCCAACCCAACAAATGGAAATTGCTAATGGCGAAGTAAAAACTGATAAAGACGGAAAGTTTGTAGTAGCGTTTACAGCTATTCCTGATTTAAAGATTGAAAAGAAATTTGAACCTGTATTTGATTACACCGTATATGCCGATGTTACAGATATTAACGGGGAAACAAGAAGCGGAGAAAAAATGGTATCGGTAAGCTATAAATCGCTGATGCTTGTTAGTTCTGTTCCTGCTACATTACCAGCGGATAGTTTAAAAACATTATACATCCGTACCCAAAACATGAATGGAGAATATGAACCGACCAAAGTAAAAGTTACTATCACTAAACTTAAAGAAGAAAAACGCCTTATCCGGGACCGGTACTGGGAAAGACCTGACCAGTTTGTAATGAACAAGGAGGAATACATCAAAAATTTCCCTTACGATGAATATGATAACGAAAGTGATTATAAAAGTTGGGGTAAGGGAGAAATAGCATTAGAGAAAACAGATTCTGCGTTAGTAAGTGGGAAGTGGGGAGTGGGCCTTTCGGCAAGCTCAGGAGGGAAATACACTCCGGGCTTCTATATTATAGAAATGGAAGCAAAAGATAAAAATGGTGAGCTGGTAAAAGATGTGAAGTATATCGAACTGTTTGACGAAAAAAGTAACCTGTTGAACCGTCCTGAATATTTATGGATAGGGCTAAATAAAACAACTGTCGAACCCGGGGAAACTGCAAAAGTGGAGTTAGGAACAGCCGCAGATAATTTATTTATAGTACACCAACTAGATAAGAAGCCAGGAGCAGAGTCATACAGTTTTGTGAAACTTAACAATCAAAAACAAACCTTTTCTTTCCCCGTTACGGAGGTCGACAGAGGTGGATATGGTGCAGGCTGGATGTTTATCAAGCACAACCGTTTTTATCAATTGAATCAAACAATTAGTATTCCCTGGACGAATAAAGAACTGTCTGTAGAGTATGCTTCTTACCGTGATAAAACATTGCCGGGTAGCGAGGAAAAATGGAAGCTGAAAATAAGCGGTTACAAAAATGAGAAAGTAGCCGCTGAAATGCTGGCCAGTATGTACGATGCATCACTCGATCAGTTCTACTCTCATAGCTGGAGCCAGCCATATATCTGGACTTCGTACTACAATAGTCGCAGCTGGAATGGGTCACAGAATTTTACAGGGGTAGAATCAAACCAACGTTATATCAATGATGACGAGTCAAAGTATGTTGACAAACGTTATGATTATCTCTTTTCCAGTTTGAATGGATACAATGGTGGAGACTTTTACGGAGGGAATCCAAAGTTGATGCGTTTATCAAAACCGGTAACTGCAGATAGTGACGCAGTTGCCAGCAGTGCCCCTGAGGGAGAAAGCAATGAAGAATCAAAAGATGTTCAGAAAAAAAAGGATGGTAAAGAAGCTGACAAGGATGGTGTTGCAGATGTCTCAGACAAGGAAAAAACAAGTCAGCAATCCGGTGATGTCAAAATCCGTAAGAATTTTAATGAAACTGCTTTCTTCTTCCCCGATTTAAAAACCGACAGCAGTGGTGCTATTGAATTTTCTTTTACTATGCCCGAAGCATTGACCAAGTGGAAATTCATGGCATTAGCCCATACAAAAGAAGCCGCATTCGGCAGCAGTACTAAAGAAATTGTTACACAGAAAGAGCTGATGGTACAACCGAATGCACCACGTTTTCTAAGAGAAGGGGATAAAATAGAATTCAGCTCTAAGATTGTTAACCTTACTGATAAGGAGCTGACAGGCACTGCAGAATTTCAATTATTTGATGCTGAAACAAACGAACGGGTTGATGGCCGGTTCAGGAATATGGTTGCTAACCAATATTTCACCGTCGCAGCCGGACAAAGTGAAGCAGTGAAATTTCCAATCGAAATCCCCTACCAGTTCAATAAAGCACTGGTGTGGAGAATTGTTGCGAAAGCCGGCAACTACAGTGATGGCGAAGAAAATGCTTTGCCGGTTCTCACCAACAGAATGCTGGTAACAGAAACAATGCCTTTACCAATGAGAGGTGCCGGAACAAAGAATTTTACATTCGATAAATTGCTAAAATCCGGTAGCAGCGAATCATTACAGCATTATTCCCTCACATTGGAATATACAAGTAACCCAGCCTGGTATGCAGTACAGGCCCTGCCTTACCTGATGGAATACCCATATGAATGTGCAGAACAAACCTGGAACAGGTATTATGCCAATTCATTAGCCACATTTATCTCCAACTCATCTCCACGCATCAAACAGGTATTTGAACAATGGAAAATTAAGGACACTGCAGCGCTAATGAGTAACCTGCAAAAGAACCAGGAATTAAAAGCAGTATTACTCGAAGAGACCCCCTGGGTATTACAAGCAAAAAATGAAGCGGAGCAAAAGAGAAATATCGCCTTGCTGTTTGACATGATAAAGATGAGTGAACAATTGAACAGTTCGTATGACAAACTAAAACAAATGCAAAGCAGCAATGGCGGTTTTGTATGGTTTACCGGTGGCCCCGACGACCGTTACATGACACAATACATTGCCACAGGCATTGGTCATTTGAAAAAACTGAACGCCTTCGCCAAAGGACAGGAGGATAAATTAAAAGCTATCTTATTAACCGCTATTCCTTACCTCGATAGGAAAATAAAAGAAGACTATGATTATTTGATCAAATACAAAGCCAACCTGAAATCGCAGAACATTGGTTACACCCAAATACAATATTTATACATGAGGAGTTTTTTCCCTGAGTATAAAATTGATGCGGCTTCGCAAACAGCCTATAACTATTATTACAAACAATCCCAGCAGTATTGGGTCGGCCAAAGCAAATACATGCAGGGGATGATCGCACTGGCATTGCACAGGAGTGATGATGCAAAAACACCTGTAGCAATTCTGAAGTCTTTAAAAGAAACCTCCATTACCAATGAAGAATTAGGAATGTATTGGAAAAACCAGGCAAATGGTTGGTTCTGGTACCAGGCCCCGATTGAAACACAGTCGTTGTTGATTGAAGCCTTCCAGGAAGTGGGCAAGGATACAAAAACTGTTGATGACCTGCGGACATGGTTACTGAAAAACAAACAAACGAATAATTGGAAAACAACAAAAGCCACAGCAGAAGCTTGTTACGCCTTGCTATTGCAGGGAACTGAATGGCTAAGCAATGAGCCTGTTGTTGAAGTTAAGCTAGGCACTACAATAATCAAATCAACCGATGCCGGGCAAGAAGCCGGTACCGGTTATTTCAAAAAAATAATTGAAGGAACAAAGGTTACTCCTGAAATGGGTAACGTGACTGTTACAGTTACAGACGCTAAGATCCCTCCTTCGGTGAGCGGTGGGGCTTCCTGGGGCGGTGTGTACTGGCAGTACTTCGAAGACCTCGATAAAATAACCACTGCTACTACCCCACTCAAACTTTCAAAAAAACTATTTGTAGAAAAGAATACAGACCGTGGCCCCGTCATCACACCGGTTAATAATGGTGATGCTATTAAAGTTGGAGACAAGATAAAAGTAAGAGTAGAACTCCGTGTTGACCGTGATATGGAATATGTGCATATGAAAGACATGAGAGCAGCTGCCCTGGAACCGGTGAATGTACTGAGTAGCTATAAATGGCAGGGTGGATTAGGATATTATGAAACCACGAAAGACGCCAGCACTAACTTCTTCTTTAGTTACCTGAGAAGGGGAACATATGTATTCGAATACACGTTGTTCGCTACACATGCAGGTAATTTCAGTAATGGAATTACAACTATTCAGTGCATGTATGCGCCTGAGTTTACTTCGCACAGCGAAGGGGTAAGAATTAATGTTGAATAATAGAACCCTGAGCTTGACGAAAGGTGGCAAAAAGGGAAATATGTATGCTGTGTATATTTTACTTTGTTCCGATGACAGTTACTATACCGGGTTGTCTAATGATTTATATAAGCGAATCATGCAGCATGAAACAGGATTATTTCCAGAATGTTATACTTTTAAAAGAAGGCCAATCAAACTAGTTTGGCAAACCAGAGTTGAAGCTTCAAAAGAAGCAACTATATTAGAAAAACAGATAAAAGGATGGTCAAGAAAAAAGAAGGAAGCTTTGATAAATGATGATTTTGATGAATTAAAAAGACTTTCAAATCATAAAAAGTAAGAACTACCTATGCCCCTTCGACAAGCTCAGGGTCAGATTGACTACTTGATAATAGGTCAGGGCATTAGCGGTACCTGGCTTAGCTACTACCTGGAAAAGGAAGGCAGTTCTTTTATAGTCATTGATAACGGTAATAATAATTCACCTTCCAGAATTTCTGCCGGCATCATTAATCCCGTCACTGGTCGCCGTCATGCCGAGGTTTGGATGGCAGATGAAATACTCCCTTTTGCATGGACCGCTTATAGCGAACTGGGAAAAGAATTAAATATCACAGCCATCTCCCCAAAAAATATTATCGACTTCTTCCCCAGCCCGCAAATGAGGGTCAGTTTTATGCAACGGGTAGAAGAGAAGGGAGAATATGTTTATAGTTACCCGGAACAATATCATTTCCTCAATCATTTTAATTACAGCTTTGGTTGCGGCGAAATAAAGCCGGTTTACACAGCCCATCTTGAAACATTGCTTCCTGTATGGCGGCAGAAATTATTAAATGATGCACAGTTACTGCAAGAAGAATTTGATATAGATCAGTTGCAGGTATTGCCCGATTCAATTCAGTATAAGACCATCACTGCCAATAAAATAATTTTTTGCGATGGTAACAGCAGTGCTGCTAACCCGTATTTTGAAGCACTGCCTTTTGCTCCTAACAAAGGCGAAGTGTTATTTGTGGAGATTCCTGATTTACCAGCCACTAATATTTATAAAAAAGGCATGATGCTGGTACCACTGGCAACACCAGGTTTATGGTGGATAGGCTCCAACTATGCGTGGCAGTTTGATAATCCCGATATCACAACCGAGTTCAGAACAAAAACAGAAGCACTATTAAAAGAATGGTTGAAAGTTCCCTTTACAATAAAAGCACATCTCGCAGGGGTTCGTCCGGCTACCATTGAGAGAAGACCATTTGTTGGGTTACATCCACTTCATAAAAACATTGGATTATTAAATGGCATGGGTACCAAGGGTTGTTCATTAGCACCTTTCTTTGCCAAACAATTAGCAGAAAATCTTTGCTACAGCAAACCACTAAATGCCGAAGCAGATATTAACCGCTTTCAGAAAATACTTTCCAGAAAAATTTCCTGACATAATCAAATCGTAATTTTATAGAGCAATGAATTTTCATCAACTACTATTACCATGAACCCCTCCAACGAGTCTGACTACAGTATCCCGGCCAGCTTTCGCCGCCTCGAAAATTTTCATATCATCTTCTGGCTGTTTAAAGATATCAGCTGGTGTATGATATGGAAGGAACTGGGCATTATTATGATCGTACCTACTTTATCAATCGCAATATGGATTACATGGAAGAACAGCAGTATTAAATCAGAGCTGGCACACAACCTTGCTGTTGTTTTCTGGATATCAGCCAATGCCTATTGGATGATCAGTGAGTTTCTTGGTTTTGACGAAATGCCTGTATGGAAAGAATACACAGGTAAGCACCTGGCATTAATACCATTTGTAACCGGTGTATTGATATTGCTGTATTACTACACCATTCAACGACCCAGGGAATTAAAAATGAAAAAAGCGGTTACGCTGTAATAGCCAGTTGTTGTTTCTTCTTGTTTTGCAAAACTAAACGGCGGACAAAATAAATGATGGCAAGGGTAATCATGATTTGGATTTTATAGGTTTTTCATTACACAGGGTTCGGACCAGATTCTAAATATAAACAATCCTTTTTTAAATTGCAATACCGGCCAGCTCCGGATCGATAATCTTATCGCTGATAAGTGTATCCTGGTTCAATACTTCGCAGATAGTCTGGTACAGGTCTGGCATCGAATCCTTTAACTCTTCCGGGTTTTCAAAAAAAGTTTCTACACACACAGCCCAGAACTCATCAAAATTTGTAGCAGCATAATCATCCAGCAAATGACTGGCTCCCTTTCTCATTGCCCGAAAAACAGGGCCACCCTCCTTGCGAAATCCCTGGAGCCGGTCTTTAAGTTTTGAATCATGATAATCCTGGTTGCCAAGAAACACATCATAAGAAACAGCATGCGCCATTTCATGCAGCCCTACATTGACAGAATCTTTATAATCCTGGTAGCCCTCCAGAAAATGATTCCAGGATATATAAATTCCATTCTTGCTTACATGGCCATAATACGTTTCCTTATCAATATTCAATTTGTACTCTTTTCGCATAACATGAATAACCGGGAAATAATCCATCAGGTAATTGCGTAAACCAAATGTCATCTGTACTGCGGCACCGCTGACCAATACAGACATATACTCCTCTTCCACCATTGAATGAAACCTGAATTCTTTTGCCTGCATAAACTCTACGGTGCGATGTAAAAATCGTTTCTTTTGTTCTGTTGACAGGGAGTCGTAATAAGGATTATACTTTCGCAACCAGTTATCATACTGCAGGCCTCTTTCATCTACTGCTGCTGTCGCAACTTTCTTTCTTTTCTTCCGTGCCCATCCAAAAAAATTTTCCAGCCGGTGCCAGCCTATCACTATAAACATGAAAGCGATCATCAGGGAAAAAAAGATGGTCCCGGTATAATCAGATTGTCTTGCCTCCTCTTCTTTTCGCAGCTGCTCCTGCCGCAACTTCCAACCATAGTAGCCACCAGTACCGTAAAAAGAATCAGGTATAGCAAAAGTGTCTCCCGAAGGGGTGATAACATAGTTCTCCTGCGGGCTTTGGCCAATTTGTCCTACTATATGAATGGTGTCTCCAGGCATCCAAAAAATACTTACAACGAATATAAGCGGCATAGCTAAAAGACCATCAAAAGGCCCGAAAATAGCTACTGCCTTGTTATCTTTGCCGCCAATTGGGTCGTAAAGATTTGGTTACCAGCAGCATTGCTACTATCATCAACTGTTGCGTCGCACTCTTCATCGTCCCGTAATTCTATTCAACATTTTCGAAGCTAATAACTATGTACAGAAGTCATACTTGCGGAGAGTTAAGAGTGAACAACAAAGGCACAGAAGTTACCCTTGCTGGTTGGGTTCAAACCGTCCGCAAATTCGGAGCTATTACTTTCGTTGACCTCCGTGATCGTTACGGCATCACTCAATTATTATTTGGTGAGGATCTGAATAAACTGCTCGAAGAAAATCCTTTGGGCCGTGAGTTTGTGCTGCAAGCAACAGGAACAGTAAATGAAAGAAGTAATAAAAATGCAAATATCCCCACCGGAGAAATCGAGCTACTCGTTTCATCATTCAAAGTTTTAAATAAATCGGCAGTTCCTCCATTCACTATCCAGGACGATACAGATGGCGGCGATGATATTAGAATGAAATATCGTTTCCTGGATTTACGCCGCAATGCGGTTAAGAAAAACCTGGAACTCCGGTATGCCGTAAACCGTGCAGCAAGAAATTATTTGCACCAGCAAAATTTCATGGACATTGAAACACCTTTCCTGATTAAATCAACCCCGGAAGGTGCAAGGGATTTTGTAGTTCCTTCAAGAATGAACCCCGGACAGTTCTATGCACTGCCACAATCTCCGCAAACATTCAAGCAATTATTAATGGTAAGTGGTTACGACCGCTATTACCAGATTGTAAAATGTTTCCGGGATGAAGATCTGCGGGCCGACCGCCAGCCGGAATTTACACAGATCGATTGCGAAATGGCTTTTGTAGAACAGGAAGACATCCTGAATATGTTTGAAGGGATGATAAAATCCATCTTCAAAGAAGTAAAAGGTATTGACTACACTGAAACTGTGCAGCGGATGACATGGGAAGATGCCATGTGGACTTATGGTAATGACAAACCAGACATTCGCTTCGATTTGAAGATTGCTAACCTGCTTTTCCCACAACATACATTTCCCGATAAACAAAGTCCACTTGCTTTATCAGGTGCTGAATCCCCCCTTCGGGGGGTGGGGGGGCCGTTGGACGGGCCCGAAACAGTTCTTGCTATTGCTGTTCCCGGTTGCAGCGAATACAGCCGCAAGCAAACAGACGAATTAACAGAATGGGTGAAACGTCCGCAGATAGGCATGAAAGGCCTGGTATTTATAAAAGCAAATGCAGATGGTACTTATAAAAGTAGCGTAGATAAATTTTACAGTGAAGAAAAATTGAAAGCCATTGCTGCTGCGGCCAATGCAAAACCCGGCGATTTGATTTTAATGCTGGCCGGAGCAGAAGAAAGAACAAGAAAAGCCATCAGTGACCTCCGAATGGAAATGGCAACCCGTTTAGGTTTAAGAAAAGATGATGTATATAAATTGCTATGGGTATTGGACTTTCCATTATTTGAATATGATGAAGAAGGCAACCGCTGGGTAGCCCGTCACCATCCGTTTACGTCACCCAAGCCTGCACAGATAGAAACCATGATCAATAACAATCCTGTTATTGACAACGCTGCTGAATACCTGAAACATCCCTATGCCAATATAAAGGCCAATGCTTATGATATGGTGTTGAATGGTAATGAGATCGGCGGAGGTTCCATCCGTATCTACCAACGGGAATTACAGGAAAAAATGTTTGCAGCATTGGGTATGGATGCAGCAGAGCAACAACATAAGTTTGGCTTCTTACTCGGCGCCTTTGAATACGGAGCTCCGCCGCATGGTGGTATTGCTTTTGGCTTCGACCGTCTTTGTTCTATTCTCGGCGGCAGCGAAAGCATCCGTGACTTTATTGCTTTTCCAAAAAATAATGCCGGAAGAGATGTGATGTTAGATGCGCCTGCAACGATTGATGAAAAGCAGTTTGAGGAGTTGCAGATAAAGTTGAATTTGAAAGGATAACCCCATAGGGATGAAATAGAATACTAGGATAAAAATTTTCTCCCAATATCCGCTATCTCAGAGTTTTTGTATGAAAAACGAAAAACACTATGAGAGCATTTGCCATTATAGCCTATTTTTTCATTTTCTTGCAAGGTTCAATGATTTTAATACCCTTTGGCCTTTTCTTGGTGGCCGGCTTATTTGAAGCTGAACCAATTATGAGGGGCTTAATCGCACTTGCAGATATTTCTTTAATTGCCTTAATGATTGTTTCTTTTAAAGAAAAGTCTAAGCTGACTTTAGTCATTGAAATTATAGCCTATATTATATTATTACTACCGATACTAATAATATTTTTCTCCTCTCCTTTTAATAGGTTTAATTATTTTTTATTTCTATTTCCCGCCATTTGTTTTTTATTACTTTTCCCAATATCTATTTTTCTTGCTTATAGAAATAATAAAATATTTAATTCTCATGCTTTGACTGAAGAATGAAGTAACAAATATTCTAATGATCATAGAAATTAAAATTAGCATCTTGAAATTGCTGAGTAGCGAACAGAACGATGAAGTGTGCGACGCAACAAACGATGCTCAGGGAACTGAAGCTGGTAACAAAAAATATCTTAAGAATTCAATATCTGTTTCAAAGCTTCCGTCACCTTCTCCGCATTCGGTAACATCGCTTTCTCCAATTCCATATTCATTGGCACTGCAGGCAGATTTAAGGAACCTAACACTTCAACCGGTGCATCCAATGATTGAAAACAATTTTTAGAAATGCGTCCGGCCAATGCTTCGGCAAAAGAATTATTTTGTTGTTCTTCTGTAAGCACCAAACACTTGCCATGTGCTTTCACCCTTTCAAAAATCAATCCTTCATCCAATGGATATAAAGTCCGCAGGTCAACTACCTCAATTTGATTATTAAAATTCTTTACTGCTGCTTTTGCCCAATACACACCCATTCCATAAGTGATCACTACACAACTCTCTCCATTTTCAATGGCGGTATCAGACGCCTTTACTACAATATTTGCTTTGCCAAACGGCAGGATATAATCTTTTGATGGTTCAGCAGTTTTTGCCTCTTCTGTGCCCGGCACTTTACTCCAGTAGAGGCCTTTATGTTCCAGCATCACTACAGGATTAGGATCGTAGTAGGCCGCTTTCATTAATCCTTTCATATCAGCAGCGTTAGATGGGTAAGCCACTTTAATTCCTTTTATAGAAAGGACAGTGGTTTCCACACTGCCACTATGATAAGGCCCGCCGCCACCATAAGCACCAACAGGAACCCGCAAGATCATTGATACAGAAAACTTTCCACAAGTGAGATAACAACTTTTAGAAACCTCCGTCACCAGCTGGTTAAATCCCGGATAGATATAATCTGCAAACTGTACTTCCACTATAGGCTTCAATCCGACTGCACTCATACCCACTGTAGAGCCAACCACATAAGCTTCTTGTATGGCGGTATTAAAAACCCGGTGTTCTCCAAATTGTTCTCCCAGTGTCGCTGCTTCACGGAATACACCGCCCAATCGTTTTCCAACATCCTGTCCGTATAAAATAGCTTCGGGGTGTTGTTCCATTATTTCACGGATAGCAAATAGTGCAGCATCCACCATCATTATTTTTTCTGCACCGGCTGGGCTTCTCTCCCCTTTCTCTTCTGTTACTGTTGTTGGCACAAACACATGGTCTCCTACCGTTGAAGGATCGGGTTCCGGTGCGGCCACCGCTTTTGCAAAATCAGCAGCCACTAATGCCGCCGCTTCTTTTTCTATTTGCTGTAAATCATTTTCTGCTACTCCCCTTTCCAATAATTTCTGACGAAGTTTGGGATTAGGGTCATGTGCTAAATGCTTCGCCCAATCTTCATCACTTCTATAAAATTCTTTTCTTACACCACTTGTGTGATGGCCAAGCAACGGCACCTGTGCATGAACGAGGTATGGTTTTCTTTCCCGGCGTACAAAATCAACTACGTCTTTCATCACTGAATAGGATGCTTCAAAATCACTACCATCTACCTGAACCCGGTTCATTCCTTTAAAACCGGCGGCAAATTCAAAAGCATTCATTGCCCTGGCTTCTTCTCCCGTAACACTTATTCCCCAGTTGTTATCCTGTATCAAATAGATGATCGGTAATTGTTTCAATACTGCGAATTGAAATGCTTCACTTACTTCTCCTTCTGTAATACTTGCATCGCCAAGAGAGCAAATAACTACTGCCCCTCCTTCGGAGGGATTTGGGGAGGCGGCTCCTTCGGAGGGCAAGGAGGCCTTGTATTTTATCCCCTGTGCAATCCCTGTAGTTGGTATCGCCTGCATACCAGTGGCGCTGCTCTGGTGAATCATCGTTGGCTTATCATTGCCCCGGTAATTAGGATGCGAATAATATTCACGGCCACCAGTAAAAATATCATTGCCTTTGGCCAGCAATTGCAACATCTGCTCATAAGGGGTAAACCCAAGACCCATGATCATACTTTCATCACGGTAATATGGACTTACAAAATCTTGTGGTTGTAACTGAAAAGCCGTTGCTAATTGAATGGCCTCATGCCCTCTTGAAGTAGAATGAACATATTTACAAATAGGGCGGTTGGCTTCATAGGTTTCAGCCATTGTTTTCACCTGGCTCATTAAGCGGTAGGCCCGGAGTAATATAGTAGTATCAATCATGTAAGCAAACAATAAGGAGCAAATTTATACAAAGTCCTTCGTCATAAAAACAAAAGCCACCTGCAATGCAAATGGCCTTTATATAAGCAATTGGTCAGGTTTATTTTACTTCCAGCGCAAACATGCTATCGTCTTCGATAAAGCCTTCCAGTTCGTCTCCCACCACCACTTCACCCACACCTGCAGGTGTGCCGGTAAAAATCACATCCCCAATATTGACAGAAAAATAATTAGAGATATAAGCTACTATCTTATCAAAGCTGTGTATCATATTAGAAGAATTGCTCTGTTGCACCAATTCCTTGTTCTTGTACATGCAGAAATTGATATCCTTCTTGTTCTTGATATTAGTAAGAGGGATCCATTTACCAATAACGGCTGAGTTATCCCAGGCTTTTGCTTTTTCCCACGGCAGGCCTTTTGCTTTCAATTCATTTTGAATATCCCTGGCGGTAAAATCAATACCGGCTGTTATAGCATCGTAATATTTACCTGCAAACTTATCCTGGATGTATTTACCATTCTTACTGATGCGTAACACCAGCTCACATTCATAATGCAGCTCGTTAGTAAACTCGGGGTAATAAAATGGCGTATGCGGTTGCAGCAGGGCACTCTTAGGCTTCATAAAGATTACCGGTTCATCGGGAACCTCGTTGCCTAATTCTTCAGCATGTGCTACATAATTGCGGCCAACACAGAAAATTTTCATAAAAAGGGAGTGTTTTTAATAAATACATCGGATACATGAAAGGACTGTTCATCCCATATATTCAGGCCATCAATATGTCAATTGGATTTTAAAAAGTAAGGTCGGGCTGCTAAAGTAAGTAATCAATCTGATTTATCATAGTGAAAAGTCCTGATTATTTACCTGGTTCATGGCGGTTGCAATGCCCTGTACAGCAAAGGTTTCAATGGCTTCTACAGACTTGTTTATTTTTAGTTTCACTAATGGCTCTTCTGTATTTCTCCATTTGCCCAGTACAAAATCGGACTGGTGCCCTTTAGGATAATCGTTCCCGATCCCAAACCGGAGTTTGGGGTACTCCATCGTACCCAGCACTTCCTGCAGGCTCTTTAACCCGTTATGTCCGGCATCACTGCCCGAAGGCCGTAACCTTAATTTGTTCAACGGTAATGCGAGGTCATCCACAATCACCAATACATTTCCAATAGAAATTTTTTCTTTATCCATCCAGTATTTCACGGCTTTACCACTCAGGTTCATATAAGTGGTGGGGCAAATGCATACAAAATTCTTTCCCTTCCATTTTACATCTGCTACATAAGCAAGCCTGTCGATACGAAAACTAGCTTCATGTTTTTGAACAAATGCATTCACCACATCAAAGCCAATATTATGCCTTGTATGAGCATATTCATCGCCGATATTTCCCAAACCAACAATCAGGAATTTCATGCTGCTAATTTGCACTAATTAGTGATAATAAAAAAACCCGTCTCTGCGGAGGCGAGACGGGTTTGAATATTCTTTCTTAACATTACTTCTTTCCTTTTGCAGCAGCAGGTGCAGCAGCGGCAGGTGCAGCAGCAGCAGGTGCAGCAGCTTTTGCAGCCGGGGCAGTAGTTGCTTCTTCCTGTTTCAATTGCCTTGTCAGTACTACAGAAGCAATAGGAATACGAGGTGAGTTCAGAATTTCGTAATGGTCAATTTTTACATCTTCTACCCTGATGTTACCATTCAATTCCAGGTTGTCAATGCTAACCTCGATCTGCTCTTTCAGGTATTTCGGAAATGTTTTTACTTTCAGTGATTTGATTTTGATGATAAGCTTACCACCATCTTTCACGCCTTTAGAGGTTCCAACAAATTTCAAAGGGATTTCTGCAATCACTTTTTTATCTTCTACCAGTTCCAGCAAATCAATGTGGATGAGTTTGTCATCGATTTTGTCAAACTGCAGATCCTTCAGGATTGTCCTGTAGGTTTTACCATCTAATATAACTTCTGCTACCTGGAAACTCGGTGTGTATACAAAATTTTTGAAAGCCGCTGCAGGAGCTGAAAAGCTGATTTCCTGCGGGCCGCCATAAATTACACCGGGCACCAATTCCTGAGAGCGGAGTTGTCGGGTGGCTGTTTTCCCGAATCCGGTCCTCAGACTACCTTCGATCGTAATTGATTTCATTTTATTATTGTTTAATTGTTTACTTATCTCTCCGTTGCGAATGAATAAAGAGGCTGGTTATACTCTTGTTCTCATAAGCATTGCGGATGGCTACCGCAAAAAGTTCTGCTACACTCAACACTTTGATCTTTGTGCTTTCTTTCATCACTGGTATCGTATCACACACTATCAATTCCTCCAACACACTATTTTCAATATTCTCGTATGCCTTTCCACTAAGTACCGGGTGTGTAATCAAAGCCCTCACACTTCTTGCTCCTTTTTCTTTTAAAAGACCTGCACTTTTTGCCAGCGTTCCGCCTGTATCGCAGATGTCGTCAATAATTACTACATCTCTATCGGTTACATCACCTATCACCACCATGCTGGCAATCTCGTTAGCCCGTTTCCGGTGCTTGTCGCAGATCACCATTTCTGCATTAAAATAACTGGCAATTTCCCTGATTCGGTTTGTTGCTCCTACGTCGGGGGCGGCAAAGGTAAGGTTTTCCAGCCTCAGATTTTCTATATAAGGGATAAAAACTGCATGACTGTCAAGATGGTCCACCGGTATGTCAAAATAGCCCTGAATCTGGGGCGCATGCAGGTCCATAGTTATAACCCTGTCGGCTCCTGCAGCCACTAACATATTGGCTACCAGCTTACTTCCAATGGCCACCCTGGGGCGGTCTTTTCTGTCCTGCCGTGCATATCCATAGTATGGGATAACGGCAATTACCTTGTCAGCAGAAGCCCTCCGGGCTGCATCAATCATTAGCAGCAATTCCATCAGGTTTTCGGCAGGTGAGAAAGTGCTTTGCACCAGAAAGACATAGTCGCCCCGTACACTTTCGAGGAAAATCGGGCTGATTTCTCCATCGCTGAAACGCTGGATATTGACCTTGCCCAACCTGGTACCATATTTCAAACAGATTTGCTCGGCTAATTGTTGTGAGCCGGTTCCGGAGAAGATTTTCGCAGTTTGCATGGTGTAGAAATGTGTGGCGAAGATATTACTCTCACTCCAATCGCCACAGGCTACTGCTAAAAATATTGACCTTGTTCAATCTTTCTATCGGAATGCAATGGTTCCAGCCTGGCTGACCGGCTTTTCCACTGGAGCAATTTCCTGGCTGCCAATCTTGGCTGGCCGGGCATTACAACTATAGAAAAGGGAAGAACAGATAAAAATAGAAAGCATCAATGCCACTACATACAGGCCTGCAAAAAAGAGAACAGGGTGCAGGGATCCCATCGGGGTAAAAGACTTGGTTTTCATACGTACCAGATTTTTTGGTTTTTCAAAGTTGGTTTCTGGTGGCTTGATCATTACCACTATTTTAGGGGTAATGATGAGATAAAAGTATTAGCTATACTTGTTGAATGCAAGAGCACAAGTACTCAATTAAGGAATGGGCAAAAGACGACAGGCCAAGAGAAAAGTTACTACTGAACGGTGCAGAAAATCTCAGTAATTCTGAACTGCTGGCTATACTGATACATAATGGAAGTAAAGAAAAAACAGCTGTTGATCTGGCCAAGGATATTTTAAAACTCGGGAAAGATAATCTCGCTGAATTAGGCAAGCTATCCATAAAAGAGCTTACAAAAATAAAAGGCATTGGAGAAGCCAAAGCTATCACTATTGCCGCTGCATTGGAATTAGGAAGAAGAAGGCAGGTTGCTGCACCACTGGAGAAAATGGCGGTAAGCTCCAGCAACGATATTGCTCTCTTTCTGAAAACGAAACTGAAAGATTACCGTCACGAAGTGTTTGCTGTTCTATTTCTAAACCGGGCTAATAAGATCAACCATTTTGAAATAGTAAGTGAAGGTGGCATCACAGGCACAGTAGCCGACCCAAGAGTAATACTTCGCAAAGCGTTGGAAGAAGATGCTGTCAATATAATACTCTGCCATAACCATCCCTCCGGTAGCCTAAAGCCAAGTCGTGCAGATGAACAATTAACGGCAAAAATAAAAGAAGCGGCCCGATATCTTGACATCACTGTCATCGACCATATTATCGTAAGCGAAGAAGGGTATTATAGTTTTGCTGATGAGGGAATCCTATGAGTCAGGAGGTTTGGAGTTCTTAGTTCGGAGTTCGGCTTTAAAAAGAAAAACATGAAAGGATGGCAACGATAAAAAAATTTGAAGATTTAAAACTTTGGCAAAAAGCAAGAATTCTATGTCAACAAGTTTTTGAGATTACATATAAAGAACCATTCTCTAAAGATTACAAATTAAAGGATCAGATAAATGGTTCCTCTGGTTCTGTAATGGACAATATCGCAGAAGGTTTTGGCAGACAAGGAAACAATGAATTCATAAATTTTCTGACCATTGCAAATGGGTCGGCTATAGAAGTAAAATCTCAGCTTTACAGGGCTTTAGACAGAAGCTATATTTTAAAAGAAAAATTCGAAGAACTTTCGCTGCAAACGGACGAGATTTCAAAAATGATATTTAGCCTGATAACTTATCTGGGTAAAAGCGATTTCCGAGGCCAGAAATTTAAAGCAAGAGAAAAGTGATCAGCTCTTCCGTGAATCGAACTTTGAACCATGAACCCTGAACTCCAAACTATATCTAAGCTTGCGCCGTCGGTCCTCCAAAATTCATCGGCAATTGTATCTCTTCCAAATCCTTGATCGGGCCATTTACAGTTTCATACTTCTGGATATTTTCATTAATAGCCTTCATGAAACGTTTGGCATGCTGCGGAGTCAGGATAATCCTTGATTTCACTTTACTCTTGGGTGTACCAGGCATCACATTTACAAAATCAATTACAAATTCTGCATGCGAATGAGTAATAATAGCGAGGTTGGCATAAGTACCTTCGGCTACTTCTTCAGAAATTTCGATATTAAGCTGGTTCGGCACTTCTTGATGATCAGACATAAAAAGGGGTTATTAATTATTCAAAAAATCAAATACTTTACGAAGAGCTTCTTCCGGGTTTGCAGAAAGTTCATCATTATTGATGGCGGAAGAAACATCCTTAATATTCTTAAACTCTTTATTAATACTACTGGAGTTTGGTTTTATTTTTTTGATCGCTTTTGTTTCGCTGTCCGTGTAAAAAAAGTCAAAAAGCAGGTCAAACTGGCGGAGTTCAGATTGCACATAATTACTGGAGACATACCCTAAATCAGATTTGTATCGCTTGTACAAACTAAAACGTTTCCCAGCATAAATCTCCTTGAAAAAGGCTTTCTCAGAAGACCACAAATGTGTACCATAAACAAATTTCAATGCACTTGTGATCCCGAGGCTTTCGTTGCGATTCAATATAAAAGAATCAACCGTGCCCGGCTCTTTTATCAATGGTTTATCAGGATTCGAACTTGAATAAAACTCTACTTCCTGGTTGTAAGTATTATAACTAAGATAAACATTGATAGCTTTTGCTTCTTGCGAAAAAAGATTACCCTGGTTTTTTTCACCAAAGAGATAAGAGGTTCCAACAACTTTATATGCTCCAATCAATTTATATACACCCTCACCGGTCTTTTCCCTGATCAGGCGGTTATAGTTTAGTGCATTATCGCCTAACGCCCCGGCTGTTTGTGCTGCAACAATACCAGTATACAACAACAACAAAGGCAAGAGTATTTTTTTACTTAAAGTCATACAAAATGGGTTTCGGATATTATTATTTATTATAGGGTACCTGATATTTTAAAATCCTTTTTTAACCTGGTTGAGAGAGCTAACTGCTTTACAAAAAGCTTCTTCAGGATTTGTTGTAAAATCTTCGTTTTTTATCTCGCCGGAAAGGTCCTTAATACTTTTAAATTCTTTGATAACACTGGCTGCATTAGGCTTTATTTTTTTCACCCCATTTCCGTCATTGTCGGTATAATAATATTCATACTGCAAATCAAACTGACGCAATTCAGACTGGGCAAGATTAGTGGAAGAGTAACCCATGTCAGATTTATACCGTTTGTACAGGTTAAATCGTTCCCCTTTGCAAACTTCCTGAAAATAATATTTATCCTTACTTCCCAGTATGGAACCATATACAAATTTCAAAGGACTGGCAATACCCAACTCAATATTCTGATGTATTGTAAAAGAATCAACCGTTCCGGGTTCTTTCAAAAGTGGCTTATCAGGATTTGAAGTTGAATAAAACTCCACTTCCTGGTTGTAGGTATTATAACTTATATAAATATTCAGTGCCTTTGCTTCCGTAGCATACATATCAGCTTTATGGTGTTCTCCAAAAAGATAGGAGCTGCCGATTACTTTGTAAGGGCCAATCAATTTATACATCCCATCACTTGTCTGTTGCTGCAGTAATTTATTGTGATTTAATGCCGGGTCTGTCCATCCCCGGCTGTCTGGTGCAGGACGACCCCACCGGTCTGCAGAACCTGATAAAGAGCCGGAATTAGCTGATATAGCAACAGGGCCGACAGGTTGGGCAAGGGAAGAATAACTGATAATCATAAATAAACAGCCGGGCAAAATAAAGCGGATAGCTAGTTTCATGATTATATGATTTGATGACTAATAAATTTAAAACCCTTTTTTAACCTGGTTGACAGAGCTAATAGCCTTACAAAAAGCTACTTCAGGATTTATTGTAAAATCTTCGTTTTTTATTTCGCCGGAAAGATCCTTAACATTTTTAAACTCCTTGATTACACTGGCGGCATTGGGTTTTATTTTTTTTACCCCTTTACCGTCTTTGTCAGTATAATAATAGTCGTATTGCAGATCAAACTGCCGTAGTTCTGACTGGGCAATATTAGTGGAAGAATAGCCAAGGTCAGACTTGTATTTTTTATACAGATTAAAACGTTCTCCTGCGCATACAAGCTGGTAATAGCTTTTTTCATTAGAACCGATATGGCTACCGTAGACAAACTTCAAATTATTAGCGATGCCTATTTCAACATTTTTCTGAATAGTAAATGAATCAACCGTACCAGGTTCTCTTACAAGTGGCTTATCCGGATTTGAAGTAGAATAAAATTCTACTTCCTGGTTATAAGTATTGTAACTGATATAAATATTTAAGGCTTTTGCTTCAGGGGTATACATATCTGCTTTGTGGTGCTCTCCGAAAAGAAACTGGCTGCCTATTACTTTATAAGGGCCTATAAGCTTATAAGCACCATCAGAAGAGTGTTGTTGCAACAGTTTATTATGATTCAACGCCGGGTCGGTCCAGCCCCTGCTGTCTGGCTGCCTGCTTACCATACTACCTGAATTAGCTGACAAGCTTACTACCTGCGGGCCCTGGGCAAACAAAGTGTCGTTACTAAGAAAAGTGAAAGATAGTATTAGTAATAATTGAGGAAAACGAGCCATACTTAGAAGTTTAAGATAACAAAAGTACCAAAAAACCGGTTGCCGTTTAGGACAATAAAAAAAGGGATTGTTAAGAAACAATCCCTTTAATCTATACAAATTATTTAAAAAACTGACTATTATCTAGGACCAGTCCAAACAAGTGTATCTATCCACATCCTTGCTGCTGAACCATCGCCACCATACGCACCACCTGCACCAAGGTTATAACCCCAGCAAGCATAAAAGGTTTTAGTAGAAGGTACCCAACGGCTGTTGTAACCAGCATTGTCAAAACCTATTCCCATTACATAAAAGGTAGCTGCACCTGCTGCTACGTTTTGAACCACTACTGAATTTGTGCCTGGATTAACGGTAAACTCAGGCTCTTGAACACCAAAATAGTTCAAACTCCCTCCAAAAATCATTGGAGATGCAAATGCAGCGGCTAGCGGCCAGTACATTTTCACTGAATTAGGGCCGGTAGTTTGCATTTCAACATTCGTTGAAAAAGTTGCAGGAGGGTTTGCACCTGATGGGTGATGGAAACGTCCCTTTAAAGAAAACTTACCATCGTAAGCATTTTTAACACCAAATACAATCAACAGATCATCCAGGTTAGTGGCAATTTTATATCCACCATCAACAGCAGAAATTGTAAGACCAACAGCATACTGCCTGTTTGGATCCAGCGAAGTTGTATTGAGTACATTCACAGGAACCTGCACATTACGTCCTCCTGCAGGAATTGTTAATGACAATGCTACATTATAGAGGGCTGGAGGCAATGCTAAAATAGCACTTGTTCCTGTCAACCCATTGGCTGTGTTATATGCACTAACTAATGCTGCCGTATTATTCGTAAGTGTTATGTTGATTGCAGAAGATGCAGCTACACCAGACTCAAGATTTACATACACTATATCATTAACTGACTGAGTCGAAGTTGATACATCTAGACCAAAGTCAACTTTGGACTTTGAAGCTAACGGAAACCCGACACCCGGAGGTTGGGTATCCGGATCATTAATTCCGTAAGTATTGTTATCAAAACCTTTATCCTTCAGGCAACCTGTCATAACAAAGGTTGTTACGAAGATGGCTAAGATGGTTGTTATTTTTTTCATATTTCTGATTTTTTTATTAGTGCTTAAAATTAATTAAGATCCCAAAATATACGACTATACCTGGTGATTCCTGCCGGTGCATTTGCCGGATTATAGTTATACTCTGTCTGAGGGTATAAATAACGTACAGGTATCTTAGTCGATGTATTCTGTGGTGCAACAGAAATAGTAGGACCAGGATCAAAAGCACCGCCATCACCATATACAAAATGATCATTTGGAGCATCATTAGGTGCAGATGTTGAAAGTACATTGGTAGCCACTTCAGTATAAGGCACCCTTCTGTAATCTGTCCAGATCTCCAGTGTATTTATCGCATTCAATGCAAACCATTTCTGTGAAAGAATGGTAAATAGACCACCAGCCGGGCCGCCAGTTCCCTGAGCAACACCAGCATAATCCACATCGGGATAAGTAGCATTTCCGGCAATATAACCTGCTGCACCTGTAGCTCCAACATAGTTAAAACTCTCGTTGATAGCAGTAGTTAATAAAGCACTTGCTGTAGCTCCTGCTGTAATAATACCTCTTTGTCTTGCTTCTGCCTGCAGGAAGAAACTTTCTGCAGATGAGAATATACACTGGGCAGCTGAATTTGTTTTACCAACACCCGGGCCTATGCCTGCAAGGTTTGGAGAAGCATTAGCCGTAACAGGAGGTAAGCCATACGCTACACCCACAAGACCGCTTGAACCGGCTACATAAAACCGGGCTCTGCGTGGGTCACCATCCCAAGCATAATAATCAATACCCCACTCATTTGCACGGTAGTAAACGTTATTCGCTGTTTGTGCTCCCGCTACCGTTGATATGTAAGTTGTGAAGAAGGGATTCGGCTTGTCAGCTACATAACCCGGTTGAACTTGTGCATTTTCACCAGCACCAAGAAAACCAGAGCCTTCATTATTGATAATAAGCATTTCAGCCGGCTTATTGATACCTGCTACTGCATAAGCATGAATCAGCAATCTCAACTTAAGTGTATTTGCAAAACGTACCCATTTCCCTTTATCACCACCAAAAACGATATCATTGGTAGCGATATTCTTATTCGCATTATCAGCAGTCACAACTGCCCCTTTAATTAAGGTAATAGCAGTATCTAACTGGCGGAATATATCCTTGTAGATATCAATACCATTATCATAAGAGGGCGTTGGATTACCGCCGCCTTTTAATGCCTGTGTGTAAGGTACATTACCATACACGTCTACCAGTATCTGGTAGTTATGTGCTTTCATGATACGGGCAATACCCTCATAAAAGCTACCGCCTGCAACTGCTGCTTTGGTCTGTACAATCTGGTAGTCATAATTGTTATCATAACAGCTATTCCAGATACCATTACCAAAGCCTGTAGTGATTTCATATGTCTCCTCGATTACGTTTGGAGCATATGTACCAGACCTTGCCCAGTAGCCCATCCAGTTCTGGATAGGACCCCACTGAGTAGCAATGATAGTTCCGGATGCATGCAATGCTGCCGGTAATACAACATCATAAGTAACCGTACTGTCCGTAGGGTTATTTATGTTCTTGTTTATATTGAACTTGTTTTTGTTACAACCTGTAGCTGCAAGAATCATAATTGCGGCAACCGGGAGGCTGTATATTAATTTTTTCAGTTTCATATCTCTAATGATTTAGTAGTTTATAGCTGGATGTTTAAGCTGGCACCAAAAATTCTTGTAGGTGGTGTGTTATCCAGTCCGCTAACACCCTGCGCATTACCGGTTGTGTTTGAAAACTCTGGGTCAGTCCACTCATTGGTTTTAGGCAAGAACATAAACAGGTTTCTTCCACTTACTGTTATCGTTGCTCCTTTGATTGCATTCTTTGTAAAACCAAATAGTTTCGCAGGAATGTTATAGCTGATGCTTACTTCCCTGATCTTCCAGAAATCACCACTAACAATATAATTGGAATTAGCAGCTGTATTTACAGCTTGTGACCAGAAATTATAGCCACCGCTAATCATATAAATGCTGGTGTTGTCAACATATTTTGTTCCGTCGAAATAAGAAGAGTTAGGGAAAATAAATGGTTGACGGCTGTTCTGAGCACTTCTCTTAGAAACACCAGAGAAGTCCATACCCGTACCAAGGTTACCAGTATAGATCTGTGCACCGGCACGATAGTCAGCAACTGCACTGAATGTAAGGTCCTTCCAGGTAATACCCAGGTTCAAACCAAGCAAATGGTTTGGCTGTGTGTGACCGAAAGGCTTGATAGTTGGGTCAACTGTTGGTAAACCTGTAGACTGATTCACAATAACACGACCCTGATCGTCTCTTACATAATCTGTCAATTGGAAAGTGTAAGCTGGTTGGCCAACAATCACATAGTTACCATTACCAATACCTAACTGATCAACACCTTCGATGATCTTTGTCACTTCATTAGTCTGGTAAGTATAGTTGGCTTTAAAATCAATTGATACGTTGCGGATTTTTACCAATGGAGTAAGTTTCAGATCAAACTCTAATCCTTTGTTGGTAAATGACGCTGCATTCAACAAAGCACTTGTAAAACCTGTTGCACCAGAATACTGAACCTGAACAATCTGGTCAGTGTTGTCCTGGGTATAAGCAGTAGCCTCAATGTTGATACGGTTCTTTAATAAACCTAATTCAAAACCAACTTCCTTATTTTTTACAAACTCAGGAGTATAGCTTGGCAAACGCAGAACGTTGCCTGATGTGTAACCCACTAATGAACCATAAGGGAAACCACCACCTAATCCATAAGTATTCTCCAGAGATTGTGCACCAAGGTTTACGTTACCTGTTTTAGAGATAGCGCCACGTAGTTTCAAATAAGAAATCACTTTGCTATTCTTGATAGCAGGGATTGCCTCACTCAACAGAAGTGATACGCTAACACCAGGATAGAAAAAATGTGCATTGTCAAATCCATTGGGATCCCATGGATTGTATAAACGACTGTTGATATCATAGCTTCCGGTAACTTCAGCAAAAGCCCAGTTATTAAAGCCGATTGATACTTTACCGAAGAAACGGCCAAGTCTTGATTTGGTTGTATTCTCACCTGTTAGGTTAGAAGTCAAATCACCTTTACGACCGATAATATTAAATAACTCAGGGAAAGCAAGGTTGTTACTTCCTACGTTGATCTGGCGGCTGTTGTCTTCACGGAAAGATTGTCCGAGTAAAGATTCAAATTTAAACTTGCCAACTGATTTACGGATAGAAGCAAAAAACTCAGAGTTGATACGACTTGAATTAAAGCCGAGATCCTGAACCTGTGCAACGATATCACCAGAAGCAGCAATTGCTTTGTGTGATTTAGCGAAAGGACTATATGTTAAAGCACCGGCAGTTGCTTTTTGATTAGTGCTTGAAATAGTAGCACCCAACCTGTAAGTAAAGTTCAACCAGCTGGTAGCTTTAAAGTTTAACTCCAGATTTCCGAATACATCTTCAGTTCTTCCTTTAGCTCTGAAGTTATCAATCATGAAATAAGGGTTAGAATAGTAGTCGTTGAAAAAATTATCTGGGGTAGACCAGAAATCATTTCTCCAATCTTTGAAACGGGTAAGAGGAATCTGCATCGGTGTGTTGATCAGGTTCCAGTAAACAGTGTAGTCACGGCCATTTCCAAAGCTGGAACCAGCAGTAACATCATAATTACCTTTTGTATAGTTAACGCTATAAGAAGCTTTAAACTTACCATATTCTTTATTAGCAGCCATGTGAACAGAAACCCTGCGGTTTACATCCTTTGGCATGATACCTTGTATCAATACATTCTGTGCACTCAGGTAAAAATCACCAGTTGAGAAAGAAACGTCTGTCTGGTTGGTAATACCTGTATTCCAGAATTTTAATTTTTCTTTTGGACGGGCAATGTATTCAGTAAGATATTGCTCACCATTTTCACCATCACGGCCGATCTGACGAAGTGAACCGTCAAACTCATCACCATAACACTGGTTCTCGATAGGGTCATAAACACCATATCCAAATGCATCTACTGAAGAACCTGAACCAAACTGTGTTTGGAACTCAGGCATATAAGAAACTTTTTCTACCTGTACTGTATGAGATACGCTAACCTGTGGTTTTGTGCGGCTTCCTTTTTTTGTAGTAACTACAAGGGCACCGTTTGCTCCATCAGGACCGTAAATAGCAGTAGCAGAAGCTGACTTCAGGATGGTTACATCCGTAATGTCATTTGGGTTAATTGAACTAAGGTAAGACAGGTTGATGGGCACACCATCTAAAATCAGCATCGGCTGGTTGTTACCAGTCAATGAACGGATACCACGAAGTGTAATACGGGTATCAGCAAATACGCCGTTATTAACTGTCTGAACGTTCAAACCAGATACCTTACCAGTTAAACCATTTTGCAGGTTTACTGACTTGGCTTGAGTTAACTCTGCTGCTTTTACTTTAGAAACAGAATAACCCAGCTCTTTTGGCTGGCGGCTTTGACCCAAGGCTGTTACAACTACCTCTGTACCGGCGATAATGATCGTCTTCACAGAAAAGTTAACTGTACTTCCAGAGCCAATAGTTGCTTCTGAAGATTCCATACCAGAACTTGATGCTACCAGGATGTCTCCAGTCTTAGCCAAAATGCGGAACTGGCCGTTGTTATCGGCCGATACACCTGTACGACTACCTTTAATAGTTACAGATGCATTGGGCACTGGTTCGCCCTTTTCGTTGGTCACCGTACCGGTAATCGTCCGGTTTTGACCAAATGCTAATGCAGCAAACAGCATTAACATCGTAAACAGTGATGCGATTTTTCTCATGTTAACGTTAATTTTTAAAATTTAAAAGCATTGATTATCAAGGGAAACCGTCAATTTTCAGTGGTAAGGATACTTTTTAAAGACACAGTTGCCTTTAAAAATGCTGCCGCAAGGTAATTTTTTTTTTAACAATTAGTTAAATCATCGATAAAAAAAATAAAATCAAGTTGCAGATGACAAAAGGATGACTAAAAAATCCACCTTGCCTGCAGTTTTGCCTCACTCCTCCGGTTTCCTTGTATTTCATCAAGTCCGGACCCCACTGTATCCCTATTTTTATAGATAGTTTGAGCCCATCGAAACCAAAAAGACAGCTTTTTGGTCAAATCATAATTAAAAGTCAGGTAATACCGAAACCCCTTGTCTGAAAAAGACGGGATTGAATAGCTGTACAAAACATCATTTTCGTAAGCATAAATCCTTGAATTATAGCCATCTGTCTCGAAATATTGCAACCGCAGCACCCCCGATAGTGGCTTTAGCATCGGCTTGTAGATAAAATCGAAAAAACTGAGAAAGCCATTTTCCTTGTTCGCACCTTTATTATCATACCATAAAAGCTCTACCCTGTTTCTAACTGCAAATGAATTATTGAGCTTGTAGCTGATCTGTGTCCGCCAGCTTTGTTTTGGTATAATGGCAAGGAAATTTGTGACTGTCACATTATCGGACTGGTTGGTTTGCTTGGTTTCATTCCTGAAACGGGTATAGAGCTCTACTTGTTTATTTGGTGTGTAGGTAAGTTGTGCCAGGTAGTCTTTTCCATGGCTCGGCGCATCGACAAGGTATTTCAACCAGGGAAATTTATAAATATCCCCATAAGCATCGAATCGCCACCCTATTGCCGGACGAATGGCGATACCAATATAAAATCCGGTTTCATTAGTAGGATAAGTATTTTCTGTAAATGCATTTCCATTGATAGACTGATAGCTTTTGCTAATGGTCCGCTGCATAAAAGAAACATCTACTCTCGGGTCTAAGCTTAACAACAAACCGTTGACAAATGCTTTATTGAAATTTTTATCGGCTGCTGCTTCACCAAAAAAATGAAGGTTCTTATAGGTATAACTGTAATCGACACTCAGGTTGTACCATGTCTTTCCACTGATGGCATATAAGTTATAAGGCTCTGCCCTTTTTTCTATTGGCAATGAAAAATTATAATAGATGCCGTTTACACCTACATGCCATTTATTTCCCCTGTAAATAATATTACCGCCAAAAGTTGTTTGTGTAAGGTTATTACGGTCTTCCACTTCACTATTGGTACGGTGATAACCCGATGTAAGAAAAGAAGAAATAAAATCTTCGTTATTGACTGT
>CALRVH010000021.1:0-45832 GCA_943371565.1 Chitinophaga pinensis | reverse complement strand
AGAATATTATTGAAATAAAAAGCAAACCACCAATCGTAAACTTCCTTAACTCCCCTTTAGGGGTTGGGGGCAAAACAAATAACAATGGCAAAACTAAATTTCGGCACCGTTGAAGAAAACGTAGTAACAAGGGAAGAATTCCCATTGAGCAAAGCACTGCAAGTACTAAAGAATGAGGTAGTTGCTGTAATTGGCTATGGTGTACAAGGCCCGGGACAGGCATTGAACCAAAGAGATAATGGCATCAACGTAATAGTTGGCCAACGCAAAAATTCAAAAACATGGGATAAAGCGATCCGTGATGGCTTTGTTCCCGGTGAAACATTGTTTGAGATTGAAGAAGCTTTGCAGAGAGGAACAATCATCTGTTACCTGTTAAGTGATGCAGCTCAAATTGCATTATGGCCAACCGTTCAAAAACATTTAACCCCGGGTAAAGCATTATACTTTTCACATGGCTTTGGTATTACGTTCAATGAACAAACAGGTATCGTTCCGCCAAAAGATGTTGATGTGTTCTTAGTGGCTCCCAAAGGAAGTGGAACATCCTTACGAAGAATGTTTCTGCAAGGCCGTGGCTTGAATAGTTCGTATGCAATCTACCAGGATGCAACAGGCAAAGCATTTGAAAGAGTGGCGGCCCTAGGTATTGCAGTAGGAAGTGGTTATTTATTTGAAACAGACTTCAAAAAAGAAGTGTTTAGTGACCTGACCGGTGAAAGAGGAACATTGATGGGTGCTATCCAGGGTATTTTTGCAGCACAATACCAGGTGTTGAGAGATAAAGGCCACTCTCCTTCCGAAGCATTTAATGAAACTGTAGAAGAACTCACTCAATCATTGATGCCACTCGTTGCAGAAAATGGAATGGATTGGATGTATGCGAATTGTTCTACCACTGCACAACGTGGCGCATTGGACTGGTGGAAAAAATTCCGTGATGCTACTGCTCCTGTATTTAAAGAATTATATGAAAGTGTGGCTACTGGAAAAGAGTCACAACGTTCTATTGATAGCAACAGCAAAGCAGATTACAGGGAAAAATTGGAAGAAGAATTGAAAGAGCTTCGTGAAAGCGAATTATGGCAAGCTGGCAAAACAGTAAGGAGCCTGCGTCCGGAAAATCAACCGAAGGCCAGCGCTGCAACGCTGTCTCCAACACCATCAACGAAAGAAGTCTTCCATAAACTGGTTCAACAACCGGAGTCAGCAGAAAAACAATACATCGTATGACGCAAATAGCCAGAAATAATGTGCAGCTTGATTTTGCAGGGGCATATCTGCGGTTGAAGAAAGTAGTGAACAGAACCCCACTTACTTTTAATCACAGCTTGTCAAAGAAATATCAATGCAATGTATTCCTGAAAAGAGAAGACCTGCAGGTAGTTCGTTCCTATAAATTGCGGGGAGCCTACAATATGATGAGTTCCCTGCATCCCGGACAATTACAAAATGGAGTGGTATGTGCCAGTGCCGGCAATCATGCACAGGGTTTTGCATACAGTTGCAAGAAGTTGAATACAAATGGTGTAGTGTTTATGCCTGTCATCACCCCAAAACAAAAAGTCAACCAGACTAAAATGTTTGGTGAACATTTTATCGAGATAAAATTAGTGGGTGACACATTTGACGACTGTGCCATTGCAGCCAAAAAGTTTACAGAAGACAACGGAATGATATTTATTCCTCCGTTCGATGATTATAAAATAATCGAAGGCCAGGGAACAGTGGCTGTTGAAATATTAGAAGACCAGTCAGATATTGATTACTTGTTTGTACCGGTCGGCGGCGGCGGGTTAAGCGCCGGGGTTGGTTCTTACTTCAAAACATATTCGCCAAAAACAAAGACCATTGGTCTTGAACCTGAAGGTGCCCCATCCATGTTTGAAGCATTGAAAGCAGGCCATCCGGTTACTTTAGACAATATTGAACGATTTGTTGATGGCGCTGCTGTAAAGCGAGTTGGTGAGTTGACTTTTTCGATTTGCAAAGATGTATTAGATGATATGCATTTGGTAGCAGAAGGAAAAATTTGTTCAACCATATTGAAGTTATACAATGAAGATGCAATAGTAGTTGAACCGGCTGGCGCCATGTCAATCGCTGCATTGGATGATTATGCTGATGAAATAAAAGGGAAGAATGTGGTTTGTATCATCAGCGGCAGCAATAATGATATTGAACGGATGCAAGAGATAAAAGAAAGAAGTCTTCAGTATGAAGGATTGAAACATTATTTTATGATCAGCTTTGCACAACGTCCCGGTGCGTTGAAAGAATTTGTAAATAATGTTCTCGGGCCAACGGATGATATCACCCGTTTCGAGTACATGCAAAAGACCAATAAAGAGAATGGACCTGCATTAGTAGGAATCGAATTACAAAGCCGTTCAGATTATGAACTGCTGCTAAATAAAATGCAGCACTCTAATATTGGCTTTTCTGAGATAAACAAGAACGACCAGTTGTTCGGATATTTAATTTAATGCTGAAGTGATTAGCAAATTGCTATTCTACTTTGGCATAAGTGAATTAGTACACTCAATTTGTGGATAAAAGCTTCTCTAATCCTTTTTCCTGTGAAAGCAATTTTGTAACTTCAAACGTATTGCTTGCTATTGAAACAGTTAACGTCTGTATTCATCAAACTTAACATTGCACCACATGGCAGGCAACCAGGGACTATACGACTCTTCCTTTGAACATGATGCATGCGGTATTGGTTTTGTCGCCAATATCAAAGGGCATAAATCTCATCAGCATATTTCTGATGCATTAACTGTATTGGAAAACATGGAACACCGCGGCGCCTGTGGCTGTGAGCATAACACCGGTGATGGTGCCGGCATCATGATCCAGACCCCACATGAATTTTTCTTTGACGAATGCCTGAAACTCGGTGTCCATCTCCCCTCTTTTGGTAAATATGCTTCGGGTATGGTTTTCTTTCCAAAAGAAATTCGTTTAAGAGAAGAATGCCGTGATATTTTGAACCGCACCGCCGAAAAAATAGGTTTAGAAATTTTAGCGTACCGGAAGGTCCCTGTTGACACAACGGATATCGGGCCAACAGCATTGAGTGTAGAACCGGAGATCGAACAGGTATTTGTTGCTTGTCCTGACCATATTTCAAATCCTGATGAATTTGAAAGGAAGTTATTTGTGTTACGTAATTATGCTTCACATCTTATCAATAGTACTGTCAGAAAAGATGAGATCGGCTTTTATATCGCTTCCTTATCCTACAAAACAATTGTTTATAAAGGACAGCTTACCAGCCACCAGGTAAGACAATACTTTCCTGACCTGAGTAATAAAAGAGTGGTAAGTGCTTTTGGGTTAGTCCATTCAAGATTTGCGACCAATACTTTCCCTTCCTGGAAACTGGCACAGCCATTCCGTTTCATTGCACACAATGGGGAGATCAATACGCTACAGGGAAATTTGAACTGGTTGAAGACAAGTGAAAAAGGTTTTACCACTCCTTACTTCTCAAAAGAAGAAATGGAGATGTTATTACCGATTGTAACAGAAGGACAAAGTGATTCTGCCTGCCTTGACAATATTATTGAACTACTCACTTTAACTGGCCGTTCATTACCACATGTAATGATGATGCTGATACCGGAAGCCTGGGATGGACACGAAGAAATGGATCCGGCAAAAAAAGCATTTTATGAATTTCACTCCTCCTTTATGGAACCGTGGGACGGACCAGCTTCGATTTCATTTACTGATGGGAAAATAATTGGCGCTACATTAGACAGGAACGGTCTTCGTCCATCAAGGTACTGTGTTACCAATGATGACCGTGTTATCATGGCATCAGAAACTGGCGTATTACCTGTTGACCCGGCCAGTATTATTGAAAAAGGAAGATTACAACCAGGAAAGATGTTTGTAGTGGATATGGAGAAAGGAAAGATCATCAGTGATACGGAGTTAAAAAAAGAAATTTGTTCGCAAAAACCTTATGGGGAATGGCTGAATAAATATAAGATCCGCCTGGAAGAATTACCAGAGCCAAGAGTCATGTTCACTCATCTTGAACATGACCAGGTTTTTAAATACCAGAAAGCATTTGGTTATTCAACAGAAGATCTCGATAATATCATTGCACCAATGGCATTGGAAGGTAAAGAACCGATAGGTTCTATGGGTACTGATGTACCATTGGCTGTGTTGAGTGACCAGCCACAACATCTCACCAGTTATTTTAAACAGTTATTTGCACAGGTTACAAATCCGCCCATTGATCCCATTCGTGAAAGACTGGTAATGTCACTGGCGACATTTGCCGGCAATAACGGAAATCTTTTACTCGAAGATCCGCTGACTTGCCATAGTGTGGCATTAAAACATCCCGTACTCAGTAATTATGAATTGGAGAAGATCAGGAGTATCGATACCGGGCTCTTTCAATCAAAAACGATCCAGTGTTATTTTAAAGCAGATGGCAAACCGGGTTCCTTAAAAAAAGGGCTGGACAGGATTTGTGACTATGCCGTAGATGCAGTAGAAGATGGATTTAAAGTGATCATACTGCAAGACAGGGCCATTGATTCTAATCATGCACCAATTCCCTCATTACTTGCAATCGCAGCTATTCATCATCATCTTATCCGGAAGGGGATGCGGGGACAGGTAGGGATCATTGTTGAAGCTGGTGATGTTTGGGAAGTTCATCATTTTGCCTGCCTGGTAGGCTTTGGTGCTACTGCTGTCAATCCTTACCTGGCTCTTTCCTCTATCAGGGATTTAAAGGAAACCGGCAAACTGGAAACGACCTTACATGAAGATGAGTTGAAGAAAAATTATATCAAAGCAGTGAATGATGGTTTGTTGAAAGTGTTTTCCAAAATGGGCATCTCCACTTTACAATCATACCAGGGTGCACAAATATTTGAAATACTCGGCCTGAATAAAGATGTAGTGAATAAATATTTCACCGGGGCTACATCAAGAATTGAAGGCATGGGTTTGGATGAAATTGCAAGAGAGTCATTGGCCAAACATCTCTTTGCCTTTAATAAAAAAGATATACCTGTAGACAGATTACCTGTCGGTGGTATTTACCAATGGAAAAGAAAAGGTGAGTTTCATCTTTTTAATCCGCAAACTATCCACTTGTTGCAATATGCAACGAAGATGAATGATTTCAATACTTTCAAAAAATATTCGAAACTGGTCAATGATCAAAGTGAGAAAGCCTGTACACTCCGGAGCATGTTCCAGTTTAAAAAGAACCGACCTTCAATACTGATTGATGAAGTAGAGTGTGCCGAAAGTATTTACAAAAGATTTGCCACCGGCGCTATGAGCTTTGGTTCTATTTCCTGGGAAGCACATACAACGCTGGCCATTGCGATGAATCGTCTTGGTGGAAAAAGTAATACGGGAGAAGGCGGTGAAGATGAAAAAAGATATGAGCCGCTTGAAAATGGTGACTCGATGCGCAGTGCTATTAAACAAGTAGCTTCTGCAAGGTTTGGTGTAACCAGTTTGTACCTGACAGAGGCAGACGAATTACAAATTAAAATGGCACAGGGTGCCAAGCCAGGTGAAGGCGGTCAGTTACCCGGACATAAAGTGGATGAGTGGATTGGTAAAGTACGTCATGCGACGCCTGGTGTTGGATTGATCTCTCCCCCACCACATCATGATATTTATTCTATTGAAGATCTGGCACAATTGATCTATGATCTGAAAAATGCAAACCGCAAAGCAAGGATCAGCGTAAAGTTGGTGAGTAAAGCCGGTGTTGGAACTATCGCTGCTGGTGTTACCAAAGCTAAAGCAGATGTGGTATTAATATCAGGCCATGATGGTGGTACGGGTGCATCACCGGTAAGTTCTATCAAACATGCTGGCCTTCCCTGGGAATTAGGTTTGGCAGAGACACACCAGACATTAGTAAAAAATAAATTAAGAAGCCGAGTAGTTGTTCAGGCAGACGGCCAGTTGAAGACGGGAAGAGATATTGCTGTTGCTGCGCTACTTGGTGCAGAAGAATGGGGTATTGCTACTGCTGCATTGATCGTCGAAGGTTGCATCATGATGCGTAAGTGTCATTTGAATACTTGTCCTGTTGGTGTTGCTACTCAAGATCCAGAGCTAAGAAAGAGATTCAAAGGCGACCCTGACCATGTGGTAAATTTTTTCAAAATGATCACTTGGGAATTGAGAGAGATAATGGCTGATTTAGGATTCCGGACCGTGAATGAGATGATTGGCCAGGTTGACAGTTTGGAAATGAGAGAAAATATTGACCACTGGAAGTTTAAAAATCTTGACCTCTCTCCTATTCTCTACAAAGAACCGAATTCAATTTATACCACATTATATAACAGCGAAGAACAGGAACATGGTTTAAGCGAAAGCCTTGACTGGAAATTATTAGAAGCTGCTGCAACGGCAATTGAAAGCAAACAAACGGTAATGGCTTCATTCAACATAAAAAATACAGATAGGACAGTTGGAACGATTCTCTCCAATGAGATCACCAAACAATATAAAGCGGAAGGATTACCGGATAATACAATTCATTTTATTTTCAATGGTACTGCAGGCCAAAGCTTTGGCGCCTTCAATACAAAAGGAATCACATTAGAACTGGAAGGTGATGCCAATGATTATTTTGGAAAAGGATTAAGCGGAGCGAAACTGATCATCTACCCGCCAAAAACGGCCACTTACACTCCGGAAGATAATAGCATCATTGGCAATGTTGCTTTTTACGGAGCTACATCCGGCGAAGCTTTTATCAGGGGAAAAGCCGGCGAACGTTTTGGCGTTCGAAACTCCGGTGCCAATGTGGTGGTGGAATCTGTTGGCGACCATGGCTGTGAATATATGACTGGTGGACAGGTAATCATTCTCGGAAATACAGGAAGAAATTTTGCCGCTGGTATGAGTGGGGGTATCGCTTATATATATGATGTAAAAGGAAAGTTTGCTGACAACTGCAATAAAGAAATGGTAGACCTTGATGAATGTGACCTGAATGATAAGAATGAATTGTTTACCATGATTCAAAAACACGTGGAATACACCGGCAGCAGTGTGGCAAAGTTTATCCTGGAAGATTTGGACAGCCAGCTTCAACATTTTGTGAAAGTGTTTCCGAAAGATTATAAGAAAACAATCAGCATCCAGAAAATTAAAGCAGGCGTAAATCAATAAACAATGGGCAAACCAACAGGCTTTAAAGAATTTTCAAGAGAACTTCCAGGTAAGCAATCTGTAGAAGGTAGGCTGAAGCATTACAATGAATTTGTAGAAAAATTTTCGGATTCGACGCTGAATCAGCAAGCTGCCCGTTGCATGGATTGCGGTGTACCTTTTTGTCATCATGGCTGCCCATTGGGAAATGTGATACCGGAATTTAACGATGCTGTTTATAAGAAAAACTGGAAAGAAGCTTACGATATTCTAAGCTCTACAAATAATTTTCCTGAATTCACCGGACGCATCTGCCCCGCACCTTGCGAAACAGCTTGTGTGTTAGGGATCAACCAACCGGCTATAACTATTGAAGAAATTGAAAAGCATATTATTGAAATAGCTTTTGAAAAAGGATTTGTAAAACCTCGTAAACCCAATCTTCGCTCCGGTAAAAAAGTAGCCGTAATTGGCTCCGGCCCCGCTGGATTAGCAGCTGCCACTCAATTAAATTATGCAGGTCACACAGTAACAGTATTTGAAAGAGATGATGCTCCGGGTGGATTACTCCGCTATGGCATTCCTGATTTCAAATTAGAAAAATGGGTGGTGGACAGAAGAATAAAACTAATGGAAGAGGAAGGAATTATTTTAAAATGCCTGGCAAATGTTGGAGTGAATATTAGCATTAATGATGTGTTGAGAGAATTTAATGCAATCGTACTAGCAGGAGGCAGTACTACACCCAGAAATTTATTTATCCCTGGAAGAGAACTCAATGGTGTTCATTTTGCAATGGATTTTTTAAAACAAAATAATAAAAGAGTTGCCGGAAAGGATCTTCTTGCCAATGCTGCTATTGAAAGTAATATCCTGAATGAAGAAGTAAAAGCGACTGGTAAGAATGTAGTGGTGATAGGTGGTGGTGATACAGGCAGTGATTGTATCGGTACAGCTAACCGTCATGGAGCTTCAACAGTAACACAATTTGAATTGCTGCCCAAACCACCGGAAGAAAGAAATGATTTTATGCCATGGCCTTCTTACCCGATGTTATTAAAAACAACTTCTTCGCATGAAGAAGGTGCAGCAAGACAATGGGCCATTGCCACTAAAGAATTCATGGGCGATGAAAACGGAAATTTGAAAGCCGTAAAGACCGTTGACCTTGAATGGAAAATTGTTGATGGCAGACCCGCACAATTTGTTGAAGTTGCAGGAAGCGAAAAAGAAATTCCTTGTGAGCTGGCGTTGCTGGCTATGGGTTTTGTACATCCGCAACATATTGGTTTTATAAACGACCTCGGCATCGGCATCGATGAAAGGGGTAATGTAAAAGCATCTGAAAAAGATTACCGCACCAATATCTCCAAGATCTTCACCGCCGGTGATATGCGCCGTGGCCAAAGCCTCGTTGTATGGGCTATTAGCGAGGGCCGGGAATGTGCCCGCAAAGTGGACGAATTCCTCAATAACAATTCCCCGAGTATGCTTGAATCCAGGGATACTATTCTTCAATTCCAATTAGGATAAGGCACAGTTTGCCCAATATTTAATTACATTATTATTTTTCAACATGTAATTAATTTCAACAAAAATGATCTATTTATTAACTTTTTTCAATATTTATTGACATTATTAAGAATACTAACAAGTGTTATGAGCTTATTTTTTTAAATTTGATTAAATAATTTCAAATTATTTAATTTTTTAATGTTTAATTATTAAAACAAAGCTCATGAGTAAAAGAAAAGCAAAACAGATCTTGCCATTCGTCCTCCTGGTTGCGGTTGCTATTATTGCCATGTTTATCAAACCCGCCGCTGATTATGTTCCCGGGGCGGCAGACCCGCAATACAGCTCTTCTGATATTGCCTGGGTGCTTGTTTCTACCGCACTGGTGTTTTTGATGACACCGGGCCTTGCCTTTTTCTATGGGGGCATGGTAAACCGCAAAAATGTTATCTCAACAATGATCAAAAGCGTAGTAGCTGCAGGTATTGTTGGTGTACTTTGGGTGGTATGCGGATTCAGTCTTGCTTTTGGAGAATCAGTAAATGGCTTCATCGGCAATCCCACCACTTATGCATTTTATGATGGTGTGAAATCGGGAGCTGCCTGGCCATTGGCAAACACAATTCCTTTATCGCTGTTCTCCCTTTTCCAATTGATGTTCGCTATTATCACACCGGGATTAGTGGTGGGTGCTGTAGCAGAACGTATCCGTTTCACTTCTTATGTTTTGTTCATTGTATTATTCTCACTACTTGTTTATGCCCCGGTTGCACACTGGAGTTGGCATCCTGAAGGATTCCTTGCAAAAATGGGCGCCTGGGATTTTGCCGGTGGTACAGTTGTACATATCACCGCAGGCTGTGCTGCTTTGGCCGGTGCCATGGTATTAAAACGGAGGAAATCACATTTAGAGAAAAAAGAAATTCCGCCAGCCAATGTTCCATATGTATTGATCGGAACAGGTTTACTTTGGTTTGGTTGGTTTGGCTTCAATGCAGGTTCTGCTGTTGGTGCCACTCCTCTTGCAGTGAATGCATTCGGCACTACTACTACTGCCGCTTCTTCTGCTGGTCTCGCCTGGATGTTTTTTGATGTTATCAAAGGGAAAAAACCATCCGTGCTTGGATTCTGTATCGGTGCAGTGGTCGGGCTTGTAGCCATCACTCCTGCTGCCGGATTTGTTGGCATTCCACAAAGTATCATCATTGGTTTGGTTGGCGCATTGGTTTCTAATGTTGCTGTCAGCATCAAACAAAGATCAAAAGTAGATGATACACTGGATGTTTTCCCTTGCCATGGCTTGGGTGGAATGGTGGGAATGCTGCTTACCGGTGTTTTCGCCAGCACGGCCGTACATGGGATCAAAGACGGGCCACAAGGTTTGTTTTATGGAAATCCTGAATTCTTCTTTACACAACTGAAAGCGATGGCGATAGTTGTTGCATATAGCTTCACTGTTTCTTATGGCATATTCAAGTTTATCAATTTTGTTATTCCGATGAGAGTAAGTGAAAGTGAAGAAGAAGAAGGACTCGATGCTTCCCAGCACGACGAAAAATATCTGCAAGGTCATTTGCTTGTGCACAACAATGGTGCTATCATAGAAAAACCAGTAGAACAGTAAATAAAATCGAAAAAGGCACTGCATAAATGGGATAAACTTCTCGCAAAAGCTTATCCCTGCTGTGCCCTTTTCTTAACATCTAAAATGTATTACAATGTTACAAAAACTTTTTGTGGCAGCCATAGGTATGCTGTCAATCAACCTCGTTAATGCCCAAACCGCATCAGTAGTTTATACAACACCCCTTGATTCGGCCGTTAAAAAACCTGAAGAACAAAAAAAAGAACCCCTGCTTACCATCACAGGTTCTGTTGACGCTTATTACCGGAATGATCTTGCTGACACCAAGACCAATAGCTATACCAGCTTCACTCCTATGCACAACTCATTCTCCCTGGGAATGGCCAGCCTTAAGTTTGAACATAAAGGTGATAAAGTAACCGCCGTAGCTGATCTCGGGTTCGGGCCAAGGGCCAAAGATTTCTCTTATACCGATGATGGAATAACACAGGCGATTAAACAACTCTATATAAGCTACTCAGTCAATGACTGGCTGAAGTTCACTTTAGGTACCTGGGGTACCCATGTAGGCTATGAGTTGCTTGACCCTCAGCTGAACCGCAACTACAGTATGAGTTATATGTTTACGAACGGTCCGTTCTCTCACACAGGATTTAAAGCAGAAATAGCAAAGGGCAAACATGGATTTATGCTCGGTGTTTCAAATGCCACCGACTATCGCACAGCCCCCGATGGACAAATCAATAAGAAATTTTTGCTGGCGCAATACTCCATTGCACCTACTGATAAGATCAAGGTATACCTCAACTATGTTGGAGGTCAAAATCCTGATACATCAAAAACAAACCAGTTTGATGCGGTGGTGACAGCTAAGTTCAGTAACAAATTCAATATTGGTTTTAATGGCACTGTAAACTCTACACAACTTTGGGATGGTGCTAAAAATATAGAAAGTAAATCATGGTGGGGTTCTGCCTTATATCTTAATTATGATCCTCAATCATGGTTTGGTCTTACACTACGGGGAGAATTATTTGGAGATAAGAACCAGTTTAAAGCGTTTAGCAGTTCTTCCGAAGGGGGAAACGTTTTTGCTACAACATTATCGGCCAACTTTAAAACCGGTGGATTCATTTTCATACCTGAGTTCAGGCTTGATAATACAAATAAAGAAGTGCTCTTTACCAACAAGGATGGAGTATTCACCAAATCAGCCGCCAGCTTCCTGATCGCAGCGGTCTATTCATTCTGATAAAACAATGTCCAATAAATTTCTAAGTGGCAAGCAATCGTTAACTGCCTTCCGTTTCTACGGGAGGCTTTTTTATACCGCCGGTTCCTGCTGGCTCAGGCAATGAAAACTTCCCAGCCCCCAGATTATATCCGTGGAATCAATACCCACTACTTCCCTGCCTGGAAAACAGCTTTGAATTATCTCCATAGCTTTTTCATCTCTTGGAGAACGGAATGTTGGAACTATAACTGATTTATTAGCAATATAAAAATTAGCATAAGAGCAGGGAAGTCGTTGATCTTCGTATATCAACTCTTCCGGCATTGGCAGTTCAACAATATTCAGTTGTTTACCATTCAGTAAACGCATTTCTTTTAATTGCTTTAAATTATGCTGAAGCAATGCATAATTTTCATCGTTCTTATTTTCTTCGATAACAGTAATAACAGTGTCTTCATTTACAAAACGTACCGTATCATCAATGTGACCATCAGTATCATCACCAATTATCCCTTCATCCACCCATAATACTTGTTCCATACCATAATAATTACAAAGGAACTCTTCAATCTGTCCCTGGTTCAACTTAGGATTACGGTTGGGATTCAATAAACAAGCTGTTGATGTCATTACTGTCCCTTTTCCATTGAACTCAACAGAGCCGCCTTCCATTACAATACCCGGATGATAAACAGGGATATTGAAGTGTTTCCCGATCAACGTTGGCACTACATCATCCAGATCAAATGGTGGATACTTATTACCCCATGCGTTGTAACCCCAGTCAACGATTACTTTCTTTTGTTCAGCTAATGGATTAACAAGGAATGCCGGACCATGATCCCTGCACCATGCATCATTGGTGGGGTGAAAAAAGAATTCAACTTTACTCAAATCAACACCTTCTCTTTCCAAATGACCCAGAGCAAATGTTTTCATTGCTTCATCTGCCACATTGATCCTGACCAGTTCTCCTTTAGTCAATTCCTTAATGAACTTTGCATACGAAGGATAAATGGCATGAATCTTTCCCGGCCATGATGCTTCTTTGTGCGGCCAGCTAAGCCAGGTAGCAATATGCGGTGCAAATTCAGCGGGGAAGTGATATCCGAGTTGTTTGGGAGTTATGCCCCCATCCCCTAAAGGGGAGTTATTTAAAGAGTCTGATTTTTTTTTAAAACTCATTTTGTTGTCTTTTCTAACTTTTTTTTGTAGGAAAGCTGTATTACCCCCCCTTTAGGGGATGGGGGCTTCTATTCTTCGTCAATAAATCGTTTGGTAATCGGTTGATAGGAATCAATTCTTCTGTCCCGCATAAAAGGCCAATGAGTTCTGTATTGATCTGTTTTAGCCAAATCAATCTCCAGCACTTTTACTTCTTCCTCCTCATGCGATGCCTTATATAAAATAGTTCCAAAAGGATTAGAAATAAATGAGCCGCCCCAGAATTTCATAGCGCCATTTTGCTCAAGACCAACACGGTTTACACTTACCACATGCACTCCGTTTGCTACTGCATGACTTCTTTGGATCGTTTGCCATGCTCCATATTGTTCTGTATTCGTTGCTTCATCCTGTGCGGTAGCCCAACCGATAGCAGTTGGATAGAATAAAATTTCTGCACCCATCAAAGCGGTAATTCTTGCTGCTTCAGGATACCACTGGTCCCAACAAATCAATACACCAAGGTTAGCAAATTTTGTTTTGAAAACTTTATAGCCCAGGTCACCAGGAGTAAAATAAAATTTCTCGTAATAAGCCGGGTCATCAGGGATATGCATCTTACGATACTTACCGAGGTAACTTCCATCGGCATCAATCACTGCTGTTGTATTATGATATAATCCCTGTGCTCTTTTTTCAAATAATGAAGCAATGACCACTACACCCAGTTCAACAGCAACCTTTTGTAACGCCTCTGTGGAAGGCCCCGGTATTGGTTCTGCCAGTTTGAAATTCTCATAATCTTCTACATCGCAGAAATATAAAGAAGTGAAAAGCTCCTGCAGGCAAACAATCTGTGCACCACCGGCCGCTGCCTTTCTTACACCTTCAATTGCTTTGCTAAGGTTTTCTTCTTTTTTATTGGTACAAGTCATTTGTACCAGTCCGACTTTTACTTTACTCATTGTGGTAAATTGAAATGCAAATTTAGTGTGAAGATGTGAAAATCAGGACGACCTCATTTGCACATCTCAAATTTTCTCTAAGCCGAATTCCTTCCCGCATTAATAATTCCAAACGAACAGCGCATCACCAGCTTTTCATATGTTTCTTTCACCGGTGCCTGTACCAATTGCTCATCCAGCTCCCTGATCTTGGTCAACGCATACTGCTGGATCGTTAACAATGGCAACACTATTCTTTCCCTTACACCGATCGATAATTGTTCTACCGGGTATTCTGCCATTAAATCCTGCTGGCCTGTAATTTTTCTCAGGTATTCTTTTGTCAGATCATACTCATCACTGATCATTTGCCATATCTCTCCATACTGCTTGTGTTTTGCAAGGAATGCGGTTAATGGAAAAAAAGATTTCATCATAGCCATTTCACAATTATCCAGTAATGTTCTGAAGAATAATGACTGGTGATAAAGTTTTTGCAGTTCCAGCAACTTTCCTTTCTTCTCCATTTGCTGCAGGGCGGAGCCGACACCATAATATCCAGTTACATTCTGTTTCAACTGGCTCCACGAACCAGCAAAAGGAATGGCCCTCAGATCTTTTAATGATAATCCAGATGCCGCACCCCGTTTAGCCGGGCGGCTGCCAATATTTGTTTCGCTGTAAAAACGTAACGGACTTACCTGCAATAAATAATCGGCGAGGTAAGGATGATCTTTTAACGATTTGTATGAATGATAACTTGCTTCTGATAACTCCTGCAATAATTCTTCTTCCTTTTTACTAAGGGTTATGTCTTTGTCGGAAAATAAGTCATTTGAAATACCTGCATTTAACAATTGCTCAATATTAAACTGAGCTGCATCAACGGTTCCAAAATTGGAACTTACTGTTTGCCCCTGTATTGTCAGTTGAATCTCTTTGTTGGAAATATTCTTTCCCATTGAAGCATAAAACTTATGTGTTTTTCCGCCGCCCCTTGAAGGGGGACCACCCCGGCCATCAAAGAATATCACATCAATGTCGTGGTCACGGGAAATTTTCGTTAGTTCTTCTTTTGCCTTATAAATACTCCAGTTGGCCATCAGGTAGCCACCATCTTTGGTGCCATCTGAAAAACCCAACATGATGGTTTGACGATTATTTCTTCTCTGCAAATGGTCTTTATATGACGGATTTGTGTATAACGTCTTCATTACCGCAGCCGCATGCTGAAGATCATCAACAGTTTCAAACAAGGGAACAATATCAATATTCATTTCCTGCTTTATCCAACCGCCAAGCAAAAAGAGGCCATAAACTTCCATTGCATTTAAGGCACTGTTACACTGACTGATGATATAACGGTTACAACCTTCGGCACCATTATATTGCTGTATAGTTTTAATCGCCGCAATTGTCCTGATAGTATCTTTAAGAACAGGCTCCTCTATTAATTCCGCATCTGCAGCAACAGTAATTGATGAAAGCAGTTTGATCTTTTCATTATCAGCAAGACTTGTATAGTCAACTGGTAAAATACCTTGCTTTACAGCTATCGCTTCCAGCACCTTTCCATGGATGCTGCTTTCCTGTCGTATATCCAGCGTAGTAAAATGCAGGCCGAAGATTTCGATCTTATTAATTAGATTATTCACCATGTGCAGAAATAAACCATTGTGCTGATGAATGATGATATCTTTTATCTGCAATAATGTTTGAAGTATTTCTTCTTTTCCAAGATTAGTTTTATAACCCGGTATAAAAAGATTGTTATAAAGTTTGGTTTCCAGTTCCTGCAATAACACATCCACACCTTCAAAAGTCAATCGTCTTCTGAGCCTTCTCACATCCAGGTAATAGCATTTAATAATGCCTCCACGCAGCGCATCCGCCACCTGCAGCGTAATTTCACTGGTAACAAATGGGTTGCCATCCCTGTCACCACCCGGCCAAAAGCCCATCCTTATTACCGGGTTGTTTTTATCCACCGCATCGGGGAACTGGTTTTTCAAGGAAGAGATAATTCTGCCGGCAGCCTGGTAGAAGATATTCTCGAGATACCATATCAGGCTGATCGCTTCATCATAAGGTGTTGGTTTTTTCTTCTTGAAAAAAGGTGTTTTACCAAGCTGTTGCAGGTAAGTGTTAACCAGGTTGGTATTATTGTCTGATAAGGCCTTTGATAAGTCGTTAATTATTCCCAATACCGGGCCCGGATAAAATTGTGTAGGGTGTGCAGTCAATACAAATCGTATTGAAAAATCTTTCAATTTCTCCGCCAGTTCTTTTTCTTTGTCACCCTGGAGCACTTCTGATTCAAGATGTTTAAGTGTTCCAACTCCGTTAAAGTCATTGATATTCCGGAAAGCAGCGTCTTCCAGCGCATCAAACAATACTACCTGTCTTTCTACATACTGTACAAACCGGAACAATAAATCATTTCGTTCATTCTCTTTTGCATAAGTAGTGTGCTTATTGAAAAAGTCTTCGATGATCTCTACCGGACTAAGTTTTTTCTTGTAGCCTTCCTCACAATTATTTGAAAGTAAAGAAAGCAGGATACCTGTTTTCTCTATCCGGTGAAAAGGCAATGATGTAAAAAGGCTGTTGTAAAGCTGGAATTTTATACCTACTTCATTCCGGAATTGCTGCAAAGCCCTGTTGGAGGAATGGTCCATTTTTTTGGTTTATACGATTGATAAATAATACAGCAAGCAGCGTTGGTGAAAATACTCCATTTTAAGAATAAATCCCTACTCATGCTAACACAAAAAAGCCCTCTCTCGTTTTTAACGAGAGAGGGCTTTTATTAAACAGATAGTCTAGATTTTATTCAGCAGATTTTTCTTCTGTTGCAGTTGCCTCTTCCGTTTTGTCGGTTGTAGCTTCTGCTTTCTTTTTAGCACTACCGGCACGGCGGGTCTTCTTGGCAGCACCTTTTACTTCACCTTTACCCTTACCATAGATCTCATTGAAATCAACAAGTTCAATCATCGCAGTTTCAGCATTATCACCGGGACGGGCACCTAACTTAATAATACGGGTATATCCACCGGGACGGCCAGCTACTTTCTCAGCTACTGCACCAAACAATTCTTTGATCGCTTCTTTATCCTGCAAATAACTGAATACAACACGACGCTGATGAGTAGTGTTCTCTTTTCCTTTGGTAATTAATGGCTCTACATACACTCTTAAAGCTTTTGCTTTAGCTGTAGTAGTAACGATTCTTTTGTACTGAATCAGTTGGCAGGCCAGGTTGCTTAATAAAGCTTCTCTGTGTGCTTTCTTTCTGCCGAGGTTTTTTACTTTGTCTCCGTGACGCATGACTAATTAATTTGAAGATTCGAAAATGAGTCAATTTGAAGATTGCTCATCCAAATCCTGGTTAAAAAATTCGGCTATACCGTGTCAGGAATTATAGCCTACTTAAATACTTATTATCGATACTGAATATTGGCAAACTGTGCTTCATCTTAAAATCTGCACATCACCAAATTTTCAAATCGCTTAGAATTCGCTAAGATCAATACCAAGCTTCACTAAATCCATTCCAAAATGCAAACCTCTTTCAGTCAGCACTTGCTCAATTTCAGCCAGTGATTTCTGACCGAAGTTGCGGAATTTCATCAGGTCTTCCTGTTCGTATTGTACCAGCTCACTCAATGAATTGATTTTTGCTGCCTTCAGACAATTGAAAGCCCTTACAGAAAGATCAAGATCTTCTAATGGAGTTTTCAATACTTTACGCAATTGTAAAGTTTGTTCGTCAACCAGGTCTTCTTTCTTCTCTTCCTTATTATCGAAAGTGATGTTCTCATCTGTGATGATCATCAAATGCTGAATAAGTATCCTTGAAGCCTGCTTCACTGCTTCTTCCGGATGAATAGTTCCATCGGTAGAAACTTCCATGATCAGTTTTTCGAAATCCGTTCTTTGTTCCACACGGGTATTCTCAATGGTATACTTCACATTCTTGATCGGAGTGAAGATTGAATCAATCGGAATATAACCCAGCGGAGCATCCTTCGGTTTGTTATCTTCTGCAGGTACATAGCCACGGCCTTTACCGATGGTCAGTTCCACATCCATTCTTGCAGATGAATCCAATGTGCAGATAAGCAGATCAGGGTTCATTATCTGGAAAGAATGAGTCGCCTCACCAATCATACCGGCAGTAAACTCAGTCCTGTTCTTTATTGACAAAATGATTTTTTCATTTGCCACTTCATGGTCAACAACTTTTTTGAAACGAATCTGTTTCAGATTCAGGAAAATTTCCACTACATCCTCGCTGATGCCTTTCATGGTGGCAAACTCATGTTCTACACCTTCGATCTTTACACCAATGATAGCATAGCCTTCCAGTGAATTCAGCAATACACGGCGAAGTGCATTACCAATGGTTACACCGTAACCTGGTTCCAACGGACGAAACTCAAACTGAGCTTCAAAATCACTAGCTTTTTGCAAAATGATTTTATCGGGTTTCTGGAAATTTAAAATGGCCATATTTTAATTTTAATGTTTGAATATTTCTTTTAATTCCAACTGCGAGTTTTGAGCTATGAGTTTCGAGACATTAACTCGCAACTCGTAACTGATCACTCAACTACTATTACTTAGAGTACAATTCCACGATCAGTTGCTCCTTGATATTCTCAGGAACACTTTCCCTTTCAGGATAGGTGATAAAAGTACCTTTCAGTTCAGTTTCACTCCAGTCTACCCAGCTAAATTTTGGATTTTTTGGACGTATAACACTTGTAATAGAGGTTCTTCCTTTGCTGCCTTCTTTAATAGTGATAACATCACCCGGCTTCATTTGATAAGAAGGAACGTTCAATACTTCACCATTCACTTCAATATGCTTATGGCTCACCAGCTGACGGGCAGCAGGGCGGCTTGGCGCAATACCCATACGGAAAATTGTATTATCCAGGCGGGCTTCACAAAGTTTGATCAGGTTCTCACCTGTTACACCTCTGCGGCGGGCTGCTTCTTCAAATGTTTTGCGGAATTGTTTTTCCAGTATGCCATAGGTGTACTTCGCTTTTTGTTTTTCACGAAGCTGTAAAGCGTATTCACCTAATGTTTTACGCTTTTTCTTGTCACCATGCATACCCGGAGGGTTGCTGTTTTTATCCAGCCATTTACCATTGCCCAGAATGGGTTCACCGAAACGACGGGAAATCTTGGTCTTTGGACCAGTGTACCTTGCCATAGTTTTTATTCATTTCGATTTTTTTTGTAACGGTGCTACGATCGGTAAAAAATCGTAAAAAATTAATCGGGCACCCTTTTTTAAATGAACTGCCCTGATCCTTTCAGGACAATTATAACTATATAAACTCCCTTACCCACTTAGGGGATGGGGGCATTAAACTCTTCTCTTCTTTGGAGGACGGCAGCCGTTGTGTGGCATTGGCGTCACATCCTTAATCATCACCACTTCAATTCCGCTTTGTGAAATTGAACGGATAGAACTTTCACGTCCGGCTCCGGGACCTTTTACAAACACATCTACTCTTTTTAGACCTGCGTCAAATGCCGTTTTTGCAGCATCGGCAGCAGCCATTTGAGCGGCATAAGGAGTATTTTTTTTAGAACCCTTAAAACCCATTTTACCGGCACTGCTCCAGGAAATTACCTGGCCGCTCTTGTTGGTAAGACTGATGATAATGTTGTTGAATGTAGCAGAAATGTGAGCATCTCCGTAAGAATCCACTTTCACTACTCTTTTTTTAGCTGCTGCTTTTGCGCTGACAGCCTGCTGTGCTTGTGCTTTTGCCATAATTTTTGTTCAGAGGTAATCTTTAATTTTTGTTTTGTTCCTGACGAATCAGGTTTGAATCTTTCCTCCCTGTGAAGCGGCAGATCTGGAATTGATTCGGTATGCTTCTTATTAAAAGAATCAGCTGATCAGCAAAAGCCAACCAGCTAATTAATTTTTATTTCTTAGCAGCTTTCTTCTTACCAGCTACAGTCTTTCTCTTACCTTTTCTTGTACGGCTGTTTGTTTTGGTACGCTGTCCACGAACCGGAAGACCTTTACGATGGCGAAGACCACGGTAACAGGCGATATCAAGCAAACGCTTAATACTCATCTGTACCTCTGAACGCAACTGGCCTTCAACTTTCAGTTCTTCCGTAATGGTATTACGGATAGAAGTCAGTTCATCATCATTCCACTCATGCACTTTCTTGCTGCGGTCAATACTATGCTTGTCAAGAATGTACTTGGCAGTAGAGGGGCCAATGCCATAGATATAGGTAAGACCTATTTCGCCTCTTTTATTTTTTGGTAAGTCAACACCGGCAATACGAGCCATATTCTTCTTAGTTTATTGTTTGTCGTTTTTTGTTTATTGTTTGGGTCGTTTTAAAGGCAAAGATTCTATTTGATTTAAGAACCATAAACCCGGAACTAAAAACCCAAAACTCTCTTATCCCTGTCTTTGCTTAAAGCGGGGATTCTTTTTATTGATTACATAGAGAATGCCTTTGCGGCGAACGATTTTGCAATCAACACTGCGCTTTTTAATAGATGCTCTTACTTTCATATACTTTGTTTTGATGGGAACTGTTACATTCCTACTTATACCTGAAATTTATTCTTCCTCTTGTTAAATCATATGGCGACAACTCCACTCCCACTTTATCTCCCGGCAGAATGCGGATATAGTGCATTCTCATTTTCCCTGAGATGGTAGCCAGTATTTCATGCCCGTTTTCAAGTTTTACCCTGAACATAGCATTGGATAAGGCTTCTATGATTGTACCATCTTGTTTAATAAGGGGTTGTTTCGACATATTTTTTTTCGGAACGCAAAGGTAAGTGTATCAGGGGTAAAAAAGAAATAACCCCAATTATTTTTAGGGGTTATGTGGAAAAACGGCTTTGCCGGTGGCCAAATATGTTGAAAACGACGCCTTAAGGCTTGTCTAAGTGGACTTTAGTCATATCCAAATGCAGGTTTTGCAGCTCATGCACCCCCAGCGGAAAGCTAAAATGACGTCTGTCTTCCCGCCACCACATCTCAAGATTGGAAAAATCGCCTTTTTTAGGGGTTACCAGCCGGAAGGAGTCCTTTTTATACTTTACGGAACCGTCGGTTTCTTCCCGGGTAAATCCAAGTTTGAGTAACTGTTCCTCGTCCAAAGGCACTGAATACATTTCTTCCGGGGTGTACCAGAATTCCTGCACCCCGTTATTTACCAGTGCCTGGTTCTCCTCCGGGCTTACCGAGACAACAGTGCCTTCCCGCATAATACCTTCATCATTAATAGAGATAATACCGCCTGATTTAAGATGTCCGATTTTTAGCATAGCAATTCGTTTTTTGTTTTCCGAATATAAAAAAGATTTGAAATATTCTCAAATGACTTTTAGAAAACAACTGGTTTTTGTACGCTTTTCTACTGAAAAGAGTAATTTCAGAAATATATTATAAACCATAAACAAAGAAACTTATGAAAAAGAAACTATCAACCCTTTGTATTGCCATTTTATGCATCGCCTTTGCATCCTGCGGGGGCAAACAATCGGCCAGTTCTGTTGCTCAAAAATGGTGCGACTTGAATGGCAAAGTATTTAAAGCCGCCGACGGCCCGGAAAAAGAAGCTGCCAAAGCTGCCCTTGACAAGTATGAAAACGAAATGGAAGCAAAGTACAAAAACGATGATGCCTTTATGAAAGAAGTAGAGAAAGAAGCAGAGAAATGTGAAGATGCTTCGGAAGGAAGAAAATAATATTGCGAATTACGTAAAGCCATCCTGTAAAATGCAGGATGGCTTTATTATTTACTAAGGCGATTCAATGTGCCCGTTTACTTTTTAAGAGTGCTATTAAAGAAACGCTGGACTATATGTTATTTGCTTAAATAAATCGATATAACCAAAGTCTTAGTTGGTAATAAAATAAAGAAGAAAAAAGAGCCCTATATAGAGGATTAGAAATAAAACAAATTCTTTTGCATCCTTTTGATTTTTTGCACTAATGTAAAAGAGTAATTTTAAAATCGCACCCAGAATAATACTCCCGAATGAAATATAATTAATGTTGGCAGCAATACTTGCTGGCCAATCAACGGATTTTTTGGATAACTGAAAAACTGCCATTACCAACAATCCTAAAACAGCAAAAAAATGTCCCGATATTTTAAGCATTTGCATTTCTAAATCGATTAGTTGAATTAGTTAAACTTGAAGATTATCGAAAGGACGAAACGATAAAATTCAAACCTCTTTCAATTAATTTTTCTTAATTCACACAGTCTACATAATTGTCAATACATGCCCACTTTGCATTATTATAACTGTTGTTTGCCACAACAAAACATGCAAAACCCGCCGCCAGCCCCCACCAACCACCACCTTTTGGTAAACCTGCAACTCCTGCTCCGCCAAACCCGCAAGCAATCAAATTTTGGTTATAAGATTGTGATGCCCCAGATAAACAAGTTCTTGCCTCTATTTCGCAAGGCCCCAGATAAGTTAACCCCGTTGCTGCTCGACCAGCGGCAATTAAAAGTGTATTAATATTATTTTCAAGTGTATCTGCCAAATAACAACTTATTAAAGACTGAATTGAATCTCTCACCTGTTCGTCAGTTAAATTTTTGTTCGGATTAATTGCAGCAATCAAGAGCTTGGTATATTTATCTAAAGTATCCCCTAAAAGCCTAAATGTGTCTTTCAAATTACTACTCTTTGTGCCAAAATTATCAAACGAGTTCAGGCTATCCCCCTTTTCGGCATCTATAATAAATTGTGACCATGTTTGGGTAGAAGATGTATTCTTGATATTATCCATGAATCTTGCCATGCTATCACTCCGCTTGACAATCTCTCGTGTAATTTCTTTGTACGGACAACTATCATTTCCAATGACAGCCTGAGAAAAAATAGGATTGTTTACAGAAAAAAAATACGAAAATGCTAAAAATAAAACACCTTTCTCATAAAATTAATTTTATGCCTACTCTCTTTAATAACCGGTTTTCGGCTCACCCGTCACATTGGCCAAATGATAATCGAATATACCACCGCAGAATAACCGAAAAAAGTATGACTCCACAAGAAAATCTATGAAATTTCACAAATTGTAATGTGCTTTTTCACCAGGTAAGTCCAACTAAAAAAATACCTAATTGCACTGAAATTTGGATATCAAAGAACTATTAATTCATAAAGTTGAAAAAAATAAGTGAAATAAAATTGTGAATTTTCACAAAAAACGGAGTGTATTAACGTAAATTTATTTGTGACTTTACGCCAGTTTGCTATAACTTTAGTAAGAATATATTTTTAATATAAATCCTTCCCTAAGTCTTTCCTTTTATCTCCAAGCGAATAAACTTAGATATTCCACTTTAAAAACTGGACTATATGTTATTTGCTCACGGTAAAACGCTTATTAAGATTGCAGTGGCAGATGACCACACTATGTTGCGAGAGGCCATTTGCACATTGATAAATGATTGGGAAAGTTGCAAAGTGATACTCCAGGCCGGAAATGGAAGAGAACTTATTGAGCAGCTTGATCCCCAAAACCTTCCCGACCTTGTAATAACAGATCTCTCTATGCCTGAAATGAATGGATATGAAACTATCAAAGCTGTGAAAGCTATTTATCCGGCTATTAAATTCCTTGTTGTATCAATGTATTACAGTGAGGAATCATTAATGCAACTTGTAAATTTCGGTGCTGAAGGATTTATAGCTAAAAACGGTGATAGCGGACATCTTAAAAAGGCGGTTTTCGGTATGATGTGTAACGGCTATTATTTCACAGACCATGCTACTGGCCGCTTGGTAAAGAAAGCTATAGAAAAGGAAACCCTTACAGCAAGTGTCTACCTGAGCGATAAAGAACTTACCTTCTTAAAATATGCAGTAACAGAAAAAACCTACCCCCAGATTGCAAAAGAAATGGGTATCCCACCAAGGCAGGTGGAATACCTCAGAAAAATATTGTTTGAAAAATTTGAAGTTCAGAGCAGAACAGGCTTGGCTGTTCAGGCACTGGGAAAAGGGTTGATTTTGTAGCCTCGACTTTACTCCGCCCAACTCATTACATAATCCCCGTTCTCTATTTCAAGAGCTTGTTTTGTCAACATAAGAGGACGGAACGTATCGACCATCACGGCCAGTTCTTTGGTTTCCTTAGCCCCAATACTTTTTTCTACTGCTCCCGGGTGCGGACCATGCGGAATACCGGCAGGATGAAGCGTAATCATTCCCTTCGTAACATGCTTGCGGCTCATAAACTCACCTTCCACATAATACAGTACTTCGTCGCTATCTATATTACTATGATTATAGGGCGCCGGTATGGCATCCGGATGATAATCATATAATCTTGGCACAAAGGAACAAACCACAAATGTATCTGTCTCAAAGGTCTGGTGAATGGGCGGGGGCATATGCACCCGGCCGGTGATCGGCTCAAAATCATGAATGGAAAAAATATAAGGATAGCAACATCCATCCCATCCTGTCACATCAAACGGATGTGTGCCATAATGAAGGCCATAGAGCATCCCTTTCTTTTTAGCCCTGATGAGGAAATCTCCTTTGGCATCAATGGTCTTCAGATCTTGTGGCGGGCGGATATCCCTTTCGCAATAGGGTGAATGTTCCATCAGTTGTCCGTACTTACTCAAATAACGCTTTGGATATCGCAACGGAGAGAATGATTCCACAATAAACAACCTGTTATCCGGAGTATTAAAACTTATTTGATAAATGGTTCCTCTGGGCAAAACGATATAATCACCGTAAGAAAATGGCAGCTCCCCATATTGTGTGTGAACAATACCACTACCCTCATGCACAAAGATCATTTCATCTGCATCGGTGTTCTTATAGAAATAGTCCTTCATACTTTCCTGCGGAGCAGCGAGTACAATATGACAATCTGCATTGACCAAAACAGGTACACGGCTTTCCAGGAAATCTTTCGCCGGCTTTACTTTAAATCCTTCAAGGCTGCGGTGCTTCAGCATTTTTTCTTCGGCTATTGTTGGTGATACATCTACCTGGGCTTCGGTCCTGATGATCTGTGTAGGTGGGTGTACATGATACAACAATGCATAATCATTGGAAAAACCTTCGGTTGAAAATAACTGTTCGGAGTATAAGCCGCCATCCGGTTTGCGGAATTGGGTATGACGTTTATGCGGAATATTTCCGAGTTTATAATAGTGAGGCATAGCTTTTAATTAAAAATGTGAAAAATGTGAAAGACCATTAGACGGAAAGACCGGAAGTCTGAAAGTAATTCTCTATGTAGCGACTATTCTTTCTGACTTACCGACTTACTGACTTTCGGACTAATTCCAACGAGACCATGAGGAAATAGTATTTCCATTTTCTCTTGTCGATATAATAAGTAAAGTTGCGGTGTAAAGGCATATTCAAATTTACGGTTAAATTCGTTTCTGAATGACAAGAATCGGTCTTATATCAGACACCCACAGCTTCCTCGATGAAAATGTATTTCGGCATTTTGAAAATTGCGATGAAGTATGGCATGCGGGAGATTTCGGGGATGGCGTTGCACAGAAAATAAAAGAGAAAAAGAAGATACGGGGAGTTTTTGGAAACATAGATGATGCAGTAATACGAAATGAATTTCCCGAACAACTGGTCTTTATGTGTGAGGAGGTGAAAGTAATGATACGGCATATTGGCGGTGCCCCGCCAAAGTATAACCCGGAAACAAGAAAAGAGCTGGCCATTCATCAACCCCAATTATTCATCGCAGGTCATTCGCATATTTTAAAGATCATGTTTGACGATAAAATCAACTGCCTGCATATGAATCCGGGTGCAGCAGGCAAACATGGCTGGCATAAAGTAAGAACCATCATCCGTTTTGTAATTGACGGAAAAGAAATGAAAGATTGTGAAGTGATTGAATTAGGAAAACGATAAAAAAAATCCTGCTAGGGCAGGATTCAATTTCTTACATACCAGGGAACCATGCTCTGCCGGTTCCCACCAGCCTGAACGGCCACGGAATAGAAATAAGTATGATGAGCAAAGCCAGTCCAAAAAGCAGCAGTATTCTTTTATGCTTCATTGAATCAGCAACATTTTTCTTAGAATAGGAATAACCCATATGCACTAATACGATGGCGATTATCATTGCGGAAATATGTTCTACCGCAAAAAAACGGAGTACTGAATTCTTCATTACTGCACTCATACCATTATCTTGGATACTCTTTAAACCCCAGGGGCCTGTAAACCACTGATACAATCCAACCAGCAACATTATATCACAACAGATCATCAGGAAAAGACCGGTTTTCTTATGTCCTGCCGTAAAAGCTTTATGCCTGTCAGCAAAACTTTTGTACAAGGCTACTAATAACAATATTAAAATTACCCAACGTAGAAAACTGTGCAGGTGAAGAAGTCCTTTGTCCATATATCTCCGTATTTGATGTTCGAAGTTAGGAGTTTAACATCAACATCGGCCATCTTGTAAAAGCAAAAGAAGCAGTTACTCTACCCAATCAGCGACAAAAACATTTGTATCTCTTGTACCGCCATTATTACGGTTACTGCAGAAAACAATTTTCTTGCCGTTGGGTGAAAACATCGGGAATGCATCGAAGCCTTTATCCCGGCTTATCTTTTGAAGATTAGTTCCGTCCTCATTAATAGTGTAAAGATTAAAAGGGAATCCTCTTTTGTATTCATGATTGGAAGCAAAAATTATGCGTTTGTTATCGGGCATATAAGCAGGTGCCCAGTTGGCTTGTCCGTAAGATGTAACCTGCCTGGCATTTGTTCCATCCGCATTGGCTACCCACACTTCCATATTAGTTGGAGCCACCAGTGCTTCAGCTAATAAATTTTTATACTCTTTTATTTCTGTTTCTGTTTTTGGGCGGCTGGCTCTCCATATCAGCTTGCTGCCATCCGGACTAAACCATGCTCCACCATCATAACCTACTGAATTTGTAATGCGTTGCTCTTTTCCTGTTTCCAGGTCCATAATGTAAAGTTCAATATCGCCATCCTTGGTACTGGTATAGATCATTTTTTTTCCATCAGGCGATAAGGTGGCTTCTGCATCATAATAAGATGAGTTGGTCAGTTGCTTCACAATTTTACCATCAAGGTCCGCCATGAAAATGTCGAAAGAGTTATATAAAGGCCAGATATATTTATTACCATATTTAGACCTGTCTGGTGTTGGCGGGCAGTCATTGCTGCCAAGATGAGTGGATGCATAAATGATATGCTTGCCGTCCTTTGTAAAAAATGCACAGGTAGTACGGCCTTTGCCGGTGCTTACCATTTTATAGGTAAACTTTTCCCCTTTTTTTGTTGGCACTTTTCCCAGGAAAATCTGGTCGCAGGGAACACCATCTTTTGCATTGGTGCGCTGAAAAACAAGATACTTGCTATCATAACTCCAGTAGGCTTCCGCATTGTCTCCGCCGAATGTCAATTGCTGAATATTCTTAAAATGAGTTTCCTCTGCATATTTCAGTGTATCTCCTGCAGTTGAAGCAGTTGATTCAGGTGAAGTTATTTTAGCACTGTTATTACAAGAAGTAACACTTATTAGTACAGCAGGTAAAAAAAAGCCGATAATTTTCTTCATTTGTTTTCGTTTTATTCAGCGTCTGCTGCCCGGCAGACAGGGATGCAAAGGTATTTTCGTTAAAACTTTATTTTGTCAGATGATTGTCATACCTCGGTTTCCAAAATCATTTAGTTTTGAAATATGAACAGGATTGCAAAAATATTCTCCTTAGTCGCCGGAGGGCTGATTTTAATCAGTAGTTGTAATGATAAAGGCACTGATTCACCATTTGGTGAAATTCTCAACCAGCCTCCTTATGCCGTGTTAACGGACTCTATCAAACAAGAACCAGAAAACGATGAGCTTTTTTTTCGCAGGGCCGTATTATTAAACACCAATAATCTCCCCGAACCAGCCCTGGCTGATTTCAAAATGGCCTGGTCGATAAAAAAGGATGAACGATATGCATATGGTATCAGCAACCTGTTACTGGATAAAAAAACCGATTCGGCTATTCTTTTTCTAAAACAGTCACTGAACGACCTTCCCAACAGTTTTCTTTTACAACTCACCCTGGCCCGTTCCTTTGATGCACAAGGAAGAACAGATGAAGCCCTGAAGCTATGTAATGATATTTTACAAAAGAACCCGGAGCAGGTTGATGTAATAAAAATGAAAGCAACACTATTAAGCAAAAAAGGAAATATTGCTGAAGCAATCAGCATACTGGAAAAAGCATACCAACTAACTCCGTATGATATTGACCTGAATTATGATTTGGCCTACAAATACGCCGAAAACAAGAATGCAAAAGTGATCATCCTTTGTGATTCATTGATTAAAATTGATACGCTGAACCTTCATGCAGAGCCTTATTATTACAAAGGCATTTATTTTTCCAATATCAATAATAAGGAAAGGGCACTTGCTTTATTTGATGATGCGATAAAGCATGATTATAATTACCTGAATGCTTATATTGAAAAAGCAAGGGTGCTTTACGACCAGAAAAAATTCAGTGAAGCATTAAAAGCTGCCCGGTTAGCCAATACCATTTCTCCTAAATTTCCCGACGCTTACTTCTGGGTGGCTAAATGCCAGGAAGCCCTGGGCCAGAAAGAGGAGGCCAAGATCAACTACCAGAGAGCTTATGGATTGGACAACAGCTTTACCGAAGCAAAAGAAGCGGCAGATAAATTGAAATAGAATTATCTTGCAGGGCAAACTAACCTCCATGTCCATTATTGCCCCCTCTCTCCTTGCCGCTAATTTTCTGAAACTGGAAGACGAATGTAAAATACTGAACGAAAGTGAAGCTGACTGGTTTCATTTAGATGTAATGGATGGCCGTTTTGTACCCAACATCAGTTACGGTCCAATGATCATTGAGTTTATACGTAAAGCAACAACAAAGGTTTGCGATGTTCACCTGATGATTGAAGAGCCGGAAAAGTTTGCTGAACAATTTAAAAATGCCGGTGCAGATATTTTGTCTGTTCATATAGAAGCATGCCGTCACCTGCACCGTAATATTCAACAGATAAAAAGTCTTGGCATGAAAGCCGGTGTAGCCCTCAACCCGCATACCCCGGTTGCCGGTTTAAGCGATATCCTTCACGATATAGACTTGGTCTGCCTGATGAGTGTCAACCCCGGATTTGGGGGACAAAAATTCATTCCTTATACATTAGAGAAAATAAAACAGCTTCGCAAAATGATTGATGAGAAAGGTTTAAAAGTGCAAATTGAAATTGACGGTGGCGTTACTGTTGAAAATGCAGCTTCTATCATTGCTGTTGGTGCTGATGTGCTGGTAGCCGGGAATACGGTCTTCAAAGCAGCTGATCCAAAGGCAACAATTGCACAGTTGAAAAAGATGTAACATGCCAGAAAGGATATTTCTTTTCCGAAGGTTCTCCCTAATAATTGTTCGCCTGGTTTTGCTTGTCTTACTAAGTTGCACTTCGGATGCAAAGAAATCAACCACAAAACCCGAAAAAAAATCAACTGTAAAAAGGAACCGGGTTTCATTGATGGATAGCCTGAAATTTAAAAAGCCTACTATTAGTTGGCAAAAGATGATAAATGAAGGTCAGGACTTTTATACGCCTGGCGACATTCTTGAAAGTGATAAATTATTAGACAAGTATCTCGACAACCTTTCTGCTGCAAAGAATTCCAGCGAGATATGGAAAGCCGTAGTAGAAGTGGTAACGGGTTTTAATAATTTGAATATCCGCAACAATGATTTTATTCAAACAGTAGAAAGAGAAGAACTTGCCGAATTCATCCAGGTTGCTGCAGAAGTTTATGGCCTGAAATACGATGGTGATATAACAGAACAATGGAGAATGGAATGGTAAACAAAATCTTTCTTCCTGCCTAAAAACAATTCGTATCTTGAAACGGATTCTCTTATGAAAATATTCAGCCGCCAAATACTACTGACTGTTACCTGCATTCTGCTTACCGTTATTTCTTTCTCACAAAACCCGCCGGCTGTCAAAGCAGGAAAATCAGCCTATGTTTCCGGTAAAGTGGTGGATGAAAACGAAAACCCCTTAGCCAATGTTTCTGTTACGATTCTTGGCCAGTCAAAAGGAATCATCACCAACGACTCTGGTCTTTTCAGAATAAAAGTTGTCGCTGATAAGGCATTTGCCCTGATATTTACCTATACCGGCCGCAATACAGAGCAAAGAAATTTTCTTTTGAATGAAGGCGAAGAAGAGACCATAACGATCCGTTTAGAGAAAGGCTCAACAACTTTACAGGAAGTAGTATTAACCGATCAGCGGGACAGAAGGGAAGCCGGTTTAATAAAACCCAATCCAAAAACGATTCTCAATCTTCCCTCTGCTGTTACCGGCGTGGAGAGTTTGATCAAAATATTTGTCGGCTCTAATAATGAGCTTACTTCTCAATACTCTGTTCGTGGTGGCAGCTATGACGAAAACCTGATCTATGTAAACGACTTCGAGGTCTTTCGGCCTTATCTCGTAAGAAGCGGACAACAGGAAGGCTTAAGTTTCATCAATCCGGAAATGGTCCGCAATATTAATTTCTATAATGGCGGCTTCCAGGCAAAATACGGTGACAAGATGAGCAGTGTGCTGGACATCCAGTACAAAAAACCAAAACGATTTGGCGGCTCTGCTTATATCGGCATTCTTGAGCAGGGATTGCAATTAGAAGGCACTAATAAAAATTCAAGATTCACTTACCTGGTTGGTGTACGTAACCGCAGCAACAAAAATTTATTGAGCAGCCAGGAAACAAAAGGCAATTATGTTCCTTCGTCGGCCGATTTCCAGGCATTGCTTACTTACCAGTTCAGTGCTAAATGGCAGGCAGAGCTCCTGAGTAATATTTCTCAGACAAAATTTACGCTGCTTCCCCAATCAAGCCAGTTAACTACTTCTGTGTTCTCTCCTGTATTCAGTGCCACGATCGGTGTGGATATTGCTTTCGAAGGCCGGGAGAAAGACGAATACCAAACTAACATGCTTGGTTTTTCATTGACCAACCAGGTCAGTAGAAAATTACGATTGAAATGGATGGCGTCCCGGTTTGTAAATGATGAAAGTGAAAATATAGATATCATCGGTGCCTATTTATTTGGCGAAAGGGATTTTGATAAACGAAATGCGACCTATGGATTGATCGTTAATCCGCTTGGTGCAGGAGTATTCCAGAATTTTGCAAGGAATACGTTGAATATTGAGAACTGGAATGTTTCGCATAAAGGAAACTATGATAAAGGCAAACATGCTTTTCAATGGGGTCTGAGTTATGACAAAACAAAAATCACTGACAAACTGAACGAATGGGAATTCCAGGATTCAGCCGGGTATGCATTACCTTATCAACCAAATTTATTGCGGTTGAATAAAGTCATTAAATCAACGGCTAACCTTGATATTAATAAGTTTTCCGGTTATATACAAGACAATATTTTGCTGGGTAAAGATTCCACTCATTCCGCTACATTGACAGCCGGTGTTCGTTTCAATTACAACTCGCTGAACAAAGAATTGTTGATTTCTCCCCGCATTGGCGCAAGCTGGAAACCAAACTGGAAAAAAGATATCATTTTCCGGGTAGCAGCAGGTGCTTATCACCAGCCGCCTTTTTACCGGGAGTTAAGACGCTATAACGGAACGGTGAATACTAATCTCAAATCACAAAAAAGCTGGCAGGGTGTTGCGGGATTTGATTACAACTTTATCGGACTAGGTGACAGACCCATGCGATGGACAACAGAACTCTATTATAAAAGTATGACCGATGTGGTTCCGTATGATGTGGACAATGTACGGGTACGTTACTTCGGGGAAAATAATGCAAAAGCTTATGCTGCCGGTATTGAAATGCGGCTGCATGGTGAATTGGTGCCTGATGCAGAAAGCTGGATAAGTCTCGGCATCATGAAAACAGCGGAAGACATTAATGGCGATCATTATTATCGTTACAAAAATGCAGCCGGCGAATTCATCAATTCGCAAAGTGCTGATCAGGTGGTTACAGATAGTGTGAATTTTGATGTGGGTTGGCTGCGTCGTCCATCTGACCGCAGGATTACTTTCGGAATGTTTTTCTCTGATTACCTGGCCACTAATAAAAATTTTAAAGCCTACCTGAACTTACTGTACGGAAGTAATATGCCCTATAATATTCCGAATGCAGTACGTTACCGCAATGCAGCGGTAATTGAACCCTATATCCGTTGTGATATTGGTTTCAGCGCCTTGCTGATGGATGATGACAGAAGCAAACGCCGCAGCCACTCTCCTTTCCGCAACTTTGATAATATCTGGGCCAGTCTTGAAGTCTTCAACATCATTGACAGGGCCAATACTATTTCTTATCTCTTCATTAAAGATTTTTCCAACACCGTTTATTTATTGCCGAATAGGTTGACACCAAGGTTGATTAATTTTAAGATTGTGGCGAGGTGGTAATAGAAAGAGAATATGAAATAATTTTATCTCCACGCATTCCTGAACCTGTCCCAGGTTGTCAATCCAATCTTAAACTGTACCGGGTTATTGAATTTATTAGCAACGGAGCCTACTACATATATTCCCAGCTTTACCCTTGCCAATGGATTAAACGGCCATTTAAATACTCTTTCAATACCAGTAAAGAATTCAAGATATCGCAGGCTTCTTTCTTTGGTGATCAGAAATCCACCACCAGCCACTTCCTGCAGTTTCAGTTTTTTAAAGAACGGTATCCGGTTGATAAGGAAGCCATTGAACTCATGTACCAGGTTGCCCTGCCAGAACCGATCAAATACCGGGAAGGTAGAATCCAATGCCTGGAAAGATTTATTCGGGTTCTGAAAAAATAAAGGATCACCCTGCCGCATAAATTTAAAATCAATGATGCGGAGATTTTTTGTGTTTGTAAAGTCACCGGTTTTGACTATGTAAGCTGTTTGACCAGCTACTCCAAGGTTAATATGTTGCTCCACTCCAAACTCCAGGTAGTCAAAATCAATTTTACTCTTAAATAATTGGGGTACTCCTTTTTTCCAGGCAACATAAAAAGTTGGCCATTTAGAACCGAGGTAAATTTTTTCCTTCGGCTCACGGATGTATTTCAGCTTTGGAGTAAAATATAATTTTATTTCATTGTAGGTGGCATTATACGGATCAAACTCAACAGGCGGATCATTGGAGATGCCGAAAATACTGTCGGCATTATTACCCACTTTGTAATCACTCACTGACCGGCGAAAAGCCACTTCAAATTTATTCAGCAGGCGAAGGCCATTGAAAATATCAAGACCATGATTTATCTCAACTGAATTATTAAGATAGATATTACTTCGTTTCAGCACATTTACCCAGGCATCTCCCGGATAAATAAATTCAAAATTCCGGCCGGCACTGATTCCAAACTGTCCCTGGTTAAAAGGATTATATAGCCGCTTCACACTTAGAGCCCCGTTTACATCATGATTACGGAAACCATAACTGATATCAGCTTCTACCGCCAGCTTTTTGCGGGAAGGAAATGTTTTACGGTAAGCCCCGGCCAGTTTTAACCTTGCCCCGCCAAATGATACCGGTTGTATCATTGAAGTAATAGGTGGCAATATCCACATCCTCTCTTTTTTATGATCGTTAAAGACCTGACCGAAAATCAGCATCTTCTTCCAGGTGATTTTATTAAGCACAAGGTCGATTGAATCTAAATAAGCTTCACTTCGCATATACCTGTACACACTGTCCTGGTAGCGGGCATATAATTCCTGTCGCCGGGATAAAGGCTCTGTCCGCACCGATTTCCAAAAAGTAGAATCCTGTTCATAGGCTTCTTGTGAAGTAGAACTTACTTCATTGCCAAAATGGCCTTTTTTAAAATTCTTATTCAATTCATAACCCGAATAAGCAACCACCGTTTCTCCATACAATCTCCCTTTCTTCGTTTTGACATAATAATTAAACTGCTGGCGGGTAATCATCCTGCCGCTATCACCTACCTGTTCATATTCCTGTTTCACTTCCATAAAATCATACTCAGGCATATGGGCCGGCGGTATTCTGAATTCGACACTAAGCACTGCCCAGGTGCTATCCTGCACCCTTATCTCTCCTTCGATAGTCGCATTGCTCAATTGCCGTGGTCGTATGGCAATAGTATACACCTTTGGTTTTATTGTCCGGTCAATCTTCAGTGTTTTAAAACGATAAGCCACCAATCCACTATAGCTAAGGGGTGATACAAATGGGATCTTCGAAACAGGTGGTGTATTGATCAGGTTATTGTAGATATAAAAATCTCCTTCTGTTGCTGATAGATAGAAAAGACTTCCTGTATTGCCCCTTTTGATGACACCAAGCCGCTCCTCTCTTATTTGTCCGTTTGCATTTTTATCCAGCCGTAACGATACTTCAGAAAGTGACATTCCATCAAACCCGGTTTTGACTGCTGTGTCGCTTTCATTTTTCTTTTTGGAAATCCCGGAATCAAGCTGGGTGGCTTTAATATAGGCATTGCAGGAGTAAGAGCCAATCGCATCGAGGATAGCTTCTTTATTTTTCACCACATTCCTGATTATTTCTTCTGCCCTATCTCTTGTTTTAACTTTCAGTATAACTTCTGAAAGGTTATTCCCTTCATCCGTTTCAAGTTCCAGGTTTTCTGTAATGTCCTTGTTGTTTACAAAAATGGTGATCACCCGGGTCTTGTAGCCGATCATGCTGACAACAAGATCATATTGTCCTCTTTCTAAAAAAAACTGGTATGTCCCATCATCTTTTGTAACAGCACCTTTTCGCAATTCTTTTATCTCAACGCTGGCAAGTGGCAATGGTTCTTTCCTGTTATCCAATATGGTTCCAGATACCTTATACAATTGCCCGTACGAAACAAGGGCAGGTAATAAGAAGAGTAACAGTAAAAAATAACCGGGCTTACGTTTCATTTTCCTTTCTTCAGGTTGAATTAATTGCAAAAATTGGAATTAAATAGCGGGTTGTAGTATTTAATTTCAGTTTTTTAATTTTTTAACAGAATACTAAGGACAACCACCTATTAACCTGGCAGATGCTGAAAGAGATGGCGACCTGAAACAGTTGGTTGCAGTATGACCCAAACAAAAATTTACGGGCCTTCTGATTACTGTTTCCTGCAAAAAAAATTCTTACTGACTTTGAGTCTTCTAAATACCTTGTATGTAGTAATAAAGAAAAAATCATTAACTAAATCTTTCAACCCATAATTTGTATTAACAGATGTGAATAAGTAACTTTAGGATAGAACAATATTCATAAGTAATATTGAATAGTAAGGGCAGGCTTCTGCAAATGGGCAGAAGACGCAATGTAATCCGGTACCGCCCTTCGCCGGTTTATTGAAACATGGTTCGACTCCCTCACCATGACAATGGAACAAGAACCACAAAAACGATGTGAATTGACAGACACAATCATCAACCTCGAAACCGTAAACCCTATTGAATTTTTTGGTGTAAACAACGGCAAACTCGACATCCTCAAAAAAAAATTCCCCCTGCTAAAGATTCTCTCCCGTGGTACACAGCTAAAACTGAGCGGTGCCCCGGAGCAAATAGACACCGCCAGGGAGAAGATCTCTCTCATCGTTACCTACCTTGAAAGAAATGGCCACATGAGCCAGAATTATTTTGAGCAGGTACTCGGTGGTGATGATGCCGAAGTAATTGACCACTTCAAGGAAAAGAACCCCAATGAAGTATTGGTATTTGGCCCTAATGGAAAATCGGTAAGAGCAAGAACGGCCAATCAGAAAAAAATGGTGCAGGAGTCCGAAAAGAATGACATCGTATTTGCTATCGGACCTGCTGGTACAGGTAAAACCTATACGGCTGTTGCTTTAGCAGTAAGGGCCTTAAAAAATAAACAGGTAAAGAAAATAATTCTGACAAGACCTGCGGTAGAAGCCGGTGAAAGCCTTGGTTTTTTGCCCGGCGATCTGAAAGAAAAGATTGACCCGTACCTGCGTCCTTTATATGATGCACTAGATGATATGATACCGGCTGATAAACTCGGATATTATATGACTACCCGTACCATTGAAATTGCACCGCTGGCTTATATGCGGGGCCGTACACTGGATAATGCTTACATTATATTGGATGAGGCACAAAATGCGACCGAGCTTCAGTTAAAAATGTTCCTGACAAGGATCGGTGCCAATGCCAAAGCCATTATTACCGGTGATATGACACAGGTTGATCTTCCCCGTAACCAGCGAAGTGGTTTGCAAATGGCTACCCGTATTTTAAGAAATATTGATGGCATTGCCCATATAGAACTGGATGAAGAAGATGTGGTTCGTCACCGCCTGGTGAAAGCCATTATCAAAGCATATAATAAAGAACATGAGAAAGAGGAAGAAGAATATGCCAACCGTCAAACACCGGCCATTGTAAAGAAAGACAAACCGGCGACCTGACACTGATAAAAGAATTATTACTTTGCAGGAATGAAGAGAACTGATTTTTTCTTTTTATTCCTGCTTTTTTTATGCTGGGGCTGTAATTCTGGTGACGCTGCAAATAAAAAATCTATTTCTACTGCTGACCTGGTGGTCGCCTTCAAAACTATTGACAGTACCAAACCATTAATTAAAAATGGCGATTTGGTTTTCAGAAACGGGCGGGATGAAGTAAGCCAGGCCGCCAGGAGTATGAACAGAAAAGACACTTCCTTTTCACATTGCGGTCTTGTATTTATAGAACATGATTCCGTATTTGTTTATCATGCTCTTGGTGGCAGTTATAACCCCAGCCAAAAATTAAAACGGGAATTACTGGATAGTTTTTGTAACCCTTCCGAAAATAATGCCTTTGGTATCTATCGCTATAACCTGGAAAAAGCAGAAACAGAAAAGCTAAAAAAAACGGTGGAAGGATATTATAAAGCAGGCTTGAAATTTGATTTGTATTTTAATTTTTTTTCCGACGATGTTATGTATTGTTCAGAATTTGTTTTTAAATCATTGAACCAGTCTGTAAACGGAGCTTACAGCAAATATTTACGGTTGGATACATTGCCTTACGGCGTAACTACGGATGATATTTTTTTAAATGAAAACTGCAAGTTGATCAGGCGTCTTCAATTTGGCTGGTAAATATTTCCCGGAGTAAGCCTACATTTGTGCTTCAAAAACCTAAAAATGAAAAAAATAACCAACTACCTTTTTATTGCCGGTGCAATAGTTATGCTGGCCACCGGTTGTAAAGGAAAAGAAAAAGTAGCGAACGATCCAAAAGCTGTTGTAATAGCATTTTTTGAAAAAATGGCTAAAAAAGATCTGGATGGCGCAGCAGCATTGGCCACTAAAGACAGTAAGGCAACCATTGACATGATGAAAAAAGCGATGGACGCTGCTGAGAAAATGGGGATGAAGGAAGATACTGCTGATAAAAATGACCCTACCGAGGAATTTAAAAAAATGGTAATTGGAGAAGCAAAAATTGATGGTGACAAAGCTACTGTTTCAGTAACCAACACGGTTAAGGGTAATAAGACGAATGAATTCCCCCTTAAAAAAGAAGATGGTCAATGGAAAGTTGATTTCAGCATGGCCACTTTAATGAAAATGGGCATGGACGATGCAGGCAAGAATGATTCTGGTGATTCTAATACTAACGGGAACAGCACTGATACAACAGGAATGACAGACAAAATGAAGGAATTCCTCAACGCCGATTCTCTTAAAAAAGGGCTCGAAGGGCTGGATAGCATCCTGAAAACACTGGACCCTGAAAAAATGAAAGAAATGAAAGAAGCTCTTAAAGAACTGGAAAAAATGAAGCAATAAGAAATTGATGATCGTAAAATTAAAAAGCACTTCTGCAAAGAGGTGCTTTTTAATTTTATAAGCAAAGAGTTTACCTTATTAAATTTTTGTACTTTGCAATATGAGAATTAATATACTCGCAGCCGCTTCGTTTTCACTTTTTTCATTTACTGCCTGTAACAACGAAGACAAGCAAGAAACCGGTAAATCTGAAAACAATGTAGATGCGGCAAGGAATTTTATTCGTTCTGCTTTAGACGGAAAATTTGATGAAGCAAGAACATATATGTTGCCTGATTCCGTAAATACTAATTACATGGATGTGGCAGAAAGAAGTTATCAAAAAGCAGAACAAGCCATCAAAGACGGTTACCGTTCCTCATCGATCAATATTATCAGTGTAAAAAATCCGGTAAAAGATTCTGTTACGGTTGTTATTTATTCCAATTCATTTAAGAACAATCCTGACACTTTAAAAGTGCTAAAAATAAATGGACAGTGGCTGGTTGATTTTAAATATCTCTATGAACATGGTGCAGATACCCTCGCTGCTAAACCAATAACTAATGATACACTGAAATGATCAAAAACATTTTACTCGTTGGGCTTGGCGGTGGCATTGGCAGTATTGCCCGTTACCTTTGTCAGCGATGGGTTGCTGCAAACTACCTGCATTCCTTTCCCTGGGGCACATTTGCGGTTAATTTTATTGGTTGTTTTTTAATCGGTTTGTTTTGGGGACTCAGCTTCAAATCATTTGACAGTAATGAAAGTTGGAAACTATTCCTGATGACCGGCCTGTGCGGGGGCTTCACTACATTTTCTGCTTTTACACTGGAAGGGATCGGATTATTAAAAGAACAAAAGCTGGCTTTATTCTTTTCTTATGTGGCTGCCAGTGTAGTGATAGGTTTATTGGCCACTTATATTGGTATGAAGATTACGAGATAATTTAAACCCATAATTAATGCAGACTGTTAAACATCCCTGGCATGGTGCGCATTTTGGAGAAAAAGCTCCGGCGGCCGTCAATGCACTTATTGAAATTCCACAGGGCTCCCGTTCTAAATATGAAGTGGATAAAACTACAGGCCTGCTACGGTTAGACAGGGTCATCTATTCTTCTTTTCAATACCCGATTAACTATGGATTTATTCCGCAAACACTCGGGCAGGATGGTGATCCATTGGATATCCTTGTTTTATGTTCACAATCCATTCAATCCCTTTGTTTGGTTGAAGCAAATGTGATTGGCAATATGCAAATGATGGACAGCGGCCAGGTGGATGATAAAATAATTGCCGTAGCCACTAAAGATCCTTCCGTCAACCATATTACAAGAATGGAAGAACTTCCCCATCACTTTCTGCTGGAACTCAAAAATTTCTTTGAACAATACAAAGTACTGGAAAATAAAAAAGTGGAAATTGATAATTTCCAGGATCAATTAATTGCCTATCGTGTTATCAACGAAGCAATAGGATTGTATAAAGAGACCTTTAATAAATAATTGGTGAACATCAATCATAAAAATACTATGACAGCTCAATTAATCATCACAGCATTGCTGATAGGGCTTGCTGCCGGTATACTTAGCGGACTTGTTGGCATCGGCGGCGGCATTATTATGGTTCCTGCCCTGGTATTCTTTATGCATTATACACAGCACCAGGCACAAGGTACTTCGCTGGCTGTACTAACATTGCCAGTCGTAATTCTGGCCTCCATCTATTATTACTATCAGTGTCAGAAAGCTGGAACACCTGTAGATCTGAAAATTGTAGGTTTACTCGGTGTCGGATTTATCATTGGGGCATATTTTGGAAGCAAACTGGCATTAGCTATAGACCAGGATTTATTAAAAAAAATATTTGCTGTTATCCTTTTCTATACAGCTTTTAAAATGCTTAGTTGGGATCAATTATTGGTGAAATGGGTCCGGCAAATTTTTTAACTGCATTATCGATTGCCCCAATTATAATTACAAGCTCATTACTGGTAAAACAGGTATGAAAATAAAACTATTCTTATTCCTTTCGTTAACCTGCCAAACGCTTTGCCCGCAAACGATGTACAAAGCAACGGAAGAATATTTCCGTGTCGACCCTTTTACAACCGAATTCAGCCAATTCCTGAATAAACTTATCAGCGACCCGGGCCTGTCGGAAAAAAATATTAAAAAAAAGACCGATTCAACACTATTCTACCTGCAGGGTACTTATAAAACTCATTCGCCTTTTTTCTTTCCTGCCAGTCATTGTAAAGTAGTTTTGGCCGAACAACAAGAGTATGCAGACAGTGTGTCCAATGACTACTATACTTACTTCGTTTATCAATTGGTTGGTTATGCTGCTCCCGGTGAAGATGGTTTGAAAGATGTCAAACAGGAGTTTGAGAAATTGAATCGCCGCCTCAAAAAGGGATTAGAGGTAGTTGAAAAGAAAGAATTAAAAAGAGAAAATGAACAATCAGGTGTTATCCTTAATTACACCTTTAAAGACATGGTTTTTTATCCACTTACGATTGCCTGGGCTACCACTGCTGAAAACAAAGAAAACATTATAGTCCTCTCTGTCCGTTTTTTTATGTTTGACAATAAAGCTTATCTACCAGTACCGTCGAATAGCCCTTAATCTGGTGTTAGGTGATCCGGTTTGTTCATTGGTGATCCCTTTTCTATCTATCTCGTCTATTCTTACTTTACCAGAAGCATGAATAACCTGCCCTTCACCAAGCAAAATACCAACATGAACAATATCTTCTTTGTTATCAAAAAAAGCAAGGTCTCCAACCCGTGAATCCGCTAATTTTTTTACCCCTTTTCCTTCTTGCGCCTGCTGCCAGGCATCCCGGCGTAAGTCAATACCTATTTGTTTAAATATTACCTGAACAAATCCGCTGCAATCAACACCAAGTGGTGTACGACCACCCCATAAATAAGGAGCATTCAGCCATGCAGCAGTAAGCTGCTTTATCAATTCGGCAGCAGGCTGTTGCCCATCCCTTTTAAAATAATGTCCTGAAAAAAAATACTCCAGGTTACCAATTCTTCCCTTTCCGTTTTCAAAAAAAGGTAGCGAAGAACCGACAGGAATATTCATTTGTTTGTCACCAATCGAAATACTATTCAGCATATTTGTTGTGGCAAAAACAGTTTTTGTAGTAGCAATAGCTTTGTCAACGGGTTGCAGCATTGTATGGGTCATCCAACCTTCATAACCATCATGAAGGCTGCGGATCTTAACCCATAAATCTCCTTTTGCAGCTAATACTTTTACAGCTTCGCCAAACAATAGTTGACTCACCATTTCTTTCCGGTGACTGGGTTTCCTGCGAACCGGCGCAGCTGGTACTGCAACAACAGCATAATCCATCAGGTAAAATTTTGTTCAAAGTAAGTAAATGTTATGCAGCAAAACTTTGTTGAATTTTACAAAACATGCATCTTAATGACAACAAATAGTTATTTTTCGCTTGTGAAGGCCGACAAATACCAGGAAATTACCGACCAGGAACTGCTAGAACAGTTTTATACCGACCATAATAATGAATGGTTGGGTATTCTGCTGCAACGTTATACCTTATTGCTATTAGGTGTAAGCATGAAGTATTTAAAAAATGAAGAAGAAGCCAAAGACAGTGTGCAGCAGATCTTTTTAAAAGTGATACAGGAGTTACAGAAATACAAAGTGGAATATTTTAAATCATGGCTTTACATGGTTGCCAAAAACCATTGCCTGATGAAAATCCGGGAGAGGCAGGGAAAAATCACTACCGAAATAAATGACCGCCTGACCACAAAACCGGAGGAAGAAACCGACCTGCAGGCTTTGGCAGAGAATGACCATACATTGGAATTAATGGAAGTGGCATTAAAAGAACTAAATCCTGAGCAGCAGCAATGTGTAACTTTGTTTTATCTTCAAAAGAAAAGCTACCAGGAAGTGAGTGATGAAACCGGGTTCAATATGCTGCAGGTAAAAAGTTATATCCAGAACGGAAAAAGAAACCTGAAAATACTGATTGAAAAAAAATTAAATGAAGAAATGAACAAAAAATAAAATGTCCGAAAATTTTAAAGACATATTATCCAATTTGTCCACCGACGTTGACCAGGAAACACTCTTGCTTTACCTGCAGGGCAAGCTGTCTGAAGAAAAGAAACATGAAGTGGAAAAGCAACTGATGCAAAACGAATTTGATGAAGACGCCATTGATGGTTTGCAGGAATTCAAAGACAAAGAACAGTTGCAATACATGGTGGAAATGCTGAACCGTGACCTGAAAAAGAAAACGGCAAAAAAGAAAAGCCGCCGGGAAAAGTTGAATATAAAAGACCAGCCCTGGTTAATTATTTCCATTCTTATACTTATACTCCTTATTGCTTTAGCTTATATAGTAATTCACCGAATGATTGGCTGACAACTAATACTTAATTTTTCCTTCTAAATTTTTCCATGTTTCAAAGACTGCTTTGGCACCGGGATGCGGATGATGTATAAAGGGTATCTTTCTGTCGCTCATTTTTGCGTTGATCTCGTTATAAATAAAATCATCGTCAAATTCTATTTCGGCCGCTTCTTCCTTTGTGTTGGCATACACTACTCTTTTGGGTCTTGCCCAGTAAATAGCACCCAGGCACATGGGGCAAGGTTCACAACTGGTATATATTTCACAATCATTCAATTGATAAGTGCTTAATTTTTCGCAGGCCTGCCGAATGGCTACTACCTCGGCATGTGCCGTAGGGTCGTTTGAAGAGGTAACCATATTATTACCCTCCCCTACTATTTCATCACCCCGCACTACAACGCAGCCAAAAGGCCCGCCTTTGCCACCTTCCATGCCTAGTTTAGAAAGTTCAATGGCCCGTTCCAGGAATTTTCTATCCCTCTCTTTGTTCATATTCATAGTCAAAGCTTAAACATTTTAAAGTAAAAATGTGCATTAAACCCGGATTTTCCACAGTTTTTGCACCTGTCGTATTCCAATATGAAGTTAATATTAATTTTAGGTTAAGCAGTTGTTACCAGCCGAAACCATTGTATTTTACTCTCCTATTGCAGCCATTAAAACCTTAAGTTATGAGATGGGAAACAGCTTCCTCCGGTTCCGCCAACGAAATTTATCACCTCTTTAAAGAAGAAAAAAAAATTCTTACTGTTGTGCTGAATCCCTTTGCACACTCCGCCAGAGTAGAGTGTGATAATCAAAAAAGAGTATTCCTCATCCGCAAAGAAGGGTTCCTTCGGAATAAGACTGTTCTTCGCAATGAGTATGGTGTAAAAATTGGTGAACTCGGCCATGAAAACAAAGAGAATTTTATTGATCTAAATAATGAAAGATTCTTTTACACCATTCATAACAATCCCCTGGCCCAATTGGTATTGTATAAAGAATCAAAAGACAAACCCTTCGTTTCCTGTGGCCTTAGTGTAAAAGAAGGAACTCCTGCTGTAGATTTTACAAAAGACAAATTACTCTCCGATACTTCGCATCCCGGCTTATTGATGGCCTTGTGCTGGTATATGTTTCTGCCGGTTACAAAGGAGAATGTAGTGGAATTTGCTTCCTGATTATACTTACAAATCCTGCCAGGTTTGTTTCGCAAATTGCTCCAGTGACGGATCTCTTGCTGCCATTAGCAGTAGTACACAATTATCCGTAAGATGGGGCTTGGCTGTTTGCAAGAAATCATTTCTGTTCTCCACAAAAAATGCCTGCTTCCCCAATGCTTTTAAATCATTGATCAGATCGTTGGCTGAAATATCTTTTACGGCAGTGCCTCCTGCATAAAAAATTTCGCTCATCCATATCTCATCATCCGGTCTGAGCACTCTTGCAATTTCTTTTACAAAATCTTCCCGCAAAAATTTGGTAGGCTTGTATCCATGAGGTTGAAACCAGGCAATCACTTTGGAAGCAACCGGTTGGCATGCTTCAATTGCCGCAGCACATTTTACCGGATTATGCGCATAATCATCAATGAGCCAGGTACCTTTCTTTTTTCCATATACCTGGTGGCGTCGATAGATCCCTTCATAGTTTCGCAATGCTTCAGCACATTTATCTACACTAACCCCAACCTGGCAAGCAACGGCAGTGGCCGCCAACGCATTTTCCATATTATGTCTGCCGATGACTTCCATAAAAAAATCAACTCCCTTTATCTGAAAACTAATTTCTAACCCATAATGCTCAAACCGGGTAGCTATATATCCTGCAGGAAGATCAGAATTACTGGAAAAATCAAACTGTACATCCTGGGAAAGTTCCCTTGTCAGCGGATGTGATTGATTCACTACAAATTTTTTACTGTTCTGCTTAAAAATTGCAAAGATCCTCATCAGTTCATCTATCTCCTGGTGGTCTTTATCAATATTCAGTAATAAACCAATTTCAGGTTTGTATTGCACAATGGAACCATCGCTTTCATCTGCTTCAATTACCAGCCAGTCACCTGCCCCCACTTTAGCATTTCCAATTTTTCCCTGTTTAATAATACTTATTAAGCCGGCACCACTGATAATACTTGGCTGCAGGCCGGCATATTCCAAAATATCAAATAGCATGGCACTGGTAGTGCTTTTACCACTTGTACCGCCAACGGCAATTGTTTTTTTACTTGCCGCAATCATTGCCAGCAGTTCCGATCTGCGGATGATGGGAATATTCAATTGCTTTGCTTTCTGCACTTCTGCCACCGTATCTTCAATAGCCGTTGAGACGACAATCAAATCTGTTTTGGCTGTTATACCTTCACCATTCTGTACGAAACAGCGAATACCTTCCGCTTCCAGTTTTTCCTGCACTTCATTATAAACCCCGAGAGCAAAAAAACGATCGCTGCCAGCTACATTTTTACCTATCCCTTTCAGGTATTGCGCAATGGCACTCATTCCCACACCGGCGATGCCGATAAAGAAGGGATTTTTGAAATCGTTGATGGAAGTAAACATGTTGCAAATAAATGAAATAATTGCAGAGAAGGATTTTTAGTTGCTGAAACGTCAAAACCCGGCTATAATTTTAAAAAAATACTGAAGTTGTAATAAGAAAGAAATCATAGTACCTTAAACTTTTATTTCACCGGCCGGTCATAGGCCACCACCAAAGTCCCGACAATTATGTTGTTTGCCGCCAAACCCAAAATGTTAGTTATTACAGGAGTATCTGCTCTTTTTGTATTTATTGCCTGTAATAAAAGCTCCGATGATACTACCCCCACACCTACTGACCCGGTTGCAGCAGTATTGAATTTACCAGCTTCACCATTTAATTACGCTAATCCTCCCCTCCCTGGTTACCTGACCTCGCCACCAATCCAGGCTCAAATAAATACTCCGGTTGGGAATGCAATCACTGATAATGGTGCAACGCTTGGCCGGGTTTTATTTTATGATAAAAAACTTTCTTTAAATAATACGATCTCTTGCGCATCCTGTCATATCCAGGCCAGTGGTTTTTCAGACCCGGCAGTAAAAAGTGTTGGCTTTAATGGAGGGTTGACGGGCAGACATTCTATGTCACTGATCAATGCAAAATACTATCCCAATGGTCGTTTCTTCTGGGATCAGCGGGCAGCGTCTCTTGAAGATCAATCATTGATTCCGATTCAGGACCTGGTAGAAATGGGAATGACATTGCCACAACTTGAAACAAAATTGAGGGCACTTGATTATTACCCTTCACTTTTTACCAAAGCATTTGGTGATGCCACAATAAATAGCAGCCGTATATCGCTGGCCCTTTCACAATTTGTCCGTTCTATTGTTTCTTATCAATCAAAATATGATGCGGGAAGATCAACACTGCCTACAGCACCTGCGCCCCCTCCGAATGCAGTATTTCCAAACTTTACTGCACAAGAAAACAGGGGTAAAGAAATTTTCCTGGGGCCAATCGGTGGATGTGCCCCTTGTCATGGGTCTGAAACTTTTACGGCACCGCAGGAAAAAAATAATGGCCTTGATATGGTAACGACTGACAGAGGTTTTGGTGCTGTTGTGAGCAACACTGCACTTGATGCCACTTTCAAAGTCAATTCACTTCGCAATGTAGAGCTAACAGCTCCGTATATGCATGATGGTCGTTTTGCTACATTGGAACAAGTAGTAGAACACTACAGCAGCGGTGTAAGAAATCATCCCAATCTTTCTCCTCAACTTAGGTTGCCAGGCGGGCAGCCCCGCTTAGCCAACTTGTCTGTACAGGATAAAGCGGCCCTGGTGGCCTTTTTAAAAACACTGACGGATGTGAATGTATCAACGGACGTAAAATTTACAAATCCGTTCAAATAGGTTTTCCCTGTGAGGACCTGATCATTTCCGGGTAGCCCAATTTTTTTGCAAGTGCATTTACCGCCATGGTAATTCGCTTTACTT